>JBKPEA010000168.1:0-33396 GCA_046728175.1 Thermodesulfobacteriota bacterium | reverse complement strand
GTGCTCGAACCGCTCGACAACCCGTTCGGCCCCAGGTTGTCACCTATGTAGCCGGTACATTGTGTTACCTATGTCTCCGGGCCGGACCCCCTGAATAGTTGGCGCGCCCTGAGGGATTTGAACCCCCGACCCTCTGATCCGAAGTCAGATGCTCTGATCCGCTGAGCTAAGGGCGCGCACCGAAAAAGAATTGGCATTTTCGCGAGACCAAGTCTATTGCGATTGGGGCTAAGGAGAAGAAAGAGAGTTCTTTCTGGACTCCGCTGCAGCAGCAGATGAGATGCGAATCAGAAAAATCGCCGCACCCTCATCCACTTGCCTCGACCCAATGTCCTCGATCGATCGGCGATGGCCTGGGTTCTATGGGAGACGAATTCTCGTCACTTTGTAGCAAAGGTTGACTCGTTTTGGCGATTCCCGCAATGATGACTGACTGGTCAGTTCATGGTTGGCCCAATCAGAAAAGCCGCTGCTGTCGGCTATAACGAGCCTCTCGATCCGAGTTTGGTGCAGCCCCAGGTATCTCAGAGTTCCAAGCGAGAACGTATCATCGAAGCGGGCCTTAAGTTATTCGCCAACGAGTCCTATCAGGCCGTCACGATGGACCGCGTCGCCGAGGCCGCTGGCGTCGCCAAGGGGACACTCTACCTCTACTTCCAATCCAAGGAGGACCTCTACCTCGGAATTTTGAACGACGGAATGGAATCGACGGCGCGGAATTACCAGGCGTCAGTTGATCCTCAAGCCGACGTCAAAGTCAGGCTGCGCCGCGCCATCACCCTGATCAGCGAATTTTACGATCAGCGGCGCGACCTGCTTCGCCTGATGATGACCGAAGAACCTCGGATGCCGGAGGCACGCAACCGCCTGCGCGAGGAATGGCGCGATCGCGGAGTTCGATTCTTCAACTCACTTATCGAAGAGGGCGTCCAGAGCGGCGCGTTTCGTGCGGTGGATGCGCGCCTGGCCACCTTTGCGATCCTCGGCAGCATCCGCCACGTGATGCTCTTCTACGGCGCGCAGCGCCCGGTCGACCAAATTGGCGATGAGCTGGGTGAGATGGTGGTCCGCGGCCTGAGTCAGGACGGTGCGGCGAATCATCGCAAGGTCGCTCGCCCATGATTCGTAAAATCATTCGCCGCCTCATCACGCTGTCGATCCTGGGCGGGCTCGGATACGGTTTTTACTGGTTCGGCAACCACTACCTTTGGCCGCCGGTTGATACCAGCAAGATCGACGTGGTTGGAATAATCGAGGCGCCGGAGGTCAACGTCACCAGCCGCATCGCAGGGCGCATCATTTCCCTGAACCTCATCGAGGGTGACCGAATAAAGCGCGGACAGGCGGTGTGCGAGGTCGAATACGTCGACCTCCGCAACCAGCTCGTCAAGGCACAGGCCGATGTCGTCAAGGCGACGGCAGATGTCGCGCAAGCGCGCCGCGATTTCGATCGCACTAACAAACTCTTCGCCGAGCAAATCGTGTCGGTGAAACAGCGTGACGACGCGCTCACGGCGGTAGATGAGACCCAGGCCGCGCTCGCGAGCGCGCGTGCGATGGTAAGCTACTATCAGGATCAGCTGCGTGACACGAAAATTCTGGCGCCCGTCGATGGGGTGGTGGTGAACAAAGCTCTGCAGGTCGGCGAATGGGTCACGCCCGGCACTCCGATCCTCACCATCGACGATCTTTCGACGATTTGGGCGCGGGTCGATGTGGAAGAAACCGACCTCGGCTCGCTGTATATCGGCAAACCCGCTCGCGTTCGGCTTCCCACCAATCCTCCCACTTATCTGAGCGGCCGTGTGATGGCCATCGGCCAAGAAGGCCAATTTGCCACCGAACACGATGTTCGCCGCGGACGACAGGACATCAGGACCTTCTATATAAAGGTGCAACTCCTGCAGGCTGGCGATGAAGCCAAGCCCGGGATGACTGCCGAAGTGACTTTTCTGCGTAACGATGGAACTCGCCTCAGCCGCAATTCAAACCACGGAGCTGACGAAGCGGTTCGGTAGCTTCACCGCGGTCGACAGCGTCAGCTTCGAGGTGCGGCGCGGCGAGGTCTTCGGACTGCTGGGCCCCAACGGAGCGGGCAAGACCACGCTGGTCAGGATGCTGACCACGCTGCTGCCAGTTACGGCCGGAAAGGCCACCGTCGCTGGGCGTGATGTAATCCGTCACCCGACTCGGGTTCGCGAACGTATCGGAGTAATTCCGCAGGCACTGACCTCCGATCTGGATCTCACCGGCTGGGAAAATATCGACATCTACGGCGAGTTCTACGATGTACCTCGGCGCAAGCGGCACGAGCGCGCCCGCCGCCTGCTCGAAATGGTGGGGCTGCGCGAACGCGCCAACGACCTCGTCGCGACCTACTCGGGTGGAATGCGGCGCCGGCTCGAGATCGCGCGCGGACTGATCCATTCGCCAGAGGTCTTGTTCCTCGACGAACCGACCATCGGGCTTGATCCCCAAAGCCGGCGCGCGGTGTGGGATTTGCTCGAAGCCCTGCGCAAGGAAAGCGAGATAACCATCTCGCTGACGACGCACTACATGGACGAAGCGGAGCAGCTCTGCGATCGAATCGCGATCGTCGATCACGGCAAAATAATCGCCCTCGACACTCCGTCCGGATTGAAGCGGATGGTCGAAGGCGCGGATCGTGTCGAGCTCGAGATCGAAGGCGATGGCGCCTCGGTTGCCACACTGCTCAAGCAGGAACCTTATCTGCGCGAGGTAGAGCACAACGGAAACGGCAAGCTGACGCTGGGTGCGGACAACGGCCCGCACGTGGTCCCCAAAATAATCGATCGCGTAGAATCAGCCGGGGCGAGCGTCACCTCGATAAGCGTGCACCGGTTGTCGCTGGAAGATGTATTCATCCGTTTCACGGGGCGATCGCTCCGCGATGAACCCGCCAAGAAGGTGAGCTTCCTGGTCGGCGCGGGAATGCCGCAGTCGCGCGGATGAGCCCATGAAGACCCTGGCGATAATGCGGCGTGATCTCCTCAAGCTCAGGCGCAATCCACTCACGCTGATCTCGACCATCCTGATGCCGATCATCTATCTCGTCATCATCGGCAATTCCTTCCAAGGTCAGCTGAAGCATCTGCCGGTGGTGGTCGTCGCGCAGGATCACGGCGAGTATGCGCGGCGGCTGGTCGAGCAACTGCTCGCGCTGCAGGCCGGCCCCAAGACGGTCACGGTCTCATTCGCGCCGGATCCCGCGCAGGCAATCGAAGCCGTGCGCAACGGCCAATACAAGGGCGCGGTGATAATTCCGCCTGACTTCAGCCACAGCGTTGGCGAGGGGCGCATTGCCGAAGTCGGCCTGTTCACCGACAACGTCGACTCGGTCAGTGCCTCGACCATCGAAGCCGTCATGGCCGAGGCGGCGCAGGCGGTGAAGATCAGTTTTGTCACCGCGCGTGAACCCAAGCTGAACCAGATCGTGCTGCGTGCAACCTGGCTGTTTCAGTATGTCGACTACGATCGGGGACTCATACCGGGTGTGATCGTGATGGCGATCTTCATGGGATCGCTCATGTCCGGCGTGTTCAACTGGGTCATGGACAAGTTCATGGGCATCACCGAGTGCTACCTGGTCACTCCGCTTTCGCGCTGGAATATCGCGGCGGGAATTCTGGGCAGCGGCGTGACGATTACCAGTATCGCCGGAATCACGGTGCTGTTCCTCGGCCTGCTGATCACGCGCGGGCGCATCGAGGGAGGCCTCCCGGCGCTGCTTACGCTCATCGCGATCATTGTGATCACCTCGACGGGGCTGCTGGCGATGACGTTCTCGATCCTGGGCCGCGCCAGCCATCCGCGCCTGGTAGGCACCTTCGCCGGGTTCCTGAACGTGATCCTGTTTTTTCCAAGCGGTGCGATCTACCCGATCGAAAGCTTCCCTCCGTGGCTCAAGGCCTTCGCCCGTTACAACCCGGAGACCCACGCGGTCAGCGCTCTCAAATCCATCCTCTTCAAAGGCGCAGACCTCGCCGCCGTCACCCGAGACATCACGTTTCTGCTGGTCTTCATGACCGTCACCCTCGCCTTGGCCAGCATCTCGTTTAAGCGAACCCTGTGAGCGGACGACTCGTGGTGTTGTCGGGGCTGCAAACCGAGACGCGAGCACCACACCTGCTAGTTGTTTTCGGTTGAGCTCTGTATAGAAGAAGGCCGGAGTCGGGCCACCGTCACGGCGCGATGCGTGGTCGTCCGACGCCCGTCAGCGCGCGTCCGCGGCTTCGAATTCTGATTCCTGCGCCAGCGATGCCAGCAGTCGGCGCGTGCGCCGTGCGGAGTCGGGATCGGGACACATCTCTGCCACTAGCAACTCGCTCGCGCCGCTCAGCGCGAATCGTTCAAGCCCTGCGCGCACCTGCTCCTCGCTGCCGACTACGAACAATTCGTGCGGCGAGAGCACCCCTTCGCGTGCAAGCAGCGATCGATAGGAAGCCATCGACCCATACACCGCCAGCCGTTCGCGAGCCGAGTCGATCGCGGGTTCGGTCCTGCGGGTCACGCATACTGCGACCGCGGCGAGGATTCGTGGCGGTCGACGGAACCCACTCGCCGCAGCTTGTCTCACCTGCGGAATGACAAAGTTTGCCAGGGTCTTGTGCCCCACCATCCAGGTGACGACACCGTCGGCTTCCTCGCCGGCAAATCGCAGCATCGCCGGTTTGAACGCCGACATCAGGACCGCCGGCGCCGCCGCATTCACCTGGGCACGTCCGCGCACCGCCATGGTACGTCCCAGGTCGTCCATCGACCCGCCATTGAGCAGCCTGCGCAGCACCGTCACCACGCGTCGCATATGAATCGTCGGTTGTTCGAAGATGAAACCCGAAAACGATTCACGATTGTGCGGCAGTGGCGGCCCGACGTTGAGCACCAGCCTGCTTCCGATCGCCTCCTGCACCGTGAGTGCCTGAACGGCCAACGCCATAGGATGACGCAGAAACGTCGCGGTGACAGAAACTCCGAACTCGAGATCGGGCACCACCCGTCCGATGACCGCGACCGCAGTCAGCAAATCCGCGTTGGTGTCGCGCGACAACCAGTAGCTCGTGAAGCCATCGTGGCGAGCGCGAGCGGCTTCATCTGCCAAATCGCTAAGGGTTTTCCCGGGGCCTCCACCAATAATGCCAATGCGCATTGCGACTTCCTTGCGCGAAAAAAATTACTGCTTAAAGCGTCGAGGCGAGTGTTCCGTCCTCGCGCCACTGAGCGGAATCATGACCAAAGATCAGTCGCGTTCCCACCCGCTCCATTGCACGGTAGCGCTCCATCACCGAGCGCATCGCGTCGTAGCTGTGAGCAAACGGCGGAAACACCATCTCGTCGAGCGCCTTGCGCATATAGCAGGAATCCGCGGTCAGCACGGTTTCCCCACTTTCCAGCTGCACTCTTAGAGATTGATGACCCGCGGTGTGCCCATAGCTGGGAATACACACGACGCTGCCATCGCCGAACACATCGTACTCGCCATCGGCCAGTTGCAGCGGATGGCCCAAATCGAAATCGGCGCGGTTGTACCCGTTCTTGCGGATCAGATCCGGATCCGCCCCGGCTTCCCACTCGCGCCGCTGCAGGATCAGCCTGGCGTTGGGCAGGTCGGCGTTACCACCCACGTGGTCGAAATGCAGATGGGAGTTTATCAGGTAGTCGACTCGGGCGGGTTCGACGTCGTGTGACCGCAGGCGGCTGGCGAGATCCTCGCCGGTTCGAAAGCACACCTGGAAAACCTTGCCGAGCGCTCCGAGTCGGTCGGAATTAACCTGCAGATCGCGATGGAGCCCGGTGTCGAAGACGGCTCGGCCCTTGGAATGCTCGATGAGGAAGCTCGGGATGGGGAGCTTGTACCGGCCGGGCTGCCGGTCGAGGATAAATTTCGCATCCACCTCCAGCCATCCGCACACCATCGGAAATATCCGAACCGCCATGTGCTAGCTTTCCACCTCCCTGGGGGTACGAGGGATGGTGCGATCGCTCGCACCATCCCGTCGGGGCTCGTACCGGGGGGAACTCTATGCCGCTTCGGCCTTCGCGCCGTTGAGCTTCTTCAATTCGGGCATCACTTCGCGCGCAAACAGTCTGAGGCTCTTCTCGGCCTCTTCGATCGGCATGCCCGCGTAGCTGAAAACGCCGGTGTAGTGATCCGCGTTCACCCGCTTGCGGATCTCGTCGATCTTGTTGAAACACATTTCGGGCGTGCCCCAGACCTGGAGGTTGAGAAAGTAATCCACCGATGCGTCCTTGCCGCCCCCCTTCAGGTTCTTGGCCATCTGCTCGTAGTACTCGTAGCCCTTGGCCTTCCCGAAATGATCCGCTGCCATCTCGTAATGGCGCAGGGCGGTGTGCCAGTAGCCGCCGATGTATTTGACCGCCATCTCGTGTGCGCGCTCCACGCTCGGATCGCAGAGGGTCCAACCCGCCGCGATCGTGGGCAGCGGCTCACCGCCATTCACCTGCTTGTAGATGGTGCGATATTCGTTCAGCTCCTGCGCCACCGCCTCCCACGGCTTTTGCGGGATGATCAGGATGCCGATGCCGAGTTTTGCCATGATGCGTGAGGATTCCGGCGACACTGCCGCGGCATAGGTACGGCCCTTGAAGCTCTTGAACGGCTTGGGCCGAATGTCGCGTCGGGGCTGCTGGACGAACTTTCCGTGGTGTTCGATGTAACCCTTCTCGAGGCCTTCGATGATCATCTGCGCATACTCGATGAAGCGCTCACGAGACTCGCCCATCTCGACGCGAAAACCCTCGTACTCAATCCGCGCGAGACCTCGGCCCAGGCCGAGAATCATCCGACCGTTCGACATGTGGTCGACGACCGAGACTTGTTCCGCCACCCGGATGGGGTCATGCCAGGGCAGCACCACGACCATCGATCCGAGCTTGATATTCTGAGTACGCCCCGCGTAGTAGGTCAGGAATTGCAGCACATCGGGGCACATCGTGTAGTCGTCGAAGTGATGCTCGACGCTCCAGATTGAATCGAAGCCAAGGGGCTCGTACAAATCGCCGATCTTCAGATCGTCCCGATAGACGTCGTAATCCGAACGATGATTTAGGGGATTCTGAAAAATAACCGCACCGCCTACTTTCATGGAATTCTCCTTGCTTTCCTTCAGTCTTTCCCGCCGGACGGCCCCGCCGGGCGGCAATTAACTAGATGATTAGGTTCAAGCCCTCCACACCCAGCGTGTCGTAAAGCACGGTCTGAAGAAACCGGTCGATTTTCGACTGGGGAACGTGGGTGATTTTCATTTGCGCGTGTACGTAACCGGTAACCGCGATAACCCGCGCATCGTTCTCAGCATCCTTGACCCGAGGGCTGCCGGTCTCGATGCGCCAACGACGCACCGTTTCGGCGACGATGCCGACCACTTTTTCCTGGAATTGCAGATACTGTGGCCAGAGTTCGGAGCGGATCGAAGTGCTCCATTCAAGGACAATGCACGCATAGTCAGGGTGGGTCACCACTGAATCGCCGAAGGCGCGCGCTGCCGCGAGGACGACTTCAGGCGCCGGACGGTTCGAAGCGTGGATCCGCTCGGTCATGTCCTCATAAAAGTTGGCAACTTCATTGAGCACTTCTCGCACCAGCGCCTCGCGGGTCGGAAAGTAAAAGAACACCGTAGGCACTGAGACCCCAGCTTCGCGGGCGATTTCGGTGTGACGCGCACCGCCGAGTCCGCGCCGCGCGAACACCCGAATCGCGGTTTGCAGCAACGCGGCCTTGCGCTCGGGCTGCTCGAGGGGGCGGGCTCTAGAGCGGGAGGCCAAGGTCTTCACTGACATCGTTCGACCGTAGCCACCATTGAAGTTCCTGTCAATGGTTATTGATAAGAGCTTCAAATTGAGTTCCATCAGTACGCGTCACAATTTTCCTTCCTTCCGCGTCTCAAAGACGGAGGACCAGAAACACGTGCCTACCGTAGACAAGGCAGCTTTTGCTGAAGAACTGAGCGCCAAAACCCCGCCTGGGACCTATACGCGTCCCGTCTGGATTTCGGAAACCCTCTTTCCCTTCGGCAGCCGGTCTGTCGGAATCGAAGATGCACAACTGCACTATGTAGACGAAGGAACCGGGCCAACCTTGCTGTTCTTGCATGGCAGCCCCATGTGGTCATTCATGTTCCGCCATGCGATTGGTTCGCTACGTACACAGTTCCGGTGCATTGCGGTCGACATGCCTGGTCTAGGCCTCTCCACGGCGCCGGTCGCGTGCGGAAGGGAGTTTGAGCGCAACTCGACCTATTATCGGAAGTTTGTGCAACATCTCGACCTTAGGAATGTCACTTTGATAGCGCACGCGACGGCAGCCCCGTCGGCCTTACGAATGATTATTTCCGAACAGCGGCGAGCCGCCGGAGTGGTGATTACCAACAGTTTTGCATGGTCGATGCAGGCTTTCCCGCCCATGTGGCGCTTCGTCAGGGTGGTGAGCTCGGGTCCATTCCGCATCCTGAACGAACGTTAAACCTCCTGCCCAGATTGACGACCCGCATTGGGCGCAGCTCGGGTCGATTCAGCGAGGCGGAGTGTGCCGCCATCCTCGGGCCGTATCGGCAACGCGACGCGCGGCGCCATCTGGGGAGTCTTCTCTATGGGCTTCGCGCAGAGGTCCCTTTCTTCGAAGCCCTCAGAGCCGATCTCCCAAAGCTTCGTACCACGCCGCTTCTGCTTCTGTACGGAATCAAGGACCATGGCTACCAGGCCGGCTTCCTCGACGAGTGGAAGCGCGTGCTGCCGGAGGCGAGCGTAACTCTGCTTCGGAACTCCGGCCACTTTGCGCCGGAGGATGAGCCGGAAACATTCACCGCAGCGCTATCCGAATGGCTTGGGCAGTGCGGCACATTGCAGCCGAGCGCAAGCGTTCAGGGCCTGTCAGGGTAAGCCGTGGATTTTGAATCTTATCGTCCGCTCCTGTTCTCGATCGCATACCGAATGCTCGGCAGCGTTGCCGATGCCGAAGACATGGTGCAGGATACCTACCTGCGGGTCGAAGCCTTCTCGCACGAGAAAATTGACAACCCGCGAGCCTATCTGTGCACCGTGGTCACGCACCTTTGTCTAGATCATCTTCGCTCGGCACGCTCGCGGCGCGAGGTCGCATCCGCAATGCCGTTGCCGGAGCCAGTCGCGGGACCGTTGCTGGCTCTGCCACCCGAGAACGCGACCTTGGCCGAGTCGCTATCAATAGCCTTTCTGACCATGCTGCAAAGTCTCGCTCCCCTGGAACGCGCCGCCTTCCTGCTTCATGAAATATTCGATTTCGATTACGCGGAAGTCGCGAGAATCGTAGGCAAGACTCCGGTGAACTGCCGACAGATCGTCAATCGCGCCAGAAAGAACATGCAGGGAGGGCGGGTGCGATTTGCAATCAGTCCCGCGGAGGTAAGGAAGATCGTGGAGCGCTTTTTGGACGCCGCGCGACAGGGCGACCTCACGAACTTGCTCGAACTTCTGGCCCCGGACGTCACGCTGTACGCCGACGGAGGCGCTCACGGCGTTCGTTATGGAGCCGTCCGCAGCCTCACCCGCCCGCTGCACGGCAACGACCGCGTCGCGAGGTTCCTGCTGGCGGGACAAGCGCAGGCGCCACGAGCCATCACCTTCGAAATTCGCGACATCAATCTGGCACCCGCCATTATCACGTATATAGATGGCAAACCGCTGGGCGTGATGAGTTTCGAGGTGGTGGGACAGCGCATCCGCAACATCTTCATTCTTGCCGATCCGGAGAAGCTGCACTCCTTGGCATATCAGCACTAAGCAAAATGAGTACGCCCTCGAGCGGGTCATGCCGAAAGCACAGCTGACCCAGGCCAGATGAAAAATCGCGGAGCAGCACCAGCATGGCGTGCTCCGCCCCGTTGACCTGGGTGTTCACAAAAGTAGCTCAGTTACCTCTTGCCGATACTAGGCAGACCAAGTTCTGCGCCTTCGCCTCGCCACGACGATGCGATTAGGCTACCGATGAGCGTCGGCATTTGCTGCGACGGAGATCTCACCCACCTCCGGCGAATCAGTAACCTTCACGAGGTTTGCTACAGAGCTGCCGGCCTGGCCCCGCCGCGGTTGTTTCCGAGTCGGCGCAGGTTCAAAGAAGAGTCGCGCGGCACCCCATTCCCAGGCGTCTAACCGACACCTGCAAGGGGTCTGCACCTCGGCTGTCACGTGCGACGCGGCTGCGCCGTCTCAGATTTGAAAGCAAACTTGCCGGACGCCGACAGGACGACGGCCGGCCAAAAGAGGAACCATGAAGTTGTCCTTCGCTCGAATCGTTACTACCGACGTAGGCGCCCTGGCGAACTTCTATCGCGAGGTGACCGGAATCACCCCGACCTTCCTTAGTGATGCTTATGTCGAATTCGTGGCCAGTGGAGCTGCGCTGGCAATCTCGAGCCAACAGACTATGGACGCCTATGGCGCGCGGGCCACGCAGGCGGGCTCGAATCGATCCGTCGTTTTCGACTTTCAGGTCGACGACGTGGATCTCGAGCGCATTCGCCTGGGAAAGCTGGTCAGGGAATTCGTGCTTGAGCCCACCAATCAGCCGTGGGGCAATCGGTCGATGATGTTCCGCGATCCGGATGGCAATCTCATTAACTTCTTTGCGCCGATTCGGCCGCGGCAAGTCTCGACCGAATAATAAGCGGGCACTCGGTGGCTCAGGAGGAAGAGAACGTGGAGCTGAAAACAGCGTTGGGACTCACGCAATTGATGAGCATGCTGGTGTTCGGCAGCATAGCCGCCTGGTACATCGCACCGTGGCTCGTTCGACAGGAACGAGCCACCGCGCTGACGGCCCTGGTGTGGCCACATGTCTTTCGCTACGTGGCGCTGCAAGCCTACTCCGCCCAGCGTGCCGGGTTTCCGATTTCCGATGTAGGCCTGACGCGGCTCGTCTACGGAGACCTCGCCGGCGCCGCGCTCGCGTTGGTTGTGATCCTCGCCCTCCGACACAGAATCCAAGGGGCAGCCGCCTTGACTTGGTTGCTTGTGGTCACGACTGCTTTCGACACGGTGTCGAATATTTCCAACGGCATCCACGAAAACCTGTTCGGGGCTGCAACCGGTGTTACCTGGATGGTCGTGAGTTTCTACGTTCCGCTGCTGATGGTGAGCCTCGCCCTGACCGTGTGGCAGCTCTACTCCAGATTCGGCGAACCGATCGCCGCTTCCGACTCGGGTGCGCGAATGCGGATGGGAGACGCTTCCGTTGGGTAGCGAGGCGGTAACTTACACAAAGGACATTTGTCGATGAATCACAAATTGACCATCGTCCTACGAAGTCTCCTCGGCATGATCTTCATCGCGGGCCCGGTGGCCGCGATGTTTCATGCGGGAGAGCAAACCCTACCGCCGCCGGCGGCCGCGTTTGCCGGAGCGCTCGCTAAGACAGGCTATATGATGCCGCTACTATGGAGCACGGAAATAGTGGCCGGCCTGATGCTGCTGAGTGGAATTCTGGTGCCGATCGCTCTCCTGCTGCTTGCGCCGGTGGTGGTTAACATTGCCTTGTTTCATGCGTTGCTCGCACCGGCCGGGGCTGGGCCGGCGGCACTGGTGATTGGACTGGAGATATACCTCGCGTGGCAGTATCGCCGCGCGTTTGAACCACTCTTCGTGCTGCGCGCCGGTTTTGGCCAGCCGCACGACCAGACTTCGGTGAAAAAGCAGGCGGCCTGATCTACACTTCCAGGTGCAAGCCTCAAGGTCTCCGGGGCTCCTGATTCGCGCCAGAGAGGGCCATTTTGAAAATTGTCTTGGAATCCTTCCCACCGGGCCACAACTTCTCTCCCATTTTGTAAGGTCGGAGCAGATAATGAACCCGCGGGTCGATGACATTCTGCAGTTCTGGTTTGGGCCAGATGACCAACCCAGAGAGGATCGGCGCGTGTGGTTTGTAGCTGATCCGGGGTTCGACAAGATGTGCGCCGACGAATTTCTTCAGGACTACCAGCGTGCCGCCGCCGGCCAGCTCGACGATTGGAAATCCGAACCCCGGGGCATGCTCGCGCTGATCCTCTTGCTTGACCAATTTTCACGTAACCTATTCCGCGGCAGCGCCAGAGCATTCGCTACCGACGCCGCGGCGTGTGCAAACGCCCGCGAGGCGATCGCAAAGCGATTCGATCTCACGCTCGAGCCGATCGAGCGCAGCTTTATCTACATGCCTTTCATGCACGCCGAGAACCTCGAAGATCAGGATGAATCGGTTTGCCTCTTTCGCTCACTTGCCGATCACGCTTCCGACCGCAACAGCAATCTCGGCTACGCGGAACACCATCGCGAAGTGATCCGCCGATTCGGCCGCTTCCCTCATCGCAACGCGATTCTCGGCCGCCTTTCGACCCCCGCGGAAGAGAAGTTCCTTGCTGACGAAAGCAAACGGACATAGCGCTATGGCGCACCCAGGCCCTCTCCTTGGCCGGTTTTACAAATTATCACCCGTTCTGGCTCCGTCAGACATTTTCTCGGGGACGAGCGACCCAAAACCGTCTTGGTCAGGGGACGACGAGCACCATGGCGAAGGGCACCTTGGGGCTGATGTTTCGAGACAAGGGCCTGTAGTACAACGACCCCCATGATGGATGACCTCCAGAAGCAGAAGTTGCTTAACCTGTTTGGGAGTCAGCACGTGGCGATCATCTCCACTCAGGGGCGAGAATGGCCGACCGCCACGATGCAGGCATTTGCTGAGACGCCTGAACTCGAGCTGCTTTTCATAATGGGCGACAGCGAGAAGTACCGGAACCTGATCGAACGGCCGGGCGTCACGGTCCAGGTCGACGATCGTGACAAGGGCGACATCGCGACGTTCCGTGTGAATCGGGCCACTATCTATGGGACTGCGACTGAAATTCCGCGCGGCGACCAGTGGAACGTGCTGAAAGACCATTTCATTAGGAAGAATCCGTTCGAAGAGCGCTTCTTTTCGAATGACGCGCTCAAGATGATCCGCGTGACGCCCCGGCGCATCTCATTTGCCGGCGCCGACTACAGGAATTTCAAGGTCGAGCTGTAGAAAAAGCAACAGGGGCGGCCGTTTCCGATCGCCCCTGTTTTGCGTCGTTCTAACTGTCTTCTAAGCCGCGGCGTGAGTGGGAAGCTCGGCCCCCTCACCCAGTGGTTCCGCCGGCCACTTCTTCACTTCAGGCAGCACGTGCTTCGCAAAGCACTTGAGATTGCGCTCTACCTCATCGAACGGCATCCCCGCGTAGCTGAAATTCAGCATGAAGCCTCGTGCGTCTATAGTTTCGCGGATGAACTTGAGCTTCTCCAGCACCATGTCCGGGGTCCCCCACGGCATCAGCTTCGCGAAATCCAGCGCCGCTCCATCGATACCGTGCTTGGCGATAAACTTGTTGATCTGCCGGTAGGATTCGTAACTCTTCCAGGTCCCGAATTTCTCCGATTGCATCTCGTAGTGCTTGATCACGGTCCTGTAGTTGCCCGCCAACCACTTCATCGCCTGCTCTTCGGCGCGATCCTTGTTCTCGTCGACGAAAACAAATCCACCGCTCAGTGGCTTGGGCGGAGGGGTACCGTTCACTTCGCGCCAGACCTGATGGTAGACCTCGAAGTCTTTCTTGACCGCTTCCCACGGCTTCTGCGGAATCACCAGCAGACCCACTCCCAGCTTCGCCATGATCGGCATGGATTCCGGCGAGACCGCCGCAGCGTAGGTGCGTCCCTTGAAAGACTTGAACGGGAACGGACGAATCTCGCGGCGCGGCTGCTTGGTGAAGGAGCCGCCTTCCATGTAGCCCTTCTCGAGGGCGTTCATGATCAGCTCGGCATATTCGACGAACAGGCTGCGCCCCTCGTTCTGGTCGATGCGGAAGCCCTCGTACTCGATGCGTGCGAGACCGCGCCCGATTCCGAAGATAAACCGCCCATCGGAGATGTGATCGATGAGCGCGACCTGCTCGGCGACCCGGAGCGGGTCATGCCATGGCAGCACCACAACCATCGAGCCGAGCAGCGCCTTCTTGGTCCGCCCGGCCATGTAGGTGAGAAACTGAACCGGGTCGGGACACATCGTGTAATCATCGAAATGATGCTCGACCGCCCAGACCGAATCGAAGCCGAGCGGCTCCGCCATCTCGGCGAGGCGAACTTCATTTTGCCAGACCTCGCGGTCGGAAACTTGGTTTTCAGGATTTTGAAAAACGCATCCGTAGCCGACGTGCATAGGGACCTCCTTCTAATGACTCTCAACGCCTGTCGCGAACTCCTGCCCAAAGTCTACATACTGCCTTCGAGGTCAACTGCCAAGTGCGGCCCTCGCCCGACGCCGAGGCTGCGGTCAGGACTAAAAGGTGCTCACCGCGACCGCGCAGGACGAACGTCAGTTCCAGCCCATAGGAGGACTTGCTGCGCACTCCAAACGATATTTTGATCGCCTCCTGTCCCCCTCTTCGGCTCCTAGCGACGGCTTTGATTGCGCGCCTGCATAGCGCCTGGATATTCCGGCGCCAACGCGCTCGCCCGGTCCAGAGTGTCGAGCTCAGCTTGCTCCAGACGAAGGCCGAGCGCGGAGAGATTCTGGTCGTTTTGCTGAGTGGTGCGCGCGCCATAGATAACCGAGCTCACGCCGGGCTGCTGATTGACCCAGGCGAGCGCCACTTCCGCAATACTTCGCCCACGCTCTTTGGCGACATTCTCAACCGCTTCCAGCGTCCGGTAGTTGCGTTCGTTCGCGAGCCGTCCCCATAGGTCGAGCTTGGCCAGGCGGCTGTCCTGCGGTGGCTTCTCGCCTGAGCGATATTTACCGGTGAGAAACCCGCCGCCGAGAGGACTCCAGGGAATCACACCAACCTGTTCGGAGCGGCAGAGCGGCAGGATCTCGCGCTCGATTTCACGAGAAATCAGGCTGTATTGAGGCTGCAGGCAGTCGAAACGCGCGTAGTTGTGTTTGTCGCTGACCCAAAGGCTTTTCATCAGCTGCCAAGCCATGAAGTTGGAGGCGCCCAGATAACGGACTTTGCCTTGGCGCACCAAGTCGTCAAGCGCGCGCATTGTTTCTTCGATCGGCGTTTCGAAATCCCAGGAATGTACCTGATACAGGTCGATATAGTCGGTCTGTAGCCGCCTCAGGCTACGCTCGACCTCCGCCATGATGTGACCCCGCGACAGCCCGATATCATTGGGCGGAACCGGCTTACCCAAAAAAACGTTCGCATTGAAGCGGACTTTGGTCGCGAGGACCAAAGATTGGCGGCGCTCCTTGATGATTCGTCCGGTGATTTCTTCCGATGCGCCAGCTGCGTAGACATTGGCGGTATCCAGGAAATTACCCCCTTTTTCGAGATAGCGGTCGATGATTTTGCGAGCGTTGGCTTCATCGGTCTCGCGCCCGAAAGTCATGCACCCCAGGCACAGCTCGGACACCTTGAGACCAGTGCCGCCTAGCCTCCGATATTCCATTTTATTGCTCCTCCAGATGACGAGTTTAATTGCACGGGCCACCCGTGCAACAGAGAAACCACCCGGCAGGATGGGCCCATTTTCCAAGGATTTTGAGCAATGAATTATTTCGAATTCGTCTGCGTCTATTCCAGTAGGTGCAAGGCTCTGGCACCGACCCGGTTGGTTGCTCCTCCCACTGACCGGGGACACCGTCCGTACCGTAATGCGGACGGCCGCTACGAACGGGCGGGCGTTGGAGAGTTCCCCCCCTCTCCTAACGCCCGCTTTTTTTTCACTCGCTAAGTTTTGACGAAGAATTCTCGGTTTTGAAGTTGAAACCGTCTCCGCAGTTGTAGACAAGCCAGGGCAAAATCTTGCCTCGACAGAAGTAGGGTCGATTGCTGCGAGGAGCTTGCCTACGGTCGGTTAAGTTGCGCGCGCACCGCCGAGGCACGAGCCTCCGCGAGGACAGATGTCATAAACGACATGTGCCTTCTCTCGCAGGATGGTTCTTCGAGGCTCTGCTGTCTTCGAGAGTCACACCGCAGACGCCGGACTTGTCCGCGATTCGATACTTGTTGCGGATTCGTGCTTGACAGGGCAGCAAGTCGCCGTCAAAGCTCTGTGCTCGATGTTTCGGTGGAAGTTATGGTTGGTTGTCCTCCCAGTAGCAGTGTTCGTTCTAGGTGTCACAATGGCGAGTTGCGGTGGGGGCGGGGGTTGCTTCGGCACCTTCAACAGCAAAGGAGTATTCGTCGCGGGCCTTTGTCCCACCGCAAGCCCTTCGCCCGCATTCGCTCTGACGGGCATCAACATCTGCCCCGGACCCCCGCCAGCAACACCCACCCCCACCGCGTCCGGCGTGCCAACCCCCACTCCGACCGCATGCTCACCGATGGCGACCAGCACCGCCGTGTCCGGCAGCGGGGTTTCGATAAACTTCAATGCTCAGGGAATTCTGGTCAAGGGCAAGCAGACTACTTTCGCGGACATCACCAACGCCATCAGCACGCTTTGGACCTCCACCAACAACCCGCCCGGGGGCGCTCAGGTGCTTCAGCCGCCGACGACCAACCATGGCGGACAATACACGGGTCTCAACGACGGTTGCGCCTGTATCAACGCCAGTTCTAGCGGGATCACGGCCCACCCGATTACTGTGGGTGTCGGGGTGAGTTCGGGCTCCTGCCCCCCATGTGCGGCTCTGAGCCCAACGCCAGCCGCCGCCGTGGCGCAGATGTCAAGCGCGGAGGGACAAAGTAATTCCGGCGCAACCGTCCTGTGGACCTTTGAGGGGAACGCACCGGTTGCGGGCCCAATTGTTTCGGGTCCGGACGGCAGCGCCAATTTCATCACCAGCGACAGAATGCTTCATTCGATTGACACAACGGGACGCCGGGTCTTCGACCGGCCTGCCGGGGGGCTGGCCGCGGCCGTCGCCCCAGATGGAACCATCTTCGCGCAGGGAACCACCTCGTGGATCTATGGGCTCGACAATCGTGGTCTTCCCAAGTGGAAGGCCCAGGTGGGAACCGGCAACGGCCCGCTCGCAGCCGACGGCACGGCCGTGTATGCGAGTGAGAGCGGCAACCTGATCGCGCTCCACGACGGCGAGACCCTGTGGAGCCTGCCGGTGGAAAATCCAATTCGTGGAGTGATCATACCGGGCGGCGTCGCGGTCGCTTCCAAGGGCGGAGACGTTGTGGCCGCGAGCGGAAGCGGAACCTGGCTTTGGAAGTTCGCTCCCGCCGATGGCTTTTCCGGAGAGCTGGCCGTCGCCAATGGCGTCGTGTACGCGGGCTCGGCCACCGGTGGCGTTTACGCCTTGGATGCGAGCACCGGCTCGATCATTTGGCGGGTGCCAAGCAGCGCGGCGGTGACCTCCGGAGTCTCGGTGAGCGGCACCGGATTGGTCTTCTTTGGTTCCGATGCGCTCTATGCGGTGGATTCAAGCGGCACGGTCCAGTGGTCATCAAAATCACTTACGCCGTTGCCATGGGCAATCGCCGCGCTTAGCAATGGCACAATTTTCGACGCGGTCGACGACGCAGCATCGTCGGTGATGCTGGACCTCGGGGGGAACGTCGAGTGGGCCGCCCGAGATCTTGGTACCATAGTTCAGGCTAGTACCGGACCCTCGGGCGCCGTGTACGTCGCTTCCTCGGATGGGACCGTCCGTGCGTTGAAATAGATAACGCAGTGTAGTGGTCAAGCTTGACCGCTCGCTGAGTGCCGGTGTGAGATACTTCCATGAGCGCCATCGAAATCATCAAGCGCCGTCTCAAGGAAGATCGCATCCCGGAAACCCCCGAAGACGTTGGGCGCAAGAAAAAGCGCCCACGCGAAGTCGCGTTCATGGACATTAACCTGTGTTTTCCTTGTGGCAAATGCCCCGAATTCTGCCCCGTACAGTGCATCGAATATCTTAGGCCGGGCTCGGTCCCGGGGCGCGGCGTGCAGCCCGTGCAGGACCGTTTTCAGGAATGCATCGGTTGCTACATCTGCGTCGAAGTTTGCGCGCTGCTGACTGACTACGACGCAGTCCGAATGTACGACACGAAGCTGGTCGAGGACGCCCTCGGAGTTAAAATCGGCGACGAACCCCCCGCCGAGCCGATTCCCGCCGAGCCTTACGAGGAATTGTTCTCGGAAGGCGGTCGCTATCGGCACCTCGGCAAAGGCTCGCGCGTCCGGGAGAAGATGTCTGCCGAGGAGCGCGCAATCTTCGCCCGCGAACGCGTCCGCGGATAACCGAAATACGTTCCAGCGTTTGAGCCTGCCGGGAGAATGCGCACCGGGAAGGCGGCGCCAATCGACCCTACTTTGCGCGCCACAGCTCGGGCCTTTTCCCTTGGGTCATATCGGGCAGCGACGTCAACTCAGCCTTCTCGGGCTCAATCAGCAGCAACCCGAAATCCTTCGAGGCATGACCCTGCGGCCAGAACTGTCCCAACTCGTAGTCGAAAATCTTCCGCTCCCAGACTCGCTTTTTCTCGATGGGGTCCTCGACAAACCTCGCTCGCCCGGTAATGGTTAGATGAACCATATCGGATCCAATTTGGTAGAAGAGCTCGACCCGCGGGTTTTTCCCTATCTGTCGGGCCTTGGCCGACTTTCGGCCGGTCGCGATCCATACGCGCCTGCCCTCGATCGCCGGGTGCACCACGCGCACTTTAGGCTGATCGCCTATGGTGGTCGCCAGATACGCCCAAGTCGCCTTCGCACCGACCTCGCGAGCTTTGTTCCAGAAATCCGCCCCTGTCATTTGTGGACTCCGAAAAGCCTATGGTTTCCGCGAATTTATCCCTGCCCCCCGGCCAAATCTATCCGTCCGGAATGTGGAAAACCCAACAATTCTGTGGACTGTCTGATTTGACACTCCTGCCTGCCGCCACTAGCCTCAAGGCTTCGGCAAGGTGACAGGATGGAACGGCAGGCTCGGCGCGCCCAGGTTCTGCGCCACGCCAAGCGAATTTTCGCCCGCAAGGGCTACCATCGCACGAACGTCGCGGACATCATCAACCGCGCCGGGATCGCGCGTGGTACTTTTTACCTCTACTTTCAAAACAAAAAAGACCTTTTCGAAGAACTGCTCGAACAGGTGCTGACCGAATTGGCGGCCCGCATTCTTCGCCTGCGCGTCGGTCCCGACAGCCCCGACCCTGTCGAGCAGCTGCGCGCCAACCTGCGTCGCGTCGTTACTTATGTCCTTGATGAACGTGAGCTGACGGACATTCTTCTGAACCATTCGACCGGGTTCGACCGGGACCTCGATGCGAAGATTCTTAATTTCTACGACCGCATCGCGGCGCTCATCCAGCGTTCGCTCGACTTGGGCATCGAGATGCAGCTGGTCCGTCAGAGCGACACTCGTGCGATCGCTTACTGCATCCTGGGTGCAATAAAGGAAGTGGTGGGCCTGCTCTCGCGGAGCTCCGCCGCTGATACCGACAAGCTAGTGGAGGAAGTCCTCGACTTCGGGCTGCGCGGCGTGGCGCGCCCCGAGCTGCTCGAGGCGGTCAAGCGGAGCGGCGACATCAGCCCTACGTCGGGCTTTTTATTTACCGCGAAATAGAATGACATGTCAGTTTTGCGTTCAAAACCGTCACGGAACGGACGCGCCAAAACCGCGCCGGGCGCCGCTTTCTACGATCTCGATGGCACCCTCGCCGACCTCAACCTAGTGCATGCCGCACTGTTCATTCTGGCAAACCTCGGCGAGTGGCATCGACGCGTCAGTTCGATTGCAACGCTGGCGGCCAGCGCTCCAAGGCTGTACCTGGCCGAGCGCAAGGACCGACGCTTGCTGAATCAGGTGCTGTTCGAGTGTCTGAAAGGTGTTTCCGTGGACCGGCTTGCCGAGCTCGGACAGGAGTATTGCGACCGCGTGCTGCTCAAGCATCTGTATCCTTCTGCCATCGAATTGGTCGAGGCAAATCGCAGGATCGGTCTGGAGCCCGTTCTGGTAACCGGATCACCAGACTTCATCGTGGCGCCACTCTGCCGTCAGCTCAAGATTAGGAATTTCGCGGCTAATCGTTTGATCGTCTCTCAGGCCCGCGCCACCGGCAGACTGGCGCAACCGGTCATGGCCGCGGAGGAAAAGGCCCAGTGGTGCCTGAGTTTCGCCACCCAACACGACCTCGATCTGCGCAGGTGCTGGGGCTACGCGGATTCCTACTATGATTTGCCGTTTCTGGTTTCGCTCGGACACCCCGTAGCAGTGAATCCCGATCGCAAGTTGCGCGCAGCCGCGATGAGCCGCCACTGGCCGATCCTGCGATTTGACAAATCCACCGATGACGAGTCGGACGACGCGTCCGGCGTCGCCATCCTTGAACTTCCTGGGAGATCCGCGGATGGCGCGTCCTGAGGCGAAGCTCAAAGAACTCAAACCCGCCGACCTTAAGCACCAGGTTGGCGCGCGGCGCGATCTCGTGGTCACGGTGAATCGCCGTTCCGAGAACCGTCTGATCGCGTATGGCGACGAGTACCTCTACGAAAAGCTGCCGATCGGGACCCGCGTTATCTATGCGCCGCCGCCGCTCGACGAGCTGCCCGATTCAGATCAGGCAATTCGCTACGCCCTGCTCCGCCCCGAGAACGCCGACCCGCTGTTCGCGCAGCTCAATTCGAACATGCGGGTTACTATCGCGATCGACGATATCAGCCTGCCCTTGCCGCAGATGCGCCGTCCTGACATCCGCGAGCGCATCCTAAACCAGGTCTTGCAGACGTTGGCTGACTACGGCGTCGACGACGTCCATCTCATTGTTGCGACCGCGCTCCACCGGCGGATGACCGAAGCGGAGATACGCCGGATGGTCGGCGAGAAGGTTTTCAAGCAGTTCTGGCCCGATCGGCTTTACAACTTTGACGGCGAGAACAAATCCGAGCTGGTCATGCTCGGCAAAACGGATCACAACGAGGATGTCTGGCTCTCGCGGCGCGCTGCCGAATCCGACCTGGTCATCTACGTGAATATCAACCTGGTCCCGATGGATGGCGGTCACAAATCGGTTGCGGTCGGACTCGCGCCATACCAGAGCCTGCGGCATCACCACAACGCCGCAACTTTGCGCGACTCGCACTCATATATGGACCCGAGCCGTTCGGGGATGCATCGCAGCACGAATCGGATGGGCCGAATTGTCAACGAGCACCTGAGGGTTTTCACGGTGGAGTCCGCGGTGAACACCCGCATGTTCGGTCCGACGCTGGATTTTCTGCACAAGAACGAGGACCGGTTCACCGACTGGGATCGCACCCGCCTCAAGGGTTTCCGGTGGGCGCTCGGCAACATGACCAACGATTTCCGCCGCCAGGTGATGTACAACTACAGCTCCCCGTATGGAATGACGGGCGTGTGGGCGGGTGAGACGGAAGCGGTTCATCAGAAGGCGCTCGCCCGCGTGTTTCAACAGTATGCGGTTCCGGTCAAGGGCCAGAGCGACATCCTGATCCTCGGCGTCCCCTTCATCTGCCCCTACAACGTCAACTCGATCATGAACCCGGTCCTGGTGCAGTGCACCGGCCTTGGCTACCTCTTCAACATGTATCGCGGCAAACCGCTGGTGCGGGAAGGCGGCACCGTGATTTTGTGCCATCCGCTGCGCGACGAGTTCCATCCCGAGCATCATCCGAGTTACATCGAGTTTTTCCATCGATGTCTCGCCGAAACGACCGAAGCAACCGAGCTCGAGAAGCAATTTGAAGAGGAATTCGCGCACAACCCGACGTACATCCACATGTATCGTTACGGCCACGCCTACCACGGCGTACATCCGTTTTATATGTGGTACTGGGGTGAGCCCGCCCGCCAGCATCTCGGCCGGGTGATTGCGGCCGGATGCGAAGAACCCGAAGTCGCGGCGCGCTTGGGCTGGGACGCGGCCGATACGCTCGATGAAGCCATCGCGTTGGCGACCTCCGAGCTGGGACGGTCGGCGACCATCACGTATCTGCATTTGCCGCCAATAGTGATTGCCGATGTCGAATAGCCGCAACAACGGGCACGTGGCCGGCGCCGCGATGCCGCCGCTGGATCAGATCTTCCGGCATCGCCGCATTCTGCTCACCGGCGGTACCGGGTTTTTCGGGAAAGTGTTTCTCATGCTGATGCTGCGGCATCACCCTGAGGTGGAGCGAATCTACCTGCTAATCCGTGGCGACAAGCGCAGCAGCCTGAACCGATTTCGGCGCGAGATTCTCGACTCTCCGGTCATGGCCCCGCTGCGCGAACACCTGGGCTCCCGCTTTGACCGCTATATCGAGGAGAAGATTGCGGTGGTGCCTGGAGATATCACCAATCCTGGCCTCCTTAGCCAGGGTGCCGAGCCGTTCAAGCGCGATAGCCTCGACGCGGTCGTGCACAGCGCCGGGCTGGTCAATTTCGAGGCCTCGCTGGCCAAGGCGATGGACGTAAACACGACGGGCGTGGCCAACGTGCTCGATTTTTGCCGCAAGTCCGGCGCCGCGATGCTGCATATCTCCACCTGCTATGTCGCAGGAGCAGCCGATGGGCATCGTTACGAAGACGACATTCCGGAGAACTGGTGCCCAATCGGGAAGAAGAATTTCAACCTCGAGCATGAAATTCGCGATGCGCTCGACGCGATTGGCCGAGTCGAGGCCGAATCGCGCGAGCAGGTCCGCAGCGCGGAACTGCGCGGCGCAGTGGACGATGAGGACGACATCGGCGGCGACGAGCCGCGCACTATCGAACATCGCCGCAAGCGATGGGTGGAAGATCGCCTCAAGGAAGTTGGCAAACAGCGCTCGTTAGGTTGGGGATGGCCCAATACTTACAGTTACACCAAGAGCCTCGGCGAGCAGTTGGTGCTCGCCGCACGCGACCGCCTCGATGTTACGGTAGTACGTCCCGCCGTGATCGAAGGCGCGCTCGCAGATCCATTCCCGGGATGGAACCAGGGCGTCAACACCAGCGCACCGCTGACCTATCTCGCGGGGCGCGGTTACCGGTTTTACCCCGCCAGGAAAGAGCTTGTGCTCGATGTAATTCCGGTCGATCTGGCGGCTCACGCGATGATCCCAATTCTCGCGGCGCTGCTTCTAAGACGCCAGAAACCCATCTATCAGCTCTGCACCTCGGATCGGAATCCGTTGTCGATGCGCCGGCTGGTCGAGCTGACCGGACTCGCCAATCGTCGTGAGCACGGCGGGGACAAGGGAGAGATGGGCTGGCTTGCGCGGCATCTCGAGGCAACCGCGGTATCTGAAGGCACCTACAACCTCGCCAGTGAGGCACTGCCGCGCCTTCTTAAGCGGACGATCGACTTGATTCGCACGGTAGGTCAGAACACTCCGCGGCGGTTGCGCAAAGTCGAGAACCGTATCGATTCGCTAAAGGAAAACACCGACCTCGCGCGCGAACTGGTCGAGGTCTACCGGCCCTACATCCTCGAACTCTGCTACACTTTCCACGGCAGCAACATCCGCGCGCTCTACTCCTCGCTGCGCGCGCAAGACGTGGCGCAGCATCCGTTCCGGCCCGATCAAATCGATTGGCGCCATTACTGGATTGACATCCACATGCCGGGGTTGCGCCGCCATATCTATCCGCAACTCGATCTGCACATGCGCGTGCGCGCGCCGATGCCGCGCTTTCGTCACCTCATCGATCTGATCGACCGCGCGGCCGAGCGCTACGGCTCTTCCGCGGCGCTGATCGCGCGGACTGCCTCGGGCACCCGGACTTCTATCACCTATCGCGAGCTCCGCGATCGCGCGCATCGAGCCGGAATCCTGTTAGCGCAGCGCGGGATCAAGCCCGGCGATCGCGTCCTCCTGATTTCCGAGAATTCCCCGGACTGGGTGCTGGCCTATTTTGCGATTCTGTTCGCCGGGGCAGTGGCGGTGCCGCTCGACCATCTGGTTTCTGCCGAGGAGCTGGTTCCGATCTGCAAAATCGCACAACCGCGGGCCGCTCTGGTTTCCGCCGAAGTCGCGCAGCGATTGGACAGCGGCATTCGCGATGCCGCCTCGGCAATCACCGAGCTCGACCTGGCCGAGCTGTCCCGGCCCTTCATCTTGGGTCGCAAAGTCGCCATCCCATCCCCGCCGGATCGCAAGAGCCTCGCGTCGATCGTTTTTACCTCGGGCAGTACCGGCACGCCCAAGGGCGTCATGCTCACGCACGGAAACTTTGGCGCCGAGGTGGGAATGATCGGGCGAGTCTTCTCGCTCTCCGGCGAGGACACGCTGCTCTCGCTACTGCCGCTTCATCACGCCTTCGAATTTACCTGTGGCCTGCTGCTTCCCCTGGCGAGCGGCGCCACCATTGCTTACCCGCTACACTTCGACTCCAAGGAACTCTCTCGCATCATGGCCGACATCCGGCCCACCGCGCTCATCGGGGTGCCCGCGCTGTGGGAGGCGGTCCATCGCCGGATCATGGATGAGGTCGAAGCGCGCGGGCCGTTTTTCGGCGCGGCCTTCGGGCAATTGCGCAATCTCAACCGGCGCCTGGATGACGAGTCCGGAATCAACCTCGGCTCGGTTCTGTTCAGGCAAGCACATCATGCGCTGGGCGGAAGGCTGCGACTGGCGGTCAGCGGCGGCTCCGCCCTGCCCCAGCGCGTCGCACGGTTTTTCAACGACATCGGAATTCGCTTGCTGGAGGGCTACGGGCTAACCGAGGCTGCGCCGGTTTTGAGTGCGGCACGCCCCGACGAACCACTCACGGTCGGCTCGGTTGGACGGCCGCTGAACGGCATCGAGGTGAAACTCGACGGCGAGTCAGGCGGTATCGGAGAGATCGTGGCGCGCGGCCCCAACGTCATGGCGGGGTACTACCGCAACCAGGCCGCTACCGACGAAGTACTGCGCGACGGATGGCTGCACACGGGAGACCTCGGACGATTTGATGAACAGGGCATGCTCTATGTCGTCGGGCGCGCCAAGGAAGCCATCGTCGATTCCGGCGGCAACAACATCTACATCGATGAGCTCGAAGAGGCCTACGGCCATTCGCAATATCTCAAGGAGTTGGCCGTGGTCGGACTCAAGGTTGCCGAAGGCGAGCAGGTCGCGGCGCTGGCGGTCCCGGCCTACGCACGTGGCGAAAGCCGGCGCGCGGTTGAAGATCGGCTGCGCGCGGATTTCGACAAGATCGCCGGGGGGCTCAGCCCGCACAAGCACATTCGGATTCTCCGCTTCACCGACGCGGAACTGCCGCGGACCCGGACGCGCAAGATCAAACGCAACGAAGTCCTGGCGAGCTTGCGCGAGATGCTTCAAAGCACCGCGGACCAGCCGTTGTTAGCAAGCGGCGCGGAAATCGAACCGTGGCTTGCGCAGGCGCTCGCGCAGGTTTCGAGCGATGCAGTCAATCTCACCCCGGCGACTCGGCTGATCGAGGACCTTGGACTCGACTCGCTGGCGATGGCCGAGCTCGCCGAGCACATCGCTGAGCACGCCGGGCGCGAGATCGGCCCCGAGGAAACTACGGACCTGAGGACCGTAGCCGACCTGCAGCGACTGGGATCGACCGAGACTTCGAACGGCCGCGCGCGACTGCCATCGTATGCGCGCTTTGCGGAACCCTTCACTCCCAGGCTGCCCAATCCGATACGGAGGCTCGCGCGGACCGCGACCCGCAGCGCGCAGCGCGCGATCTTCGCCGGGTGGCTCCGGCCAAAAGTGCTGGGACGGGGCAATATTCCGGCCAACCGCAACGTGCTGGTGGTCGCGAATCATTCAAGCCACGTCGATTTTGGTTTGGTCGGCTACGCGCTGGGCGCGATGGGGGACGATCTCATCGTGCTGGCTGCCAAGGATTACTTCTTCAACACCGGAGCGCGCCGCTTTCTGGCATCGAACTTCACCACACTGATCCCCTTCGATCGGGAACGTGCGCAACTGGAATCACTCGATGATGCGCTCGCGGAACTCGGGGCTGGAAAAAGCGTGTTGATGTTTCCCGAAGGGACGCGCTCACCCGACGGCACCGTGCACGAATTCAAGAGTGGTGCTGGCTATCTGGCGCTGCGTAGCGGATGCGACGTGCTGCCGATCCTGATTCGGGGGACGCACAAGGTTCTTGGCAAAGGCAGCCTGCTTCCGCACTACCACGAAGTCGAAGTAAGAATTGGCAGTGTCATCAGCGCCGCCAAACTGCGCTCGGTAAGCGAGAACGCCGAGGGCATGGGCGCGTACCGAAAACTCGCGGACTACATGCGCACGGCGGTCGTTGGAATGGGCACGAAGAAAGCGCCATTGCGTCCAACCGCTAAAACTCCGGCCGGCCAGGGCCCAGGGTCGGAGCTGGCAGCGGTACCGTCGCATCGACGCGCTCCGGGCCGGCGAGAGCGCGCCCGCCGGGGCAGCTGATTGAAGCCCGGTTTACGTTCTCTCAGGATTGCACGATCCTCTAAAGGCGAAGTTTTGTGGTGCCGACCACGCCCGCAAGCATGTCAGTCAAGTCCGCGCACATACGGGCGCCGATTTTTTAACAAAGCCGGAGTGAGCCTGTAAGCCGGGTTCTGTACCCTTGCGGGCGGCGATCATTCCTCTAGGCCGAGCGATTGCTCGCCGGCTCCAGCGACCATACCCGAGGGATTATGAGCGGGCCGCTCACCCTCCTATTTGGTCTTGCTCCGGGTGGGGTTTGGCATGCGCGCGCGATCACTCGCGCGCCGGTGGGCTCTTACCCCACCGTTTCACCCTTACCCTTTCGGGCGGTCTGTTCTCTGTGCCACTTTCCGCGGATCGCTCCGCGCCGCCGTTAACGGCCACCCTGCCCTTGTGGAGCCCGGACTTTCCTCTCTCCTTGCGAAAAGCGATCGCCTAGCTCACTCCGGCGAGCGTAGATATTATCATCGCGCGCGCGGCAAGGCGCACCTGCCGTTCGGCTCCTGAAGATCGAATAACTCGCGAACTCGAGGCTTCGAGATCGTCGCGCTTCAGGTGGTTTCGGCGGTTGGTTTGTCTTCGTAATAGAGGATTCGTTGGCAGTTTGGGCAGAAGTGGATCTGAAGATGTTTCTGGACTTCGTTGAACAGCTGCGGTGGTAAGAGGCGCCGACAGCCCATGCAGGTTCCACCTTTTGCCAGCGCGACGGCGGTTCCCTGGCGGCGGGTGAACAGGGTGTTGTAGCGCTGTAGCAGGCTTGACGGAATCTGGGCGGCGGCTTCATCGCGCTCGCGACGCTTCTGCGCGATCGAACCCTTCAGACCTTCAACCTGTGTCGCGATCTCCCTTTCGCCTTCCGCGAGGGCGGCACGCCCTTTTGCGATCGCTTCGCCTAATTCCTTGATTCGCGCCGTGCGGGGGTCGCCGGCCTCGGTCAGGGCAAGTACTTCGGATTCGAGCCGGAGATTGGTGTCCTTGAGCGCTTCGACTTCGTGGGTGAGAGCCTGCAGTTCCTTATCGGTGCGCACCAGGTTGAGGCGCATCCGCTTGTTGCGGATTCTCGCCTCTCCTTCAGCCAGCTCTTTTTCAGCTTTCTTGCGGGCAGCACTGCTCTGCTGATCTTCCTCGACCAGGCGCTGCAGTTCGGCTTGATTTCGTTCGTTCTCCTCGCGCAACCCTTCCACATTTCCGGCGATGGTGGCTAGCGTTTGTTCCAGTTCCTGGAGCTGGCGATCGATAACCTGCAACCCCATGAGCCGGGCTATCTCTTCAGGCAATGCAACCTCCCCTATGCACGCACAACCGCATCAGGAAGGCGTGACCTCTCGTGTGTGTGTTGGAAGAAATCCCGATCCGTACTGGTGTGGGCCCACCAGGATTTGAACCTGGGACCAGCCGGTTATGAGCCGGCAGCTCTGACCGGACTGAGCTATGGGCCCTTCGCGATCCATCGGGCAATCGTCTCATGCTACCAATTTGAGCGCATCTGTTTAAGGGGTGCCTCAAACGACCGTTTAGTGTGTGCGCGTTTTTTCATCGCCGCGGGTCCGATGCGCGCCGCAGCGCAATAAGAGCCTGCGTCTTTTCCCACGCCTCGTCGTCGCTCGCACCGCCCGCGGATGCTTCCGCGACATCGCGCCTTAGTGAGTCCACCTCGCGTTGGCGGCGTCTGCGTTCGAGAGCGGTCGCGTAGTCGGCGACCAGCACGCGCGCGGGCTCGAGATCTTCGATCAGCGGGCCAACCGCCGCGGCAGAGAATTGCGACAGCTGTTCGGCCGTAAGGTGTTCCGCGATCCAGGCTTCCATCGCAGGGTGCGGTTTGTCACTCGCGCAAATCTCGACCAGCGCGGCGGCGAGCTCGGAATCCGAGAAGTCCTTCGCGACTTCACTCTCCGCAATCTGGAGACGTAACCGGGGATGGAGCAGTGCGATGGAGACCAACCCGATCTCGGCGCGCGCGCCTGCATCCGCGGATCGGGTCCGGGCCGGCGGCGGAGTGACGGCTTGCTGAAGGCCGCCACGGATGCCGCCGCGTCCCTCCCGCCGCAACACTTCCTCCCCGATCCCGAGTATCGATGCCGCGCGACTGGCTAGCAGATCGAATTCAAACCTGTTGGTCACGAGTTTAAGCATCTCGGCGACTCGCTCCGCCGCACGCGCTCGCGCCTCCAGCGACCTCGTCGCGTCCTGCGACTGCTCGGCTAGAAAGTAATCGACCAGCAGCTGGGCGGAATCCGCCAGCTCGTTGAATGCCCGAGCGCCGCGCTCGCGGACATAGGTATCCGGGTCATACCCCGCCGGGATGAAAATGCCGCGGCCAAGCAGCCCCGCTTGCAGAAAGATTGCGAGCGCGCGCAGCGAGGCTTTGCGGCCCGCATCATCGCCATCGAAACACGCGACTACGTTCTTGGTGTGTCGCCCCAGGAGACGCAACTGCTCGACCGTTAAGGCCGTGCCGCATCCTGCAACCGCTTCCTTGAAGCCGGCTTGCGCCAGTGTGATCGCATCGATGTAGCCTTCGACGAGGATCGCGCGATCTTTCGCGGTGATGGTCGCTCGCGCCTCATACAATCCGTAGATGGTTCGCGTCTTCGAGTAGAGCGGAGACTCCGGCGAATTCAGATACTTGGGTTGGCGATCATCGAGGACACGGCCGCCGAATGCGACCACCCTGCCCTGCACGTCGCGGATCGGAAACATCAGGCGCGCGCGGAACATATCGCGCGACCCCTCGGCATCCTTCTTGACCAGCCCGAGCTTTACGCCCGCCTCGCGCAACCCGCGGCGTTCGAGCGCCTTGGTGAGCGCCAGAATACGCGCGGGTGCAAATCCGATGCGAAAGGCCTGCGCCGTCTCTCTGCTAATCCCGCGCGACTCCAGGTATTCACGCGGCTGCTCACCGTCGGGCGTCTTCCACAACACGTGCGTAAAGAAGTCCGCGGCCGTCTGGTTGGCGAGGTACATCGAATCGCGCTCGGACTTGGAGGGGCCGCCGCCGTATTGTTCCTCGGGCAATTCGATTCCGTACCGTTGCGCGAGCGAGCGCACGCCTTCCGGAAACGTCAGTCCTTCCATCTTCATGATGAAGTTGAAGACGCTGCCGCCGGCGTTGCATCCAAAGCAGTGGAAGAACCCGCGCTCCGCGTTTACCGAAAACGAGGGAGTTTTCTCCTGATGGAACGGGCAAAGGCCGACGAAGTTCCGCCCGGCGCGCTTGAGGCGCACATGCGCCCCGATCACCTCGACGATGTCGGCGCGCTGGCGGATTTCCTCGATCTTATCTTCGCCGAATCGTCCCATCATTCGCTCAGCACTTCCTGCAGCCGGGCCGGATAATTCGTCATTATACCGTCAACGCCCAAGCCGATGAGCAGGCGCATCAGCTCGGGCGCATCAACAGTCCACACCAGCACCTTAAGGCCCCGCGTGTGTGCCGTATTGCACAGCTCTGAGGTGACCAGGTCGAAGCGCGGATTGATCGCATAAGCAGACAGCCCCGCGGCAGCATCGAACATTCGCGGGACGTTTTTCTCGGCGAGTACCCCGATTCGCACCGCGACCTCGAGTTCGCGAATCCGCGCAAGCCTGCCCCAGTCGAAACTGGAGACCATCGAGATCTCAAGCGCCTTCCATTTGCGCATCAGGGCCACGACCTCTTTTTCCACCTGACCGGACTTCAGCTCGATATTGAGTGCGCATTGGCCGGCGGTCGCCGCGAACACTTCATCGAGAGTCGGGATCGGTTCTTCGCGCTGGAGTCCCCCCTTGAAACGTATCCCCGCATCGAGGCGTTTAAGTTCCGCGAGCGTCATTTCCTTGACCGCGCCCTGCCCGTCGGTGGTGCGGTCCACGGTGTCGTCATGGATGACCACGAGCGCCTGGTCACGGGTCGGCTGCACATCGAGTTCGCACATCGCCGCGCCAGCCGCGATCGCGGCGCGAAACGCGGCCAGGGTGTTTTCCGGAGAAGTTCCGCTCGCTCCGCGATGCGCTATGTTCAGGACTGACGGGTTCATCGGGAAGGAACTGAGCGGAAGCTTACGTTTGACGCTCGCGCCGGAGCAAATGCGCCGGGGGCAGTTATTCGGAAGTAATCCACAGGTATCTCGAACCGCCCGGCTCGCGATGAGATACTGCAAGCGCTCGATGACGGCGACTTACGCAAAGGCCACCTTTCGAGTGCCGGCCGTGATGGCCGATGAGATCGCGGGATTTTTGATTTCCAGGGGAGCCCTTGGTTGCGCCGTTGCCGAGATGGACAAGCCGCGGCAACGACCGCGCCGGATTCTGACGCTGGAAGCATATTTTCCCGTCACGAACGGCCGCCAGGTCAGGGGTCTCTATGCGGTAATGCGCCACGGGGGGATGCTGGCGGCGCGCTCGCGCGCGCGAAAGCCGAAGAAAATCAAAGATCCTGGGTGGGCCACAAAGTGGCAGGAGCGGTTCACGCCATTTCCTGTAGGCAAGAAGTTCTTCATCGTGCCACCGTGGGACCAAAAACGGATACCAGGGCGGATCAGCATCACGATTGCACCAGGGTTCGGATTCGGCACAGGACGACACCCCTCGACGGCGGGCGCGCTCCGCGCGATTGAAAAACTGTTCGCGGAAAGATCCTATGGAACCGCTCTCGATGTAGGTACCGGGTCGGGGGTGCTGGCATTTGCGATGGCTTCGCTCAACGCGCGAGTCGCCGCGATCGATATTGACAAGCAAGCGCTGGAGAACGCGCGCCAGAATGCGAAACTCAATCCGACCGCCGCGGGAATCCGGTTCTCGGCCAAGGCGCTCGCGCGAATCGCGGGACGATTCGACCTGATTACCGCCAATATTCTGAGCAGCGTCTTGACCGGGATGGCGCCCCTGCTTATGCGGCGACTTAGGCGGAAGGGCAGAATCGTGCTGAGCGGAATTCTAACGAGCGAGGTCAGGCAGGTTCTTGCGGCCTATCGCGGGCTGCGGACGGTTGCAATCAATCGCAGCCGCGGATGGGCCACCCTGGTGATGGCGAAATGAAGCCGGCGCCACGCTTCGCGCTTCAGTCAGCGCCGGACTTGCGGGGGACGGCGCGCATTGCCCGCGACGAGGCGCACCATATGCGTGAGGTGATGCGGCTGCAACGCGGCGACACGGTCACAGTGATCGATCGGGATGGACGGAGCTACTCGGGAACCATCAGCGGCTATGATCGCGAGGGCGCGCTGGTTCAAATCGTCTCGTCGCAGCCCTCGCGCTCGCGGCCACCTCTGATAGTTGCCCCGGCCATCATAAAGGGGCCGCGGATGGATTTCGTGGTGGAAAAAGCGGCCGAGCTTGCGGCGACCGAATTGTGGCCGATCCTGTGCGCCAGGACGGTAGGCAAGGCGCCCGGGAGGGAGAAAACCCTGCGCTGGCGGCGGTTGGCCGCGGCGGCAGCGAAGCAGAGCCTGGCCTTGCCACCGATGCAGGTCCGTGATGCCGTGCCTTTCGCCACCTTGATTCGAAGCGTACCGCGCGACACGCTCGCATTGATCTGCTCGGCAGGGGCGGAACCGATGACGCGTCTGATGGAAAATGAAAGGCCTGGTGGCCTGTTGATTGCCTCGGGGCCGGAGGGCGACTTCGCCCGGGATGAGCTTGAGGGGGCAATCGCCGCGGGATTCGTGACTGTGAGCCTGGGTCCGCACCGGCTTCGCAGCGAAACCGCAGCTATAGCTGCCCTGGCGCTGGCCGGGCAGTGGTTGAACAGCAAAGCCTTGTAGGCGAGGCCGTGGGGAAGACAGATAGCGGAGCGCCAAGCCGCCAAAAGAGAGAACGCGTCGTGTACAAGTTCGCTTTCATCATGGACCCGGTCGAAGGGGTGCTGGTCGATAAGGACACCACCTTCGTCTTCATGCTCGAGGCCCAAAAGCGGGGCCATCAGATTTACTTTTTGGGATTGCGCGATCTTTACGCAGACGGGCGGCAGGTGCGGATGCATGCGTGGCGCTGCGAAGTGGAGCGCGCGACGCCGCATTTTCGATTTCTCGATAAGGGAGCCGACTATCCAATCGAGACATTCGAGGCAGTGTTCATGCGCAAGGATCCGCCGGCCGATGCGCCTTACCTTTACGCAACCATGTTGCTGTCGCTGGCCGACCCGCGGCGCACATTCGTGCTTAATGATCCGGCCGGGTTGCGCGAAGCAAACGAAAAGCTTTATGCGCTAAACTTTCCGTCAGTGGTCCCGCCGACGGTAGTGACCTACCAAATACCCCGGCTCAAAAAATTTATGATCGATCAGGGTGGCGAGATGATCGTGAAGCCGCTCGACGGACACGGCGGCGAAGGTGTGTTCTTCGTGCATAGCGGCGACCGAAACCTGGGGGCGATCCTGGAATCGGTAACACGCTTCGAAACGCGGCCCATAATGGCGCAACGCTATGTGCCCGAAGTACGCAGCGGCGACAAGCGCCTGATCGCGCTGAACGGCGAACCGCTCGGATGTACCTTGCGCGTACCGCGCGACGACGAACATCGCGGGAACATCCACGTCGGCGGGACCTGCGTGAAAGCGCCGGTGACGGCTCGCGATCGGGAGATCTGCAGGACGCTGCAACCCCGCCTTGAGCAGGACGGGCTTTACTTTGTGGGCCTCGACATAATCGGCGACTACCTGACCGAAGTGAACGTCACCAGCCCAACGGGAGTGCAGGAAATCGATCGGCTCGACGACGCAAACCTGGAAGGCAAGGTGATCGATTTCGTGGAGACGCGGTGCGCTAAGCTGTTCAGGTAGGAGCAGCGAAATCCGCCGGTTCCGCAGATTCACGCATTTCCAGAAATGCCGATATCTGAAATAGGCGGAGTTTCTTCGTTCTATTGCAAGGGACAGAGCGGGAGGATACGAATGATCGTTCGCTGCGCCCGCGGATTCGAGCGGCTGTCGCGGTGGGCAGGTAGCTCAGTCGGTAGAGCAAAGGACTGAAAATCCTTGTGTCGAGTGTTCGATTCACTCCCTGCCCACCCAATGAAATCAAGGCGATTTTGCTTATTCGGCTTCTGCTTGGGCCTGCCTGACAGCCACGATTGACAGCCACCCCATCACGATTGGCGTCGCGTTCG
>JBKPEA010000167.1:0-27919 GCA_046728175.1 Thermodesulfobacteriota bacterium | reverse complement strand
GAGCCGTACAAAGACGCAGACTAGCAGCAGAGCTGCGACTATCAGTGACCATCGCCACACTTCACCTGAGTGGGTTTGGGTCATGACCTCGGGGACGAAGGGGACTGCCGCGCGCCAGCTTACCCCCGACATTTCGGCGGTAAGGTTAAGCAGCACGAGCGGCGAAACAAGAAAAATCACGATGGCCATCAGGCGCCATGCCGGCAACAGGGCCGCGATGGTCGAGCCGGCGGGGCAGCCGTCGAACCCGCGAACCGCGAGCACGAAGGCGGCGGTTCCGAAGGTTGCCGCGGATGCGAACATGAGCGGCCACTCCAGGAGCGCTCGACCGTAAAGTACTTCCATCCTCAGGAGCCGCCCGCGACGCTGAAGGAGTAGGAGCCTTCGGTGTGATGCGTGTCGATGCCTACCACCCGCCACTTCACAACGTAGTTGCCCGGATTAAGCCGGGGAACCTTGACCGCCAGGATGTAGCCGTCGTCACTGACGGTGGGTGCTCCCTCAGCGAGATTTTGTCCGTTTGAGTCGATGACTGCGAGTTGCGCGAAGAGTTTCTCAATCGGCGCATCATACTTGATGCGTACTTCGGATGGCGGCTGATCGAGGGTTTGGCCCGCGGCCGGCGCCTCAGACTCGGGGAAGGAGTGAGCCGAGACCAGCGCCGCGCCGGCGGTCAGGAAACTCAGCAGTCCCGCGGCCGCCGCCCTTGAAGTGGAAGCTCTCATTCCGGAAATCCTTTGTTGATGGTCCAATTTCCCAGTCTCGGGAAAATCGAATCGTAGAAGATATCCAGCAATCCAAGTACGGCCGCGTGGTTGCCCGATACCCCTGCTTGGTTGAGCGCCAGTTGCGTACCGACGGATAACTGAAAATGGTAGCTCACGTAGGCCAGACCCGGAGTTGCCAAGATGCTTGGAAAAGTTTCTCCCGACGGCCCCCTGAGTAGCTGGTCGTAGTTGAACTCGTTGAAGAGGTACAAATTACGCACCGGCCACTTGAGGCCGATGTCCCGAACATTGTTGCTCAGATATGGCAGCGAGTATTGGATCACGGCGTCGGCGAACAGGTGATGATTGGTCGGTCCTCCCAAGGCCGGCACGAAGCCGAAATCGGTCTGGATGCCGAACGGTCGCACATACTTCAGCACAGACCAATTCGGAAGGTCACCCATGCCTTTTTCCCAGAGGAAGACGGGCCCCAGGGCCGTGTGGCTAGACGATTGAATTCCCGTGTTTCCGGTAGGTAGCTGGAGCTGCAGCGCTAGCGAGGTCAGGAACTCGTGCTTCTGTGAGTAGAAGAGGGCATATTTGGCGAAGGTGGTGAGTCCGAAGAAGCCCTGTTGGCTCGGTCCATGGTATGGCGACTGGTGCTGCCAGCCGCTGCCGACTCCCACGCTGAAGCGCGGCATGTGATTTTCATCAAGCCACAGCACTTTTTCGATCGACGAACCAATCGAGTAGTTGTTGGCGGCGCTGTCTTTGACCCACGAGGGCGACAGAATGTCCAGCTCATTGGCGGGAGTCGGATCTTGAGTGACTAGCGGTTCCAGGAATACGTAGTCGCCGACTACACCGTGCGCCCACGCTCGTGGCGCTGCCAGACTTAGATTCGTGACCGAAAGCACGACCATGAACAGACTGCAATTGCGCATGGACTCCTCATCCGCGTCGAAACCAAATAGGCCCGCGCCGTCAAACGCAACTCGGCGCGACAATCCCGCGCATCAAAATTGTTCGAAGAAATCGCTAGGCGAGCGCCTTGGGCGGGGGAGGATCCGGAGTGAAAGTAAAGTCCATTAACCTCGCGAGGGGCCCCGCGACGATCGACTCTCGCGGAAGGGCCGCAGGCAGCGATAAGCCCGCTGCCGGTCGCGCGACGACTTGGTTTGCAACCGGATTGGCCGCCTGCAACGGATGACAGATCTCAAGACCAATCTCCGTTCGTTGAGGTTCACACTTGAGGCACAGCCCGGTCACGACCGAAAAGCTGCCCAGCAACAGGCAAGTCGCCAGAAGAACGACAAGTCCTCGCGAGCAGTATTTCGTCCGCAGCAGGAGCATGTTCGCTAGAAGAGCGCCCCGTGCTCCTTGAGTTGCCTGGTATCCACGCTGACCGTTTTGCCGGTGTCGTGTACGAGGAGCTTGATGGGTGCGCAGGAACCGACTCCGGCGGTGGAGTTGAGTGGGTAGCGATTTCCGCAGAAGCGGCACACTAGGTAACCGCGCGAGGAAGTGTAGCCCTTGCGGTATTGGGAGCACCGCTGGCACGCGTCGAAAGCTCCCTGCACTTTGCCGGTCCGATCGCGTCCTAGGATGAATCGGATTTTCCTCCCGCCATCGTCGCGGTAGGAGAAGAATCGGATCTCGCCGCGGCCGATCTCACCGTCGGGTACATTCACGGAATCTCTGCCAGCAAGCTGCGTCACCCTCGGACCGACTCCGATCGCGGCCAGCGTCATCGTCACCCCGGTGAGGATAACCGCTGACGCAATCACTACCCAGCCGGATATTTTGATCTTGGTGCGCGCCACCGCGGATAACGCTTCCATCGACAACTGCGCAAGTCAACCTTGAAACCCGGGCTCAGCGAAATCCGAACCTCGTGGCTTCGCGGTTATCGCTCTCACCTCACGGCTCCCACGCCCGTCGCTCTTCCCTGAGCGGATCATTCTCGACCCGGCACTGCTCGTTAAAAATCATCGTCGGGCGCCTCTCGGTGGAATGTGCCGGCCAGTGGGGAATCGCGTCGTTGTTGGGATTTCCCGCGCGCGCGAAGGCGATCCAGGTTCTGCTCATCTTGTCGGCGAGGGCAAAGCGGGCGGGGGAGCTACCGGTAAACGGGGCGCTATGGAGGGTTTCGAACACGAAGGGAATCTCCAGCGCGTGCGGCGATTTGAGTTTGCCGCCGAGCACGGGCGTTTCCCAGGTGAACAGGTACAGGAAGACCGGCGCGGCCTGGGCCGCCTTGCGATCGGCGATCAGCAGCGAGGGCATCCGCATCGCGTGGTCGGTCGCGATCGCGAGCAACAAGTCCCGCGGCGAGTCGCTGGGTCGCGCGCGCCGGTAGCGTTCCACGATCTTGTCCGCGCGCTCTCCAACGAACATGCGTGCACGTTCCCGCAAAGAGGCCTCGTCGAGTTTGTCGATCCACGGCATAAGGCCGAAAAATAGCGTCATCTCGTCCTTGTTGGTTCCGATCATCAGCGGAATATTCGCCGAAATCGCCGGTGCGACCGGCTCAAACGGACCCGCCGGGAGATGTTTTCCGTCGACTACCGGGTTGAATCCCAGCCGCCGCCGCTCCGCGAACGACATCATGCCGACCTTTCGGGTCACCGCCGCCTGGGCCTGGTTGATCGCTTCCGCCGGAATACGGCGCAGCTCGCCCAGCTGCGATGGATTCAGTCCAAGCTCCGCGAGCACCTGCGTCGCAGTCGCGGTTGCGTCCTGCCGCGACGCCATCTGGACCGCGGGGCCGCTCTGCATGATCGCCTTATGAAAGAGCCCGCGCGCCGCCGGCATCGCCATCAGCACACTGACCTTGGCGCCTCCGCCCGATTCACCGAAGATGGTGACGTTGCCCGCGTCGCCGCCGAAGGTCGCGATATTGTTACGGACCCATTCTAACGCCGCGACGATGTCGAGCATCCCGGCACTACCGGAGGACGCGAACGCCTCACCACCGCCGAGTTCCTCGAGGTGGAGAAAGCCGAACACGTTCAGGCGATGGTTGATCGTCACCACGACCACGTCGCCTTTGCGCGCCAGATTGGCGCCGTCATACCAGGGTGAAGAGCCCGATCCGGAGATGAACGCGCCGCCGTGACACCAGAACATCACGGGTCGCTTGCGTCCATCGTTGAGGGCTGGTGTCCATACGTTCAGGACCAGGCAGTTCTCGTTCATGGGCAGCGGCTCGGCGATGGAGAAAATCTTGAGCAACTCGGCGGGCATGGCGAACGCGTTGTCGTCCTGGAATGCGCGTGGGCCGAATTCCAGTGCGTCGCGCACCCCCGTCCACGGCTCGGGTTTGGGCGGCGGGAGAAATCGGCGTGCGCCGTCGACCGCTCCCCCGTAAGGAATCCCCTTGAAGATGTTGGTACCCTCGTTCTTTATTCCGCGAACCTTCCCGCCGCTGGTATCGACGACGATGTGTTCCATATGTGATGTCTCCGTCGTGTCCTGAAGCTGCTTTTACTATCTCCACGTGCGATGCGCTATTTCCGCAACCAGCCGCAGCTTGGCCTCCTGGGTGGACTCCGGGATCGGATTGCCCTCCCAAACGGTCCCGAAGCCGCATTGAGTCGACAGTCCCATCTGCTCGCGCGGAAAGTAGCGCGCCGCTTCGTCAATTCGTTTGACGACCTCGTCGATCGGTTCGAGCTCGGTGCGCTTGGTCGAGATAAGGCCCAGCACCACCGATCTGTCCTTCGGCACCTCGCGCAACGCTTCGAATGATCCCGAACGCCAATCGTCGTATTCGAGCAGAAACCGCTCGAAGTTGCGCGCCCGCGTGAAGAGCTCTTTTGCTACCGGATCGTAGCCGCCTTCGCCGACGTAGTAGCCCTGGTTGTTGCCCCGGCATACGTGCAGGGCAAAGGAGACACCAGGAACGTCGGCGATCGAGTTTACGATATCCATTCCCTCGGTGAGCAGCCGGTCGGGATCCATTCCCTGGTCGGCGAAGTCCTGCGTGCGCCGTTCCGGGTCACAGAGCATGCCGAGTTCGGGCGCATCGATTTGGATATATTCGCATCCCAACGCCGCCAGCTCGTGCGCCTCCTGGTGCACGATTGCAGCGGCATCGCGAAATAGATCAAACGGATCCGGATATGCGATGCGCGAGTATTGCGGTGACCATCTGAGCGTCATCATCAGCGGGCTCGGCAGCGTCACCTTGAGCGGCTTGCGGGCCCGGCGTCTTGCATAGGTGAACTCCTCGTTGGTCAGCGAGCGGGTGCGCCGGATCTTGTCCACCACCGCGTATTGAACCCGGATATTGGTCTGTTCACCAGGTTGGTTCTGTTCGTGGGGGCGCCGCCATACCCTGGTGAAGCCCGCGATAGGTTTGACGCCCGAAATAACGTCGGTAAGAGGGGCGATGAAATGCGTGCGGCGCATCTCCCCATCGGTGACCACGTCGACGCCGCACTGCTCCTGCAGGGCGATGGTCTCATCGACTGCGCGGTCCTCGACCTCCTTGAACTCGCGGGTAGCGATGTCCTTCGCTTCCCATCGCTTGCGCGCCTGCTTGAGATAGCCCGGCCGCAGCATCGAGCCGATTACTTCCGCGCGGTAGGTGTTCCCCATCGTCAGCGGCCTCCAGACATCCGGATTGTTAGCTCAGCTCTGCGGGTTGAGGGTAACGGGCGTACATGACATGCCCCAAGCGCTCATAGTAAAAATGCACAGGGCGAATACGGTGGACGAGAAACAGATCGTCAGCCCGGTCTTGGTCGAGAACTTCCGCCGCGACGGATTCGTGGTGGTGCCAAACCTGCTTAGCGAAGACGAGTTGCAGAAATTCGGTGAGGCAGTTGATCGCGCGGTCCGCGATCGCGGCCGTAATGATCATCGCAAGCTGGAAGAGAAGTCCCTCTACGAACGGTCCTTCACCCAGTGCATCAATCTCTGGGAAGACCACCCCGACGTGCTGCCGTTGACCTTTCATCCGAAAATTTCTCAAACCGCTGCAACGCTAATCAGTGTTCCGGTGTTGCGTCTGTGGCACGACCAGGCGCTCTACAAGGATTCGGGCGGGCGCTATACGGAGCCGCACCAGGATCAACCCTATTGGCCCATGGACGAGACCCAAACCCTGACCGCGTGGGTGCCGTTCGATGGCTCCCCGCACGAGACCGGCTGCATGGGCTACATACCCGGATCGCATCGGGCGGGGCTGCGCAAATTCGTGAACATTTTTACCGCTGACGAAAAGGTGAAGATTCTTGAGGATCCCGCCATCGCTGGAATTCCCCCGGTTTACGTCGAGGTTGCCCGCGGCTCGGTGGCGTTTCATCACGGACTCACCGTTCACCTGGCAAAACCCACCCGAGGCAATCGCGCACGCCGGGTGCATACCATGATTTACTTCCGCGACGGCGCGACGCGCACCAAGCCCTACGTGCATCCGAGCGTGGATCGCCCGGGAATCAAGGTAGGTGAAGCAATCGCGAGCGATCTCACGCCGATCGTGTGGCCCCGCGCCGCCGGTGATTTGCCAAAGCCTCCGCGCATGCCCCTAACCCCGGTCTTTGAGCGGTTGAACATTCACGGTGCCCTCCCGGAGATTAAGTAGGATCTGCGGAAAAACCGGACCCTAGACCGAATCTCGTCTCTGCAGCCGGGTCCGCGCTGAGAAACCAGCCGGCGGCGAGGCGAGTCAGGGCGTGAAGCGCCCCAATCGGTGCAAAGCCGGGAGCGGTTTTCGCTCAAGGTTCACGAAACTCTCTGGCGCTGACCAGCCGCTTCCGGATAGTATGCGCGCGTCGTACGAGTCCGGCATCAAGCGAGGCTTCGCATGACCGATCGAGATCGGCGTGGATGGATTATCGTGGGCGCGATCTGCGTCATGATGTTTTTTATCTGGGGTGCGATCAACAGTTCCGCGGTGTTCTTCGTGCCGGTGCTGAAGCATTTTGGATGGACGAGGGCGAAGTTGTCCACCGCGTTGGCGAGCGGTTGGGTCACTGGTGGAGCGACCGGCCCGCTTATCGGATGGCTGGCCGACCGGGTCAATCCGAAGAAGATGATGATCGTCGGTGCGACCATCACTGGGGTCCTTTGGATCCTGCTGAGTCGCACCGCGACTTTCAACCAGTTTCTCGTCATCAACGGACTCTTCGGTATTTGTGTCGGCGCGTCGACGACGATCCCATGTTCGATCGTCATCGCAAGCTGGTTTGAGCGGCAGCGCGGACTGGCGATCGGAATCGCCTTCGCAGCCGCGCCGATCGGTGGCGCCGGGATGACGCCGCTCGCTAATTACATCATCACGCTGGCGGGATGGCGCGCCGGCTACTTCGCGCTCGGGCTCCCGATTCTGCTCATCGTCGTGCCGATGGTTCTCCTGCTGGTTCGACCGGCGAATTCGGGCGACGATGGGGTAAGTGCGGCAACTGCTGATACCGCGGTGCCAGCTCCCGTGCCGGTCCCCGGTTTCGAGCTCGGGCAGGCAAGGAAAACCCGCTCCTTTTGGCTGATCTGCGCCGTGCAATTCCTGCTAGGAGGTGGCGCGTATGGCATGGGGCCGCACTACGTAGCCTATTTGACCGGCGTAGGGTATAGCGCGACTTTCGCGGCAACCGTCGTGAGCATGTTCCTCGTGATGACCACCCTGGGCGCTTTACTCGGAGGACCCTTCGCCGATCGGAGCGGGGCGCGCACCGCGATGACGATGACCTGCATTCTCGGCGCCCTTGGCTTCGTCGGATTGATGGGGGCATCTTATGGGCTCGGTTTGGCGGTGAATATCCTTGCGGGAGGATTCGCGCTCGGCGCGCTCGGCGTTCAGATGCCGCTGGTCATAATCGAGTCGCTTGGCGTAAAACGTTTTGGCTCGCTGATGGGCGTTACTGGCGTGTTCTTAACGATCGGCGCAGCCCTTAGCCCGATTGTGACGGGCCGTATCTTCGACGTGACCGGCAGCTACCAGATCGCGATCGCTTCCTTTGTAGTGATGATGACGGTCGGCGCGGTCGCACTACTCGGGTGCCGCACGCTCGCCCGCGAAGAAGCCCAGTTCGCAGCCTCAGCATCTGCCGCCGCCTGATTCCCTGTTCTGGTCCGATGATCCGCTGCCTTGATCTCGAGGGGAGGGGTGAGGCGGCGCGAAGGCCGGTCACGGTCATGCCGGGGCATTCACCAGCGCTCCCGATCTTCAAGCCTTCCACCCGGGGGCGTTTCCAAAACCAGCACTTTGTACTAAGTGACCAATTAATTTCCTGCGTCGAGGTCTCACCATGGAGAGCAAAGGGCTTCTGTCCGGAATTCGCGTCATCGATTGCGGCACCTACATCGCGGGCCCTGCTTCCGCGACGGTGATGTCGGATTTCGGCGCCGATGTGATCAAAATCGAACGCCCGCAGGGCGGCGATCTCTGGCGCCTGTTCTCGCGTCTTCCCGGGACCGCGAAAGCCGACCTCGATTGGTGCTGGATCCTGACCAATCGCAACAAGCGCAGCGTCGCGCTCGATCTCGCGGATCGCGCCGGACGCGAGGCGCTCCTGGAACTGGTTAAAAAGTCAGACGTCTTCGTCACCAACTACCAGGCGCTTATTCTCAAAAAGTTTCACCTGACGTGGGAGGATCTGCGCCCCCTGAACGACCGGCTCATCTATGCGCATCTCACCGGCTACGGCGACCGCGGCGATGACGCGGACGATCCGGCCTTCGATGCGCTCGCGTACTGGGCGCGCTCCGGCCTGATGATGAGCGTGGTCGGACGGGACGGAACTCCGGGCGGGGCCCGCCCCGGAATGGGCGATCATCCGACCGCGATGTCGATGTTCGGGGCAATCATGCTTGGGCTGTATAACCGCGAGCGCACCGGTCGCGGCTCGAAAGTCGGCACCTCGCTGATCGCGAGCGGTGCCTGGGCCAACGCCTGCGACCTGCAGGCGAAATTCCTCAGGGCCGAGTTTCCGCAACGGGTCGCAGACGGACCGCCGCCCAACCCACTCACCGCGGGGTACCTGGCCGGTGATGGCAAGGTCTTTATGCTGGTGCAGCTCGATCCCGACCACGAGTTTCCGCGTCTGTGTGCAGCGCTCGGGATGCCGGACCTCGCTACCAGCGATTTGTTTATCAACGACGCGGCCCGCAGCAAGAACGCGGCGGAGCTCCACGCGCTTCTGCAATCACAATTCGAATCGCGCGACATCCCCACCTTGCGCAAGCTGTTCAAGCAATTCGACATAAAATGGTCACTGCTACCCCAGCTCGATGACGTCGTCGCCGACCCGCAACTGCGAGCAGCGGAAGCGGTGATCGAAATCGACCATCCCATCAAGCGCACCATCGAAACGATCAATAGTCCCGTGTTCATGGAAGGCGTCGAGAAGCGCAAGCCCACGGTCGCCCCGGAGGTTGGCGCTCACACTCGCGAAGTCTTAAGCGAGATCGGCTACTCGAAAGAGGCGATCGAAAAGCTAATCCGCTCGGGGGCCGCAGCCTCCATGGAGTAGGGAGCACACGACCGGTTAAGATGCTCAATTGCAGAAGGACCGCCAACGCGCTGTTCGACCTGGCACGGCCGACTCATTGTCCCACGACACCGAAATAACATCCCTGGACGCGCTGGCACTGAGCGCCGCACTCAAATCCGGGCAGCTCTCGTGCGTTGAGGTCATGGATGCGTTCCTCGATCGCATCGAGCTGCTCAATCCGCGCGTCAACGCGATCGTCTCGCTGCAGCCGCGTGAGCTCCTACGCAGGCAGGCGCAAGAGCGCGATGCCCAGCTGGCACGGGGAGACCTGTGCGGTCCGCTCCACGGTCTTCCAGCGGCAATCAAGGATCTCGAACCAACCGATGGTATCCGCACCACGCTCGGGTCGCCGCTGTTTCGCAACTTCGTTCCACGCACTGATTCGATCGTCGCCGAGCGGATTAAGCGAACGGGTGCCATCGTGATCGGCAAAACCAACGTTCCCGAGTTCGGCCTGGGGTCGCACACCTTTAATCCTGTCTTCGGCACAACCCTCAACGCCTACGATCAGTCCCGGACCGCCGGGGGCAGCAGTGGTGGCGCCGCGGTGGCTCTGGCTCTCAGGATGTTGCCGGTTGCGAATGGCAGCGATCATGCGGGCTCGTTACGTAATCCAGCTGCGTTCAACAACGTCTTCGGATTTCGCACTTCTTTCGGTCGCGTTCCTGCGGATTGGCGCGAGGTCTTCATGCCGTCGCTCTCCGTGCATGGCCCGATGGCACGGAATCTTCCCGACCTCGCAATGCTGCTCTCCGTAATGGCGGGCTATGACGCGCGGGTGCCGCTGTCGAATCGGCAGGACGCATCTCAATTCAGCGAGCCGTTGAAACGCGAGCTTAGAGGCACGCGCCTGGCATGGCTCGGCGATTTCGGCGGCTACCTTCCATTCGAGGCGGGGGTGCTCGATCTGTGCCGGCGCGCGCTGAGACCATTCGAGGAACTTGGATGCGTGGTCGAAGAAGCGCTTCCCGACTTTCCAATCGATCGCGTTTGGCAGAACTGGCTCAAGCTCCGCGCCTGGCAGGTCGGAGCGTTCCTCAAGGAAGCCTATGCCGATCCTGCGCGGCGCGCTTTGATCAAGCCCGAAGCTCAGTGGGAAATCGAAAGAGGATTCAAAGTCAGTGCCTACGACATCGCCGATGCCTCAGTGGTTCGCAGCGCATGGTACCAGGCGGTCCGGGCAATGTTTGAGAAGTACGACTTCCTCATTCTGCCTTCCGCGCAGGTGTTTCCTTTCGACGCTTCGTTGCGGTGGCCAAGCGAGATCAACGGCACCGCGATGGACACCTATCACCGCTGGATGGAAGTTACGATCCCGTTCACGATGTCCGGTTGTCCTGCTTTGAACGTCCCGGCCGGCTTCGATGCGCGAGGCCTGCCGATGGGAATCCAGCTCGCGGGACCCAATCACGCCGAAACGGCCTGTATGCAGCTCGCTTATGCGTACGATGAAGCCACCCGCTGGGTCACCTCGCGACCTCCGCGATTGGCTGGCTGAGCGGTTGCGAATCGGGTCGGGAAATTTGGTAATCTCCCCGCGACAAGGAGCAGGCCATGCTTGAAGCAGGAAAATCGTTCCCGGATTTTTCCCTCCACAATCAGGACGGCAGGACCGTCAAGCTCGACGACTACGCAGGCAAGTGGCTGGTGGTCTATTTTTATCCGAAAGATGACACTCCCGGATGCACGATCCAGGGCAAATCATTCACGGCCTCCAAGGCCGAGTTCGATGCGGCCGGAATCAGCGTGGTGGGCGTTAGCCAGGACGATGTCGGATCGCACAAGAATTTCTGCAACAAATTCGGCTTCACGATCGATCTGCTCGCCGACACCAAGCGAGAGCTCATCGGCGCTTGTGGAATCAGGCAGGTCGAATGGAACGGCATGAAGTTCTGGGAGCGGACCAGCTTCGTGATCGATCCCAAGGGCACCGTGCGCAAGGTCTACACGAAAGTAAACCCGCAGGCCCACGAGCGAGTGCTGCTCGACGACATCCAGCAGCTTAAGTCGGCCTAGCGGCAGACGCGCGTTGGCGACCAATTGCGCTCCGATGGACGAGCGGCGTTCTGGAATCAGGTCTGGGCGGTCGCGCGGTCCTCCAATCGCGCGTACCTGGCGACCGTCGATCAAGGCCAGCCCAGAGTGCGCGTCGTCTTTCCCGCCTTTGAAGGACGACAGCTCTGGATAGCCACCAATCCCACTTCCGCAAAGGCTCGGCAGATTGGACGGCACCCTCATGTCGAGTTGTTTTTTGAAGCTCCCGGAAGCCGCCCCATCGCACATCTGACCGTGACCGATACCGCGCGCGTTATCCGTGATTCGAACGAAAGAAATAGGCTCTGGAACGGGGGCATGTTCGCGTACGAGCTCAGGGAGCTCTGGCCCAAAGGGCCGCAGTCGGACGAATTTGCGCTTCTCCTGGTGACGCCCACCCGAGTAGAACTCGGCTGGCAACCAGCAATGTGGACCGGGCAAAAGGCGCAGGTCTGGAAACCGCACCCGATTTCATGAGGAAAGTGGAAGAATCGACTGCGACGAACCCACGGCCGCCGCGCTTCGATCCGCTGACGCGGCGGCCACCGGCAGTTGGATATCTTGATTCGCGAAAGGGGCTCGTTGCTAGGCAGCGTTTCTCAGCGGAGGCGTGGTAAGAACTTCCACCTCGTGAGGAAAGACGAAGGTAGTGGATCCGTCCTCAAAGCGAACGAGGTACATGTGGCGGTCGAGATTGTCTATTTCCTTGATTATTTCGACGGCCTCGGTAAAGCGGATATGACCCGCGTGATCGCGCACCGGTTCGAGCAACCGGCAATATTTCCGACTTGGGTTATCGGTGGCGGTACTGGTAGTCGAGGTTTTCATAGGCTTTTGCTCACTTCCTCGGGTTTTTGAGGTTCACCCGAGTTCCGTGCTCTCCATGTCCGCCTGATAATTCACGATTCATGCCTGAGGAGCGATATGCTCTCCTTTGTCTTCTGTTTGGCGAAGACTTGGGAAAGGGGCAGAAAATGACCCGAAAACCGGGGATCGGTGGTCGCTTTTCGGGGTTAGACTCCAGCCGTCCCTTGGATGCAGGAACTCGTTTCGCTTGCCCAGCGCAGGCTTACGGTGCGTTTTGCTTGGTCAAACTCCGAAGCAGGTTTCGGCCGGCGCCCGTGAAAAGATTTCGCGCTATGAATGAGCGCTCGGTCAGCGCAAACGCCTCCAGAATCTCCGCGTTTAACCGCGTCGCCTCTTGATCTCCGGGGTCCGCATCGAGGGCCAGCTCCGCCATCGCCAGGGCGCGTTTAAGCTGGCTGGAATTTTTCAGCGACCGAGCCCGGTCCAAAAGCGCTTCGCGTCCACAGACCGCGATCAGGTCGCGCGCATGATCGCGCCGACTGACCGGAAACAGCTGCGATGGTTGCCCCGACCACCATCCGGCGTAACGGCGAATCACATCGCGCACGACGAACGCAGTGCATCCATAGATTGGAGCCAGGAACGGTTTGGATGCCAGCTCCGGGGGGAGTTGGATGTCAGCCTCCAAGATCTCGACCGGCCATTGACCGTCGTTCAATCTCCGCACGACCTCATCGTGGATGAATCTCAGGGCACGTGCCGTTTCGCGCAAGACTTCCTCGCACCGCTCTTCACTCCGATATACGGGCCCGTGCCCGGGCAGAATGTAGCGCGGCTTTCTTGCGGCGATGCGTTCGAGAGCCTCGGCCCATTCGAGCGTGTAGCGCTGCACCTTGTTCGGATTGCCGGTATTGGGAAGCGAGGAGATGATCAAGTCACCAACCATCGCGATTCGCCGCAGTGGCATCCAGACCCACGTAGCATCATCGGTTTCGCCCATCGCATGGTGCAGCTCGATAGCCTCTCCCATGAGTTCCAGCACCTGCGTCCCACGATAGGTGAGGTCCGGCTCGATGTGAGACGCTGCAGAGAACAGTCCTGGTAGAGTCTCGACGCCGAATTGCAACCGATTGATATGCGCTTGCCATCCTTCGGTGCGTCCATAGCGGCGAAATCGGCGGGCGATGTCCTCGTGCGCCCAGATTCGGGGTCGAGGATAACCCCGCAGTGCCGAATCCGTGACGAAGGCGGCGGTGCCAAATGCGTGGTCGGCGTGGCCATGCGTGTAAACGATCAGCGTGACGGGCTCCTCGGTGATCTTGCGAATCGCTGCGACCGCCATCTCACCCATCTGCCGCGAGCTGGTGTCGACCGCGATCATGTCGCCGCGTCCATAGGCGAAAGCGACGTTCGCAAAGCCATGAAACATCGCGAGACCGGGCTCGATAACTTCGAGCTGACCCATCAATGGGATCAAGGGCGTCTGGATGCGCGCTCGGGTTCGTTGCCATTTTTTTCACCTCCGCAACGCTGGTTCGCCGGACCCGGTCGGTGCGCGATCCTAACTGCAACGCCGGCCGCTTAGACAACTACGTTCGATGCTTCCGCATAGTTCTCGTTCTCTTTCGGATTACGCCCCGGTCGGGGTCGCGCGTTTGCACGCGACGTTACCAACGATGCGGACCCTCATCATATGGTCTAGACTGATTCTGGATACGGCGCCTACGCTTTATCGCTTTGAGGATGGCACTCACCGGCCAAGTTGCTTCGCGGGCGGTTGATCGCGCTGGCCTCGAACGCCTGCTCGCCCTCCAGCATCCGGATCCGCATTCCATTCTCGGTGCGCATCCGGCACATGACCTCGTCACCGTCCGTGCCTATCGGCCCGATGCCGTCCGCGTGTACTTGCTTTACGATCGCACCGCGCGGGTCGAGATGGAGCAGGTCGACCATGGCATCTTCGAAGCCATCGTGCCGGATCGCCGCGAAGTATTTCCATATCGACTGGAGATTCATCGCGATGACGGCGCCGCGATTATCCTCCACGATCCCTATTCGTTTCTACCGACCCTCGGCGATCTCGATCTGCACCTCTGGAGCGAGCAGACACACCATCGCGCGTGGGACCGCCTGGGTGCGCGTCCCACTCAAATGGGGGAGATTGCCGGAGTTGCGTTTGCGGTATGGGCACCGAACGCAGTCAGCGTCAGTGTGGTCGGGAGCTTCAACCGCTGGGACGGACGCATTCACCTGATGCGGGTGCTGGGCAGCTCTGGAATTTGGGAGCTCTTTGTTCCCGATCTGGAGCCCGGCACGCTGTACAAATTTGAAATTCGCACGCGCGGCGGAAATCTACTGCTCAAGAGTGATCCGTTTGCGAGGCAGATGGAGACGCCGCCAGCCACCGCTTCGGTCGTGTACCGCTCAGACTATCAGTTTCGCGACGAAGCCTGGATGACGGCGCGCGCCCGGCGCGACCCGATCAAGTCTCCGGTATCGATTTACGAGGTGCATCCGGGCTCGTGGCGCCGGGTGCCGGAAGAAGGCAACCGCTCCCTCACCTATCGAGAGCTGGCGGTGCAGCTTGGAGAATACGTGCAGGAGATGGGTTTCACGCACGTGGAGTTTCTCCCATTGATGGAGCACCCGTTTACCGGATCCTGGGGCTACCAGGTCAGCGGCTACTTCGCTCCAACCTCGCGCTATGGCCATCCCGACGATTTCCGCTTCCTGATCGACGAGCTCCATCGACGCGGAATCGGCGTGATTCTCGACTGGGTGCCGGCGCATTTCCCCAAGGACGAATTCAGCCTGGGGCGTTTCGACGGGACCGCGCTCTACGAGCATGAGGATTCCCGGCTCGGAGATCATCCGGAGTGGGGCACCTACATCTTCAACTACGGCCGCAACGAAGTGCGCAGTTTTCTGATTGCCAGCGCGCTCTATTGGCTAGGGGAGTTCCATGCCGACGGACTCCGGGTCGACGCGGTCGCGTCGATGATCTATCGCGACTACGCACGCCGAGCCGGCGAATGGATCCCCAACGCTTATGGTGGCCGCGAGAACCTGGAAGCGATCGCTTTTCTGCGTGCGCTCAACGAGCAGGTCTACGCACTGAACCCGGGCATCATGATGGTCGCCGAGGAATCCACTGCATGGTCGGGAGTCAGCCGGCCCACCTTCATGGGCGGGCTCGGCTTCGGTCTCAAGTGGGACATGGGCTGGATGCACGATACGCTCGAGTATTTCGCACTCGATCCCATCTATCGCAGATGGCACCATCGCAACCTGAGTTTCGGAATGCTGTATGCGTGGACCGAGAATTTCGTGTTGCCGCTTTCGCACGACGAAGTCGTGCACGGCAAGCGTGCCCTGTTAGCAAAAATGCCCGGCGCGATGCATCAGCAGTTCGCCAATCTGCGTGCGCTCTTTGGCTACATGTGGGCGCGCCCCGGCAAGAAACATCTGTTCATGGGTGGCGAAATCGGACAATGGCGCGAATGGGATCACGACTCAAGCCTCGATTGGCATCTGCTCGAATACGAGTCGCATCGCGGGCTGCGCGCGCTGGTCGGCGACCTGAACCGTCTCTACCGCGAAGAGCCGGTCCTGTGGGAGGCCGATGTCGAGCTGCCCGGGTTCGAATGGCTCGAAGCGGACGCGGCCGACGACAACATGATCGCCTTTCTGCGGATCGCACCCGCCAGCGGTCGCACCATTGTCTGTGTCTGCAACTTCTCGCCGGTTTTGCGAAGAGGTTTTCGAGTAGGTGTGCCGAGGCCGGGATGGTACCGCGAAATCCTGAACACCGATGCCGCCGTCTACGGTGGCGGGAATCGCGGAAACCTTGGCGGGATTCAGTCGCAGCCCGTTCCGCATCGTCGCTTCAGTCATTCCATCGCAATCGAGCTCCCTCCACTTAGCGTGCTATGGTTGATGGCGCCCGACTCTCATTAGACTGAAGCCCGCCCCGCGTGACGACCGACAAGGGGGATTCGGATGGCCGAGCACCGGCTCAAGAGGGGAAACGAGGACCAGGATCAGAACGGGAACCTGCTGCGCCACGAGCTGGAGCGCGAACGACGCTGGGAGCACGCCGAAGAGCGGCGGGTCTCTCGCGCGATCGGGCTTACGGACCTCCTCGCGGTGCTGATGGTGATCGCGACCGGCTTCAGCGCGTTTGCCACCTGGCGGACCGCCCAGGTAACCAGCCTGGTCTTCGCCATCGCTGACCGTCCCTTCACGGGGGTCGCGAAAGTGGAATTTGAAGCGACTAATTCCCCCGATCCACATCTGACGGTGGTGTACAAAAACTTCGGACGGATCCCGGCCGTCGATGGGTTGGTAAGCGTGGACGCCCTGATCGATGGAAAGCCTGCGCCCGATCCATTTCCTGGCGCGATGGATGTGCACGAAACAGGTAGCATCGCTCCGGAGGTCGATCATTTCTTCTATCGTTATTTGACCGCCGGTTCGTACAAGGACGTCGTCAGCGGGAAATCGAGACTTCGAGTCGAAGTGCGCATCGACTACAAGGGGCTCACGCCGAACACTCAATATTGCGAGTTCAAGCGGTTCGTCTACGATTACCAAAGTGCGACATTCCGGCACGCAGGCGGCTCCAACAAGTGCAAGGGCGCTCAGATCTTCTAGCCCGTGTCCCGCATTGCAGTGCTTGTTACGCGCCTCCTGAATTTCAGTGCTTGATCGATCGCTTCCTTTAGGGGCAGATCAGGTCGATGATCGCCAGTGGCCGCAAGATCCACGTAGGATTATGTGCAGTTGCCATGGCCGCCGTGCTGGCCGCTTGCTCGACCGCTACGCCGCCGCAGGAAACGTCTCCGCAAAAGGGCGCAAGAGCGCAGTTCGATCTGGGCAAATGCGAAACTCTGGAGCCCAGCCTCTATCGATGTCCCGGTCTGGACGCTCCGCTCTGCGATCCCGACTTCGAACGCACCGCGGTTCAGTGCGTCAAGATCACCAAAGATGGTGTCCTGCTCCAGGCTTTTCCGACCAGTGCCATGGAGTGACATGAACGCGATGAGCTTAAGGCTCGTGATTCGTTACGAGCGGTCGCGTTGCGCTCGCGGCGTCTATCTGGCAGGTTCCGAGAATATGCGCTGTCCAATCTGCAAAAAGCTGACGGACCTGTCCAAGAACAATCCATTCCGTCCTTTCTGCTCCGAGCGCTGCCACCTGGTCGACTTGGGTACCTGGGCCAGCGGCGACTACCGCGTGGCCGGCGGAAAGGTCGATGACAAGGAACACCCCGACGATCGCAGGAAGTCGAAGATCCTTCACTAAAGATGGATGACCCGTGCGTCATTTCGAAAATGGAGGGTTTGGGGATAAGGCGGCGCGGCTTCGCGCCGGGCCAGGGTAAGTCATGCCAAGGCAATTTCCTGGCCGACGAGCAATCCCCGGTGCCGATTCCTCCGAAATCACCGGTAGGTGAGTAGCCCCACGAACGCTGCCCCCCGCATCCATTCGTCGGCGGTCATCGGCGCCGAAGTCGAACTGGCGCCCGATGTCGAGGTTGGGCCTTTTTGTCTGCTCGAGGGCAGAATCAAAGTCGGCGCGCGTACCCGGCTCATTGGCCACGTGACGATTCTCGGCGATACCGAGATCGGCGCCGACAATGTGATTCACCCTACCGCCGTCATCGGCGATGAACCGCAGGACCTTACGTACGCCGGTTCGCTGCGCAAGGTGAGAATCGGCGATCGCAACGTGTTTCGCGAAGGTTCCACTGTTCATCGTGGATGCGAGCAGGGCGAGATAACCATCGTCGGCGACGACAACTTCGTCATGCACAACGCGCATATCGCTCACGACTGCCGGATCGGCAATCGAGTCATCGTGGGCGGCGGCACGCTGCTCGCGGGATGGGTCGAGGTCGGCGATCGCGCGCTGGTATCGGGTAATTGCGTGGTCCATCAATTCACCCGCATCGGACAGCTCGCTCTGACCCGCGGCGGAAGCCGAATGAGCCGTGACATTCCCCCGTTCTGCATCGTTGATGGGGTCCATACGCTGCGTGCAATCAATTCAATCGGGCTGCGCCGCGCCGGAATCAAAACTGCCGCGATCGCGGCACTGCGTCGCGCCTTTATCGCGCTATTCGGAGAGCGCCAGAATCTGAAGCTCGCGATCGAACGTCTCGAGAGCTCCGGCCCGTTGTCACCTGAAGTAGCCGAGATGCTCGCTTTTATCCGCGCGAGCAGACGCGGCGTAGCCTTCGGCCCCCATCAGGTCCGCGAATCTGAGCCGCCGGAGTAGCCGTGTGCGCGAGGTGGCGGGGTTGATTTTTCTGGTCTCTCTAGGTTCTCTCCCGTAGACGGTGTAGGACCCGGCAAACCTCCGGCTTCCCTCTGGTTGCCCGTCACGGGTAGGCCTGAAAGAATTGCGCAGGTTCTGCGGTTTATGCGCATAAAGCTCCGCTTTGTGATTGGTTCGGCGCTGATCGTGGGGGCTATCGCCTACCTGATCGTGACGGCGATACGCAGCACCTCGGAATACTACCTGACCGTCAATGAAGTAGCCGCGCGGCAGGCCGAGCTCGGTGGTCAGTCGCTTCGCGTCGCAGGTCGGGTCAAGGTCGGAACTATCGCCTGGGACCCGGCGTCGCTCACCCTCAGATTCGCGATCATGCCGATTCCCGAGCCGGGGGCTGATGGCGCCGTGGCTCCGGTAGTCGCGACCGACCCGGTTTCGTTCAAAGTGACTTCGATCGGAGAACCCAAGCCCGACATGTTCGCGGAGAACCGCGATGTTATCGTGGAGGGAAGGCTCCTTCCTGCTGGCGAAATCGCCGCCACTCAGGTTCTGACCAGCTGCCCGTCCAAATACCAGGCCAAGAGAAACAAGTAGGCTCCGATGTCGCAGCTTGGAAGTCTGTCATTGCTGCTCGCGCTGCTCCTCACCGTCTATTCGATCGGAGCGAATCTCTACGGGGCACGCAACCAACGCGCCGAGTTTCTGGCCAGTGCGCGGCACGCGCTGTGGGCAATGTGTGCGCTGGTCACGCTGGCCGTGGTCGCGCTGTGGTCCGGCCTGCTCAGTTCAGACTTCTCGCTCGAATACGTCGCAGCCTACTCCAGTACCACGCTTCCGACCCCGTACAAATTCGCCGCCCTGTGGGGCGGACAGCAGGGCTCGCTTCTATTCTGGACCTGGCTCCTTTCAATCTTTACTTCGATTGCTGCATTCCAGAATCGTCGGCGCAATCCAGAGATTGCTCCATACGCGACCGTCGTACTCGCGATGGTCGCCGTCTTCTTCCTCGGGATGCTCAATTTCGTGACGCGACCCTTCGATGTGCTTAGTCTCGTGCCCAGTGAGGGGACCGACCTCAACCCGCTGCTGCAGAACTACTGGATGGCGATTCACCCGCCGTCCCTCTATACCGGCTATGTCAGTTCAACGGTTCCTTTCGCGTTCGGGGCTGCCGCTCTGATAACGGGCGAGCTCGACGATTCCTGGATCCGCTCCACGCGCCGATGGGCAATCTTTTCGTGGTTCTTTCTTACACTTGGCAACCTGTTCGGCGCACGGTGGGCTTACGAAGTGTTGGGATGGGGTGGGTACTGGGCATGGGATCCCGTAGAGAACGCCGCCTTCATGCCGTGGCTGGTAATGACCGCCTACCTGCATTCGGTGATGATCCAGGAGCGCAAGGACATGCTCAAGGTTTGGAACCTCGCGCTCATCGGGCTCGCATTCGCCCTTACCATCTTCGGCACGTTCATCACCCGCAGCGGCGTCATTTCATCGGTTCATTCATTCACGCAATCTGGCCTTGGCCCATATTTCCTCGGCTTCCTCATGCTCGCGGTCGTTGCGTATACGGGGCTGCTCATCTTCCGATCGGGCGACCTGCGCAGTCCAGCCGAATTCGAATCGTACCTGTCGCGCGAGGCCGCGTTTCTATTCAACAACCTGGTGCTGGTTGGCATCGCGTTCGCGGTTTTCTGGGGGACGATTTTCCCGGTACTGTCCGAAGCCGTTCGCGGCGTGAAGATCACGGTCGGGCCGCCGTTCTTCAACCAGGTCAACGAGCCGCTCGCGCTCGCCCTGATCTTCCTGATGGGGGTTGGCCCGTTGATCGCATGGCGACGCACCACGCCCCGCAATCTCATACAAAGCTTCGCCGCTCCCGCCGCCCTCGGCCTGGCCGCCGGACTGCTGGCTTTTGCCTTTCACATCCGCGCCTGGTACGTGGTGGCGGCCCTGTCGGTGGCCGCGTTCGTGATGGGCACCATAATCGTCGAGTTCCGCCGTGGGGTGAGTGCACGCCGGCACATGATTGGTGAGTCATCTGCGACCGCTCTGGTCAACCTGGTCGCAAAGAACAATCGCCGCTACGGCGGATACATCATTCATATCGGCGTGATTGTCGCATTCGTGGGAATCGTCGGGTCAGCGTTCTTCAAGACCGAAGTAAAGAAGACGGTAGATCAGGGGCAGAGCTTTGCGGTGGGTCCCTACCAGCTCCGCTACCTCGGGGTTCTTCCGATCGATACGCCGCATCTGCAGAGCGCGACGGCGAACCTGGTCGTAACCCGCGATGGGCGCGAAGTCGCGCAGATGTCGCCGGCCAAGCTTTTCTACAAGCGTCAGCAGCAGCCCGCCACCAAAGTGGCAATCCGATCGACGCCGTTTGCGGACCTTTACGTAGTCCTGGCCGGCCTCGATGACAGCGGACGGCAGGCCACTTTCGAGGTGTTTCTGACTCCCCTTGTCTTCTGGCTTTGGGGCGGTGGAATCCTGATGGTGTTGGGTACCGTAGTCGTGATGTGGCCGAACGTCCGCGAGCGCGCGGCGATTGCCGTGGCCCTGCGCGGTGCCGCCGATTCCGAAATAGCCGGCGAGCCGGCCCCGGGCGGAGATTGAGCATGAAGCGCCTACTGTCTTATGCCGCTCCGTTGGGTGGTTTGGCGCTGGCATTTTCATTTGCGCTCGGCGGTGATCTCGCGGTTCGCGCGGCCGAGCGGCCAACTCTGGCTGCCATCAGCCAAGGTCTCACTTGCCAATGCGGATGCGGCCTGACCGTCGCCAACTGCAACCATCCGACCTGCAGTTTTTCGGTTCCGGTGCGTGAGCAGATCGAGTCGATGATCGGCAAGGGTGAGTCAGGAGCTCAAATCATCGCCTTCTATCGCCAGAAGTACGGCGAAAAAGTCCTGTCCGCTCCGACCACCGAGGGCTTCAACCTGGTGGCGTGGGTGATGCCCTTCCTCGTCGTGGTGCTGGGCGGCGCCATCATCGTATACGCGGCTAATCGATGGCGTTCGCTTCCCGCGGCTGCGGGCGGCGCAAGCGCGCTGCCGAGCCCCCAATCTGACGACCCCCAGTTTGACGCTGAACTGAAAAGTCGGCTCGCGCATGAGATTCGGGAGCGCAGCTGACCCGTGGCATACCTGGCCGCCGCCATGATCATCGCGGGAGTTGCGTTGTTTGTCGCGGCTCCGTTGGGAGGCGGCCTTTTCCCCCGGCGCCAAAGGAGCTCAAGCGAGGTCGATCGCGAGCGGCTCGAGCACGAGCGCGGCTTGGCGGTGCAGGGCCTGCGCGAACTCGAATTCGACCACGAGATGGGCAAGCTTTCCGAGTTCGATTACGGGTCGCTCCACGCGACCCTGGAACAGCGCGCACTCAGGGCCATGGCCGCTCTGGAGAAATTCCGCGCCGACCCGGCGCGCGGGAAAGGCTCGGTGCGGAGGATCGAGTCCGCGCGCGGTGCCGCCGGCGCACCGCGGGTCGCGCCGCGCGACATCAACTTTTGTCCACAATGCGCGGCCCGCTGCCCCGCCGACTCCCGGTTCTGCGGAGAGTGTGGTGTCCGGTTGCGGCCGCGCGACCGCGACCGCGCGAGCTGACGGATGGCGGCACCGGTTATCGAAACCCACGCCCTGGGCAAGACTTTCGGCCTCACCCCGGTCCTGCAGGAGACCGAGTTCCGGCTTAGCCCGGGACGGGCCGCGATCGTGATCGGCGGCAACGGTTGCGGTAAATCCACGCTGCTGTCAATCTTCGCCGGGTTGATCGCGCCGAGCGCGGGCTACGCCCTGGTCTTTGGGGAAGACACCCGGCGTTTCGGGCCGCGTTATCGCCGGCGAATCGGGATGATGTCGCATCAGAGCTTTCTCTATCCGAACCTTACCGCGCGCGAGAATCTGGAATTTTACGCGCGGCTCTACGAAGTTTCCGCACCGCGCGAGGCGGCGGAGTCGTGGCTTGCACGGCTCGGGCTGGCTGACTCGGCCGGCGATCGCGTGAGAACTTTTTCCCGCGGGATGGAGCAGCGGCTGGCGGCCGCACGCGCGATGATTCACGGGCCATCACTGCTGTTGCTCGATGAACCTTTCGCCGGCCTGGATCCCGACGGAACGGCCCGCGTGCGAACCCTTATCAAATCAGTGCTCGACGAAGGATGCTCGATAGTCGCGACGGCGCACACTCCGTTCGCAGTCCAGAGCATCGAATTCGAGGTTTACGAAATCGTGCGCGGACAGGTCGTGCCCTACCAGGAAGAAGACGCGCCCCGCCGAGGGCGGCTGCGTTCGCTACTCAGGCCTCGGCCCTCATGAGCGCATTTCTCGCAATTCTGCGCAAGGACCTGCTACTCGAGCTGCGCGGTGGGCGAAGCACCACCGCGCTGGTATCGCTTGCCCTGTTGGTCCTGGTCGTGCTGACCTTCGCGCTCGATCGAACCGCCGGCGGCGGACCTGCGACCGCCGCGGGCGCGCTCTGGATTGCACTGGTCTTCGCCGGGATGCTGGGCGCGATCAGGGTGATGGTTGCGGAACACGAAAACGGATGTCTTCGTGCACTGCTGCTGAGCCCGGTCGACCGCGCGATTCTCTATGTGGCCAAGCTGGCGGCTTCGGCTACTTTCATGATCGCCGCTGCCGTCGCGGCAACCATCATGGCGGTGGTCTTTTTCAATCTTGAGTTTTCCGGGTCACTCGTGACCCTGGCGATCGCGCTGATCCTGGGTGCGTTAGGCTTCTCCGCGCTCGCGACCCTGTTGGCGGCCATATCGATTCGTGCCCGCGGTGGAGAGTTGTTGTTGCCGCTGCTGATGGTGCCCCTGTTCGTGCCCGCTCTGATTGCGGGGGTAAAAGCCAGCGCGGCAGCGTTGTCCGGTGCTCCCCTAGCAGCGGCGCGCGAGTGGGTCGGAATTCTTATCGCGTTCGATGTGCTGTTTATCGTTGCCGGCTATTTATTGTTCGAGCACGTGGTGGGAGAAGAGTAGGGGCGATGAACCGGCGTCTTTACGGTGCGCTCGGCCTGTCCGCTTTGACCGCGATGCTGGTCGCTCTGTACATGGTGTTCGTGTGGGTGCCGACCGAAGCTGACCAGGGCATCGTCCAGCGCATCTTCTATTTCCACGTGCCTTGCGCATGGGTCGCATTCGCGTCGTTTGGGCTGGTCGCGATCGCGGGAATTTTCTATCTCTGGATGGGAGCGCAAGTTTGGGACGATCTCGGCTATGCCGCGGTCGAAATCGGCATGCTGTTCTGCACTCTCGTCCTGGTCACCGGATCGCTGTGGGCCAAACCCATCTGGGGTACCTGGTGGACCTGGGATTCCCGCCTCACCACCACCTTCGTGCTGTGGTTGATGTATGGCGGCTACCTGATGCTGCGGACGATTGCGGATGACACGCCGCAAATCGCCCGGTTTGCCGCGGTGGTCGGAATCGTGGCGGCGCTCGACGTGCCGGTGGTGATCGTGTCGGTGCGCCTGTGGCGCACGATTCATCCCGCCGTGCTCGTCACCCGCCAGGGCGGCCACGGTCTGGAAGATCCTCGCATGGTGGTGACGCTGCTGGTATCGCTGGCGGCCTTCACTCTGCTCTTTGCGTGGCTTCTGCTGCTGCGCTTTTCCGAGCTCAGGATGCGCACGCGCCTGGCTGCGCTCGCCCGGGAAATCGCGCTGGTCCGTTTTCGCGCCGGCGCCGCGTAAACCGGGAAACCTCACCATGGAACATCTCGGCTACCTATTCGTGGCGTATAGCATCATCTTCGCGGCGTTCTTTCTGTACGTCGCATTCATCTGGCGTCGCCAGGCGTACCTCGAGCGCGAGCTGGACGCGCTCCGCAAGCGGCTCGACGCTCTAAACGACTTGCAGGCGGGCGAAGAAGCCCCCTCGGATCGTTCTTCGTAGCGGACTCCGGATTTCTCAATTACACTTGCGCCGCACGGATTCGTGCGCATCTTTGAATACGGACCACCTGGATGGAGTTCCGCGACTACTACAAGGTGCTCGGTGTCGAGCGCACCGCTCGTGAGGCCGACATCAAGAGCGCCTATCGCAAACTCGCCCGCAAACATCATCCCGACGTCAATCCCGGAAACAAGGACGCCGAAAAACAGTTCAAGGAAATCAACGAGGCCTACCAGGTCCTGAGCGATCCCGCCAAGCGCAAGAAGTACGACGAACTCGGAGCGGACTGGGAACACGGCGTCTCGCAGGAAGAGATGATGCGCCGGTACGCGCGCGAAGCGGCGGCGGGCGGCCGCGGCGGCGATGCGCACTTCGGAGCGGGCGATTTCAGCGATTTCTTTGAGCAGTTTTTCGGCGGTGCCTCCGGCGGGTTTCGCGCGGGCGGCGGGACGCACGGATTTGGCTTCTCGGCGGAGCCGGTGCGCGCGCCCGACCTTCGCGCGGAAGTTCAAGTAAACCTTTATGATGCGATCAAGGGTGCCCGCCGGCGGCTGGAAATGGTGGCGCAGGATGAATGCTCCACCTGCGGCGGCTCCGGTATCGTCACCAGCGAGCAGCGGCAGGGGAAAAACCGCATCATCCAGGCGGCGCGCGCCTGCGAAACCTGTGGCGGCGCCGGCGTCATACCTACTCCGCGGGCCCTGGAAGTAACGATTCCGGCCGGTGTCACCGACGGCACTCAGCTGCGCCTCAAGGGACAGGGCGGACACGGCACGCGCCCCGATCTCAATGGCGACCTGTTTCTCATGGTTCGCATCGAACCGCACCTTCCATTCGGCATTTCCGGACGGGACATCCGCTGCGAGCTGCCGGTTTGGGACTACGAAGCGGCGCTAGGTGCCGAAGTCACCGCACCAACCCCCGAAGGCGCCAGGGTATCGCTCAAGATTCCTGCCGCTTCGCAAACCGGGAGGGTGCTGCGCCTGCGGGGACGCGGGATTCCGGGCCGCGGCAAGGAAGCGGCCGGAGACCTGCTGTACGAAATCAAGGTACTCGCGCCGACCGATCTGAACGACGCCGAGCGCAAGCTCATGGAGCAACTTGCCGAGAGCCGCCGCGCGCGGGCAGTCAAAGATCCGCGAACGGAAATGATGCCGAGGAGCTGATGCCTCATGCCCAAACGCGGAGTCCGGAATCGTAAATCGTCTCGCGGCGGTGAGCATGTCCTGATCAGTCGAAGCGCGTTCTGCACCATGATCGGAGTTACTGAACGCCAACTCTCGGTCTGGGAACAGGAGGAACTGCTGGTCCCATCGCAACTCCTCGAATCGGCAGGAAGGGCTCAGCCGCTTTACGATCGTTCCGCGCTGGAGCGTGCGCGGCTGATTCGCACTTTGGAACAAGAACTCGAGGTCAACCTGCCTGGCATCGGCATCATCCTCCAGTTGCTCGACCGCATGGGCCGCTAGTGGCACGTTGCCCGGTCGGAAGGTGGCGCATAGGCTTTCTAGAAGATGAGGCAGCGGCAGCGGAAAGCATTCCTCGCCGAGATAAGGCATACCCTTGAGCGGGTTGGAGTGCGCCCGGGGGCACCGATTGTGGTCGCGCTGTCGGGCGGAGCCGACTCCGTGGCATTGCTGCACGCGCTGGTCGAGTTGCGCGAATCCTCCGGCTATCGGCTTGCGGCCGCTCATCTGAATCATGCCCTGCGTGGCGATGAGTCCGATCGCGACCAATGCTTCTGCCATGACTTATGCGCTCGACTGAACGTCGACTTCATCGTCGAACGAGCAACCGGCCTTGCCGCGCAGATGCCGAACCTTGAGGAGGCCGCCCGCCAGGCTCGCCACGAGTTTCTGGATCGTGCCGCTGTCCGGACCGGCAGCGATTATGTCGCCGTGGGACATCACGCTGATGACCAGGCGGAAACCGTTTTGATGCGACTGCTGCGGGGGACGGGGATTGCCGGGCTGTCTGCAATGGCCGAAACCGGACCGGGTCGTTTGGTTCGCCCACTGCTCTCGCTGACCCGCGCCGATATCTTGAGCTACCTCGAGGGGATCGGTGCGACCTTCGTCACCGACGCCAGCAATTTTTCTTCTGCATTGCTGCGCAACCGCATTCGGCACGATTTGCTGCCGACGCTCAATCGCGAATACGCGCCGGGCGCATCGAAGCGGCTCGCCGCACTGGCCGCCGAGATGCGGTCCGTCGATAGTTTCCTATCCCGCGCTGCCGCCCAGGAACTCTCAGGAATGTTGTCGGCCGGGGGCGAACTTGACGTGTCTCGCTTTGCGCGGGCCGATCCTTCGCTGCGGATCCCCGTTTTGCGACAGTATCTGGCCATACACCTGGGAAGTCTGCGCCGCGTGAACCGCGATCATTTGGAGGGTCTCAACCACCTCTGCCTTTCCGGGCCTCCCAACGGGGAAATTTCGCTTCCTGGTGGACGGCGCGCAGTGCGTCAATATGATCGGCTGCGGGTTGCCGACCACGTGCCGGCCGGGCGCGCGAATTTTTCTACGCCACTGGCCTTTGAAGGCACCACCGAGATCTTGGAAGCGGGACTTGCATTCGAGGCGAGCCTGGTCGGGGCCGGGCAGGTAGCCATGCCTTCGGACCATTCATCGGCCCTCTTCGATGTTCAGGCAATCGCTGCCGAGGGGCTGACCGCCCGGAACTTCAAGCCCGGCGACAGGATTCGGCCGCTTGGGATGGCGGGCACCCGCAAGGTAAAAGACGTGTTCATCGACAGAAAACTGCCGCCGCGGCTGCGGGGCAGGTTTCCGGTAATCGCCATGGGAAGGCAAATTGTGTGGTTACCTGGCATTTTACGCGGCGAGGGCGCGCTGGTGTCCACGGCTAGCGAAACTGTATTGCAGATCAGGGCTCGGCGCCTTGGTTCGCCAGACTAATGATTGCGCGCGAATTAAGTAGCGTGATACGCTTTTTATGAAAGGGATGAATCAGTTTTCCCGCAGTATTGCGCTATGGCTCGTCCTGGGCCTGATGTTCCTGCTGTTGTTCAACATCTTCAGCAGGCAACAGCCGCGTGAGCCGGAGATAATCTTCTCCGATTTCCTAAACCAGGTTGACAAGGGTCAGGTCCGATCCGTCACCATCCAGGGCAACCTGATCAAGGGCGAGACGACCGCCAACGAGCATTTCAAGACCTACGCGCCGTACGATCCCGACATCGTCAAAACGCTGCGCGACAAAAACATCAACATCGCGGCCAAACCCGCCGAGGGTGACCCATGGTGGATGGTGGCGCTGGTGCAGTGGTTTCCGGTTCTGGTGCTGGCGGCGCTGTGGATTTTCTTCATGCGTCAGATGCAGATCGGCGGCGGCAAGGCGATGTCGTTTGGAAAAAGCCGCGCCAAGCTGCTGACCGAAAATACCCACAAGGTCACCTTCGCCGACGTCGCGGGCATCGACGAAGCCAAGGATGAACTTGAAGAAATAATTCAATTTCTGCGCGACCCCAAGCGCTTCACCCGCCTGGGCGGCAGAATTCCCAAAGGCGTTCTTCTGGTGGGACCTCCCGGAACCGGCAAAACCCTGCTCGCGCGTGCGATCGCGGGCGAGGCCGGAGTTCCATTCTTCTCCATCGCCGGTTCCGACTTCGTCGAAATGTTCGTCGGCGTCGGCGCTTCGCGGGGGCGGGATCTTTTCGTCCAGGGCAAGAAGCACGCCCCCTGCAA
>JBKPEA010000166.1:0-27011 GCA_046728175.1 Thermodesulfobacteriota bacterium | reverse complement strand
TTTGTCCCGCTCCCCAGGGTCGGTTGTGGTACGCAGCTTGCCTATGGTTGCGAGCAGCTGATTGACGGTGGCGGTGGCCGAGCCACTAACGGTCGCGGCCGAAGACTGCAAGGTGGCGAACACGACGAGGGATAGCGAAGCCGCGCAGGCCAGTGCTCGAATTACTCTGGAAAATACGGGCTTCAAGTCAGGGATTCCTTCGAGAGGACGCGATGGGTTTAAAGCAGGGGGGAAGGCGTGTCAAACGAATGGCAACCGAAATCTACCGCAGTGCCAAATTTCCCCTGCATACTAGTGGCTGCATGCCACGGCTGGTAGACTCGATGGCTCGCGCAGATGGTCTCGGCTCTTCTTTTGGACTTCGGCGGTACGCTCGATGGGCCGCTGCACTGGCTCGATCGTTTTCTCGGCCAGTATCGAGCGGCGGGAATCGAAATCACGCGCGACGAATTAGATGGCGCCTTCGAGCACGCAACTCAAGTGGGGTACCGAGCCGGGAGGGTGATCCGTCGCTTCGGGATGGTCGATTTGATCCGTTTTCTGGTCGGCAATCAGGTCGAGTTTCTCGCCCACGAAGGTCCACAGCGGCTGCGCGCGAGGCTCGGTTCATCGGATGCCAAGGGGCGCCATCGAACCGTCGAGCGGATCGCCGAAGGCTTCATCGGCGCCACGCGCGAGGGCCTGGACGTGAATCGGGAAATTCTTAGGGCGCTCAAGCAGCGTTTTCGGATCGGGGTGGTGTCGAACTTTTACGGAAATCTCGACCGGATTTTGAAAGAAGCCGGCATGACGAAGATGATCGACTCGATTACGGACTCAAGCCAGGTGGGTATCTTCAAGCCGCACCCGGGAATCTTTGAGGCCGCGCTGCGCGGGCTGGGCGTGCCGCCGGCGGCCGCTGTGATGGTCGGCGATTCGCCGGACAAAGACTGCGCGCCGGCGCACCGGCTAGGCCTTACCACCGTGTGGTATCACGCGGGCGGGTCGGGCGACGGCCGGCATTGTTCGAGCGCGGATTATACGATCGCGTCGCTCGGCGAACTCGAGAGCATCCGATGGTAGCCGAGTTTCAGGGCGCGATAATCGCCGCGGGTCGTGGCGAGCGACTGCGGGCCTCGAGCGGTGTGGAAATGCCCAAGCCGCTGGTCGAGGTCGGCGGTATCTCGCTGCTGGGGCGCCAGGCGCGCTCGATGGTGTCCTCGGGCGCGCGGGGGGTGCTCGCCGTAGTGAATTCGGAAACCGCTTCTCTGGCGCGCGGGATGAGCTTTCCGCGGGAGCTGCAATTGATTGTTCGCGACACGGAAAGCTCACTGGAATCGTTGCTGGTGCTCGGCGAGTCGCTGGCGGCGGGACATTTTCTGCTAGCCACCGTGGATGCAATGGTTCCGGACCACGAATTTCGTCGGTTTGTTACGAATGCGCGCGCCTCGACGGAGCCCATGTCCAGGGATGGGGTGCTCGCGGTTTCGAGATGGCGCGGCGATCGCAAGCCGCTTTTCACAGAAGTAAGCAACGCGGGGTTGATCACTTCGCTGGGACAGCGCGAGACTTCGCTGGTCACTGCCGGATTGTACTGGTTGCCGACCAGTATCTTCCGATTGTCGGCGGCTGCTCGCGAACGCAAACTGGGGGCTCTCCGCGCGTTTTTACAGCTGTTGCTTGAAGAACGTATTCGTCTCGCTGCCGTTGAAGTCGAGGGAGCGATCGACATAGACGAAGCTGCCGACCTCGAGGCTGCGCGCCGGATGTTAGCGGGTTAACAATGAGTCATCGAGCAATCGGAATCTACCGCGAACGCGAATTTTCGCCGGGCAAGGTCGCCGCTGACGCCGCGATCCTCGACGAGTCACTGGCTGAACTTCGCGGGGAAGGGCTCGAGACCAGGGCGATGACGCCCGGCGAGTTTCTCGACCAGCATGAGGTGAGCGCCGAGCTGGTGCTGGCAATGTGCCAGAGCGAGCCCGCGCTCCGGCGTCTGGCGGAAGTCGAGCGCACCGGTGCCGTGGCCATCAACTCGGCACTCGCCATCCGCAATTGCTACCGCGACCTGCTGGCCCCGGGGCTCATCCGGGCCGGCGTTCCCACACCGGCGGGGGCGCTGGTTCGCACCGACGAACGGCTCGACCACCGCGTGCTGGGGGCGATCGATCTCGATCTACCCGTGTTCGTCAAGCGTGGAGATCTGCACGCGCTGGGAGAGGAGGACGTGCAGCGAGCGGTGGGGAAGGCGCAGGTAGAGGTCCAGCTCAACGCTCTAGCGCGCCGCGGTGTGCGGCGTGCCTACGTGCAGCAGGAATGCCCCGGAGGGCTAATTAAATTCTATGGCGTTGGCGGCGGCGCGTACTTCACCGCCTTGCCAGCCGCCGGCGAGATTCCGGAAGCAGCGGTCCGCGAGCTTTCCGAGGCCGCACGCAAAGCTTCCGCCGCGCTTGGCCTGGAAGTTTGGGGCGGCGATGCCATTCTAGATGAGGGTGGGTTTGCGATAGTCGACTTCAACGATTGGCCGAGCTTTAGCCGCGTCCGCGCGCCCGCCGCCCGGGCGATCGCACGAAGAGGCCTTTCGTTGCTTGCCCGTGCGCGGTAGCCTCTTGCAACAAACAAAGGGAAGGGCGTGACGCGCACGACTGATGACACCGAAGGTTAAACTGCACTCCATCAAGACCGCTATTCCAGGACCTGAATCGCGGAAGATCTACGACGAAGAACAGAAGTACGTTGCGTCCGGGCGGCAACGGGTCTCGCAGTTGGCGGGCATCGCGTTGGACCATGGCGAAGGCGCCACCCTCACCGATGCCGATGGCAATACCTACATCGATCTGTACGCAGGCATCGCGGTTGCGAGCCTCGGGCATGGGCATCCACGGATGGCGAAAGTCATCGGCAAACAGATCGAGCGACTGTCGGTTGGAACCTTTGCCACCAGGGAACGCAGCGAGGCCTTCAGGCTACTGTCGGAAGTCGCCCCGAAGGGCTTAAATCGTTCCCATCTGTATAGCGGCGGGGCGGAGGCAGTCGAGGCGGGGCTGCGCCTGGCGCGTTCCGCGACCAAAAAGCACGAGGTCGTGAGCTTCTGGGGTGGATTTCACGGCAAGACCGCTGGGGTACTTGGCCTGATTGGCGACGAGTCGAAGAAGGGTTACGGACCACTGCCTGCCGGGCGCTACCAGGTGCCCTATGCGGATTGTTATCGATGCCCATTCAAGTTGACCCACCCCTCATGTGGCCTGCTGTGCGTCGAGTTTGCGCGCGACCAAATCAAGAATTCCTCGGCGGGGGACATCGCAGCAGTGCTGGTCGAGCCCATGCAGGGGACCGCCGGCAACGTAATCCCGCCGGATGATTGGCTGCCCGCGATCAAATCGGTCGCAAAGGAAAACGGAGCGCTGCTGATTGCCGACGAAATGATCACCGGCTTTGGTCGCACCGGCAAGATGTGGGGCATCGATCACACCGGGGTCGAGCCGGATGTCGTCACGCTTGGCAAGGGAATGGGCGCAGGCTTCCCGGTGTCCGCGGTGCTGATGAGTGAGCAGCTTGGCAAGTCAGAGCCCTTCGGCAAGCCGAGCGCATCGTCTTCGAGCTACGGCGGGAATCCACTTGCCGCGGCAGCAGTTGCCGAGACGATCAAGATCATCAACGACGAAAAGCTCATCGACAACTCCCGGAAAATCGGCGGCCAGATGCTGCACCGCTTGAACACGCTCAAGGAGAAGTACGAGTTCATCGGCGACGTGCGCGGGAAAGGGCTGCTGATCGGAATCGATCTGGTGCGCGATCTGAAGACGCGCGAACCCTTAAGCCGCAGGGTGACCGAGCAGATTTTCCTGGAAGCGCTACGCCGCGGCGTCATCACGATGACGTATTTTCCGCGCGTCAGGATCAATCCGCCGCTGGTCATTAGCGAAGAACAGGCCGAGACCGGTGTGGCGATCCTCGACGAAGTCTTCGCACACGTTCGCGATCACCTGGACTGGCGCGCCGCGTGAAGATAGCCATCGGCTGACCAACCAGATGGCGGACATCACCGGAAACAAAGGGTTGTTTCTCGACCTCGGCGGCACCCTGGTGCGGCTCGACCACGATAACGAGCTGCCGGTTGATGCACGGGGCAAGATCATTGTCGAGCTGCTTCCGGGCGTCGCGAAAACCCTAGCACCCATTCGCGATCACTTGCTTCTCATCGTGACCAACCAATCCAAGATCAAGCGGGGACGCTTTACGATGGCTGCGGTCGAAGCCGCGCTGAGCGAACTCGATCACAAGCTCGGTGAGATTCTCACGGCCTGGCAAATCTGCCCCCACGACGATGCCGACTGGTGTCATTGCCGCAAGCCGCAGGGTGGAATGATCACCGAGCTCGCGGAGCTATACGGCGTGGATCTTAAAACCTCGACGATGGTCGGCGATCAGGAAGTCGACGAACGGGCGGCCCGCGCCGCCGGGGTAGGCAAATTCGTGTACGCCAAGGATTTCTTCGGCTGGTAGGCGTCGTTTCCGCGCAAACCCCTCCGAAGGAGGAATGCGCGGGCCACGACCAGACACCTCATCTGCACAAAACGAATCAGCCCTCCGAGGTCCTCGGATGGCGAGAGCAGCGACCACGCGGCGCTACCGCAGTCGGATTACGGCACCGTCGCCCAAGCCACGCGCAAATTTCATCGGATTTCGAGTCTTTCTAACTTGGCAATCCTTTTGCTGTGAGTTCCTGTTGCAGCGGGCTCGACACCGGCTGGCAAACAAGGAGTGTGCAGCATCGATGATTGCGTCGGTTTTGGTCGGACTCATCGCCGGATGGCTGGCTGGAAAGCTGATCCGCGGAAAAGGCTACGGGGTGATTGCCGATATCTTGCTCGGATTGCTTGGCGGAATTGTGGGCGGATGGATATTTGCAGTGTTTGGAGTGCATGCCCATCACCTGTTCGGCGCGATAATGGTTTCCACTCTGGGCGCCACCGCACTAGTGATGGCCACGCGGGCGCTGAACGGCGAACTGTAAGCGTCACGCAAAACCCGCTCGGCTTCCAAGCCGCTCCTCTCCGCCGCGCAATCATCTCGGAAAAGGGCGCGACGGTGAAGACTGCTTTGTGCGCGTTCCTGCTATCAGATGTGCGACGTCTTCGTGGTCGACCCGCTTTAGTTGACCCTTGCAGGAATTAGTGCAGGAAGCCTGGGTGTGCTGTCGCGGCGCTCGGCCCCGACCCCACGGTGCTGGCGACGAGGGTTGCGGCCGCGATGCTGGTACGTCTAGCCAGCCCGCTTCGATACCCCCTCACTTCGATTCGCGCTACTAGTACCTGTGCCCACGCGGTACGCGGGGGCGGAGGTGCGCATGAAAATTGGAGTGCTGGCGTTTGTAGCGTCGTTTACCGCTCATCCGGTTGCGGTCGCGCGCAAGTGCGAGGCTCTGGGATTTGAGTCTTTCTGGCTGCCCGAGCATGCGATAATGCCGGTCAACCCCAAAACCCCGTTCCCGCGCGGCGACGGCAAAATCCCGGAAGTCTACTCGCACATGATCGATCCGTTCATGGGGCTCGCGCTCGCCGCCGGCGCGACCAATCGCATCAAGCTCGGTACGGGAATTTGTCTCGTGCCTGAACGTGATCCCTTGAACCTGGCCAAAGAGGTCGCGACCCTCGACTACTACTCGGGTGGGAGGGTGTTGTTCGGAATCGGCGCGGGTTGGCTGCGCGACGAGAGCGAGATCATGGGCGTCGATTTTCGCCGACGCTGGCCGATGACTCGCGAGTATATCCGCGCGATGAAGGAACTGTGGACGCGGGACGAAGCGAGCTTCGAAGGGGAATTTGTGAAGTTTCCGGCGCTTCGCAGTAATCCCAAGCCGGCGCAAAAGCCGCATCCGCCGGTGCACATCGGCGCTGGTGGCGAGCGTGCGCTCCGCAACACCGCGCTGATCGGTGACGGATGGGCCCCGATCGCGCTCAAGCCGGACGATCTCAAGACCGAACTGGCGAAGCTGCGTCAGCTCTGTGCGGAAGTGAATCGCGATTTCTCCAAGCTTGAAATAACCATCTTCTCGCCGGTGGGCGACAGAGATTCGCGGGCAGCGGTCGAGGCTTATCGGGCGGCGGGCGCACATCGACTGATTCTGTTCCCGGCGACGCTCGCGCCGGACAGATACGAAACGGAATTGGAGGAGCTGGCGAAAAGCTGGATTGTCTGACCTTTGCAGCGGCGCATGCTAGTGTTGCGCCACATTGAGTGATTGGAGATTTGACCGTGGCGATACGCGAGTTCGCACATAGCAAGGACGGCTTGAAACTTCGTTACGAAGTTCGGGGGTCGGGTGCGCCGGTGGCGCTAATCATGGGGTTCAGCGGTTCGGGACGCGCCTGGAGCGAGCGATTTCTCAACCTGCTGGAGAACCGTTTCAGGCTGACCGTGATCGACAACCGCGGCACCGGCGAGAGCGACAAGCCGGACGTCGCCTGGACGTTGCGGGACATGGCGGATGATGTTGCGGCGGTGCTCGACCACGCCAAGCTGCCGCAGACGCACATCTTTGGCATTTCCATGGGCGGCATGATTGCGCAGGAATATGCGCTGGCCTACCCGGACCGCGTGCAGCGGCTGGTGCTCGGCTGCACCAACTGCGGCATGTCGCATTCGATTCCGGGCAAGCCAGAAGACCTTGCCAGGCTGACGCCGCAGCCGGGAATGTCGCCCGCCGATGCCGCCCGTGCCGCATTTTCGGTAGCATGCGGAAAGGCCTTCACCGCCTCGGAGGCGGGTCAGAAGTTCATCGAAGAGCAGCTCACCGAGGCGGCCAAATATCCGATCACGCCGCCGCATACCTTCACGCGCCAGTTCGGCGCCATAAGCGGGTTCGACAGCTATGCACACCTGGCGCAAATCAAGGCGCCCACTCTGATCCTTCAGGGTGACGACGACGCCATCGTCCCGGTGCAAAACGCGGACGTGCTTAACCAGGGTATCGCGGGTTCGCGCAAACATATCCTCAAGGGCATCGGCCACATGTTTTTCTGGGAAGCGCCCCAGGAGGCAACCCGGGTCGCGATCGATTTTCTAACGGCCAACTAGTGCGGAGGTTTGGAAATGGCCAACTACGAGACTGTTATCTACGAAAAGGTCGAAGACAAGATTTGCCGACTGACGCTGAATCGCCCCGAGAAGCTCAATGCGCTTTCGCAGAAGCTCTTGGCGGAACTCGATCAGGTCATGGACGAGTATTCCGCCGACCCGGATGCGAGCGTTCTGATTATCCGCGGCGCGGGCCGGGCATTTTCCGCAGGCTACGATTTGCAGGGAACTCAGCACCCTGGGTCGACTTTCACCGTTACCAACGACCGGCTCGGTCTGCACCGAACCATCGAACGATGGCAGCGGCTGTGGACCTTGCCAAAGCCGACCCTCGCCCAGGTCCATGGATTCTGCCTGGCCGGCGGCACCGAATTCATCGGCCACTGCGACATCGTGTTTGCGAGTGAGGACGCGCAGTTTGGACATCCCGCCGGACGCGCACTCGGAATCCTGCCAACCCTTTCCATGTGGCCGGTGCTCATGGGTCCGCGCAAAACCAAGGAATATTTCTTTACCGGCGACTACATGAGCGCCAAGGAAGCGCTGGAATGGCACCTGGTGAATCGTGTCTATCCGCGCGAGAAGCTCGAGGAGGAAACCCTTGCGTACGCGCGGCGCGTCGCGATGGTGCCGGCCGAGCTGCTGATGCTGCATAAGGCGGCGGTCAACCGCTACCTGGACATCCTCGGCATCCGAGCGGCCGAGCAATCCTCGGCTGATATCGACGTGATCGCGCACCAAACCGACACGGTGCGAAACTGGATGAAGGCGAGCCGCGAGCGAGGTCTCAAATCCGCGCTCACCGAGCGCGATCGTCCGTTCGCAAAGAAAGCATAGCGCGACTGAAGCTAAGTCCAACTGAAAAGGCGCGGCGGCAGGCTCGCTCTTCTTCTCGCCACTGACCGGATCGCGCGATCTGGTGACTTGGGTCGCGCGTCATGCCCGCTAACATTGAAAAAGACGTCGTCGCCGGGACGCCCGCCCTGCCATGTCAAGCGGAGTTGCGACACCCAAAATAACCCTGCCCCCCGCTAGCAGCGAATACAGCACGGGAAACATTGTGGTCGGCGGCTGGCTGGTCGACAACTATGGCTGGCAGTGGGTCTTTTACATCAACGTTCCGTTTTGTGTCGTGGGAATCTTGATGGTGAGCGCGTTCGTGCATGACCCTCCGTATCTGAAACGCGGGATCGCCGCGATCGATTGGGGAGGCATTATCTTGCTGACGGTCGGCCTCACCGCCGCGCAGGTGGTACTCGAACGCGGAGAGGAAGTCGACTGGTTCGCCAGCCATTGGATCGTTTTCGGGACGGTGGTGGACGTGCTTGCGCTGACGACGCTGGTGGGTGGGAAATGTTTTTCACAGATGAACCGGTCGTGGATTTTCGTCTGTTTAGAAACGTCCCACTGAGCGTTGGCCGCGGCTTGGGTGTGGTGATCGGCTTCGCGCTGTTCGGATCAAGCTTCCTGTTGCCGCAGTTTACGCAGGAACTGCTGAACTACCCCGCCTATCAGGCCGGCCTGGTTCTGATGCCACGTGCCTTGACCATGCTGCTTGTGATGCCCATCGTCGGGCGGCTTTACAATCTGGTGAGCCCTCGCATGATGATCGGCGCGGGAGTGGTCTTGCTGGCATAGCCTATTGGAGGCTTGGACATTTCACGCTGTACGTCGGGTTCTGGAGTTTTCTGCCCATCCTGGTCATGAGTGAAATCGGCATGGGCGCGTCGATGGTGACGCTTTCGACCGTTTCGCTCAGTACTATTCCGCGCTACGCGATGACGGCGGCTTCCAGCCTCTACACTCTGACTCGCCAAGAAGCGGGAAACGTGGCCTACGCGGCGCTGGCGACCCTGGTGGCACGCCGAGAGCAGTTCCATCGCTTGGCCCTGGTCGATTCCATCTCGGCGACCAACCCCGCGTTTCGCCGAGCTGACGCGGAGTTTCACAACGCCCTGCTGGGCGCCGGATCGCGCAGTGCACCCGGGCAGCGGCGCGACCTTGCCATGATCAACGCTTTGATCAACCGTCAGTCGACGATGATGGCGTACAATGATTGCTTCTGGCTGGTGGTGCCGATGTTTTTAATCGTACTGCCGTTGCTCTTTCTCCTGCCCAAAGAGGGGGTTCCTTCCCGCACGGTCGAACAAGCGGAGGCGCATTGACTTCGCCGCGAGCTGGGGTCTGGTGGAGTGACGCCTGTGAGGCGACCGCCGCCGAGGCGGAGGCCTGAACTTGGCGGAACGGCGCGAAGCCCTGAGTCAGGCCGCCGGCGAGCTAGAACTTGAGGCGGCGGAGCGGAGACTGCTCGGAATAAGCTGGCTCAACCGGGATCTCGGCTGGCTGTTCGTGTTAAGAATCCTGCGCAGCATCTCGCAGGGTTATCTGGGAATCATCCTGCCGCTGTATCTGGCGCTGCTGGGGTACAACGCGATCGCCCTCGGAACTCTGCTGGCTTGTTCAGCGATCGCGGCCGCGCTGATCTCCATGTTGACCGGAGTTTTGTCGGATCGCTTCGGGCGCAAAACTCTCATCGCGATCATCTCGCTTCTATTCGCCGTCGGAGGGGTAGGCTTCGCTTTCGCCCGCAGCTTCTTCTGGATAGTGAACTTCGCCGCGATCGGCTCGATTGGGCGCGGAGGTGCCCTCGCCGGTGGCGCATGGGGTCCATTTTATCCGGCGGTGCAGGCGCTGGTGGCAGAGGAGTCCAGCGACTACAACCGCACGACGGTTTTTGGGGTCTTCTCCTTTGTCGGAGTCATGGCTGGAGCGATTGGTTCCTTACTGGCGGGACTTCCCACCCTGACCCGGCGCGCGATAGGACTTTCGGAACTTGAAACCTACCGGGGGCTGTTCATTCTGTCGGGCGTTCTCGGGGCCGTGATGGCGCTAGCGATAATTCCGGTAGGCGAACGTCGACCGCTACCGGCGTCGGAGCCCTCCGCTGCGGCGCGGAACGAGCCCACGGTCGCGGTCACGCGTTGGCTCGGGCTGTCGCGCGATTCGTGGCATCTGGTGATTCGGTTCATGATCACCAACTCCACGAACGGGCTTGCGATCGGGATGCTGGGTCCGATCGTCGTGTATTGGTTCTATCGCCGCTTTGGTGCAAGTTCGGGCCAGCTTGCCGAGGTGTTCTTCATCATCAATGTGGTATCGTCCATTCCGTATCTGGCGGCCGGGCGGATTGCGCTAATGCTGGGTTCGGTCCGCGCGATCGTGATCACCCGGGCGATTTCTACGGTGCTTCGGTTGGGTGTGGTTGCGGTGCCGACCTTCGGGTTGGCGGCCACCCTGTACGGACTCCGTGCGCTGTTCAACCTGCTGTCGATTCCGGTGCGTCAATCGTACCTGATGGGAATCATCGACCCAGCTGAGCGGTCGAGCGCCTCGGGCTTCGCGAATTTTCCCTCGCAAGTCACCTCCTCGATAGGTCCTTACCTGGCAGGCTACTTCATGGAGCATCTCGCGCTCGCCCTGCCACTGGAGTTCGCGGCCGTGATGCAAGGGCTGAACACCTTCCTGTATTGGATCTTCTTTCGCGACGTGTATCCGCCCGAAGAGCTCCACGCTGGCGCAGTCAAATGACCCGTAGGCGGGTGCGATTGCACAAGTCTAAGTGGCGCGAAGCAGGCTGGGCGGGGGCGGCTTCGCTTGGGTTTGCCGCGGTCTTCGCTTATCCGATCCTGTGTCGGGTGGGTTACCTAGGGCCCGGTATTTGGGGGTGGCTCAATCTGCCGCCTGAACTGTCCCATCTTGCGCGGTTTCCATCCAACGGCGATTGGGATCTGTTCACCGAACTTCGGTGGGTGCCGTACTACACGGTGGCGCACTTTCATGAGCTCCCGTTCTGGAATCCTTATCGATGCGGCGGGATGGCAATGCTTGGGAATCCCGAATCGGGCATCATTACGCCCTTTTTTCTTTTCTATTTGTGGTTCGGGGTTTGCGCGGGGCTGTACCTGGAGATCTTTCTCCACTTGGCCATCGCGTTTGCCGGAGGCTATCTGCTCGCGCGGGTGATGGATCTGACTCGCCCGGCGGCATTCGTGTGTGCGAGCGCCTTCCCCGCAAGTTCATGGCTCTACCTCCATCTTGCGGTGGGCCATCTGAATTTTCTGCCCGCCGCGTATCTGCCCTGGGTGATCGCGCTTCTGATCCGGGCGGTTGAACGAAAGTCCCTGTTCGTGGCCGCGATCGGCGGTCTCGTCTGCGCGCTGACGTTTACCGAAGGCAACTATACGTTCCTGTATACGGCGATTATGGTGGCCATCCTTTCCCTGGTGCTGGCCGTTTCTCATCGAAATGCCCGCCCAGCCTTGACCGGACTGATGTTGGGGATATTTGCGGCGTGCTTCGGGGCCATGAAGCTGATTCCAGCCTGGGAGATGCTCACCATCCACCCGCGGCCCCCGTTCGGCCCGGAGTATGACGATCTAAGGCTGATGAGCGTGTACTTGTTCTCGCGCAACCAGGATCTGTATCGGGTCGGGGTCAGCGTCTTCCTTCTGTCCGAATACGGAGCGTATCTGTCGCCGGCCTTTGCGGTGCTGGCGCTGGTCGGCGTTTTCGGGGCGCGCCTGCGCAGCTTGCCGTGGGTGGCGGGGGCGGTGCTTTTCTTCCTGCTGGCGCAGGGCGATGGCGGGCGGCACTCGGCGCTGGATGTGCTGCGCTACCTGCCACTGACGCAGCAAATCGATCTGCCGGCGCGGTTCATCATCGGGTTTTCGTTCTGCACTGGGGTGCTGGCCGCTCTGGGAGCGGACTCTCTATCCCGATTAGATTGGCGGTGGGCGGCACAGATCGCGGTCGCGCTGCTGGCCATCGGGCTGGTCGACTCGTGGATGGTTGGTCCGCCGAATCTCCGCTACATGTTTCACAATCGGACCGAGCCACTGCCCAAGGCCGCGGAGTTTCGCCAGTGGTTTGTTGCGAATCCGGAAAATCAGACCGAGATCGCGCTGGCCAACATGGGCTCCGCCAACTGCCAGGGCTATGGATACAACTCGATTCCGACCAGCGCGGCTGCACGCAACAACCCGACCGACATCAGTTACCGGGGAGAATATTATCTGCTGGGATCGGGACGCGTGCTTCAGGTGCGATGGACGCCCAATGAGCTGAGCTACGATGTTTATGCGTCCGCGCCGACGGTGCTGGTGATCAATCAGAACTTCTACCCCGGTTGGAGGATCGAGAAGGGCAATGCATCTTTCGTCACCGAAGGGACTCTCCTGGCGCTTAAGCTGCCGCAGGGGCGCCAGCAGGTAACCCTGGTGTACCGGCCGCGCTTTTTGCTGGTAGCATTCGCGCTGACCCTGGGGACTTCGATCGCGACCGTCATTTTGTGGCGCAAGGAATGGTAGAGAGGCGCGGACAGGCACGCGCATGGCTGGCGATGCGGGCGGGTGCCGCGGTCGTCACGCTGCTCGCGATCTATCGCTTGCGCCAGTTCCCGTACCATTTGTCCTGGTCCGCGGCATGGGAGGGGATTCGTCCGCTGCTCGGCGAGACTTTGTGGGCCGCGATCAAGGTATGGGCCTTCTGGGGTTGGGGCACCTTGGTACTGGGCGGACTCGCATTGCGGGTAGAGCCCGAACTGGAGCAGTTCGACGCTCTTCTGGTTGGCGCCGGTGGAGTCTGGGTCCTTGCATTTCTGCTCGGCAACCTGTTGGGACCCATCAGGCTTTTCAATTCGGCGACCTTATGGGGACTTCTCGCATTGGGGACCGCCTGGCTCTGGCGGAACCCGCCCCGTCACCGGAGTTTGCTGGCGGTGTCTTCGGGCCAGAAGCTTGCCGCTCTCGCGGTCGTCTTGCTTGCGATTTCCTACTTGCCACTACAACTTGGGTCGCCAGTGGTGCCGTTTATGGATGTGCTCTCATATCCATCTTCCGTACAGCGGATCCTGACGTTCGCCATCTATGACCCCTTCAACAATGACCCATATGGATGCTGGGGACCGTACGCTCAGACGCCGGCGCTCGAGCTGTTCTATGCGGCCCTGGCGATGGGAAGTCATACTCATCCGGCGGCGCTCGCGGAGAGCGCAGCGATGCTGCCGATGGCCGCGCTGATGATCTTTGCGACCTGGCGGATCGGAAAAGCGGTGTTCGATGATACTGCGGGCGGAGTGGCGGGCCTGCTCCTGTTCTTTACTTGCCTCTTTCGGCGTGCCCAGGGCATGCGCGGCACGGCCGTGGATTTTGCGCTCGTTGCCTTGGGTCTCGCATTCTTTATGAGTCGCGGCAGTCGGCTGCTGTTCGCCGCCGGCGCTTCGATGTTGAGTTGTAGTATCGCGTCGCATGCAATCGACGGAGCATTCGCGATGATCGTGGCGGGAGTGGGGGTGATCCTGTGGCTTGCGGAATACGACTATCGGCGCTTTGCAGCCGGCGTCGTCGCCTTGGCGGGCGCAGCCCTTGTCGCGCTGCCCGAGTACCTGATCGCACTTGGGCACCCGGCACCGTATCCGGTCATTCCCGCCGGGCAATTAGCGGGCGTGGCAGCAATTTGCCTGGCCGCGCGATGGACGCTTCCTGACGCCGCTTCTCGCGATCGACGGCTGTTCGCCGTGCTCAACCGGGCGCTGATCGCGTTCTTCATCTTTGCAGTTCTCTATCGTCACGCCGCAAATCAATTCACCCTGTACCAGCAGGTTGCGGACAATCTGCCGTTGCTCACGCTGTTCTGCTTCGCGGGATTGATCGCGGCGCTCGTGGTTCCGTGGCAGGCGGACCAAGCCCGCTACTCGGGCTTGGTTGCGGTGGCACTGCTGCTCGGCATCGCGGGCGAGTATCTCGATCCTATCCTGCGGGCGCTGTCGCATACGCCCGCCGGCGGAATGATGGCGTCGGACATCAGGATCAAGCTGTGGGACTACTGGTGTCCATTTTTTCTGACGTTGCCCGCGGGATACCTGTTCTCACTGGCCTACGATCGCTGGTCGCGCCCTGGGACCCTCTTCATCCTGCTCGCTTTGCTGATTTACCCGTGGCAGCAGGCCCCGCATCCCGTCGACTACGATTCCCTCGAACATTCCATTAGCGAGCATTGGGCGTTTAACCTCCATACCGCCGCGTTGGGTTACTGGACCGGTCATACCGATCGACGGCGGCTGTTCGGACCTTCAGAGATGAACCTGATAAAGGTTCTCGACGGCGAGGTCGCTGCAGGCCGAATCACGCCCGCTACGCATATCCTCCATCTATGCACCAATGTCTCGCAGTGGTGGTCTTTGCTCGAATTTCCGGTGCTGACCGGAATCAACGACGACCCCATTGAGGACCAACACGATCCGAACAATTTGTGGGAAGGTGGCAGCCGGGTCCGCGGCATGAATGATCTGGCGCGAGCGCTGGCAGCAAACCCGCCGTACATTCTGGAACAAGTCACCCCACCCCCGGGGACGGGTGATCCCCCGCCGGGTTATCAAACCATCTACGAGTCTTTGCCGGTGAAACTCTACCGCCGCAACGACCTTGCCGGAGTGAACATTGCCGCAAATCGCGGGCTCGTCTACGCGTGGCTGCCCGGACTGGTATCGTTGGTCGCGGCGGTTCTCCTGGTCCTCGGCCATCGTGGTCGCCGTGCAATCGGAGCGCACGATGAGAACTCCTCGGTCACCTCTTTGGCAAATGCCGGGAAAGGTTGAACTCAGGTGCCCTTAAGACACCAAAGCATAATTTGTAATGAGTTCCGCCAACGTCGGGGGCCAGCTAAACTACCGAGGCACGTTCGATGGCGGCGGTCCCTCGACTAGGCTAGGAACGCATGCACGAATTTCTGAGACCTGAACATATCGCGGATTGGCTCACTACCTGGGGATACCTGGGAGTTTTCGTGTGCGTGTTCATCGGCAACCTGGGCATCCCGGTCCCGGAGGAGACGGTGATGCTTGCCGCCGGGTTTCTGGCCGGTCGCGAGATTCTCGACCTGCGCTGGGTATATGTCATCACGGTGGCCAGTGCGGTTGTGGGAGATTGCTGTGGATTTGTACTGGGGCGCACGGGAGGGCAAAGGCTGCTCACCCGGCTGGCCGGCAGTTTCGCGTTTGCCCGTTCTCGCTACGACCGATTGCAGACCTTTTTTGAGACCCACGGCAGCAAGGCGGTTTTCATGGCCCGCTTCATTGCAGGGGTGCGGTTCATGGCTGGTCCGATGGCGGGCGCCGCGGGCATGCGCTTCTGGCGCTTTCTCGGATGGAACGTTTCTGGTGCGCTGGTCTGGTGCTTCATCATCGTTACGGTCGGCTACCTGGTTGGTGACGAGCTGTTTCGGGTCGCCGACTTGATCCACGTCGCGTCGCGATGGGTCGCGGTGGCAGTAGTGTTGTTCAGCATCGGGATTCTGATTTTCTGGTGGCGCGATCGGCATCAAGCTATCAGCCGGCCCGAGTCGTAGTGGAGGGGTTTCGGGGTGCACTCCTGGCGGGCACGGTTTTCGCGGCAATTTTCGCAGCCGGTTGCCGGCGCGAAACAGCTCTCCGAGTTCGCTACCTGCCGGGCTTCGTCCCCGCTACCCAGCACGTCTTGCCTCCCTTATCAATCGGAGTTCTGCCGGCAGGCGGTCCCGCGGCCGCCGGCAAGTTTCAAGTAGGGTCTATTTACGGCGCCGATGGATCCAGAAAGAGCACCCTGGTGGTATGGGATTTGGGGCCGCTAATCACGCAAGCAGTGAAGCGGGGCCTGGCGGACGCGGGTCTGAAGGCGTCGGTAGTTACACCCGGCGATGTCTCCCACAATCCCCCGTTCACGATCGCAACCGAAATCGAGTCCGTCTCGGTTAACCAACATTTCGGCCGCCAACGCACGATCCACGGCCAATATTTTTCCATGACCGCGCACGTACAGCTGCGCTTCACCGTCGCCGATCAGGCGAACCGCGAGCTCTGTTCGGCCGTAACTACCGGCGTCGAGGCCGAACCGCCGGTTCCGGTCGGGGGCGAGGCATTCCTTCCGCTCGAGACGGACCCGGCGGAATCTCTGTCGGTCGCATTGTCGCGCGCAATTGGCATGCTCATTTTGCAGCCGGAATTTCACCGCGCTATACAATCGCGATAGGAAAATCGCATTTCCATCTCGGCCGGGTCGAAGGAGAAAATCTTCTGTAGCCCGGAGGCTGCACTGGCTTTCATCCGAGAAACCGTCCCGGGAGGGGCAGGCCGAGTGACGGAGGGCAAGCCGATGGCGTTGTTACCTTATGCTGACGAAAGCAAAGTAGCGGAAAAAACCCGCGAGATTCTGAATCGCGGGCGCATCAAGATGAACGTTGCGCGGATGATCGCGAACTCGGACGCTGCATTCTATCCGTTCTCGATGTTAGGGAATTCGCTGCTGACTCGATCCAAGCTCGACGCGCGGCTGCGTGAACTCGCTATACTGCGCACCGCGAAGGTCAGCAAGTCAGTCTATGAATGGACGCAGCACGTTCCGATCGCCAAGGCTGCGGGCGTGATGGACGAGCAGGTCGATGCAATTGAAAACTGGGAAGGGGCCCGCTGCTTTGGTGAGGTCGATCGCCTGGTGCTCAAGTTCACCGATGAAGTCGCGCGCAACGTAAAAGGCGGGCGCGCAACCATCGAAGCTCTCCAGAAACACATGGATACGACCGAGATCGTGGAATTGGTGATGTCGATCGGATTTTGGGGAATGGTCGCCCGACTGCTGGAGACTACCGAAGTCGACCTTGAGGAATTTGCCGGTAAGGTCGACGTGCTGAAGAATTCGTTTACCAGCCGCTGACCATCGCCTGCTTTCCCGCAACGGAACCTGCCGCAGTCAGCGTTCCAATTAGGCTCCCAGCGCGTAGTACACGCTTTCAAGCGCGGGGATCGCATACCAATCGGGACGCGGAAATTGCACCGCGAGGAACAGGCCCCAAATCGAAAGCAGGGCTCCTACATATTGCGGGTGGTCCATCAGCGAAAAGGGAAATTCCGTGCACCACGGAACTTGGTAGCCGAAGCGATTCCCGTAGAAGACGCCCACCGACCCAAGACGGTAGAACACACTCAGGTTGAGGACTTGCCCGACGATCACCAGGGTTGCGCCTGCGGTCAGTGGCATCATGCTTCCGGTCAGCCACAGCGGTCGATTCGGATGGAAATAGAACCAGGCCAGAAACACGGAAATCTGGATTACCTTGAAGCAATTGAACAATCTTTCCAGAATGACCACCGGCGCCTGCGGCTCGTCCGAGAAGAGCGCGCAAAGTGCGGTGAAAGATCGCGGGCAGCGCCAAACCCACACATAGGCGATCCGCTCGAACGCCAACAGAATGGCCGCTGCGACGAACAATGGGTCTATGCGAGTTCGCGCTTCCGGCCCTGAGGACTCGCGACGACGATCCGGTACGGGCTCCCGTAGTCCGCGGCGATGTCGGTAAAGGGATCGGTAACCAGTTTCACCAACCAGATCAGGGAGTTTCTCAAGTTGTGCTTCCAGGCAAGAAACGCGACGTGCCCGAGTACTACTGCGAGCGTCATCAAGAGCCACCAATGGGCGAGGGTTGGCGCCGCGCCGATGACGACTCCCAAAGAACGGGCCTGGACCTTCATCAAGACCGCGGCGAAAATCAGACCGTAGCCCGCAACGATTATGGTCTTATCCCGGGTGTTGAATCCGAGCAGCACCTGTTCCTTGTCGTGGCACGGCGGCTCCAGCACCGCGTGTCCGAACTGGCGAACGAAGAGCGCCGCCAGTCCCAGACATACCGCGCGGGTCAAGTCGAAAAAGATGAGCACATAGCAAAGGATGAAGGTACTTGAACTCAGCAGGTGCAGGACCTGATTGACTACGTTGCTATGTGACGCGAGATGGTCGTCATGTTTACGATGCATTATCTCAGTGTAAAAGCTGCTCAACGGCTTCGGCACCCGGACAATACTTCCGGCGAGTTCACGAAACAGCTGTGTTCGCATCAGTTTATCCCGTTGCGGTTGTTGTTGTTCGTTTAGCCACCAGGCGTCGCTTTTCATCTGGCGTACCGCACTCACCAGTTTGGACTGCAGGTTGCGGTAGTCTTCGTCGGTAAAATCCAGACTGGTCATACAGCGACCCGTTCCGACCCAACTGAGCGTAATACCCTCTGCTCGAAGGTAGTATTGGAGCAGCCAGTTATACCGACCCGGCTCCTTGAACAGTACAGTCCATATCGTCGCCAGCCGCATCACTCGAACCGGCAGTGACGAATCGAGGAGCGACTGGTTGGTCTCACGCGCCCACGCGGCACACCTCTGATTTGCCGTCGCATATTCCATTGCGGTGGACGGCTGCACCAGCCAATTCAAAAACTCATTCATCGCCCCCATTACCACGGGGTGTGCCGAAAAAGTTCCGATCACGTACGCGATGCGCATCGGATGGTCGGGATCAAAACGCGCCATCAGTTCTTTGCGGCCGCAGACCACTCCGATGGGCATTCCACCCGCCACCGTCTTTCCGTACACGACCATGTCCGCCTGCACGCCGAAGTACTCCTGCGCTCCGCCGGGCGCCAGGCGAAATCCGCTGAATACCTCGTCGAAAATGAGCGGGATTTGGTGGTCGCCGCAGACGGCGCGCAGGTTACCAAGCCATTCGCGGTAGGCGGCGGTGGAATCGGTTGCGTTCCGGACGCCGCTGGTCAGCAGGATTGCGTCGCTTGGCGGGGGCGAGTTGGGATGAAACGATTGAACGGGGTTTACCAGAACTGCGGCGATCTCGTGCGCCCGCCACTGCAGAACGTCCAGCGAGGCTGGGCTCAGTTCCTTCAACGTCAGGCAGTCGTCGATGCTGCGTTCGCTGCCTAATCCGGGCTGCACGCCATCCCACCATCCGTGATAAGCGCCCGAGAAACAGACGATCAGTTTGCGGCGGGTGTTGAATCGGGCCAGCCGAATTGCGGCCATCACCGCCTCGGTGCCGCTCATGTGAAACGAGACTTCATCGAGCTTCGAGATCGATTTGAGGATTCGTACGTTGTCGGCGACGATGGGATGAAGGGGACCCAGCACCGGGCCAAGCTCCTTCACCCGGTCCAGCCCTCTCTGCATCCATTCCTTGTAGCGATCGAATCCGGCCACGTTGAGTCCGTAGGAGCCGCTTACGTCGAGAGTCCAATGACCATCGAGGTCACGAAGTTGGGGCCCGGCCGAGGCTGTAACTACTGAACAGACACTGAAGTGTTCGCGCATGAATTGCGCGAAGGGAAAGGGGACGCGATTCGCATCGGTGAAGCGTAAATCGGAGAAGCTCTGGCGTATGCCGTTACCCCATGCGATCGACTTTGCATACTGGGTCTGAAAGAAGCCGGCGAGGCGGCCGATAGCCTGCCTGCGAATCTCCGCCCACGGTTCGTCTGCTCCATCGGCGCGTAGGAATTCTGCGGGCGAGTGGTTGATGGGCCGCAGGAAGAGCGCCAATAGCCTCGACATGCGCGGCGTTAGTGCTGAAGCCCGCAGGGTGAGGACCGTCGCGATAACTCGCCGTCCCAGCAGGGCCGCCAACGCTAGCAGGAGCAGCGCGGCGGCAATCAACGCGCCGGTGCCCGAACCGAACCATTCAGTCCACTTCCCAAGAGCTCCAGGACTCAACATCATTAAATTCTCCCGCGTGCTGCCGTGGCCAGATTTTGGCGTCCCACCAACCAGCGGAAGGAGCCGCGGACCTGGTCATTGTTTCCATTGAGGAGAGCCGCAAAACGCTCGACCACCCGCGGCCATCCGATCGTGCTGGAGGACTCGCGGGCCTGCTGGCGGACTCGCTTAAGTTCCCCGGGTTGTGAGGCTAGCTTCACGGCGGCGGCCACGAACGCCCTGGAATCCCCGAGCGGAACCAGAATTCCGGTTTCTCCATTGGCGATGTGACTTCTTGCGGCAGCATAATCGTAGGCGATCACGCCGAGTCCGCTGGCCATCGCTTCCAAAACGACATTGCCGAAGGTTTCGGTTTCGCTTGGAAACAGAAACAGGTCGGCGGACGCATAGTGCATGGCCAGCTGGGAGCCGAGCTGCATTCCGCTGAAAATGAAATCCGGGTGTTGAGCCTCCAGTGAGCTGCGCAGGGGGCCGTCACCGACGACTACGAATCGTGCGGAATTGACGGTCTGTTTAATCGCTCGATAGGCCGCCAACGCGAGGCTCAGGTTCTTCTCGCCGGCCAATCGCCCGACATAGACGACCGCCAGGTCGTCATCTCCCAGACCCCATTGACGGCGCAGGACGCCGCAACGTCGCTCAGGATTGAACAGCTGACTGTCAACTCCCCGGCCGAGACACAGGACCTTTTTAAATCCGAGGGTTTGCAGACGGTCGCGAAGGTCCGAACTGGGGACCAGGGTTCCCCGGGTCCGGTTGTGGAACCAGCGCAGGTAGTGAAGCACTATGCCGTGTAGATATCCGACGCCGTAGTACCGCGAATAACTATGGAAATTGGTGTGAAAGCCACTGAACACCGGAATGGCCAGGCGGCGCGCGACACCAACGGCCGACCAACCCAGCGGACCTTCGGTGGCAACGTAGACCACGTCCGGGCGACTGCGCATCCACAGCTGCTGCAACAACGCTCCGGCAGGCAGGCCGAATTGCAAACCCTTGTATCCTGGTAGCGGCAGACCGGCGACCACCGTGACGCTCGGGTCAAGGCCACAGCTATCAGACCTGTGTTGTCGGGGACGTACGATTGAGACTCGGTGCCCCAGCTCCTGCAGCCCCTTCAGGAGATGGCCCAGAGTAAGGGCAACGCCGTTAACCTGGGGAAAATAGGTTTCGGTGACGACACAAACGTGGCGTCGCGGGTCGGGTGCGGGGCTATCCTCGTTCTGCCGGTTCTCTTCCACGCCGTTTCCTCATCAACCGAACCGGGACCTACAGGACGCGAGTAGTTACAATTTAGATACTGTTGGTGAAGCGAGCGATAGTGTTATTTGACGGTCTCTTGAATATTCAGAGAGCATAATGTGAACGGAGAATCGACCAATGGTTGTTATCAGTCGTCGCTACCGGACGAATCACCTCGCGCGCGGCCGACGAACGCTCTAATTGGGAAGGTTGGTGCGACGGGCGGAAAGTCTAGTGACGCTTGCGCTGTTCTTCGCGTTTGCGAAGCTCGACCCGGCGAATCTTGCCGCTCACGGTCTTGGGTAGTTCATCCATGAATTCGATCTCGCGCGGGTACTTATATGGTGCAGTCGTGCGCTTCACGTGGTCCTGCAACTCGCGCACCAGCGCGGCGTCTCGCGGAGCGCCGGGTTTCAGTCGAACGAACGCTTTGACAATCGCGCCGCGGTCGGGATCCGGGCTGGCAACCACCGCGGACTCGAGAACCTGCGGGTGCTCCAGCAGCGCGCTCTCTACTTCGAACGGACCGATTCGATAGCCGGCCGAAATGATCACGTCATCGGCGCGTCCCACGAACCACAGATAACCATCGCCGTCACGCGTGGCATGGTCGCCAGTAAGGTAGTAATCGCCCTGGAACACCGCCCCGGTTTCCTCGGGACTTTTCCAGTACTCGAGGAACAACGAAGGCGGGCGGTTCGGTTTGACCCGGACCGCGATCTGGCCGACCTGGTCCACCGCGGCTTCGTTGAGCGCATCGTCGACCACGCAGACCTGCTGGCCCGCAAACGGCAGGCCCATCGAGCCGGGCTTGGTCTCCGCGTCAGGCAGATTCGCGACCAGAATGATGGTTTCGGTCTGTCCATAGCCATCGCGGATCGTCAACCCCAGCTCCTTCTTCCATACTTCGATGACCTCGGGATTGAGCGGTTCACCGGCGCCGGTGCAACTGCGTAGTGCAGGAAATTGGTGCTGCTTCAAATTCTCCTTGATGAGCATGCGGTACTCAGTGGGCGGAGCGCAGAAGCTCGTAATCCGGTAACGGCTCAGCAGCTCGAGTTCTTTTTTCGGTTCGAAGCGGCCGTTATACATGAAGGTTGTCACGCCGTTCATCCAAGGACCGAACAGGACGCCATAGGCGGCCTTGGCCCACCCGGTATCGGAAGTAGTCCAGTGCAGGTCGCCCGGCTTAACATCGAGCCAGTCCCTGCCGGTGTATTGATGACTCCAGGTGTAGGCGTGACTGTGCAGAACGCCTTTGGGCTCTTTGGTGGTGCCGGAAGTGTAGTAGCAAATCGCGGGTTCGTAGGACCGCGTTCTGACCGCGCGATGGGTCGGCGACGCCATCTGCATCAGTTCTGGCAATCCCAGCCACCCGGTCCGCTCGCTGCCGGCGATCAGGTAGTGAACGAGCGTCGGACACTGATTGCGCAGTTCTCCGACCATCGCGGCGCTTTCCACGCCGGCAATTATCGCCCGCGCGCCGGAGTGGTTCGCTCGATAGACGAGATCTCTCTCACGCAGCATCGAGGTGCACGGAATCACCAGGGCGCCGGCCTTGAGCGCGCCGATATATGCCGCCTGCCACAGCGAGATCCGCGGCAGGACCAGCAGGATCGCATCGCCACGCCGCAGACCGACTCCTTCCAGGACGTTTGCGATGCGATTGGACTGGGAGCGTAGATCGGCAAAGGTCAGCCGGGCGCGCCGACCCTCCTGGTCCTCCCACAGTAGGGCAACCCGTTGCGGGTCTTCCGCGTAGTGATCGATGGTGGCGCCAAAGTTGAAATGCTCCGGCACCGTCCAGTCGAAATCACGCGGTCGTGTTCCGGTCACAGTCCCGCACCTTTCGTCACGGTGCGCACTCGCGGTGCCTGCGATCGTTTGGCAGCGGCCTTGATGTATTTGACGGTGACCGGGGAGAGATCGTCGCGGTCCACTCGTACGTCAATGATCACGAAGCCCTGCGACTTGTCCGCCGCTGTCAGGGCGCGTCGCAGCTGCGACAGGGTGTTGGCCTCGAACCCGGCGCCGCCCCAATCACGCGCGAGATTGGCATAGGGCCACGGCGGTATGTCGAGCAGCTCGCGGCGTTCGACCACCGGCCGGAAGATCCCCCAGCCCCCGTTGTTAATCAGCAGAACGATCGGATTGAGTCCCAGGATCGCGGCGTGCGAAATCTCGGGCCCGGTCATCTGAAAGCCGCCGTCGCCACAAAGAATCAGCGGACGCAACCCGGATCCGAGTTGGGCGCCGAGTGCAGCGGGAACCGCGAAACCCATGGAAGCGTAGAACCCCTGCGCCAGGTAGGTGCCGTCGTGCGGCACCCGCACGTCGAGTCCCCCAAACAGCATATCGCCCGATTCGGTGACCACCATGTAACGGCGGTGATCGGCGAGGAACTCGTTCACCGCCAGCAGGATTTGCCCCACCCGAATCTGATGATCGTCCCGCGCGGGCACCTCGCGCAAATTGTCGGCGTAGCTTACCGCTTCGCGATGGTGCCGGAGGTTCTCCTTGAGCAGGGCCCGCACGAAGTCGCGGACGCCCACCTCCGTGTAGGTGTGGTACTTCACATCGACGCGCCGGTCGACCGCCCAGACCGTCTTGCCCTGAATATCCCGCGGCGGGCGATTGCCAAAATTCATGTCGGTCTTGAGGCATCCGAGGTTCAGGACAAAATCAGCCTCGTCCATCCTCGCCACGATCGGGGGCGGGCTGATCGGCCCGATGTGAACGCCGAGATAGAGTGGATGGTCCATCGGAAAGGCGCCCTTGCCGAGCACGGTGGTGCAGACCGGGGCGCCCATTTTCTCGGCCAGCTCGATGAGCTCATGTGAAGCCTTGTAGCGATGAATCTCGATGCCCGCGACCGTGATCGGATGACGGCTCTCACCGAACATCGCCGCGGTTTCGCGCGCCGCCTCCTTGACCTTACGTGCGTCGGATTCGCGCGTGTGCAAATGCCCGTCCCAGTCGATCAGCTCGTCGGGCACCTCGATAATCTGATCGACCATGTCGCGATGAATCTCGACATAGCCGGGACGCTGCTCCGCCCAGATCGCGTTGACGACTTCGTCCAGCTCGTGCGCGGCGCGCCGCGGATCGGTCAGGACCCGCGACGCGCAGGTCACCTCCTGGAAAATCCGATGCTGCGATTCGATCTCGCGGGCCTGGTGGTGAATGAGAGTCCCGAGTTTGCGTTCCTCTTCTCCGGGACCGCCCGAGAAAACCAGAATCGGGACCCGTTCGGAGAACGAACCGGCTACGGGGTTGACCATGTTGTGACCACCGGCGCCGTAGGTCACGCAGGCCACGCCGATCTTTCCGGTCGCCCGCGCGTACCCGTCGGCGGCAAACCCGACCCCCGGCTCGTGCGACAGGGTGATGATCCGTATCCCGTGTTGGCGACCCAGCGCAAAGAACAACTTGAGGGCGAGGTCACCGGGAATTCCAAAGATATGATCAACCCCGATTTTGCGAAGGTAGGCGACCAAGAAGTCGCCCAGCGCCATGTGTCGTTTCAATCCGCGCCCTCCTTCCTCCGACTATGAGCTTATCACGTGCGAAGACAAACCGCCGTCGTGAACCATGGCAACATCCGGCGGGTCCTGTGCTAGATTAGATTTACCGGGAAGTCTCCGATGTTGTGGCAATTCCTGCGCATGCACTTTCTGCCGCCGCTTCAGCTGAGCCGGCTGGTCGGGTACCTTCCGCAGTTTGTTCGCGTCTTCTGGCGGCTGATGAAGGATCCGCGGATCCCCCTGCTTGCCAAGTTGGTGCCGGTGCTCGCCTTGCTCCTCATGATCTCGCCGCCCGCAATTGAGCTGGACCTGGTTCCCATCCTGGGTGAGATCGGCTGGCTCGTGGTCGGAGTGCTCGCGTTCAAGATTCTGGTCTGGCTCAGTCCGCCCGAGGTCGTGCGCGAACATGTGAGCAGGATCGCACGCGGACAGTAGCTCACCCTGATGCGACCACGGACAATCGTGCTGGGCCTCGTGGCGGTCGTCGTCCTGGTGGGCGGCATCCTGCTCTCGATTACCGACCAGTTCTTTGTCGATCTGCTGTGGTTTCGCACACTCGGCTATGGAAGCGTCTTTGCCACGACTATCAAGGCCGAAGTTGTTATCTTCGCGGCCGTCTGGCTTTTCGCGTTCGCCGCGATGGCGGTCAGCGGACTGGCGGCCGTCGCCTTAAGCCGTGATCGCGAGCGCTTGCGGGTAGTTCGCCGACCCGGCGAGGGCGCCGAGGTCAATCTGCCCGAGTTGATCCGGACGCTGGGCGACCGGGTGCCGTGGCGGGCGATTGTCATCGTGGGCTCCGCGGTCCTCGCGATCTTCGTGGCGCAGGGCGAAGCCGTAAGTTGGGATGTGTATCTGAAGGCGCTTTATCACGTTCCTTTCGGTGTGAAGGAAAGCGCGTTTGGCCAAGACATGGGGTTCTATGTTTTCGCGCTGCCGCTACTGGAAGAGCTGCGGGACGCGGTTCTTCTGATCATTTTCCTGGCGGGGGCGGTCGCGGCGGCGGTCTATTGGTCGCGGGGGGCACTTGATTTCCGGGAGACGCCGCCCCGGATTGCGCCCGCGGTAGCCGCGCACGCGTCGGTCCTGCTGGGACTGTTTTTCGTCCAGCGTGCATTCGGGTTCTGGCTGGCGCGCTTCAATCTGCTGCTTCACACCAACGGGGTGGTGTTCGGTCTCCGCTATGTGGACGCGATTTTGTGGCAGCCCGGACTGTGGCTGCTGGTCGTGCTCGCGCTGATCGCCGCGGCGGTGTGTTTTGCCAACGTGACGGAGCGCGGCCTGGCCCGGCTCGTGGTCGCGGCGATCATATCGTTCGGACCTTCGCTCCTGCTGAATTTTGCGCAGCCGGTCATCGAGCGATTGTGGGTCAAGCCCGACGAACTGCGCATCGAGCGCCCGTACATCGAGCGCAACATCGCGATGACGCGCCGCGCCTACAAGCTCGACGGAGTGGATGTGAAGCAGTTTGGGGGATTGGGAAGCCTCACCATAGCCAGTGTCGAGCAGGACGCGCCCACCATCAAGAACATTCGTCTGTGGGATCCGCGACCGCTGATTGCGACCTACCGGCAACTGCAGGAAATCCGCCTGTATTACGACTTCAAGGACGTCGACATCGATCGCTACATGATCAACGGCAACTACACGGAGGTCATGCTCTCGGCGCGCGAGATGAACATCGACCAGCTCCCCGAAAGCGCGCAGACCTGGGTCAATCAGCATCTGAAATTCACCCACGGGTCGGGGCTCGCGATGAGCCCGGTGAACGACAAAGACTCCGAAGGACTGCCGATCTTTTACATCAAGGACATCCCGCCAACTTCCAGCATTGGCTTCAAGATCGATCAGCCGGGAATATATTTCGGCGAGCAACCGGACAATTACGCGATCGTCAATTCGGCGACGCCGGAGTTCAATTATCCGAAGGGAGCGGAAAATGTCTTCAGCTTCTACCAGGGCGAGGGCGGGGTGCGGGTGTCGGGAATCTTAAGACGCCTGCTGTTCAGCATCTTCTACAAAGACATCAACCTGCTGGTTACGGAAAACATCGTGCCGAAGAGCAAGATCACGTTCCGGCGCAACCTCACCCAGCGCATCTCGTATATCGCGCCGTTTCTGGTGCTCGATCGGGATCCGTATCCAATCATTCGCGACGGGCGTATCGCCTGGATGGTCGACGCCTACACGACCAGCGATCATTATCCTTATTCACAACGCAATGCCGATCAGATCAACTACATCCGCAACTCGGTGAAGGTGGTCGTCGATGCATACGACGGCGACACCGAATTTTACGTGGCCGACCCCGAGGATCCAGTGATTCAGACCTGGGAGCGGATTTTCCCGGCCCTGTTCAAACCGATGTCGCAGATGCCCGGCGACTTGCGCCAGCACATCCGCTATCCGGAAGATCTGTTTCTGATCCAGGCGGACATCTATCGCACCTACCACATGACCGACCCCCAGGTGTTCTACAACCGCGAGGATCTGTGGGGATTTCCGCGCGAGAACTACGGTGACCAGATCATCGCGATGCAGCCGTACTACGTAATCATGCGGCTGCCGCGAGAGACCACGACCGAATACATCCTGATGCTGCCGATGGTGCC
>JBKPEA010000165.1:0-31140 GCA_046728175.1 Thermodesulfobacteriota bacterium | reverse complement strand
CACCATACACGTTGGTGCTGAAAGGTCAATACTTCAATACGTCTCTACATGGCTACATTCTGCACCGCTTTAAAACCCCTAACCCCCCGACTTCTCGTCCCTTCTCCTACACCTTCAGGCCAGGACAAGCGGGAACTTCCGGCTAGAGCGCCAACACGCTCCGGTCGGCGCGACCAACGCGCGTAGTGGCGGATGATCATCTCCAGGCTCGCGTGACCCATTTGATGGGCGACGTACTGGGGATTTTCTCCGCGCGAAAGTTGCAGTGCCGCGTACGTGTGCCGGCATTGGTAGAGGTTGCGGTGCCTCAGAGACGCTTTCACCAGCAGCCGTCTCCAGTTGCATTCGCGGAAGTTGGTCAGGTCAAGGGGTGCTCCGTTTTCATTGAGGAACACAAGGTCACCGCGCAACTGCGTGCGAGCGCGCTGCTCTTGAAGCTCATCAACCACAGGCGACAGCATGTCAACCTCGCGTTCGCTGGATGTGATCTTGGGCAAGCCAATCCCCGCAAAGCGATGGATGCTACGCCGAATCCGGAGCTGCTCGCGATCGAAGTCGACATCTTCCCAATGCAGCGCTAAAGCCTCGTTCGGTCTAAGTCCGCAAAAGATCAGCACGGTGATCAGTGCGCGATCCTGGCCCCTAGCAGTCTTGATCAGCCGCTCCGCCCCTATCGAGCGTAAATGGATCGACATCGCCCTTGGGCTCGCGCAGATTCGTTACGAAGACCATCGGGTCTTCTGTGATGAGTTTAGGGCGCTTTACGGTTGAAAAGATCGTTCGCAATCGAGCGATCATCAGGTTGATCCGTCGCGGTCCGATAGGTTGACCGTTGAACCCTTTCCGCTTCATAAGCTCGCCGAGGAAGTGGTTGATGTCACCGTCGTCGATCGCGTCTAGTTGCTTTTGGGCGAGAGATGCGGGAAGGAGCAATGCCTGGACCAGGCGCTCGTAATCGTATGCAGTCGCGACAGTGAGCGTCGTTCGGCGCTCCTCCAGCCACTCTCGAGCGAACTCACCCAGCGTCGGTACAGCCGATGTCTGTTCTTCGAGTGTCGACAGAGCGGGCGCACGCGCAAGGCCGAAGTGCGCGAGCTTAGGGCTCCTCGGAAATCGCGTGGCGTAGTCGAACCTTCCCGCTGCGAGCTCGCCCTCAATCTCTTTGAGAACCCGGGCCGCGATACGGCGGTTTTCACGGTTGTCGTCGAGACCCACATACTCGCGGCAACGTTCACCGCGAAACCAAAATCCCACCAGCAAACGACCCCGATTGCTTTCCAGCCACGCCACTTGCGTTCACCTCATCGCTGCGGCCTCAAAAGTCGCCCAGTGAATGACAACTTTGCGGTCGGCGTGGTGAACACCTTCGGAACTGGTGATCTTTCCGATGCTGATCCAGTTATACAACGTCTTGGGCGACAGCCGAGCTCTGATCGCCGCTTCGACCACGGTCAAGTACTCGTGTTCGGAGCTGGAGGCCCGCAGTGCCTGAGCGGTGTGATCTAGTGTGCCATTTCGCAGTTCACGCATTTCGCTAAACTCCTTCGGATTTGATGTCGAACGCTGGGACGAACTTTTCGGAGAAAGCGATCCAGGACTCGTCGGTTAGGCGCGGGGTGGATTGAAGCTCTCCGCAACCGCGAAGCGCCTGGTTGAGTGGATGCTTCGCGCGCAATACCTGGACGCATCAGAGCTTGCGTGCGACGGTGGTAGCGGAAGGTCTGGTGCGTCGCATCAGCACCAGTGAGGTCGGACGTATCCTGGAGGAGGCCGACCTCAAGCCGCATCGGGTCAAGGGCTGGTGTCACAGCACCGACCCTGACTTTCAAGCGAAGATGCGTTCGATCGTTCGACTCTACGTGGGCCGACCGCGTGGCGAGCCGATATTGTCGATTGACGAGAAGACGGGCATGCAAGCTCTGTCCAGAAGTCGAGAGCTCCAGGCGCCAGCGCCGGGGCGCGCCGGCCGCTTCGAATTCGACTACCACCGTCACGGAACGCGCGTTCTGTTTTGCCTGCTTTAACATCGGCAGCGGACAGGTTCTGGGTCGGGTGACGGCTTCGCGCACCCGCGAGGATTTTTTCTCCTTCCGGGAGCTGGTGGCCCAGAACTACCGTCAAGCTCGCGTCGAACTGGTGCTCGACAACCTCAATACTCACAAAGATACCGGCAGGGGCGCCTTTATCAGCGCCTGGAATCGACGCCACGGCAAGCGCTTTGTCTTTCACTACACTCCGACCCACGGCTCGTGGCTCAACCAGGTCGAGCGGCGGTTCGCGATCGTCACCCGCCGGGTGCTCCGTCATGCAATTTCCGTTCGGTGGATGAGCTCGTCGCTCGCTCGACGGGTTCATCCAGCGGTGGAACATCAAGGAGGCTCACCCATTCCGCTGGACCTACCGCGGCCTGCCGCTAGTAAGCTGAGCCGATGAACGACGCGATGCGTGGCGCGCAAGCCAAACTCGCCAGATTGCTCGAGGGCGACAAAATCACTGCGGGCATGTACGTGAGGGTGCGCGGTGAGCATCTGATCGCCGGTCGAACCGAGCGCGTTGGTCCCGAGCAAGCCCCGGAGAGCGACGATCGGGTTCGCTTCACCCGTCTCGGCGGCAACGACTACGGTCTCAGCGTCAAGCGCCATACCGGACGTTGGGAGAAAACTCCGTTTCGTGGAACCCTGGAGCAAACCGTCGACGTCGTTCGCGCCGTCATGCAGCACTTGGTGGCAACTTAGACTTGCCTGTATCAGAACTTTAGCGGTGCTGTACTAGTAGGTCTGGCGACCGGGCTTCTGGTTCAGCTGGTCGACGCGACTAACATCGATCCTCTGGCTCGCACTAGGTTTGTGGAGGGTTGGTGGAGGATGCGCCTTGGATTGACGATTGGACCGATTATGGGCGTCGCGAGTCTTTCGTGGTTAACTGCAGTCGTTGGAGCAGCCCGAGCGCTCAGCACACTAGGAGCACCGCGAGGACCGGTGGTTCTCTTGGGCCTGAGCGGTGTTTTCTTTGCAAATCGACCATCCGGTCCTCCTGGCACTCTCGCGATGCTCTGCCTGTTCGTCGCCAACTTCCTGCTGCGACGACAGGGCATGCTGACCATCTTTCAGCGAAACGTGTTGAGCGGCGTAACACCGCTGTCTCGCGGCTCCTGAAGCAAAGCCGAGTGCCGCTCTCTTTCTCACCGCCCGCCGACGGGAGCTTGCCATCGACCGTGCGAGCAGAATTGACAACCGTGAATAGGCAGTCCAAACGATTAGTCGCACTGGTCAAAAAAGCACCAACTGGGCGAATCACCTCCAAGTGTTTAAGTTGAGTCAGAAGCCTGGCGGAGGAACGAAGCCCTTCGTCAGCGGGACCAAGTGTCTTGCGATGTGCAGAAGCTCAGGTTCCGACCAGTATGGACCGATCAGTTGGACGCCGATGGGAAGTCCGTCCTTCGACGTGCCGAGCGGCATGACCAGCGCCGGATGGCCGCTCGCATTGAACGGCGCAACGTACGGATGGCAGTAGTCGCTGTAGGGCCGGAGTGCGCCATCGAAATCGAGCGCGCTGCCGTCCTTGCAACGCTTGAACGCAGGACCATACGAGACGGGAGCGAGCAGCACATCGTGGTTGCCGAAGAAGCGCTCGAGGTCCTCGACCAACACACGCTTGATACCGAGAGCCGCGGCGTACTCCTGCGTATTCATCTTGAGCGCCCGACGCAGAAGCCGCACCATATGCGGCCGCCCCTTGAGTAGCCCGCGCGCCACGAAGATTGGGAAGATCTTGCGCACCAGCCAGGGCATGTCCTGTCCCACGGAAGCACCTTGCAGTTGGACGAACACCTCCATGGCGCGAGGGTGGATCGTAGGCGCCACTTTCTGACGAGCAGCTGAGCGCTCGATTCGAGCGACCAGTGCGCCGAGCTGCTCGCGCGTCTCGGCGCCCGCGACGTAATCCTCGAATCCATCGGTCCATGCGAAACGCAGCTGCTCAAGCGAACGGCCCGATGGTGCGCGCCAGTCGATCGGTGCGATCTCGAAATCGGAAGGATCCGGTCCACGGATGACCTTCCACAAGAGATCAAGATCTTCAATGGAACGGCCGAGGGGCCCCGGTTGTCCCATGTTCACCAGAAACCCACGCGCCCCCTTGGGAAAAGGAAGCGCCCCGTATCGCAGGATGGTCTTGTCAGTCGGCTTGAGACAAAAGAGGCCGCAAAAATGCGCGGGAACCCGCAGCGATCCTCCCCCATCAGCGCCCAACTCCAGCGCCGTCATACCCGCAGCCACCGCTGCCGCGCCGCCACCCGTGCTGCCACCCGGCGAACACTCGAGCCGGTAAGGATTTTTACCCTCTGGATAGATGTCTCCCTGCACCTGATAGCCTTGGAGGTTGGCGGGGACGTTCGTCTTGCCAAGAATGACCGCGCCAGCGGACTTGATCCGCTTGACAAGGGTCCCGTCCTCAGGCGCGACGAAATCTTTCATGCGCCTCGAGTTGAGGGTCGACGGCGTATTGGCCATCAAGAACTGCTCTTTGATCGTCACGGGGACCCCATGAAGAGGCCCCCAGTTGTGGCCACGCGCAAGCGCTTCGTCTGCTTCTTTCGCACACGAGCGCGCATCTCGTTCGAAAAGCTGCACGATCGCGTTGAGCTTGCCGTTATGCGCCGCAATGCGCGCCAGGAATGCGTCCGTGACTTCCCCCGACGAGATTTCATGATCGCGAATTCGCCGCGCCAGCTCCGTGGCGGTCGCATAGCAGAGCGCGGAGGCCGAAGTCCCGGCCGCTGTCATGTTGACGATTATGACAAGTTATGAAGAACCTGTGGAGGAAGGGAAGGTCGAAACGGAAATTGGAGCGGTCCGCGAGCAAAAGGGACCCATCGAAGGCTCGGCGTCAAATCGATCCTTCATGGAGACGGAAGGGTAAGATACCTGGCCGCCGTTGAGCAGGATCCATCGGAGGCCTGGCGCCAAACGGCCGCAGTGGTGAAACAAGAAGGGGGTGTCTGGTCTGGTCCTTGTTCAGAGCCTCGGAGCAGGCCTCCTTCATTCACCGGCAGCGCTTTGACCAAGAGGGCACCTTTGTGGAATCGATCTAAAGCGGCGACGTCGTCCGACAGTCACGGAGAGGAGGGAACGGAGAATGGCCGAAATACATGAAGGTGGCTGCCTTTGTGGAGCAGTGCGCTTTCGCGTTGAGGGGCAGCCTGACGAAGTCGAGGGGTCGGCATCTGTCACTGCACGTTTTGCAAGCGACGAACTGGAAGTGCCTTCGGGGTAGGAGCGTATTTTCCTAACGTCTCCGTGAAAATCATGAGCGGCGAGCTCAAAACCTACCAGTACCGTTCGGATGAAACCGGCAGATGGCTGCGGATGGAATTTTGCCCGACGTGCGGGACTACCGTGACTTGGATCGGAGAATGGAGTCCTAGCTTACGAGCCATCGGTCTTGGGACCTTCGATGATCCAAACTGGCTAAAGCCCAAGTGGGCGGTATTCGCGCGGTCGGCCGTGCGATGGGTAGTACACCCCAAGGATATCGATATCTGCGAGACTGACGTTGTCCCTGGCGAGCCCGTGGAGGGTTGATGCTTGGACCCGCCACCGGAAGAGAGCGGCGCGCCGCCCACGGTGGGTCAACTCGAGTAGCTGAACGCCAGCGTCGCCCTTTGGAACCCTGACTCCTACTCGGTGGTCAAAACGAGTTTGGCAATGACCGGCAAGAGCTCGGAAAGCCGGCCGATGAGGTCAGAGTACGTAGTCATCTCGCCACACCCGGGCTCATTTCCATTAGCAAAAGTTACCATCGAAGAACCCGAGGGCCGAGCTGCGTTCCAATCACTGCGCAGAGCATTATCGCTGTGCTGTACCAGATCGCAATAAAAGGGATCGTGTCGCTCCTGCAGCTGAACGCGTAAGCGGCTGCACCAATTCCTCCCGCGACGAACCCGGCAATGCCGCCACAAAGCTTCAACCGGATTGGTGCACCTTTACGAAGAGCATAGATGATGGCTGTCAATGGGATTGCACCAAAGAACATTATGCAAAAGAGGCAGCGAGCCGAGGAGACTCCGGTCGCTCCACGAAGCATCGCTCCCCACTCCTGCGGGTGACCGACGACTAGCACTGCGAGGGCCGCTGCGAAGGCAACAAAGAAGGGAAGGAAGATGACGTTCCAGTTAGTCCCGTCCTCAGAACCAGGGCGCATTAATCTGTTCAGTAAAGGTGCTCCTGCGCCGATCACGCTCATGGCGAAAAGCACCTTTATCGCCAACCATTCGAGATGAGGCGCTGACTGAAGATCAGGCCGCAGACCGACGGTCGCTAACATGAGGCCAAAACCCGCCCCTCCACTTGAGACTATTGCCAGAATCAGCATACTTCCAAACCGGCCACTACTCACGGGCTCCGTGTCCAAACTGAGTATGTCAATGAGCTGATCCGTGTTCATGCTTCGCTCTCCTTGCGAATCTCCAATGCCAACGCCCTCAGGCCGCGATGAACAGTTACCTTTACGGCCGACTCCGACATTCCACATCGTGCTGCAGCCTCGCTAATGCTCAGCCCTTCCAGCTTCACATACTGGATGACCGTTCTTGCTTTTGACGAAATCTTCAAGAGGAGACGTTGCAAATCCAAGCTGCTCTCGACCGCTCCGGTTTCACTTTCAGCTGTGAGTTCTTCGACATTCGCTACGGGCATGTCTTTAAAGGAAGCCTTGGTGCGCCGGAGATAGTCCAGAAACTTGTAGCGCGCAATTGCATGAATCCAGGGCGTGAAGGGTTGCAACCGATCATATGTATGACGGTTGTTGTGAACGGCGATTAACACTTCCTGCAGAAGGTCCTCCGCTCCTATGGAACCATGCCCAATCCGCGCGAAGCGGTGGCGGTAGTAGGCGCGAAGATGTCCCGTGAGCCGCTTGAGAAGTGTGTGGTACGCTGCCCCATCGCCATCGAGACTAGCGGTCATCAGAGCTCGAAGCTCGCGCTCCCGAGGATGAGTCAATTCGTCCACGGATAAGCTGTCCGCGACCTCACATCGGATGTAATTCGAGGCACAGCTTCACCTTCCATCGAGGCCAACCGGGCCCTTCTCTAGTTCGATGGCGAGCGATTGGAAAGCTCCTCCAGGTCGTTCTCATCGGTGTCGACTATCGGGGCCAACCGTAAGTCGCTTTCGACCGAAGAGCGTGCCTGCTCCCAGAGATTATGATCAATTGGCACTTTTTTGGCGTAGCCGCGTCGTCGAGGCCCATCCTGACGTACGACGGCTCGAAGTTCCTTCATTCGTACATCTTCTTCAAAAAATTCGCGAGCGTGCCGAACCCCGTTTCAATACCAAGCGGCCTTTTGGAAGTGATCGACTTGGGCGAAAAGGTGCCCGTCTAAGTTCGGATCTCGGATACGCTGGTACAAGTAGTTCGTAAAAGGCGCAAGTGATTGGTTACATCGGTGACCCCCCTGAAAACCTTCAAAGCCAAGGGCCTTTAAAAAAAAGAGGCTAACTAACGGCGACGATCCTCTCTCCAGCAATTCTGATGGTTTCCTGGGGCAAAATACTGCGCCAGAATCGCGGACAATTCAGGTAGTTAGCCCAGCTAATTTGCCGAAACGGCTTCGCGGTGCGCCGCACCCGTATAGTGTGAGTTCGTTGTGGACGTGTCGAAGGGTATTAGACGAGCGAAAGGAAGTTTGGCGAGCGCATCTAGTGTTTGGTAATCGTCGTAATCGATAAGCCCCAAGTGTAACCGATCTCGCCCCCACGACGAACTAACTCACAGTAAGCGCACCCCAGGCTCGCTCTTCGGCTGCGCCTTTTGGGAGGTTTCGCGCAGCGGTTGCGCTCCGTCTGTTTCGAACACTTAACGATTCGGGAGAATTTCACTCTCGAAAAGGGAGATCACTTTGAAGAAGTCTGTTCTAGCGGCAATTACATTCAGCGCTGTAGCGTGGCTTGCGACGCATGCGTTTGCAGCATCATTTTCCTTCAGTACCGGCAACCCCGACGGGCTCCTTGGGGCACTCTCCCAGCCCGCCGAAGCCGGGATAGAAACCGAAACCGCCGATGACTTCATTCTGACGGACACCACGGTCATCAAGGGGGCTACCATTGTCGGCTTGGTTCCTGCGGGAGCGCAGCTGTCGGATGTCACCAACGTCGAGATAGAGGTGTATCACGTGTTTCCCAAGGACTCCGACACTAACCGAACGCCGAACGTGCCGACGCGAAATAATTCACCTGCGGATGTGGAAATCGACTCCGCCACGCGCGACGGAAGCCTGGGAACGCTCAATTTCAGCACCAGCCTGCTGGATGCGAACTTCAAGGTGACAAACACCGTGGTGAACAAGATCGTGCCCAAGACTGGAGGAGAGGGCGGAACAAGCGGAGAAGAGGTACAAATCGCCATTACCTTCAACGGCCCGATCGTTCTGCCGCCGGATCACTACTTCTTTCGCCCGCAAGCCCTGGTAACAGGTGGCGATTTCCTGTTCCTCTCGGCGCCGAAACCGACCGCGCCGCCCCTGTTTGTGGGGGACCTGCAAGCCTGGATTCGCAACGCGACCTTGGCTCCGGATTGGCTGCGAATCGGCACCGACATCATCGACGGCACGCCGGCGCCCCAATTCAATATGACGTTCTCGCTGAGCGGCGAAACTGTTCCCGGGGCTGGAAAGCCCGGCCAAGCGAACTGTCACGGCAAGAGCATCTCTGCGCTGGCCGCGCAATTTGGTGGGATCAGTTCAGCCGCATCCGCGCTGGGGTTCTCCGGCGTGGATCAGCTGCAGGATTCCTTCACGGCATTCTGCGAGTGATATCTGTTGGGAAGTGAGAACCGTCGCATGCCTGCAGCGAATCGAGACGATGGGGGTCTTCGCTCGAGCCGTCTCGATGGGCTGGTGGGTGTGTAGCCCGCAGAGGGTTTTTAGTCATTCGGCCGGTCGATCGAATCGACCGGCCGAATGTCCGAGACGCCGCCTCTTGGCCAGAGCTTCCAGAGCTTGGCGTGCCCAATCTTTGTACCAGCTGAGGAATAATGAAAGGTGGCACAGTGGCAGGAATGCGACCATCGCGCGTTCCAGTAGCTGTCACTGCTGAAAATGGATCGGAACTATGAATTGACCGATTCGAGAAGCTCGCTGTCCAAACGAAGCGATGCAATGAGACGAGGCGCGATCTGAACTACGAGTTGCAACCTAGTGTCATGTTTCGGAAATAAGTTTAGCGTTTTTGATGCTGCGTCGGATCTGGCGGCGGTCCTGGTCCAGGTGAAGGGCTGCGCGTTTTGGTTCCAGTGCTCCAGGAAACGAATGATCGCGCGCTCCAGTTGGGCAATGCTGTCAAAGCTGCCACGCCGGATCGCCTGCTGAGTGATAAGCCCGAACCACCGCTCCACCAGGTTCAGCCAGGAGGCGCTGGTGGGCGTGAAATGGATATGACAGCGCGAATGCGCAGTCATCCATCGCTGCACCGCCGGGTGATTGTGGGTTCCGTGGATATCGCAAATCAGGTGAAGCTCCCGCCGCGGATAGCGGCGCGCCAGCGAATTGAGGAAAGCGATGAATTCCTGGTGGCGATGGCGCCGGTAAGAACGGCCATGGACCTTGCCGCTGGCAACCTCCAGCGCCGCGAACAGGCTGGTGGTGCCGTGGCGTTGATAATCGTGGGTCATCTGGGCCGGGATCCCCGGCCTCAGCGGCAGCAGTGGCGCGGTGTGATTAAGCGCCTGAATCTGCGATTTTTCGTCTACGCACAGCACCAGCGCTCGTTCCGGTGGGTCCCACCGCTTGGGGCCAGCCGGCGCGCGCTCCAGTGCGTGGCCGCCTGGGGTTTGCGCAGGGTCACGTATGGTTTGCGATCGCACCCAAGTTTCCAGCTTCGCTCGATCGCTCAGGTTAACGCCAACGGTTAACGTCGACGCTGATTTGGTAGCTTTGACGGGCAGTTTTTCTCGGCACCGTCTTTGATGATTGACCCCTCCGAGCGGACGAAATGAAAGGAGGACATCCCAATGTCAATCGACACCAAGGCGGCGAGCGCTCCTCAGATAAAGCAGTTCACGGAGAGCCAGCAGGTAAATCAGGCCACGCAGTTCGCGCAGTACACTCTGCTCGATGAAGTTCCCGGGCTTATCTTCGGTCTCATGACCGTAGTCTACATCGTGAGTTCGCTATGGTCGCTCGCATAACCCCCAATACGCGGGGGTGCGGCCGGTATGGCTGGGACCGTGCTCCGAGCAATGGATTTTCCAATCGTTGCCGGAGACTATTGCCCTGAGGTAGACATGCCCCGGCGTCACGCTTATGGTCTAGTGTCGCTAGACACTAGACAAACTTGGGCAGACAGTTCGCCTATGGGCCGCTATCAACAAGGGTGACCCCAGCGTAAGAGACCGGGGCTGTTATTGCGCCTTTTTGATCGATCCGTGGCAACAACGTCGAAGCTGGCACGAATTCCACCCGAACCCCCCTTGGGAAACTGCCCTCCAGAGCAAAGAATGGTACTTGTTGTCAGTTTTGGTTCCTCGTTGGCAGAGTGCTCTCTGGCTTGTAATGCTCCCAACCGAGAAGGGGAGAGTTCGTCGAATGCTCCAGATGTTGTGACTCACTGAAAGCTGATCAAGTATGGAATGAATCGATAGGCAAACAATGAAGTTCTGTCGAAAAGCCTGACGAAGAAGGAGTGACGAAGATGAATCTGCAATGGGCGAAAGAATTCATGAACTCCTTTACTGGCGACAACTTGGAAAAGGCCATGGGCTTGTACGCCGACAATGTTCAGTTTGAAGACGTAACCTTTGGCTTCAAGGCGAACGGCAAAGCCGAGCTCAGGGAGTTTTTCAAAGGATTCACCGATCCCAACGCTGGTGAAAACAAGTTTACCACCACCGCTTACTCTGGCAGCGCTGAGGGTGGAGCTGTGGAATGGCTGTGGCAAGCGAAACATATCGGCGAATTCATGGGCGCCGCCGCGGCCGGCAAAGAAACCCAGGTCAAAGGCGTCTCGATTCTCACCTTCAAAGGCGGCAAGATTGCGAGCCAACACGACTACTGGGACGCGAGCTCCGTGTTGCGACAACTGGGAGCTATCAAGTAGCCAACGTCCGAATCCGGAAAACCTCCGCTCGTAGGGAGGTTCTCAAAACCATGGCGTGCGTCCCTCCGTGCGTAGTCGCGTGATTTTGGGCCGCGCCCACCTTCTGGACTTTGCCGCGAGGACGCAAACGCCTTCAAGCGGAAAAATGGAGTGAGCTGAGAATTCAGATTTGGAACCAAATCATCGCTACGGGCCATGGGCGCTTGTGCGCGACAGGGTCGAACTGGCGTAGAGTTAACCTCGTGATTATGCGAAGGCAATTATCGACTCGGCTATCCGCGTCTTCGCGACCGGCGAGAATTCAGCTCCAGCAGGTAATCGTAATCGTCCGGTATCGTAAACGGATCTAGTGCCCGGGCCCGCTCGAATCTCTCCCGATAGGCTTGCCGTCGCGAAATCGGGCCGAGACCAGCGAGGGGTAGATTGGAGCCGCAGCGCGTGTGTGTGACATAGTCGATCTGATCTACGAATTTGAAGCGCTCGATTCCCACCGTTCCCACCGCAAGGCCCGTCGAACCGATGCTGAGCCTCGCGGTTACAACGTTGCCGGGGGGTCCGGAGCGGACTTACGAGGTCAAGTTCGACGACTATCGCGCGCAGGCCATCAAGACCGGAGGCTAGGTGCAACTCCGATCCGCGCTACGGTTGCGAACTTCAACGCACGATTCCCGGGGACCCTCCGCGTCGGTGAGAAGGACCAGATCGAAGGCTCGGCTTCAAACTGACGATTCATGGAGACAAACAGGTGGACCGTGAACCGAGCTACGCTGACGCACGGATCGTGGCTTGGAAATAATCTGATTCGCGACGTTTCGGATAAAAGAGCTGCGTGACACTCACTGCTGCCTATCGACGATCTCCACATCAAGACCACCTCAGCCCGTCCTCGCCCTTTATCTAGGGAGTGGTGTGGTGAGGGTCCTCAGGTGCCTGAAATCCTGACTCAGCAATCAACGTCGCCAGCAACCAGCGCGAAAGATTTCCAACGCAGGAATGACCGTCATCCTGTAGTCACGGACGAATCCAACTCAAGCAAGACACGTCGGTGCCCTTGCGGTTGATCGGAGCTTCCAGCTCCAGAGTCAATCCAGCCCGTTCACCTGCCTTGCGAATGTCAGAGGCTTGTCTTGAGCTCACTAGAAACGCGATGCGGCCATTGGATCGGGTTACCCTCGCAGCCTCCCCGATGACCGCTACCACGGTCTCTAATGCGCTTGGATGGTACGGCGGCTCGGTCGCAACCGCATCGAAGATCTGATCGGCAAACGGCAACACACGCGCATTGCCTACAACATGGTCGCCTGACAGTTCACTCAATCCGAACCTGAGTGCGCGGTCGATGTCTACGCTTGTGGTAGTGAACCCCCGCGAGCGGGCCTCGATAATTACTCCGCCGGCTCCGGCAAATGGATCGAGCAATCGAGTACCACCGTCACTCCTCACCAGGTTCACCAGTAACCGAGCGTCCTCTACCGCGAGAGCTCGATGTTCCAGCGGGCCATTCCCACCCCGGTAACCATTGATCCGTCGCGTGGCGCCGCCGGCGCATTCAAGGAGAAAAATCCGCCGGTCCGGTGCGTTGGCTCGCAGTTCTGTGTCAGGCTCCGTCCAGAGAGGAACCAAACCAACATCTCGCCCTCGCCATCTCGTAACAATTGAACGCCCGGGCCTTATGAGATCCTCGATCGGGGTGACCAACTCCAAAGCGGACGTATATCCCAGACCATGAAAGCGGGGGAACGCAGCGTCGAGGTCACGGCTGTCGATACTCACCCATGCAACCCCTGCCGTCTCAGACGCGGGTCCGCCCGACGCCCGACGCGCACGCAAACCGCGCAAAACGCCGAGAACTTCGCTGACAGCCGCCTCCAGTGCCTTCTGTCGCGACTTTCGAAGTCGCAGCACAAGAAGTCGTTCCGTGGCAGAGTGTAAGGCCATGTTTCAGACACTTTAAGCCCGGCGACATGCACATTCCATCTGCCGAGGCGCTCACTCACGGAGTATACAGGGTTCACCGGTCCACCAAGGTGGGCAGCATTGTTGAGCGGCAAGCAAATACCTCGACTCCGCAGCGGGGAAATTCAGCTGGCGTGCTCGCGGAAAGGAATATGATTTCTTGAATAGAGTCGGCGTCCCCGAAAAGCTGTCTATCTGGGGAGCATGAGCAGCGTCGATTTGACACGCTCGGTAATTTTGCGAAGGCAATTTGCGGCAGCGGTCGTCGACGTTCTTGCGTCCTGCTTATCTTCTCGATGGTCAAAAACCGCGCGGTGTTTTCTCAAGCGCGAATGGATTGCGCAACTTCGCTTCCGCGAATAGTCGCGCTTGCTTGCGGGCTCTGCGGTTCCGCGCACTGACCTCTCTGGCTTTCACTAGTTCGGAAAGCGAGCGCGCGCCAGAATCCCGCGCGTCGTCGCCCCTTCCATCGATTGAGCGATGAGAGCGCTACGGGACCCGCCTGCCGTCGAGAGCGGACCCGAACAAAGGCTTGGAGTCAAAGTTGACGCGGTGGGACATGAACGTTTATCTCCCGCACCGCCCTTTTGCAGTGAGGACCCGATCGAGGCTCGGCGCCAAATAGATCGTTGGTGGAGACAGGAAGGTGGTGCCGACCACATTTCGCCGCGGTATCCCATCAGGTTTGGCGTCAAACTGGGCGCGGCGGAACAAGAAGGTGGAGAACGTGGTTAGAGACTTCCTCGAGCGGTCAATGCGGCAAAGGATCAGACGGAAAGGGCACGATCTATTTGACATTTGGCGACAAAGCTGGGGCGCACGTAAAGGCCGTTCCGTGCGAAGTGTCCTGACCGCTCGCGTCCAGACTTGGAATCAAAGCATGCTGAAAGGACAGCGCGGCCACTTCAGCATTGCGCAACGAGCTCGCTCCATGCCTCGCGATCACTTCGACAGGCGCGCTGAAGATACTTTAAGGAACGCGCTGTCGATGATGTTCCTATCGAGTCGCGCCAGCGAATCGCAAAAGGTCCGAAAGCGCGCGCTTCTGAGCGCCTCCGAGGTCTCGAAGCTTTTCGAGGTACCCGAATCGCGGGCCAGAGAACAAGCGCGCCTGGGCACGCCGCCATCGATCAGATTGGGCCATTACGTCCGATTCAACGCCGAGGAAATTCAGCGCGAGGCGAACGGGCGAAGCAAGCTGCGTAAACGACGCTGAGAAGCCTATCGCCTCAGAGCTCTGCGGATCGCTTCCGCGTCTCTTCGCTCGATCTTAATAGGAAACTGTTCGAGTAGACCGTTCACTAGTCTCACGTAGAGATCAGCGATTCCTTCGAGAGCCTTGGCGTAGCCCTCTCGTGAATGGCCGGACTGCAGCGTCGATCTAAGCGCCGACACTGCCTCCTTGGCAAATTTACTCTCGATTCTTCGGTTTCCTTCGAACGGCAATGAACTAGACCAGGTCATCAAAGCCACAATAACTCGGTTTCTCAGGTACTCGATCATGTCTCGTGCTTCCCAGAGCTTCCCGCGTCGGATTTTTGAATCAGTGTAGATGCACCAAGTCCAGAATCGATCTTCGAAGTACTGAAGCTCGTCAGGTCGCGGCCCGCCCGCAACTCGAACCGCAGAACACTTGCGTTTCCACGCGGTGAGTTCACCCGAACTGTCCCAAAGAATCAGGACCTCCCGATCTTTGATGCTTGGCACGAGCTCGTCCGTGATTCGATATTGATAGTCGACGTGGACCGGGTACGTCGCTCTATAGAGCGCGATCACTTGGTTAGGATCGCCTAGATGTGTCGCCGGGAACTCGGAGATCAGCTCGCCCACCTCCGAGCGCAGGTTTGCGTGCTCTCGTTTCACTCGTTCACGCTCGCTGGCGCGCACAAGCAGATAAAAGTCGAGATCTGAATAGCGATCGGGCTTTCCCTTGGCGAAAGAGCCAGAAAGATAGACGCCAAGGACGCTTCCGTCGGCGCGAAGCCGATTTACAATATTTTCGGCTATCTTCGTGTGCTCGGGATAACGTTCGAGACTGCGAGGCAGTTCTGAAGTCTTAGCGGTCGAGCGGCGCAAAGAGTTCTCCTCCTGGTCCGAATCTATTCGGACCGCAGTCTCGCGCCAATCCACCGGACTTCCTGACGTGCAACCACTGCTCATGGGTTTGCGGAAGATCAGAATCGCTCAATAAAAACCAGCACTGCCTCAATCCAGAAGTGCGACCGAACTACCCGGAGAAATGAATCAAGCTGAGATTGGTACTGCACCATCAGAGCGCCACTCCTCGAGCAGCGCCCTGGCGTCCTTCACGTCCGGCAAATCAAAACCCTCGCTTCCTCATGCGCCCGGGGTGCTCGAAGAGCGCAAGTTCCATGCAAACAAGGTTGCGGCCAAGGGTCATGCATGTACCGGCGGTAAACGATCGATCCACGGCTGCGCCTGCTCAATCTGCGACGCGATCCGAATCAGCACGTCCTCACTGCCCATCGCAGCTACCAACTGGACCCCCACCGGCAATCCTTCAGGCGTCCAGTGCAGCGGCAGGGAGATCGCCGGCTGCCCAGTCACGTTATACGTAAAGGCGAATGGAGTGAGGTCGAAGAACCGTTGCAACGACTCATCAAAACTAAAAGGTGTTGTAATCAACGTTCGCAGCGCCGGTGGCGGTGAAGCGATCGTCGGAGTAAACAAGAGATCGAAGCCATCGGACCACCATTGCGCGACTCTACGGCTCCAGACCTGTAGCCATTGTATCGCGGCCAGACATTGGCAAGCAGAGACCCGGAAGCCTTGCTCTGCCCGACTCCACGTATATGGCTCGACATCTTCGGCCGTAAGGCTTTTACCTAACAGTGCGCCAATTTGTTCGAGGTCCAGTGCCGTAAGGCTACCGATGAGAACCATCAAGGGCTTTGAGGCGAGTAGGGTCTCATCCAGAGAAGCTGGATGCGATTCCTCAACCGTGTGACCCAACGACTCGAACAGCTTGGCTGCGTCCTGGACGGCTGCAACACAGGCGGAATGCAGCGGTGATATCCCCTCCGGGGTTCTCTTCATGAAGCCGACCCGCAACCGGCCTGGGTCTGCCCCAGCCTCGCGCACAAACGGTCTCCGCTGTGGTGGCGCGGAGTAGGGATCGCCCGGCATGTTGCCGGAAATCACATCGAGCACCGCCGCGCTATCGCGCACCGATCGGGTGACGACGTGATTGATTGCGAGGCCGTGCCAGAAATCGCCGAAGTTTGGTCCCCACGATACGTGTCCGCGCGAAGGTTTGAGCCCGACCAAACCGCATTCGCTCGCTGGAATGCGGATCGAGCCACCTCCGTCGTTCGCATGGGCCACGGCTACCATGCGCGACGCCACGGCCGCGGCGGAGCCTCCGCTGGAGCCCCCTGTCGAGCGCGTCGGGTCCCACGGATTGTGAGTGGGGCCGAAGGCTTCGGGTTCGGTCGTTTCCTGGAGGCCCAATTCGGGCGTGTTGGTCTTGCCTAGACTGAGGAATCCTGCGGCCTTGAACTTGGCGACAAGGTAGGTGTCGTGCGGCGCTACAAAGCGCGCATCGCGCAAAACTCGCATCCCGAGGTAATAAGGATCGCCATCCGAGGCGGCGCCGAGATCCTTGAGCAGAAATGGAACACCGCGAAACGGTCCGTCGGGCAAGTCGGGTGAGACTGCAGCCTTGCGAGCTTTTTCGAAAAGAGTGGTGATCACCGCGTTGAGGGTCGGATTGACCCGTTCGATTCGAGCGATGGCGGCATCGACCAACTCGAGAGGGGTCACTTCGCGTCGGCGCACCAGTTCCGCCTGCGCCACCGCGTCCATGGTTGACAATTCATTGAGATTGAGGCCCAGCTCTTCTCTCCTTTCCAGACGGGCTCGATTCTGTTGGTGTTCCTGTCGCACGCCTCTAGAAAGCACTTGGCCTTCCGGCCGCGGCTAACTTCTCAACTCATCCAGCAGCGTCTTCGCTTCTTTCAGATCCGCGGTGTCGAAGCCGTCTTTGAACCAGTTGTAGACCGGGGCGAGAAGGTCGCGGGCGGCGGTACGATCGCTTCGTGCGCGAAGCATCCGGGCGAGGCCGGTCGCAGCGCGCAGCTCCCAGGCCTTTGCGCTCATGTTTCGCGCGAGTGCGATGGCTTCGCGGAAATCCGCCTCGGCCAGTTCGCTCTCGCCCAGTTTGTGCCGCAGCTCTCCGCGCCGCGTCAGAATATTGGGCTGGAAGACGAGTTCCTCGGGATTCGCCTGAAGCGCATCCTCGATGGTGCCAAGCGCTTCGTCGATAGCGCCGGCCAGCACCTGCGCCTCGGCGAGCCTCGTAAGAATGTCAGAAATGGCTACTCGTGATCCGGTCGCGACAAAGCCCGACAAATTTCGTCGAATCAACGAAATTCCCTTGTCGGGGTCACCGAGTTGCGCCCGCGCCCATCCCAAAATTCCTTGCGGGAGTGCCGCATGGAACGAGGAAAACCCGTGCTCTTCGGACAATGCGAGGGCTTGATCGGCGGCAGCCATCGCGCGAGGCGCGTCCCGAAGTAGATAGTGCAGCCAGCTTTCAAAGTAGTGTGCGAACGCAAGATGGTAAGGGTCGTTGCTGGCTTGGGCTAAGGCGATCATTTGGGCCGCACGCTTTCGAGCTGAATCGGCAGAGCCCAACATCCACGCATTTAGACTTGCATAACCTCTCGCGATCGCAGCCGCAGCCCGAAACTGGAGGTAGCCAGGAGCTTCACAGACGGTGTTCCAGCGTGTGTAGTGTTCCTCAGTTTCAACCAGGAGTCCGCGTTGGAAACGCGAAAGCAAAAGACCGTGATACGCAAATGCGAAACTCGCTAAGCTACCTTCTCGCTGGCGACGTCGTGCGCCTGCTCGGCCAGCGCGTTGGCTCCTGGGATGTCGCCCGCGACGGCGCGGGCGGCCCAGGTTGAGAACAACTGTCGAGCACGATCGGCCAGATTGCCGCTCTTCTCGGCGAGCGAACGGGCGCGTGCGGCGGCCTCCAGTGTTCGTGACGCAGCGTATCCCTTCGTGTACATCAACACCCTGGCCAGTGCGTCCTGAAGAGCCAACTCGCGAGCGTCGCGCTGCCCTGAGTCGGGCAGGATAATGAGCAATGCCAGCGCCTGTCGATAATCCTCTTCGGCTTCCTTGAACGCCCGTCTAGACTCGGCGACATCGCCCGCCTTCTTCCAGGCCGCGATGGCTGGTTCGGCATCTCCCGCGTCGGCCAAGTGTCGGGCAAGCACTTCCGGTTGCGTCTCGGCGACCGCCGCGAACCTTTGAGTCAGTATCTCCGCCGTGCGCCGATGAAGTTCCTTGCGCCTGCTCTTGAGCAGGGCCTCGTAGGCCGCATCCTGAACCAGCGCATGCTTGAATTGGTATTGGGCCTCCGGCGGGATGCCGCGTGCGTAGATCAGCTCGGCATCGGTGAGCTTCGCGAGCGCCGCCTGCAGCTCCGCCTCCGGCATCGATGAAACCGCCCGCAGCAGCTCGTAGGAAAACTCGCGTCCGAGCACCGCCCCGACCTGCGCGACCTCCTTGGCGGGACCGAGGCGGTCCAGGCGCGCCATCAGCGAGTCCTGCAGCGTGACGGGAATCTCGCGCGCAAGTCTACGCCGATCACCTTCCAGCATGAGCCGCGTGAGCTCCTCGGCGAACAACGGGACTCCGTCGCTTGACCACCGCATCTATGACGTCTTTAGCCAACGCCGTGTGCGCAGCGAGGCCCGCGATTATCGCGCGGGTATGCCCCTCACTCAGGCGATTCAGCGTGATCTGGACGTGATGGGCCCGCATCGGCCAAGGCGTGCCGAACTCCGGTCGCGCCGTATAAAGCAGCAGCAGGGGCGCGGTCACCGCCTGTTCAACCAGGGTTTGCATCCACTCAAGCGTGGAGGGATCGACCCAGTGCAGATCCTCCAACACGATCACCATCGGCTGCAGTCGAGCAGCATTGAGCACCCACGCGGCTAGATTCGCCAGTAGGCGCCTGCGCTTCTGCTCAGGTGCGAACATAAGTGGTGGATATTTCGCCGGAATCGGAAGGTGGAGCATCTCCGCGATCAGAGGCACCGCCTCGCCAAGCTTCACCCCGGCGAGTTCCAACGAGCGCTCGAGTTGTACGACACGCTCCTCCTTGCTCTCGTCGCCGCGCCATCCAAGGCCCTGGTCGAGGATCTGGATGACTGCGTGGAAAGGCGTGTTCGCCGAGAATTGCTCCCCTGCGCACTCGATCCAAAGGTGGGGCTCATCCTTGATTCGTGCGCGGAACTCTTCGACCAGCCGCGACTTGCCGATCGCCGGCTCACCCACGACGAGCGCGAACTGACCTTCACCTTCGCGCGCGCGCCCCCCAACGGCTCAGGAGCAAGCGCATCTCGTCTTCGCGCCCGACGATCGGAGCTTGGCTGGCGGTAGCGGCACCGCGGGTCCGCCGACGCACGGCGGTTGGCTGAATTACACGATAGAGCTGAACCTGTTGCTTGATGCCCTTGAGCTGCTGCGCGCGGCGATCCTCTACTACGAACAGGCCGGACACGAGCTGATGCATGGCGGCGGTGATGAAAACCGAGTCGGGCGCTGCCGCAGCCTGCACCCGCGCGGCGATATTAGGCGCCTCCCCGAACACGTCGGCTTCCTTGCCGCCGCCCCGGCCGACGACCACTGAACCAGTGTCGATCCCCACCCGCACCGACAGCTTCACATCTTGCCTGACGGCGAGGCGCTCGTTCAGCGCCGTGACCTCGTCGACGAGCGCGAGTCCGGCGCGCACTGCGCGCTCGGCGTCGTCCTCGTGCGCCTCAGGCCAGCCGAAGTAAACCATCAACCCGTCGCCGAGATACTTGGCCGTGTGGCCGCCGAGGCGTGTGACCGCCTCGGCCGAGGTGCGTTGGTACTCTGCGGCGATATCGCGCCACTCCTCGGGATCCAGATGGGAAGCGATTTCGGTCGAATTCACCAGGTCGCAGAAGAGAACCGTGAGATGTCTCCGCTCACCGTCTCGGTTCTGGTACAGACCATTGGCATTTGGAGTGGGGGGACCAGGATCCGCTCCTAACGGCTTTGCACATTCGATGCAGAACTTCGCGGTTGGCGAATTCTCGGTGTGGCAGGACGAGCAACGACGCGTTAATGGCGACCCGCATTCTCCGCAGAATTTCGCCCGGTTCGGATTTTCAGCTCCGCACTTCGAGCAGCGCATCGCTCCCTTCCCGCTCGAGCCTTACGGAGCTAGCGGGACTTGCTCGACATCGGCCAAAATCATGTTCAACTCCGAGAGCTCGCGCTCGTGCCCCACGAATGCGACCGGCGACCTGTGGCCGTCTTGGGCGCTCGAAGATGTCATCGGTCCCCCACCAGTAGAGGATGAACTAAAGTGTAGCGTTTAGCGCCGCAATTGCAGCTTCGTCACTCATCCCCGAGGATCGTGAATGACCCAAGGCTACTCGCGCCCGTCGCACCCCGCGGAGGCGCTCAAGTTGAGCTAACGCGATGAATGGCTGAACCCATCTCGATAGCCGCGCCCCCGAGGCGCGGGCTGTGGGCCAATCCGGACTTTCTCAAGCTCTGGGCGGGCGAAACTGCCTCCGAGTTCGGATCATTCATCGGCGGGCCCGCGCTCAGCTTCGCCGCCGTGATAACGCTCGCGGCGACGCCGTTCCAGATGGCGCTGCTGTCGGCGGCCAAAATCATCCCGGGCCTCTTGAGCCCGCTTGCCGGAGTGTGGGTCGATCGTTTGCGCCGCCGGCCCATCATGATTGGCGCCGACCTCGCCTTCACGATGATTCTGCTCACCGTGCCGCTGGCAGCCGTCGCGCACTTGCTCTCGATGCCACAACTCTATGCCGTCGTGTTCATCACGGCCGCGCTCGACACCGTCTTCCGAATCGCATACAGCGCGTATCTTCCAACCCTGGTCGGCCGCGATGACATCCTCGAAGCGAACAGCAAGCTGACCGCGTCGTCGGCGGTCGCCGAGGTGAGCGGGTTCGCGCTCGCCGGCTGGCTGGTGCAGTGGCTGACCGCGCCGTTTGCGGTTGCGATCGATGCGCTGTCGTTTCTTGCATCAATTGTGACGCTGCGCGCAATCCAGAAACCCGAGGAACTCGTCGCAAGCAAAGACCAACGCGGCCAGATGTTCACTGAGATTGCCGAAGGCGCGCGATTCATCGCCGCCGACGGGCAGCTGCTTACGATCGCCGTGTGCACGGCGGTACAGGCGGTTTTCGACAATGTAGTCGGCGCGCTTTACATCTTGTTCGTCGTGAACACGCTCGGCTTCAAGCCGGGACCGCTGGGCGTGATTTTCGCTGTCGGCGGCATCAGCTCATTTGTGGGAGCGCTGCTCGCGCGGCGCGCGAGCAGAGACGCTGGGGCTGGTTCGCTCGATGGTCGCGGGAGTTGCGATCGCAGGTTTGGGTCTGATGCTGGTCCCGATGGCGCGCGGTTCCGGCTTGTACGGCGCGACGATGCTGAGCGCGAATCAGCTCATCGCTGACGGCGCATTCACGATCTTCATGATCAACTACTCAAGCTTCGTGCAGATCGTCACGCCCGACGAGATTCTTGGTCGCGTCAACTCATGCCTCATGTTTTCGCGTCGCGTCGCCGCGCTCGCCGGATCACTCGTCGGCGGTGTGCTCGCAACCGCGCTCGGCCTTCGCGCTCCGCTCTACCTCGGGGCTTTGGGCACGATGCTCGCAGCAGTGATGCTGCTGGGCGTGCCCGAAAAGATCGCGCCTGCATCGCAGCCACTCGCCGAGGCGGTGGAGTGATAGAAGCCAAGCTCAAGGAGAGCGCGATTGCCGCGGCCGCGCGATGCTGCCCGTCGACAGGCTTGGGCCCCTGCTGGGAGAGTTCTGCCCTGATGACTTAGGAAGGGGGGGCATGGCTTTAGCGGTGTCGTGGGAAAGCCGGTGGGAGACAATAGGAGGCGGCTGGGCCGCCGTCAGGGTCGTCCCATGAACGACCTTTCCGAACTGCAGTGTCCATAGCTAGTCAGTTTTGACGCGCGGCGGGACCTGGCCCTCCTTGTACAAGGAATGATCCTGCTCAAGCGCCGAGGCTCAGCCTCTGCGTCAGAACAGAAGGCAAAGACTAAAGGCGCACATCACGTGCAAAGAGAGCTTGCACTTGCGGCGCTTAACGCTAGGCTTCAACTGATTCCCGCAGTGACTGAGGAGGAAAGACGTGGATCGTCCAAAAAGCGCTGCACACAACCTTTACGAAGTGGCGAGCCTGACGCATCACCTGGTGCGTCCTCGATTCAGGATCACGGAACTCACGATTACCCCGAAGCAGAAGGTGCCCTGGCACTGTCACTCGAACGGGTATGACACATTTTACATTCTTGAGGGGCAGGTGCGGATCTTCCTGCGCGACCCCAAGGAAGAAGTGAGCCTCCTGCCCGGCGACACTTGTTCGGTTCGCCCAGGTCGACCACATCTTGTCACCAACGGTAGTGAGAGCAACGCAACGTTCCTAGTCCTGCAGGGTATCGGCGAATACGATTTTATCGCGCTGGACTGAGTGAACACCGCGGACCCAGGAAGCGAAGGCACTGCTGAAAGACCTGAGCAACTGAGATGGCAGAACTCTACTCGGACGGCTTTCGTGACGACCATTGCCGCAGCCGGCCGAGGTTGAGAACGAGAGCGTAACGCTGGAGGAGCTGCGATGAAGTTCGGCCTGCTGACACTCTTCGATCAATACGCTGAGGAATGCACCGAGGAGCAGTACTACAAGAACTTCTTCGACGAAGTCATTTACGCGGAAGAGCTGGGATTCGATTCGATCTGGATCGGCGAGCATCATTTCTGCCGCTACATATGCCCTGCCCCACAGGTTATCGCTGGCGCGATCGCGCAACGTACCAGGAAAATGCGTATCGGCACGGCGATCGTGCTGCTGCCGCATCACGATCCAATCCGTTTGGCTGAAGATTATGCGCTGGTCGATCTCATCAGTGGCGGGCGGCTCGATCTCGGCGTCGGGCGTGGCTTTATCAAGTCAACGTACGACGGCTTTAACCAATCAATGGAAGAGAGCCGGGGTCGCTTCAACGAATGCCTGGATATTATCGAAGGCTCGTGGACGCAAACGAAATTTTCCTATTCGGGGAAGTTCTACAAGGCGAACAACATCACGATTCTGCCGCGACCATTGCAGAAACCCGCACCGCCAGTCTTCATGGCCGCCGCCGCGAGCGAGGAATCATTTGTCGCGGCGGGCAAGCGGGGTCATTCGCTGATGCTCGCGCCGTTCTTCCAATCGCGCGAGCGGCTCAAGGATAACGTCGCTCTCTACAAGGAGACCCTGAAGAATTCGGGGTTTCCGTCTGAGCGACCCGAAATCGTGTCGGGTTATCACAGCTTCATCGACGAGACTCCCGCACTGGCGGAACGCAAGTGGGCTGATCACTACATGCGTTACCTCCATTTCGTGAATGGTCTGATTAGTCCTAACGAGTACACCAGCGAAGATTACAAAGCGTGGCGGCGATCCGCTGAGGCTTTTCAGCGTGTAACCTGGAAGCGGATGTATCCGGATCAGGTGATGTGCGGTGACGCTCAACAATGCGTCGATCGCGTCTCACTGGTGCAAGAGCAGTATGGTGTGACTCATTTCTGGGTATACATGGATCTAGGCGCTCTGCCGCAGAAGGATCTGCATGCTTCGATGGAGCGTTTCGCCACCAAGGTCATCCCCCAATTTCGGCGTTAACTGTTAGGGGCGTGGAGCTTCAACTACCGATTTCCAAAATCTTTCACTTTCATCCATCTTGCTTTTTCAGACCGCATGCGTCTTCGTTGACCTGGGTGGGAATTCGGCGAAACCGGACGCTCGTAGATAGCAAGACATCGCCGGCGGCCAAAATCGAGTTTCCCAAGCTTTCTCGAACGAGCAATTCGCAGTCGCGGGCCAGACAGCTTCATTGGGCCGCGCCGCGAAGCTGCGGCGCACGTCCGGACGGCGCAGCGACGAGCGCGGCACAGGCCTGCGGCAGGTCGCCAAGCCTCAGCGGTTTTCGGAGTGGTGACGGGGGTGGGTGAAGCGCCTCTTTGGTGAACCACCAATCTAGCTCCTTGCCGCAGCCGTCGCCCGGCGGCGGCGGTGCCTGCCCACGACATTGAGGGCTGCCGCTCGGGCAGGAAAGTCTGACATGGAAATGGTAATTGTGTCCCCACCATGGCCGAATCTTTGTTATCCAATCCCGCTCCGGCCCGCCCTCGCGGCAGAGCGCACGCTTGATAGCCGGGTTGACAAAAACGCGCTCCACCAAGGGTTCTCGGGCGACCGCCTCCAGCAGAAGACGATGCTGCGGCTTCCATGCCGTGGGGTCGATATCCATCCCATCCCTAGCGACAACGTCTGTCGCCGAGATGCTGTCCCGCTCGGCTGGGCTGAGCCGTCGATTTGGCATTGGCGTAAGCCAAATATCGACATCGAGACCGATCTGGTGCGAGCCGTGGCCTGTCAGCATCGGTCCGCCGCGAGGCTGCGCGATGTCACCGACGAGAAGCCCGGGCCAGCCGGCCTTGCCCGGCAGTTTCTGCGCCAACCGCTCGAGAAAGGCGATCACGATCGGGTGGCCCCAGGCGCGGTTGCGTGACGGGCGCATGACCTGCCAGTTCGGCCCGTCGGCTGGCAGTGCGATGGCGCCGCCTAGACAGCCGCGTTCATAGGACCCGATCGCCTGCGGCGCCCCGGCCGCCGGCGTGCTCTCGAGTCCGAACAACATCTTCGCCGCACCCGGCGGCAACTGCGCTATCACCATAGCGCGGTGCGTCGCCTCTTCTGCGGCAGTGTCCTGCGCAGACGCCTCTACGCAGCCAAAACATGCCAAGAGTGTCAACACCCCGCACAAACAGACGCTTCTCATAACGGCGGCTCGCTAAAAGTATTGTCCGGAAAATGACGGCAGTGTCTGACCGGCCTACATCGTCGAGTTCGGTCTCAGAGCGTTTCAATGAACTTGGCTGCAGACTCCGATCGCGACGCCCATCTCACTGGCACCGGTCCATTTTGAAGTGCCATTCGGCGAAACCAAGAACGATCCGGTGTTCGAGATGGTGCCGTAATCGTATGGACTCTCAATATATCCCATGTTCGCCGCGTTTGCATTGTGAAGCCACGCACCACAGTGGCTTGTCGCTCCCAACCTGAAGCCTCCAAGCAAGTTTCGAAGTGCCGGCGCTCGCGGAGTTCATATGGTACTCACCGTTCACTAATTGAAACGCGCATACCTTATCACCGAACGTCTGCCTGTCGTCAGCCGAATGCTCAGATAGGCTTCCTGTAGTGAATCTCCCGTTTCCATCAAAATCAAATTCCATCACGGCGTTTCCAGTAGCTGTTGGCGCGTCTTCGAGAGAAGACGGCCACATATAGTCTGTGATTCCACACCGAAAGTGTCCTTGCATGGTCGCAGCGAAGACACTGCCGTTCAACGTAACTACCAGCGTAAACGAAGCCGGCGCTACCAAAGCGTTTCTCATGATGACTCTCCAGATCAGGATCGCATAGCGACACTGCGCTACTTCGGTACTCAGTCTCAAAATCGATCTGATGCGGGTGACTTTGAGTCGGGGTCAACGACTGGTCGTCCCTCACACCCGATATAGACAGCAGAGGGGCGGCGGGTCGAACAGAGATATTCCGAGATACGAGGGCGTACCGCTATCCGTTGCTGGAACTCTCGCAGCTTGTCGTACTTCTCAAGCGTGTCAGGAAATAGCACGCGGACGTCATCCAGGTATGCGAAAGCAAGGAATTCCACGGACGTCAACGAATCGCCGACCCAGAATTGCGCCTGGCGGCTGTCGGGTTGTAGGAATCTCTGTAGTCGATCCAGAGTAGTCGAGAGACCTCCCTCGGCAAACTCCCGCGGATCCTTTTCCTGGAGAAGACCATTCGCAAACCACCAGAGTTCATGCTGCGCGTCTCGGATGGTTTCTTCGACAATGTCGCAATAGGTCCGATCTGATTCGGTCTGACCGTAAAGGCCGTGGATTCGCGCCAAGTGCCGATAGATCGCGTGACTCTGAACGATGAGTAGATTTCGGTCCTGGTATGTGGGGACTTGCAAGAAGGGCAGGTTCGGCTTCAGGGAAAGCCACTCCGGCCACGACCCTATTGAGTGCTCCTGGTACTCGATGCCGAGCTCCTCGAGAATCAAGCGGATCGGCTCAGCGCGACCGCGAGTTGGGGTGTACGTAATGGTCGGCCGACAAGCTGTGTCCAGCTTTCCGACAGGTGCCTTCCGATCACGCCGGCTTATGACTCGTCATACCGATCCCATCCCAGGTCCGACTACTGCTGTCTCAGAAGTTGCGGTCATGAGACGCTTCGCCATAAGTATGTCCGGCTTCCCGAAACCGTTGGCGTCGGGGATCACACCGACGATTGTGAAACCAAGCTTTTGATAGAACTCGTAGGGGTGCCTGCGAAGATTCCTGATATTCTTCAGGTGGGTCCAAACATCTGGATACAGATCTTCTCCGCCGACCGAGGTTTGACCCTGCTCATCGTCGGAGCCCAGAAAAACAGTCTTTCCGCCGCGCTCGACGAGGCATCGTTCCAGGTCCGCTACCAGAGCGCGACCGATTCCATGCCTTTGCATATCCGGGCGTACGACTAATGGGTGTAGTTCCCACGTATTGCCTTTGTATCTGCTGACCCCGCCAATCCATCCGAGCGCCTTCCCTCCCTCATCGATAGCGACACGGCTTAGGCGATCTGGGGCGAACGACTCTCGCACTTCCTCAGTCGCGCTCGGAAAGTCTGGATAGGCTTCCGGAGCGGTATGCCTAAAGGCATCCACCAGCATCGATGCAATTTCGGCGATAAGCGCGTTTTGGTCGGCTGCGAGATCCGTGATTTTGATTTCCATTGGGAGCTCCCACGAGCTTGGTCCGCTCCATGACGGTAATCTATTTGTCTTTGAATCTTAAGGCTCAGGCCATTCTCATTTGGCGCAGTTAGGACTGGCTGATACCCTTTCTCACCCACGCGGTGGCAGCTCTGGAACGTGAGCGCGCCAACCCTTCGCGTCGCGTTCGAGCGAATAGACGGCCAGCAACGGCATCGATTTCCAGAAATCCTCATCGATCCCTTTGAACCCTCGCATTCAACGCCGGCGCTATCAGATTTCCATGGCTGGCCGCCACGATAGTTCCAGTTGGACGTTGCGCGCGAAGGTCTTGAAGCACTCCCGGACTCGACTCTGCGCCTTCCGGCTAAATTCGCGGCGTCCAGAGTGTAGTCGAACGAGAGCCAGCGACTACAATCGCGCGACGAAATCGATCGGTTGCGATCCTTCGCGCTAGAACACGAAGGTCACAGGGGTTCGATGGACAAGTCGCTGTTGGAGTGTTGAGCCTACCGCGGCGCTTGCCACGGCAGCGGCATCGCCGCGTTGTCGGCGTGGCGGACCTGCACCGGCGCAGTGCTCAATGCGGCAATCAGGACCATCTTGGTGTTCCCGGTATTGACGATCTGATGAATGACGTCGGCCGGGATTATGAGCGTTGAGTTCGGACCAAAGGCCGCGACCTGACCTTCGATGGTCAGGGTTCCTGATCCCTCGAGAATAACAATTGCTTCTTCGCAGGCGTGACGATGGACCGGTGTGGCCGCCCCAGCCTCGATCGTCTATCCCCAGACCTCGAGACCCTTCATCCCGTGCTCCGGCCCGGCGAACGTGCGATGGTTCAGGCCCGGCAGGTTGAATTCATGCAGCGATGCGTTGTTTACGACGGCCATTGGGATCTCCTTGCGGTCGGCTCCGATTTATCGCTTCCGATGCTCGATCAGAAAATCGAGCACGGCGCGGTTGAATGCCTCGGGCTGTTCAATATTACTCAGGTGCCCCGCATCCTCAATGATCGTGAGGCGAGCGCCCCGGATGCGGCGCGCCAGCTCGCGCGACATCGAGGGCGGCGTCAACGTATCCTGATCGCCGACCACAACGTGGGTTGGAACGGCGATGTTTTCGAGTTCGAGCTTTCGCCCGTGATTCACCGCACCTGCGATCGTTTTGAGGTAGGACTGCTTGTGGCACCGACATGCTTTCGACCACGCGCTCATATGATCCCGCCCGCGGATTCTTGCCCAGTAGTGACCGCGCCACCGCGGGCGCCATGTCGCGGGGTTCCTTGCCTGCCAGTAACGGTTCTTCGCGCAGGCGAATGAACTCGCGCCGCTGATCCTCAGTAAGATGGGTGAAACCCGGAAGTGAATCGCACAAGGTTAGCGTCGCGACCCGATCCCCGTAGCGCGTGGTGAAATCGAGCGCGATCATTCCGCCCAGACCAACCAGATGCGCTCGCGTCGCCCCGAAATGATCGAGCACGCGACGCAGATCGTGAGCAAAGTCGCCGAAGTCGAGCGGCCCTTCATAGTCGTCGCTGTCGCTGTAGCCGCGCGCATCCCAGGCCGCTGCATGGAAATCGCGGGCGAACACTGGAAGCTGATCTTGCCAGTTGGTGCGGTTCAAACCGATGCCGTGCAGGAAGATCGCGAGCGGTCCGGCGCCGATGTGCTCGATGGCTATCTGCGGCGCCCCGGGCACCATCACGTTCCTGGATTCAGTCATTCGAGGTCCCGGATGCGAATCTACGCGCATCGCATGCGATAACAAAAGACCGGATCTGTCGCCCATTCGCAGATTTGATTTTCCTCTTCATTTATATGAGCGTAGCCGCAAGGAGCTAGAGTCTGTGCCCTGTTGCGCGTTGGCGGCTTTCATCCTGGGCCAGGTGCTGATCGGCCTGGACGGAATAAAGCGGTTTTTCGGAATTGCTGCTTCCGCCCCGCCCGACAACCCGGCGACTGAATGGCGCTTTGGGGGCGTCACGACTCAGCGAAAATCATCGCTCCGACCCGGATTTCGATGGGCAGCCGTAGTCGCGATACTCGAGATCGCGCTTGTGGCGGGCGGCGCCTACGGCCTGCGCGCCCATTCGGGCCACGGTCACGATTCCAATTCCGCTCAAATCGAACAGTGCCCGCGATAGATTCCCCGGAGAATAGCCATGGCCGTTGCAGCTCATGACGTCGTCCAGCAGTTCACCAGCCGCGCTACGGTAAAGGGGCCGATCACCGCGGCTCGTCAGCGCCGCACGCTTCTCATCTACGTCGGGATGTGCATCGTCGGCCTGCTTCCCACCTTCTTCGCGATGTCACCCGCAATGAAAGCGGCCGGCATCGGGCTTTGGATTCCGGGCGGCGGTTTCGTGGCTTCCGGCGGATGGGCGGTACTGCTCTTTCCCGTAGCGTTCGCGCTCTTCGCGCTATCGGTGTTCGCGTGGTTCGGCGCCGGAGTGGTGATAGCCCCGATCATCGTATGGCTGGGCAGCGCGCTGCTGGCTGGCGCGATGACCGGTGATGCGATCTGGGTGCCCGCGCTGTTTTTGGTTCCCGCCATCGTGGCGGCGATTGCGATCTACGCATATCAACGGACCGACGCCCGCAAGCAGGCTGAGCTGCAGCGCTTCGAGATGCGTAAGAAGGCGCTGCCGGCGGCGATCGCGGAAGCGATCGAAGTCGCCGCTCCCGTTCCATCGCGGAACGAACGCGAGCTGTCCGCAGAAGATCTCGCCGCCGCGCGGTACCTCTTCGATCGCGCGCTGCAACCGGTCGGTGAGATGAACGGTTACGACAAGGTTGATCAATTCCAGACCTCGGCATGGCGTTACCAGATCAACAACATCGGCTACACGCTCGCGTCGCTCCAGTGTCACTACGCGCCGAACTTCCGCGGCTATCTCACCCAGGCGCAGCGCAATCTGATCGATCTCTATCTTCAGAAGAAAATCTGGAGCTACTGGATCTACGAGTCGGCATGGGGGCATCTGAACCTCACCAATCCCGATCCCGCCGACAAAGACAACATCATGCTCACTGGATGGTTCGGGCTGCAGGTGGGCATGTACATGCTGAACAGCGGCGACCGCCGCTACACCGAGCCCGGCAGCCTGACGTTTCGGCTGAACCCGCATCGCGCGTTTCCGCACGACATCCACAGCCTTGAGCATTCCGTGCTGCGTAACTTCCTGGGCGCGCCGTTCTGCCTGTTCCCGTGTGAGCCGAACTGGGTTTATCCGATCTGTAATCACTTCGGGATGACTTCGATGGCGGTGTACGATCGCCTGTTCGGAACGAAGTACGTCGCATCCGCCCTCGATAAGTGGCTGAAAAGCCTCGAGACCGAGTTCACCGATTACAGCGGCAGCGTGATCGGCTTGCGCTCGGAACTGACCGGAATCCGGTTTCCGTTTCCCGCGGGCGAGGCGGGCTTCGCGATCTTCGAGAACTGCTTCGCGCCAGACCGAGCTCAGCGGATGTGGGCGCTCGCACGCAACGAGCTCAAGTTCCTTATCAAGCCCGATGCGGAAGGACACAACCGTGTCACGCTACCGGGGCGCGGCTTCGATTTCGGTAACTACCGTCCCGGGTTCGCAGGTGCCTACGCGAGCATCATGGATTCCGCGCGCGAGTTCGGCGACTACGAAACCGCCGATGCCGCCCAGCGCGCGCTCGACCAGGATTGCGGGCGTACCGATGAAGGGGGAGTGCTCCGTTATTCGAAGGGATCAAACCTATCGAACATCATCGCGGTGAAGGCTCGGCTGCATCGCCGCGACGATTTCCGCAAGGCGGTGATCGAGGGACCACCGGAATCTGCTCGGAGCGGCCCGCTTCTCACCGGCCTGAAATATCCCGAGGTGCTTGTAGGCCGCGCGTTCAGCAATGGCGACGATCTCGAACTGGTGCTCTATCCCGGGCTTTCGGACGGTAGGCGACAGATTCGTATCGAGCGTCTGCGTCCAGGCGCGAGCTACACGATTCGCAACGGCTCAGAGCATCAGTTTGTCGCGGATAGTTCAGGAGCGGCGGATTTGTCCGTCGAGCTGAAAGGCCGCACCCCGCTGCATATCGCGACGGCAAACTATTGATACCTGCATAAGTAAAGTCCTAGCATAGGCGCAAAGCAAGAGGACTGTGTCGGATGAAGGAACGCAGCAGGCTGGGGCGGTGCTGCAGCGAGCGCGCGTGCCGACGCCCAGCCTTGGCGAGCAGCGCGACCTCG
>JBKPEA010000164.1:0-39605 GCA_046728175.1 Thermodesulfobacteriota bacterium | reverse complement strand
GTGCTCTCCGGCCAGCTCCTCTACCACGACTCCGGCGCCGATGCTTACCACCAACTAAATCGCACCCGCGAACTCAAGTCACTGCGCAAGCGCGTCAAACTGTTCGGTTTAGAACTTGTCGATCCCTCAACCGGTGAAGTGCTCGTGAACCCTGTTTTTTGAGAGATTGACTGAACCATTATCTATGCCGTGCCGCGCGACGTTCGAATGAGCGGCAAGCACGACGAAGCCAAAGAAGATAACGACATACAGCGGCAGCAGCCGGAGCCAGTCCGCGCCGCGAGCGAGTTGGTCAGACGCCGTCGAGATGGGGGCGCTACTGACATTGGAGCCCGTGGTTTCCGCCATAGGCACGACTCCTCATCAGCAGAGAACAATCGAGTTCGTCGACCTTTTTCGCCTTTTGAGGCGGCTACTCAAGTGGTATGCAAAACGCTGATCGTTCCAGGGTTGGGCAGCTCAGAAATAAACTGGATCGACGTACAGACCGTTCTCTCTCGAACTGCTGCCCTCGGCGATTCCCGGGCTCCACATGTTAAAGCGCTCGATTTCCGTTCCGAGCGCACAAATTCGTGGCGAGCCGGGTGATGGTTCCGAAGTGAAGATACTCAGCGTATCGATACGATCCGCGGCCAGCGCGGCGCACCAGGCGCGCAGTAATTGTTCCAATTCATCTTCCGCGCCCGGCAGGAAGCCGTAATCGAGTACCAGCCCGCGGCGAGATTCGCTGCGACCATTCGGGGATTCGGTAATTACTCTGAGCGCATCGCCAGCCGGCCACACACCAACCACGGCGCGCTCGCTCATCCAAAGATTGCGCCACGAATACTGAAGTGGTGCGCGTACCAGTCGAGCGGCGAGCGACCCCACCGTATAGGGAACGTACATTTCCTCGCGTTGGTGGGTGCGGTTAAGAATTTCCACGAGCCGCCCGGCGTCGACCGGGGTTGCCGGACGGCCCGCACGGCGACCTGCCAGACTGGAGCATGCGAGCTGAACCCGCTGCGCGGTGATACTCCATTTGTTGGGCCTGTTGAGGAAGCCGTGCTGCATGCCCGCGTTGTGCACGGAAATGTATGCATTAGAGTCATCCACATCCTTCCAGTAGTGATCGAAGGCGCGATTGACGGCGCCCCAGAGCCCTTTGCGCTGATGCTCGGGCAGCACGCGTAGATGCACGACGGTCACGATTGGACGAATCACCCCATCGATTCTGACCTTACGCATCGCGCCGCAACTGACTGCGGCGGGCCGATCATCGACGAACGCGATGCCGACTGTCGCTTCTTCCATGAGCCGCGTGAAGGCGAAGTAGTCGCGGCCGCGGTCGAAGTACATCGAAGTATCGCCGAGCGCGATCGGACAGCGGCGCTCGATTTCCGCCAGGGCGGCCGAATCGGCCTCGGTTGCCTTGCGCACTTCGAGCTTGAAATCGTTACGACGCTGCCAGTCAGTTTTAAGGATCAGGTGGGGTGGATTGGGTTCGACTTCGAATGCGAACTGCCATTTGTGTCCTCTGGCGGTTGCAACCGAGGCTTTGATTGCAAACGGTTCGGCAACGTCGATGGTCAGTTCGGTAATTTCGCCGGAGCGTCCGAAAAAACCACGCCACCGTTCGCGTTCATCTGCGGGCGCGCTGCTTCCGTAGATTCGTTTACGCAGCTCAGGCGTGTAGCGCGCTGGGTCGGCTGGAGTAGCCTCCTCGCCCGCGGAGAGCAGGCGCTCCATGTACCAACGCATGTGAGCACCGGCGGGTGAGTCAGGAATTTTCTCAAGCAACGCGGAAGTCACGGTAACAGCAAAAACATATCATGGCCTCGCCAGATTTCTGAGAGGCTCTCCCTCCTCAAGTGAGATCGGCAAACATCCATTCCGGCGTGTTCGGACGTGATCGGAGACGTCATTGGGGCGATCTCTTCGTTGCCGGCGCGAGCAGATAGACGAAAAGCGCTTCCCCCCGCTGCAAACTCAACAGAGCTGTTATGTGCAAATCCTTCTGATTGGCCGGATAAGGTGCGGACTGACCTTGGACTGTGCTCGAGGGTTTAGGCTTGAAAGCGAAGGAGCGTCTAATGGAGACAATGTTCGAGAAGACTATGTGCGGGTCATCCGCGCAATTCTTGTGCGCGGACAACATGCTCCGGATTATTCGTCCGCCGCAAAGGAGATGGTCAGGATTCAGCTCGCCCCAGGTGAGCTCCATGGCAGAGTATTGTTCAGCGATAATGGAGCGCCCGAAACACCGAATGTGCCGGTCGACGAAAACATCGACGAGATACGCGTTGAACTGAAAGCTTCCGTCAAATCGCGGCCGATGGAACTCGATGCGGTCAAGATCGACGCCAGACGCTACAGGGTTGTCCTTGAGAACGGACTTGTCAGGGTGGTGCGGCTGCGGTTCGAAGGTCGCGAGGCGGGATTGATGGTGACGCATCCGCCGCGGGTCCTGGCGACTCTGACCGACGTTCAGGTAAAGCTCCTGTTTTCCGATGGGAGAAGAGACGAACGCGGCGCTCCTGCTAGCGTGGCGGCATGGCTGGAAGAAGAAACGCTCCAGACTGAAAATGCTCGTGATGTGCCGTTGGAAGTGCTCTTGGCGGAGCCGAAGGGCTAAGAGCGCCGACCCCGAACGCGCTTAAGTGCTTCAACTGTCGATCTGGGCAGTGTAATAGCAGATTCGTTGTCCGGGATGGTGCGGAGGGGCTGGCACAAGGCCAGACCTCTACGCCCCATCACTGGATTGGCTTGGAGACGGCGCGCACCGCTTACCGGCGTGACTCACTCCATCCGCGATCTCGGGGGAAGGCCTTCCTGACAGGAGCGCAACGCTTGGAACTGCGCACAATTCGCGTTTCACTGAATCGGAAGCAAAACACCCGATCCCCTTCATCCTCGGGTAGCGATCTGATAACGCAACGGTCGCGAAATCTCTTTCGATAACTTTTGAAAATATGTGGCGGTAGTAGGTTGAACCGATCGAAAGATTGGATGCTCTCATCAGAGATAGTGCCGTGGAAGATTGAGCGGTGGAAACCGTCGATCGAAAGCTTTCTACGCGCAGCTCCACTCGCAACTACGTGCGTAGGTGGGGAAGTTGTTGGAAGCGGCGCGCTCTTTATATTTGCTGGCCACGTCGCCAGTTACTAAAAACACAAGGCCGAGTTGTGTGAAGCAAGCCCATTCCTCAGAATCTACTCTTGGCTAGATTAAGGACGTTCTAACGGAATTAAAGCAAAAAAAGCTAAGAGTACCCCAAGTAGCGCACAGAAAAGGAATGAGCACAACTCCCCAAAGAATCCTCGCCATTACCGCCGTGTGCCTGATTGCCGGCTTTTCGGAGGCATCCGCTCAAACGGTTCAGCTAACCGGCACGGTTTCAACCGAAGCGTTTAAGCTGCCGAATTATGGAGATCTGCCATCCGCCGAGAGTCTGTCACTTCAGATTTGGTTCAAACCTCATCATGAGGATCAGCTGACCAAGCTACTTGCTGATCAGCAGGACCCCAAGTCACCCCGATATCGCAAATGGCTGGCGCCGCAGGAATACTCCAAGCGGTTTGGTGTTACTCAGCAAGAGTTCAACAGAATCACTGGCTGGTTGACGAAGGAAGGCTTTCAGGTGACGGGTGGCTCGCGGACCGATGGCTACATCAAATTCAGCGGCAGCATCCAGAGCATTGGCCACGCATTCAGCACCCACATCTCGAAGTTATCTGCCGATGGCTCCAAATTCGGAAATCTCGGCAATCCGCAAATACCGGCCGAGTATGGCGATCTCGTTGGCAGTGTCACGGGTCTGAACAATCTGCACGCCTCCAGGCCGATGATTGTTGAGCCCTCGCCAGACATAACACTTTCAGACCTCAGCGCGGTGGGACCTGCGGATTTCTACGCGTTCTACGATGAAACCCCACTGCAAAACACGGGTGTCACAGGTACCGGTTGTATCGCGATTGTTGGCGATTCGGATTTCACTCCCGGCCCGATTCAGGCTTTCAACAATCAATTCGGACTGCCCGACAATAGTGCGTCAATCACAAAGATTCTTGCGGACGGTTCCAATCCCGGAATCAACATGGACGAGGGCGAGACGCTGCTGGACCTGGAATGGTCACATGCAGTCGCACCGGGCGCCTCTGCCAAATACTTCCTTGGAAATGAGGGCAGCTCCACAAATGGCGGCATTGTTGACGCCCTCAGTGCGGCTGTCAATGACGGTTCTTGCGCAGTCATCAGCATTAGCTTCGGTTTATGCGGCGCGCCGGGCCGATTCTACACCTCGACCGTCGGAAACATCGTCAACCAGGCACAGAGCCAAGGCCAGACCATCATCGTGGCGTCAGGAGATTGGGGTGCTGCTGGACTCGTACTCAGCGGCAATCAGTGTGTGCCGGACAATACTGCGAACGTGAGCGAACTAGCGTCGAATCCGCTGATAACCTCGGTGGGCGGAACGTCCCTCAGTGCCCCTTTCAATGCTGCGGGAGTAATCGGCGAGTACACGTCTGAGCGGGTATGGGACGATCCGAACGATGGCATACCGAACGGTTTTGCGACCGGTGGTGGTGCGAGCGGTTTTTTCTCTAAGCCCTCTTTCCAAATCGGTCTAACGCCAGCAGACGATGCGCGTGACCAACCGGACCTTGCGCTGCTCGCCAGCCCCTACTTTCCGGGTGCGTTTTTCTACACTGACAATGGCAGCGGTGGTGGGTCCCTGGGTATCGTCGGAGGCACTAGCCTTTCAGTGCCAACCTGGGCCGGGATAGCAGACCTTCTGGTCCAGGAATCGGGGGGAAAGGTCGGCTCCATAAATCAGAGGGTCTACGCTCTCGCGAGCGCGGGGCAGGCCGCCGCAGGATTTCATGACATCACCACCGGAAATAACACCTTCAACGGGGTGACAGGATTCAGCGCCGGGCCGGGTTATGACCAGGTCACGGGTTGGGGCAGTGTTGATATCAACCAATTCGTCACGGCGATGGGTGCGACTTCGACTGGAACCCCGACGCCCACCCCGACACCAACGCCCACACCTACTCCGACTCCGACCCCTACGGTATCCGCGTCCGTGGGGTTGTCTCAAGGTGCACTGACCTTCGGCCAGGTTAGGGTCGGAAAGAGCAAGACCAGAGTCATGACCTTGAGGAATACCGCCAAGAAAAAGGGTGGGGCGACGATAACTTTCAACGGAGCATCGATTGCAGGATCGAGCGAGTTCGGAGGCTCCACCAATTGCTCGGGATTGGTAGGGCCCAAGGGGAAATGCAAAGTGATCGTTTTCTTCGCTCCCGCGTCGGTTGGAGGTGCGGGCGCAACCATCACCGTCAACAGCAATGCAAGCAACAGCCCCACAAGTTTCTCGGTGACCGGAACCGGGCAATAGGGTGAACTACGGGCAGGTCGTTTTACTTGGCGTTGAGAATGGTCGTTACTTGATCGAGACGGTCGCTGTAGGCGTTTAGAGCGTTTGCCGTGAGTTCCGCGTAACGACGGGCGTCGGACCAGCCGCGCTGTTCGATTGCTTCACGGACGCCGGGCAGGGTCTTGGCTTCGTAACCTGTATCACGGCCTGGCGCGTAAACCAGGTTCTTGTTCCAAGTCCTTCCCGGAAGGCCCGCGGCGGGCGCTAGCGTCTGGTCGATGTCCAGCATCAAGACCCGGACGCGCGCAAGCTGAGTGGCCGACAGGTGCGAGCCATTCTTCGCGAGCGCGTCGTCGTAAGCCTTGGCGCTGCGTTTCAGACGATCGACGGCGTCTTCAAGTGATGCGACCTCAATATGGGGCACACGATCGAGCGCAGCAGGCACACCGCTTGATTTCGTGGGATCGGCTGCGAGCTGGAAGGCTCGATCGTGGAGCAGTCCGGCTTGCGCCTCGGCTTGCTCGCGTTCCTCATCAGCGAGCTTTCTCACCTGCTCGAGATACTCAGAGATCGCATTGGCGAGACCACCCGCGTTTTGGACAGGAAGGTCGGAGTCAGCCACGCGCTCTACTATTCGACCGCTCGTCTTGGCCAACAACGCGTCATAAATAAAACCCGGATCAACGAAGCGACTATGATGTTCGAAAGTGTCGTAACGGGAGTGATAGACGCCGCCGGAACGGCCCTCCTCGGCGAAACCGACATTCAGCACGGGGAGGCCAAGGTGATCGAGAAAAACCGAAAAATCGGAGCCCGAGCCCAGCGCCTCAATTGGAAAGTCCTTGCCCGGGTCCGCCGCGATCTTGGCCTCGGCCTTGATGTGCTCCGGGGCAGTTGGCGCCAGCGCAGCTATGCGAATTTTTGCTCGCAGGCGCTGGCCGATTGGAACTCCTGTCTCAGGATCGATTACTTCGCCGGCGACTTCGTTAACCAGGTGCTGAAAGTCGTGGCTGCCTCCGACCTCCAGGAAACCTCGTTCGTTGGCATCGGAGTTTATATAGAGGACGACCTTCTGCTTCAGTTCGGCGGCGTGGGCCTCGCCCCACTCAGTCGACCCCATAAGCATGGGTTCCTCCCCATCCCAGCTCGCATACACAAGAGTGCGCTTGGGATGCCAACCCTGCCCGGCGAGACTGCCGAACGCCTTGGCCTCGGCGAGCAGCGCCACCTGACCTGATAACGGATCAGTGGCTCCGAAAACCCATCCGTCGTGATGATTGCCGCGGACCACCCACTGATCAGGCCAGGTCGAGCCTTTCATTGTTGCTATGACGTCGTAGATGGGATGAAGCTGCCAATTGGACTTGACTGCCAGATGCACCGGCGCCGTACCCGGTCCGACATAATAGGTAATCGGCAGTGCGCCACGCCACGGTGCGGGAGCGACCGGGCCTCCGAGCGAAGCCAGCAAGGCCCGCGCATCGGCATAGGAGATAGGAATGGTCGGAATCTTCATGATCGTGGGTGCGTTGGAAATCTGCAGGCGCTTCGCCTCACTAGTGGCGGCAATTCCTGGCGTCAGGGGATCGCCCGGATAGAGACTCATGTCGATGACTGAGCCGCGCTGGATACCCTCAGGAGGTCGCATCGGACCGCCGGGATAGGTGTCGTCGATCGAGTAGCCGTCCTGTGCGGGGTCCGAATAGATGATGCAGCCGATCGCACCGTGTTCCTGCGCGAGTCTGGGCTTCAACCCGCGCCATCCGGAGCCGTAGCGGGCGATGACGATCTTGCCTTTTACACTGACGCCCAGCCGCTCGAGCATCTTGTAATCATCGACCATCCCGTAGTTAACGTAGATGAGACCCGCGGTTACGTCACCGTCGCGCGCATAAGCGAGGTATGCCGGCAGAGCTGGATCGGTCGCGGTCGCGCTCGAATCGCCGGCGATCGGTGGTTCCTGCAACGTCGCCTTGAATTTATGAGTACCGAGAACTTCCAGAGTCTCGCTTACCGGCTTCGGATAGAGCACCGAGAACGTTTCGATGTGTGCGTCCCATCCCCAGCTTTTAAACCAGGCCAGGATCTGATCGGCATTAGCCTTGTCGTGGGGGGACGAGACATGGTTGGGCTCTGCTGCGAGCAACTTCATCCAGGCGCGCAATTCTTCGGGATGAATCAGCGCATCGAAGTTATGTTCGAAGGCCGCCTCATCAGTCGACGTGGCTCCTCCGAAGCCCGGGCTTGCGCAGAAAAAGATGACCGCAGCGACTGCAGCAACCGGATTCTTAAGGCACCGCACCAAACTCCAACTCCTCGATGTCCAGGTTCGTAGAGATTCGACATTCACCCGAGTGGTTTGAGTTGGTCTCTGGCCTCGTCTTACTCACCGCCCCCCGATGACCGCGAATCTGAGAACTTCCATGATCTATCATGATCTATGCGAGTTCTCGGTGCCCGGTTGTCGCTAGCGCCTTGAACTTTTTGGCGCCAATGAGCACGGTTTGCAACTCGAATCGCTCGACGTAATATCGGCGCGTAAACCAGAGCAGAACGTCCCTGGGCTGACTGCACTACTTCAACTCATGACCAGGAAGGCGACCTTCAATTCCGGGCGAGGAGCGCTCGGACCGGCGCTGTTCGAAGTGCAGCTTCGAGAATTTACCGGTAATGAAATCCTCCGGACGGTGCACCATAACCCTCGCGCTTGTCTGCCTGGCGCCCGCAACCGCCAGCCCGGAAATTTCCAAAAGCCCTGGTCACGGTCCGAGCGGCCGAAACCACCCAGCCCTGGACGGCGGGGGGAAGGCCGTCATAACTGCATCTTGCGCAGATCTCAAGGATTGGAGGATCTGATGAAGAGTCGCGATCCGGAACGCGCGCACGCCGCTCGCCGAAATCTGCCGTGGCTCATCGAACACTTCGACGCCGATGATCGCACGGATGCAAAGGCGTGCTCGAAGAACTAATCACATAAGGGGGGAACCGATGACCATTGTTATCAAGGCAGCTCACATTTTCGACGGCAAGTCCGAGGGCCTTCTGCGCAATTCCAGCGTTGTAGTAGAGGGTGACAAGATCGCTGGCCTAATCGCCACGGCGCGCGTCCCTTCGGGTGCGGATCTGGTCGACTTGGGCGACGTGACGCTTCTCCCCTGGCTTCATTGACGCACATACCCACCTGACCGTTGCTAGGGAGCCATACGATCAATTTTTATCAATCAGTTCCGGCTGCACGTGGCGGAAAGGGCCTACTTAGTCGCGCTCAACGCCCGGGTAACTCTGGAGGCGGGTTTCACGACCGTACGCGATGTCGGGTGTATACCTGGGAGCAAGTTCGTCGATGTGAGTTTGCGCAATGCGATAGCGAAACGACTGGTTCCGGGTCCACGAATGCTGGTCGCGCGCAACCTGATTGGGGCAACGGGAGGTCACTGCGACTTCGCTGGGGGCCTAAGCTTCTTCCGCGCTACCGGCAGAGAGCTGGATTATACCGACGGAGTTGCTGATGGCCGTCTGCTTTGCGCAAGGCGGTACGATTCAACGTCAAACACGGCGCGGACCTAAATCAAGGTTTGCGCCTCGGGCGGGGTTCTCTCGCTGGCTGACGAAGTCGACACTCCCCAACGTACGCTTGAGGAAATGGCCGCGGTCGTCGACGAGGCTCACCGGCTTCGAAAAAGGGGCGCAGTTCATTGCCATGGAGATCGCGCGGCGAAAGAAGCGATTTTGGCCGGCGTGGAGTCGATCGAACACGGTTCGTTCTTGCAAGACGACACTTTGAGTACCATGAAGAACAAGGGCACCCATCTGGTTCCCAACCTTGTTTGCGCTGGAATGGCTAACCGGTGGGGGAGGAACACGACTCCCTCGCGCGGTTGAGATCAAGGCTCTGGCAGCCAAAGCATCGCATTCCAAAGAGTTCCGGAGGGCCGTCGAAGTCGGAGTGAAAATCGGATATGGGACCGACGCATCGGTCTTTCCTCATGGGCTGAACGCGAAAGACTTCGCGATCATGGTCAAATTGGGAATGAGTCCTGCCGCGGCACTCAGGGCTGCCACTTCGGCGAACGCGGAACTGTTGGGGGTGGAGAACCGTCTTGGCACCCTTGAGGAGGGTAAGGTGGCCGACATTGTCGCCATGCCCGGCGATGCGATCGACGATATTACGGCGACGGAGCGTGTCAGTTTCGTCATGAAAGAGGGGATTGTAGTAAAGGGCTAGAGCGAGCGTTCTCAACCCGGCAAAGAGGCCGGCCTAAAGCTTATCGAGCACAGGTCCGTCGGCGCCACCGACCAACCTTGCTCGAGGCATGACCAAACCACCGCCGTGCGGTGAGAACGAAACAGAGGCCTCAGTTTCACGGTTGGGGCTACTGTCTGCGTTGACGTGGTATTGTCGTTCGGGTTTGAGGTCATTTCACTATCACGACATTACGGGCGCTCAAGTTAGCGTCGCGGATTTTGATTTTCATTCGGGTGGAATGGGCGCCGCGCATCTGTCTGTCTGATGTCCGCACCTTGAAGATGGCACACCAAAACGACGGGCGGCATCGTCCCGCCCCATTTTCCTTGGGGGCGACCTCTTCCAATCGGTCATGGGTAGTGAGACTTCGAACTACGCCTTGGAGGGTCATCGTCGCGCAGTCCAAATCCACAACGGGGGTATCCTCTTGGCTGTCAGGGAGCAGTGTTCTAAACACTGGCGGAAGGAAGGCCTGCGTAGTAATCAGCGGTGGTCGCCGGCGGACGGCGTCCGGTCGAACTTCCGAACGGAGGCTACGTGCCAGCTCCTGTTCTTACGCGCCTGGGATAGTTTCTTTATGCCTCAAAAAACACAGGGGTGCGATGGCGGATGTAAACACCATCGTCAGCGCTTTTTTCTTTTCTATCCGGGATTGTTTCCGATCGTAAACCCTATCGGCGGCGCGCCGATCTTCCTAGGACTGACCCGGCACTGCACCGAAGAACAGCGCAACGCGCTCGCACTGCGCGTGACAATGAACTGTTTTTTTCTGTTGCTAGGATCGATGCTGATAGGTTCCTACGTGCTCGACTTTTTCGGCATCACCCTACCGATTGTCCGCATCGCGGGAGGACTCGTGGTGACCGTTACTGGATGGAACCTTCTTCAGGAAGGAGATGAGGAAAACCGGCCAAGCGAGAAAGCTGTGCGGCCAACCGACGCTTTCTATCCTTTAACGATGCCGATAACCGTTGGTCCCGGATCGATAGCGGTCGCGATTACCCTCGGCACCCAGCGGCCTCGCGTAGCCGACCTGGCCAGCGTAGCGACGCTCGGAGGTGCCGCAGACCCAGGGGTAATCGCCATAGCCGCCACGATCTATGTCTGCTACCGGTTCGCGGAGCGGACCGTGAGTGTGCTCGTTGAAGATGGGACCAATGTCCTGGTTCGACTATCCGCATGCATCTTGATGTGCATCGGAATCGAAATCATCTGGAATGGCTATAGCCGCTTGCCAATATCGGCCGGCAATCGGGGCGTACCCGGAATTCCACCGAACGGTGATGGTTGCGTCCGGTGGGTTGTCGTTTCGGATTGAGAGCGCAGTTGGAGGGAGCATCATGTCACTTCACAGAAAGCCTATCGCTCGGGGACGAGGGCTGGACGTTATCTACGCCTCCGGCGATCTGACCACCGCCATTCCCAAGTACAAGATTCCACGCCAAGAACATTCGCCGCGCACTGCTTACGCGCTGATCCACGACGAGCTGCTGCTCGACGGCAATTCGCGCCAGAATCTTGCGACCTTCTGTACCACCTGGCTCGAGCCCGAAGTGCAAGCCTTGATGAGCGAGTGTATCGACAAAAATATGTGCGACAAGGACGAGTACCCGCAGACAGCCGAGATCGAGTCCCGCTGCGTTCATATTCTGGCTGACCTGTGGAACTCACCCGATGCCGGGAACACGATCGGGTGCTCAACCACCGGCTCGAGTGAAGCCGCGATGCTGGGCGGTCTCGCCGCGAAGTGGCGCTGGCGCGCGAAGAGGCGCGCGCAAGGCAAGCCCGTCGATCGGCCCAACCTGGTCTGCGGGCCGGTGCAGGTATGCTGGCACAAGTTCGGTCGCTACTTCGACGTTGAGCTGCGTGAGGTCCCGCTGACCGGCGACCGCCTGATGATGGACCCGGAGCAGGCGCTGGCTCACTGCGATGAAAATACGATCATGGTCGTACCAACGCTCGGCCTCACGATGACCTGCCAGTACGAACCGGTGGACGCGATCGCGCGAGCGCTCGACGAACTCGAGCGGCGCACCGGGCTCGATATTCCACTCCATATTGATGCGGCGAGCGGTGGCTTTCTGGCCCCTTTTTGTCAACCTACCCTGGTCTGGGATTTTCGTCTGCCGCGAGTCAAATCGATCAATACCTCAGGACACAAATTCGGTCTTGCTCCTCTGGGGGTGGGTTGGGTGGTGTGGCGGGACCTCGCGGACTTGCCCGAGGAATTGGTTTTCCGCGTGAACTACCTGGGCGGCGACATGCCGACCTTCGCCTTGAACTTTTCGCGCCCCGCCGGCCAAATCGTCTGCCAGTACTACAACTTCTTACGCCTAGGATTTGAAGGGTACCGGAAGGTCCAAGATGCGTGCTATCGAACCGCGCAACATGTTGCTGTTGAGATTGGCAAGATGGGACCGTTCCGCATCATCCACGACGGGAACGGCGGCCTACCCGCTGTGTGCTGGACGTTTCGCGAGGAACGCCAGCAAAACTACAGTCTATACGATCTTTCAGACCGCCTCCGTGCCCGCGGCTGGCAGGTGCCGGCATATTCGCTGCCGCCCAATCGTGAAGATCTGGTGGTCCAGCGGGTCCTGGTCCGTCACGGCGTTAGCCGCGACCTTGCCGACATATTGATCGCCGACATTCACCGCTCACTCTCGCTTCTGGAAAAGCATCCGCTCGCCCACCCGCTCACAGAAAACGAGGCCGGCGGCTACAACCACAACTGAAACGAAGCCGGGTGAGGCACCTCGTTTAGGCACAGCCGCACCGATTGGCAGAAAGATTGGCTGCCTTCCCAGCCTGAGCAGGCGCCGCCGTCTCGCGGGCGCGGTCTGGATTTGGTTGAGCAAACTAGGGAGCAGACTGCACTCACGAACCGCACATTCGCTGCCTGTCGCCAAAACGTGTGGAGAATCCCAGGAAGTGCCAGGTGCAGGCGATGTTGTAGCTCGATACCGCACGTAATAACCTTCCTGCTTATACTATTTTCCTCTAGAGGGGTTTGTGAAGACGGTGTTGGCCTGTCGCAATCTGCCGAAATTCAGGCGGAGAGACTGAAACCCGGCGAGATCCCCGAGGGTGTTGATGAATAGTCGCCGCGGACGTATCGCCTGGATATTGCTTGGCGTCGCTCTCCTCGCCTGGCTGATCTACGAGTCGGGACCGTCGAGGATAGCGTCTGATCTGGCGCTCATTGGAACCGGGCTAGCGGTGGTCGTCTTGCTCGAGTTCGTGGTCGACGGCTTCAATACCGTGGGGTGGTGGTTTACCTTTCCTCCGGACCTGCGCGGCGGCTGCTTTGGCAAACTGTTCTTCGTCAGGCTCGCCGGCACGGCTCTCAACGCGACTCTCCCGGCCGCCTCGATGGGTGGGGAGCCGGCGAAAGTATACCTGCTCCATGGGGATTTTCCCGTTGCGACCGTGGTGGCGACAGTCATGACCTCAAGTCTCATCTTCAGCCTCTCGAAGGCCATCTTTATAGCATGGGGTATGTTTCTCACGTGGCGCCACATCGAGCTATCGCACCAATTTTCGCTCGCGGTGCTGGTGGGGTTCTTTACGACACTCGCCTGCGTGCTCGCCTTTTTGCTCGTGCAATTGCGCGGCTTTACTGACACGACGACGAAGATCCTGAGACGTCTTCCGATTCCCAAGCGATGGATGGTGCGGCTAAAGCGTCTGAGCCCGGCCGTCGATGCGGAAATGGCCGCGCTCTATCGCTCGCGTCCGCGCGATCTCGCGATGGCAGTTTGCTCGCATCAGGTCGCCTTTCTGTGCGGTGTTCTGCAGGTCCTCTTCTTGTTGCGACGCCTTGGCTTACCGCACAGCTTCAGCATCGGCCTTGCAATTGAATCGTTGGTGATGCTCCTTGGCTTCGTCACTTTCATTGTGCCCAGCGTGCTCGGTGTGCAGGAGGGTGCAAAGCTTCTGATCTTCACGGCGCTCGGCCTGCCTGCAGCCGCGGGTCTCACGGTCGGGATCGCGTTCCGCCTAACTTCCATCGTCGACAATGCCGCCGGCCTGCTAGCGCTCGCGACTCTAAAGGGACGAAAAAAGCCCGGCTTGATTCCGGCGCGCAGCTGGGTCACGAGCGACTAGTCGTGTGACAGAAACGGGCGGCCGAGTGCTTTCGAGAGGACCCACCCGCCATGTATGGCGGCCGTGATTCCGGCCCACATCACCGCAACAAAAAAAACCTGGTGTGGAAATCCGAGAAAGAAGCCGACCAGAAACATCCAAGTGTAGATGTTGCGTCGCCCGGCGATGAGCCGAAAGCGCGCCAGAAACGGGCTCGCGTTGTCGAGACTCAGGCCCAAGCGCACATCCATGAGCGCGTAAGCGACGCTGTCAGCCAGATCGAACAGGATCATCAACAGGGCCGCCTTCAGCGCGTGCGAAGATCCGTGGCTGAGGTGGAGCCCGAGCGCCAGATACCACGAGTTCTCATAGAAGAAATCGAGGATGTGTTCGTATTCGCCGGCCCGCGAGGTGGTCCGGGTGATGCGGGCAAGCTTTCCGTCGACCCCATCCAGGACCTCTACAAAGATCGCGCCCAGCACACCTACGCGCAGCCATCCCGCGTAATAAAGGGCGGCGACCACAAACCCAAGCAGGGTGGTCACCAAGGTCACCTGGTTGGCGGTGACCCGACTGCCTGCGAGGCGGCGAATCAGGAGGTTTTCGAAGGTCGGATCGAAGTATTGCGCGGGCAGATCGAGGGTGCGCCTCTGTATGTGATCGAGCAGAATCTTCCAGCCCGCTTTCGCGCCGGCATCATCGGTGACGTGATAAAGGTGCAGCGGAACCTCGCCGTGCCTAGCCTCCCAGTACGATGGCAGGGAGTTCACTGCCACCTGTTTGAGGTCTGCCGACTGCGGTGCAGCCGCATCAAGCGTCTTCCTGGTGAGACGCGCTGCCGGTTCGGCGCCCCCCTCGCGCGAGGTCAGCATGACGTCCTCCGTCCGCATCGCGAGCCATGCCAACAGCCTCTGATCGATCAGGAAGTCAGCCGCGACTGCAATAAAATCGCCGGTAAGTTTGTCACGAGCTTCACGGAGTATCTCCCAGAATTTGGCGCCCGAAACGTTGTGGCATTCGAGCGGCTTTCTCACCCGACCCGATGTAGGTGGCAGAGAGACTTCCGCAGGCTTGAGTACGACGATGCCCTTGATACCGTCGAGATCGGAGAGTTGCCGCAGAATCCGTTCGAACAACGTAAGGCCGCCGATCGGGCGCAACGGATTCCCGACCGCCCCGGGCTCCCACACTACGACTGCCTGCAGGGGTTGAACGGCCGCAGGTTTCCGCACTGAGCCCGAGAAACCGGCCATCGCTTACGAATGAGCGCCATTTTTCGAGCGAGCTGCGGATTGTGCCAAAGACGCTTTCATGTCGCCGTAGGCGAGGGTCATACTGGCGCGGAAGCTCTTCATCGGTTCGCCGAGCGAATGTGAGATCAATCGCACGCATCCAAGGCAGCAGCCCTGCTCACATGGCTTGTGATGGTCGTTGCCGCGCAGCTCCTTCAGGTTCATGTCCTGCAGCGGGAAGCGGTAGTCACGCTGCTGAGCGCACCACTGTACCGATCCCTTCGCATTCACATACAGGAACTTGAAGCCCCCGAGGCATTTCCAGCTTCGCGAGAAATCTCCGAGCAGCATCTCCTGCAGATGTTTGCCGAAGAAATTTGTGCCGTCGAAAACTCCGTACCGCTTCACCAGTTCCAGAAACTTTTCACCCTGGATGGCGATACGTCCGCCCCGACCGTGCATGATCGAAAGACCGAACTTGAACGGGAACTCCTTGGTCAGCTCGCGGAAACGATCATATTGCGGCAAGGTCTCCTCGTTCAGCACGGTCTGGATCTCGACCTGGAACTTCGCCTCTTGCGCGAGAAGTTTCAACCGCGGCGTCACCGACTTGAGCGACTTGTTGGAAGCCGGGGTCGGTTCGATAGAATCGATCGAGACCTGCATATAGTCGAGCCCGGAATCGTTGAGCAATTCGATCACCCGCTTAGTCAGAAAAAAGCCGTTGGTGATCACGGTAACCATGTTAGACCCGCCGCGCTTGGCCTTGGTATGCGCCAGCAAGTCGGGCAGATCGGGATGTATCAGCGGCTCGCCGCCCAAGAAGTCGTAGACCGTAACCCCCAGATCGTCGAGCTTGTCGACCCGCGCTTTCAACTCCTCCAGTGGAACGTTCGGTGCGCCCGGCGTGTATTCGTCGCAGTATTCGCAGGTCAAGTTGCAGTCGTCAGTGACGACTACCTGTGCGTACATCGGTCGCGAGTCAAACACACGCTTTGCACCTGTCAGGATGAAGCGCGAATCTACTGCCATGTCCTCCTCCTGCCTTCAACAACCGGCCGCCCGAAATCGACCAAGACCGCCAAGTCACTGATGGCTCTGAACATCACACAGCTTGCTCCCGATCGGCATAGCATTTGAAGCATTGATCGGGCTCAGAATGGATACTCGACATCAATGAAAATCGAAAGACCTGTGTTGGCTCCTTTCTGCAGCTTAGAACTCTCTTTGCTTGTTAAAATGACACGATTCGGCCATTGAAGCCACGGATCTTGAACCTTGCCAGCAAGCCGCTGGTGTCGCGCTCGGGTTCCAGATCAACCTCGAGTCGAGGTGAACCGGTATTCACGGGGATGGGCACACCGGAATGCGCCTCGCCGTGTGGTTCCAGAAGCTGTGGTCGTATAGTCGGTGGGTGAGGACGCGACCAGAGATGCCGCTGTGGCGGAAAAGTCATTCCTCTGGATGCTTCCCACAGCTCTTCCTCGCGTGCCAAACAGCCAAAGATCGCCGGGTCCTGGACTTCGCGCCTGTGCACGGGTTTCGGCGAGCTCTTACAAAGCACATCAGGTTCATCCATAAGGGTGCGCCGTGCGCATCGCAACTTAACCGATTATTGTGGACAGCTGACGGAGCCGGGGTTACGGATGGTAATGAGTCGGAACCGTTGCACTAAGTGCTTCCTTAGCCCCGTCAGCCTAGTGCAGATTCGCTTGCGGGATCGCCGGCGATGCGACTGTGCCACATTATGCGCGGCTCACTCATGTCCCATGGCATAGCGCGATGTAACAGGCAGCGGTTGTCCCAGATCACTGCGTCCCCGGGGACCCAGTCATGATGATAAATGCGCGGCGGTTTACAGGCGAAGTCGACGAGATCCTGTAGGAGTCTCTCTGACTCGGCCGAGTTCATACCCGGAATGTCGTAGGCGTGCCGGCCTATCACTAGAGACTTGCGGCCAGTCTCGGGATGGACCTTCACAAGCGGGCGTAGTGGGACGGGACCATCGTGGAAGCCGTAGCCGCTGTAGTCGCTGCCTTTCTTGGGCTGATGCCCCAGTTTCGCCTGACTATAGTAGAGCGAGTGATGCGCCGAGAGCTTCTCCACCTTTGCGCGCAGCTCGTGGCCCAGAGCATCGAAAGCCGCTCGCATGTCGGCCCATCCGGTTTGGCCACCCGATTTTGGCACCACTCGTGCGCTGAACACCGCTCCCTTGGCTTGCACCGGCATATAGGTACTATCGCAATGCCAGCCCATGTTGCCCTTGAGAACCTTGATGATGTCGCTGTTGTCCGACTCTGCGATGAGAGTGCCGTCCTCTCTAACGTTGCTGAGCGGCGACAGTTCGAACTCCAGCCGGCCGAAGCGCCTGGCAAAGGCGATCTGCTCTTCGCGGCTGAGATGCTGACCGGGGAATATGAGCAATGCATACTTAAGCCAAGCCGCGTGAAGATCACGCCAAGTCTCCTCGTTGAGCGCGGCGAGGGTGACGCCGGTTATCACGGCACCGAAGGTCGCATCGAGTGCTTTTAAGTCAAATCTGCTCGACACAGGTCAGCTCGCAGTGAGTGGGTTTGTTCAGAACCTTATCGGATACGCCGCCACTATAGCAAATTAGGGTCGCGCTACTCCTGCGCGCTTCCTATTTGCGGACTGGCGGCATTGCCGTCGTCACTTCAAGCGCAAGCTTTTCGACGCCGCGCAACGCGGTGATGGTGATCGACGCGCCCACCGGTTCATCGGCGAGCATGCGCTGCAAATCGTCAATTCCGCGTATCGGCATTGCGCCGCAAGCAATTATCAGATCACTGCGTTTAAGGCCCGCCTTCTCGGCCGGGCTTCCGGGCTCAACCGCAGCGATCTGCACGCACGAGTCGCTGGCTATCCGATGAAAGCGCGCCAGGCGGCGGGGCAGAGCGGTGTTCGCGCCCGCGATTCCGATGTAGCCGCGCTCTATCTTGCCAAAGCGTATCAAGCGTGCGGCGACGAACTTGGCGCTATCGATGGCGATCGCGAAACAAAGTCCCTGGGCCGGGAGAATGGTTGCCGTGTTGACCCCGATTACACGGCCGCGCGAATCGACCAGCGGACCACCCGAGTTGCCAGGATTGAGGGCGGCATCGGTCTGGATGACGTTGTCTATGAGACGGCCGGTCACCGACCGTAACGATCTGCCGACTGCACTGATTACTCCCGCAGTGACCGTATGCTGGAAGCCGAACGGACTGCCGACTGCTATCGCGATTTGTCCGACCCGCAGCGCGCGCGATTCGCCCAGATCGGCTTGCGTCAGCTCGCGCGCCTCGATGCGAACCACCGCGAGGTCGCTGTCGGGATCGTTGCCAATAATCTGCGCCGCAGCCCGGCGCCCATCGTGCAGCAGGACCGACACCTCGCTGGCGCCATTTACCACGTGGCTGTTGGTCAGGATGAATCCGTCGGGAGTGAAGACGAATCCCGACCCCGTCCCCGAGGCGACCTCGGCTCCGCCCCGCTTGCCGCGAACCTCGATGTTGACTACTGCAGGACCGACTTTTTCCGCCGCTCCTGCAACCGCCTCCGAATATGCGTCGAGCAATTCGCGCTCCGAGAGCGGATTCTGTCTGGGACCGTCGCGTCCCGCCCGACTCGAATCTTCATTCAGCATTCTGCGAATTCTCACTGCCACCAAAACTCAACCTCCGGCTAAGAAATATAACCATTCCGCCAAACCGCGCCGTTCCCGCGAATAGTCTTAGTTGAGGCTGCATTTAATTCCGCGCGTGAAGCCTATAAGAGTGAATGATAGACGTAATTTCTGATGGCCAAGGTCGAGCAACTGCGAGCGCGCGAAGTTCCGGCCGCCGAGCCCGGCGTGGGGTCGCCGGCGCTCCGCGGGGAGCATCTTACGAAGATCTATGGCGGCCGCACGGTGGTCGACGATGTCGACGTATGCGTCAACCCGGGGGAAGTGGTGGGGTTGCTCGGGCCGAATGGTGCGGGCAAAACCACCACTTTCTACATGTTGGTTGGTCTGGTGAAGCCCGACTCCGGACGGGTTTTGCTCGGCGACCAGGAAATTACCATGCTTCCGCTGTACCAGCGCGCCCGCCGGGGCATTTCCTATCTGCCGCAGGAGCCTTCCGTGTTTCGCAAGCTCTCGGTGGAAGAAAACCTGCTCGCGGTGTTGGAGACCTTGCCCCTTACCGAGGAAGAGCGCCAGGGGCGGCTGCAATCGCTGCTCGATGAGCTGGACATTGCGAGCTTGCGCAAATCGCGGGCGGGAGTTCTCTCGGGTGGCGAGCGGCGCAAGGTCGAAATCACGCGCGCACTCGTGCTCGATCCCCAGTTCCTGTGCCTGGATGAGCCTTTTGCGGGCATCGACCCCATCACGGTGATTGAAATTCAGCGGATTGTTACTTACCTGCGCGAGCGGGGGATTGGGATTCTGATGTCCGATCACAATGTGCACGCGGCGTTGTCAATCATCGACCGCGCATACGTGATTCACAGCGGTAAGATTCTCATCGAAGGGCCGCCCGACGCGATCGTGGCAAGCGAGCAGGTCCGCCAAGTGTTTCTGGGCGAACGCTTTAAGCTCACGTGACCAGGTTTACGGGCCCGGAAAGGCGGGGTAGGCGGGGTAGGCGGGGTAGACGGGGTAGGACGACGGAGGAGAGATCGGATAACCTCCGCCGAAGCTTGGACCTACCATCCCACCGCCAACACCGAAACTGCCGCCCCCGATCGAGCCTCCGAACATGCCGAGCAGGGGAATTACCACCGCCATCGGGCTCGTGTTCTGGTAGTAGCCGCCGTTCATCTGCTGCTGCTGGATCTGGTCCGCGTAGCTCTGGTTCTGGTAGTCGGCGAGGCCACTCATGTCGCCTGTTTCAGCCGGTTGCGATTCCGGGGAGCCGGTGGACTTGGCCAGTGATGGTTCGATTTTGATTCGATTGTCGACCGTGACCGCCGGGTTGTTTACGTAGCGCCGTGCCTTGCTCTCCGCGTCGCCCTTTCCATAGTCGGTCGCCACGTATCCGAACAATATGACCTGCCGCTCGCCATCGGCTGCAGCCAGTACCTGCGCTCCAACCAGGGGCAGATGATGGGTCTTCAGGTAGTCCGTGAGTGCCTGGCTCTGTGCCTGATCGACGTGCGCGTTCTTTAGCGGGGCCGGATGGATCGTGCTGGGAGGCGTGTACGAAGTCGGAGGCTCGGTTGAATCCGCAGTCCCGACGGCCGCCGAAGAGCCGGACGCGGAACCGGGCGGCGTCATGCATCCCGACGCCGCGACTGCCAGGAGCAGGGTTCCGGCCAGGAGCCAATTGGCTGTCCGGCACATCATCTTAATTATAGGCACGGTGCCCGCTCTAACAAAATTGGACGTTTTCGGCCGCGATTTATTTCAACGATCGCCCCAGAAAATCGCGAACCAGCTGATTGAACACCTGGGGTTGTTCGAAGTAGATCGAGTGCCCGCAGTCGGGCACCGTTGCCAAGCTGGCCTTGGGCAGTACCGTGACCAACGTGCGAATCATCTCGGGCGGGATGAGTTCGTCCTGCTCGCCGACCACGCACAGAATCGGCATCGTGAGGCGTGATCTGACCGTGTCGAGATCGTAGCGCAGCTTGGAGATTTGCAGGCCCGCGTCCGCCGGGGGTCGCGCGCCAAGGATCCGTACTTCGTCATACAGGTACGCCATTTCAGGGCGCCGCGCGAAGTAATCGGCCGCATAAGTCGGCAGCGAGCCGATGGGCGGAGTAGTATCCATCACCAGCGGGGAACGCGGCACCCCGAATCTCATCTCGGGTGTGAAGATCCCGCCCGGAGTATCGGCCAGCACCATCGCGCCCACGCGATCGGGCCGCTCCAGCGCGCAACCCACGATCGTCCATCCGCCCATCGATTGCCCGACCAGTGCCGCCTTGTCGATTTTGAGATGATCGAGGAGGCGGGTCAGGTCGCTGGCGTGAGCGCGATTGAACAGCCCCTCGGGGTCGGGCGACATCCCAAAGCTGCGCTGGTCGAGGGTGATGCATTCGTACCATCGCATGAAGTACGGCACTTGCTGCCACCACGACAAATGATTGCCGCCCAGCCCGTGCAGAAAGACGAGCGGGAACCCGCTGCCTACTCGTTCGTAATAAAGCGAGAAATCTCCGAGCGACAGCCGGCCCTGCGTGATTCGATATTCCATGCCGATGATCTCCCGCGCGCAACCCTAGCATCGGTGTCCGGCAGCCAAAAACCCTTGTACGACCATGGACCATCTTGCACTAATGGGAACGGTGGAAATGCCGCGGGGTTGATTGCAGCCTAACTGCTAGAATTCGTGCGACATTTATTTGGCCACGACAGAAGACGATGGATAAGCATATAAGCAAACACCCGGAAACCAAGCATTTACCCGGTGACGTGATTCACTACCGCGAGTACAAGGTTCTGCTGAAACCCGACCGCTTTACGAGCAAGGAAGGGTTCATGCAGTTCTGGGACGCGGTACACGGAACCGCGAAAAAATTCGACCTCAAGATCGACCTCGACAAGGACGCGTTTCACAGCCAGGTTCGCGAGGTACTCTTCTACGACACGCCCCACTTTGACCTCTACAACAATCATTTCATTCTCCGAAAGCGCACCTTTTACGATGATGGATGGCCGCGCGCGGACCATGAGTTGACCATCAAGTACCGCAGTCCCGAATTGAAAGACGCCGCCTCGGTCGACGTGCGTCCGATGGCAGCGGGCCATGATGAGATCAAGTTCAAGGAGGAGTTGCTGCTCGACCGCAAGCAGCTGGGCGGAATGCGCAGCGTTTACTCACACGGATGCGTGCTGACCTCGCCCAAGGTGGTACTCGATCGCGGCATCGAAGACATCGCCAGTGTCTTTCCGGCTCTCAGCAAAATCGACATCAGACCGCTGACCAAGATTGCGCTGGTCAACAACGTCGCGGTCGAAGAGGTGCAGAACACAATCGGCCGGATCCACTTCGGGCACGGCTACAACGGCAAGACCACCATCGCGATTTGGCGCAGCCGCGCGCTTGAGAAGCCACTCTCCGGAGAATTCGCGTTTCAATGCAAATTCGATCGCCTGACGGATGTGCACAAATCTTCGCTGGTGCTGTCGGATCAGTTTTATAAGCAGGTCCAACTCGACTGCGCCGATTGGGTGATGCTGGGGACGACCAAGACCGCGATGGTCTATGGGCTTGGGAACGTGTCGCTGAGAAATCGCGAGTAGGGCGTCGGCCCATACGTTTCCGGCCACCCGGAGAAGAGGTGCCCCTATGTTGACCAGGCTCGCTCAGCATTGGTGGATGTATGCACTGCGAGGAGTCGCCGCGATCTTGTTCGGCATCGCCGCGTTCGGATGGCCGCATCTGACCATCGCCGTGCTAATTGTCCTGTTTGGCGCCTACGCCTTCGTCGACGGCATCTTCCTCATCATCAGCGCGCTCGCCGGGTGGAGCCAAATCGAGGATCCCTGGCTCATCCTGCTGGAGGGGCTGATCGGAGTAGCCATCGGCGCCGTAACATTTCATTCGCCAGCAATCACGGGACTCGCCCTGCTCATCTATATTGCGGCGTGGAGCCTTGCCACCGGGGTCTTGGAGATCGCAGCCGCGATGCGCTTGCGCAAGGAAATGACCGGCGAATTCTGGCTGCTCCTGAGCGGCATCCTGTCGATCGGGTTCGCAATCGTGCTCATGTGGTTTCCGGCGGCGGGGGCGCTCGGACTGATTTGGGTCATCGGTGCTTACGCAATCGCTTTCGGCGTCATGCTCGTCGCGCTGGGCCTCAAGCTCAACGGGTTTCGTAAGCGACTCCTGGCCGCGTAGCTCGCTCAACCAAAGCACGGAGAGCGGCGAATCTCGCCGGCCGAGACCTTGAGTAGGAAACCGTGTCCCGCGTGCGGCGGGTTTGATCTCCGGAGCGATTCCGGCGACCATCGGAAACAGAACCACCGTTTCGGAGAACCACCATGGAAACCCCCGTCCGCAGCCACCACCATCTCACGCTCTGTGTCGGCGGAGCGCAGGAAGACTACGACTTTCATGTGAAGATGCTCGGGTTGCGCAACGTCAAAAAGACTCTTCTCTACGACGGCAAAGTTCCCATCTATCACCTGTATTACGGCAATGACGTGGGCGCGGAGAGCACGCTCATCACCTGTTTTCCAATGCGCCAGGACGGACGCGTCGGGCGCTTCGGCTCGGGACAGGTCAAGACGGTGAGCCTCTCGGTCTGTGCTCCAGGTCTCGAATACTGGGCGCAGCGGCTGGACCGCCGCGGCATACAAAATTCGGTGGTGGAGCGGTTTGGCACCAGGCGGCTCGCATTTCATCATCCGTGCGGAATCGAATACGAGCTGGTCGAAGTGAGGGACGATTTGCGTCAGCCGTGGACGGGCTCCGACATTCCCTCCGAGATCGCCGTGCGGGGAGTTTATGGAGTCACGGTTGCAGTCCGCGACGATCGCGAGATGAGCGCATTCATGACCGACGCCATGGGATTTAGGAGCATGGGCCACGATGGGAGCGATTCCCGCTTTGAAGTCAGCGACGGCGCGCCGGGGCGTGTGGTGGAAGTAACCCATACTCCTGACCTTGCGCAGGGAAGCTGGACTTTCGGTGAAGGAACTGTGCATCACGTGGCCTTCAAGGTCGAGGACCACAAGACCCAGGCCGAGTTCAAGGCGTACCTGGAGGGACTCGGCTATACGGACTGTTCCGATGCAAAAGACCGCGGCTATTTCATGTCGGTATATTTCCGCACTCCGGGCGGTGCCCTGTTCGAGGCGGCGTACACGCTGGAAGGAGCTTTTCTGCGCGACGAGACCTATGAAAACCTGGGCGCGAGCATCCAGACCCCGCCCTGGCTGGTTGATAAACGCGACGAAATAATCGCTAGGCTGGAGCCGATCGCGTACTAGGACTCACTCGGCGGATGTGCCGGATCTAGATCGAGGCCAATCAGCACATTCCTCCCTTCGGCCGCAGCGTGAAAAACCGGGTCGGGTACCCCGTCATGCAGCACCACCCGCACCTCAAAGCGCTGAGCAGTCATCGCCAGCACCAGCGTCTGCTCCATTTTTGAAAAGCGATCGCCAATACACATTCGCGGACCGCCACCGAAGCGATAATAGGCGTACTCCGGGCGCTCGCGGCTGCGTAGGACCGAATCAACTTCCTGGCCCACCCTAGGTTGCGCGGCGGGGTGTTTCGCCAGCAGGTACCACGCCCGGCATAATGCTACCGCGGTTGTTTCGGTTTCGGCGCCGAGAAACATTGACAGATTGTCCACCAGTCCCGCGGTATCCAGTTCGTCCCGGGGGCTTCCAGGAGCATCGCGAGAAGGTCGTTCCGCTCCGCAGATTGATTTTTCCGGCCCTCTTCGATCATCTGGCCTACCAGCGCGTGGATATCCTCAATCGCTCGCTTGAAAGCGCGGTTCCTGGCGGTGGGGATGGACAGGGACGCCGTAAGGAGGTGGTTGAAAGATCGAAATAATCAAAGGTGGAAACCATCGCGGCGGCGACGACCGCTTCCGGCGAGGTCAGCAGGTGCAATACGTAGGCTTTAGATTGAATGCGCGAGACGGGGCCGAGCTGAGCATAGCGCGCCAGCATCGCGAGCTTGTCCGCGCGCATTTGGCGGAGAAGTTTAAACGGATCTAAACGCAGTATGGGGGCCAGCGTTGCGCCGCTGGCGGGGGCCAGTGCCGTAGCCATTCCCTGACCATCCGTCTTCGGCCCCCGGCGACGCAAGTCTCGGGGGCGACCGGACTCGATCGCCGCGCACACGCCGTGTGACAATAAACGGGTTTTAGATACGCGTTTCCCGGACTGGTTCGGGCTTTCCTATTCTGTGAATCGGGGGAGTTATAGTTTAGCATTGGCCGTTCATCCACTCGTAGGGAGGTGCACCGATGTCGCTTGCCGGCATGACGGTCGTGGTACTCGGCGGGAGTTCCGGAATTGGGCTCGCGACCGCCAAAAGGGCGCTCAAGGAGGAAGCTCGCGTCGTAATCACGGGGCGATCGCAGCATCGGCTTGATGCGGCGGAGCGGGAGTTGAGCCCGGAGGTCGTCGCAGTCCCGCTTGATGTTGCGGACGAAGCCGGTACGCGTACGCTGTTTGAGCGTCTCGGGCGAATCGATCACGTGTTCATCACTGCCGGAGCGGTTTCCTTCGGGAGAGGGTTGGTGCCCGATACGGCGGCGTTGCGTCCTGCGCTCGATACCCGGTTCTGGGGAGCACTCTACGCCGCCAAATACGCAGCTCCAAAAATGGAACGCAGTGGGTCCATAACCTTAATGTCCGGCACGGCGGCGGTGCGGCCGCTTCCCGGAACGAGTGTCGCTACGGCTTCCTGCGGCGCCGTGGAAGCCTTCGCGCGCGCGTTGGCGCTCGATCTCGCGCCGATCCGCGTCAACACCATTCAGCCCGGATTAATTGATACGCCCCTCATCGGTGAATTGATGGGAGACCGGCGCGAGGCGATGATCACCCAGGAAGCCGCGCGCCTCCCGCTCAGACGAGTTGGCAAACCAGAGGATGTCGCCGATGCTGTCCTGTTCCTGATGAGAAATGGTTACGTGACCGGAATTACCCTGACCATCGACGGCGGCCGCCTGCTCCTGTAGCAGCCCAGAAACCGAATGCCGTGAACGGTCTGTATCCGGAAATAGATCCGTATGAACACGGCATGCTGGATGCCGGCGACGGCAACCACCTCTACTGGGAGACCTGTGGCAATTCGCGCGGCAAACCCGCCCTGGTCATCCACGGTGGCCCGGGGTCCGGATGTACGCCGTGGCATCGCAGACTCTTCGATTCTTCGGCGTATCGTGTGGTGCTCCTCGACCAGAGAAACTGTGGCAGGAGTCATCCTCACGCGAGCAAGCCCGAGACCGAACTTGCCAGAAACCAGACCGCGAACTTGACTGCGGACATCGAACGGTTGCGGGAACGTCTGAACATCGAGCGCTGGCTGGTGATGGGTGGTTCGTGGGGCAGCACGCTGGCGCTAGTCTACGCCGAGACCTATCCGCACCGGGTCACGGAGATCATTCTGTGGGGGGTCACGACGGGACGGCATAAAGAGTTTGACTGGTGGTTCCGCGGCGCTGCAGCTCCACTCTTTCCGGACCAATGGGAGCGCCTGCGGGCCGGGGCTCCTGCCGCCAACCGTGATGCGGACGTGCCTCAAGCCTACTCTGACCTGCTCCATGATCGCGATCCGGCGATCCGCTATCGAGCCGCACTTGAGTGGTGCCGATGGGAATCCGCGACCCTTACCTGGCCGCCATCTCACCAGCTATCGGCGCGCTTCCCCGATCCTGATTTCAGAATGGCATTTGCACGAATTGTTACTCACTACGTGCGCCACAATGCCTGGCTCACCGATGGCATCGTGCTGCGCGATGCCCCGCGCCTGTCGACCATTCCGGGGCTCCTGATCAGTGGACGTTTTGACCTGCAAGCCCCGATTGGCTGGGCATGGGACCTCAAGCGTGCGTGGCCCAAGGCCGAACTCGTGATCGTCGCCGACGCCGGACATGACGCATCCAGCTCCATGACACAACAGTTAGTCCGCGCGACCGATCAATTTGCGCTTCGCTGAGCGCGTTCACCGCGGTTTCCTCAGTACAGGGCGAGCGGCGCAAGCATGTGCTTGCGCCGCTCGCCCTCCATGCAGGGACGACCATCTGCCCGAGGCAAATCCGGCCTCGGCCGGTGTGTAAATTTCACACGGTTTACACCGAGAGCGCTGAGCCCAACGAGATCAGACGCCGCCGGAGGAATTCACATACGACAGAAACTTTTGCTGCAGATCCGGGTCGTTCTGCACTATTTGCAGTACCTTGTTGTACTGTTGCGGATCGATTCCTTCCTGCTTTACGATATTTACTTTCTGCGCCTCGGCCTGCGAAGCAATCTGCTGCCGCTCCGAGTTATCTTGGGTTCTCGCCATGCGCTCCCGGGTATCGCTCGTAATATGTCGCACTGCGACGTAAGCTTGGGCCACATGCTGCAACATCGCGTCATCGACCCTTTGATCGCTCGCGCCGCTGGCGGCAGCGCCGCTCGAAGCGCCCGGGTTCGCGCTTTGACTCCTCGCAACGCCGGGTAGGACCAGCAAAGCGAATGCAGCAGCAAGTCCCACGATGTATGCGCTCACGCTGCGTCGATAGTTCATAGCTCGACCTCCTCATGTCGGATCGTTACTGGAGCTCTGAGAAACAGAGAGTTAGGAGCTGCAGGATCGGTGCCGCAAACGGTTCTGTTGCCCAAGTCAGAAACAGGCAGCCAAACAGCGAAAAAACAATGCTTCGCCAGCTGTGTTGCGCCAGGTTGGCGAATTTTTTCGTAATGCACTCGCGAGGCGATTTGCACTTGGCCACCGGCCGCGCTTATCTATGCACGCATCGTAGGGAGCGCCTTCCAGTGTCGGAACCGTTGCAATTCGCCACCGGTCGCGGGTTCAAACATTCTGCAAGTTCCTATCTCATTGATCGGCATAGCCATTCGGCTGGCCCGGTTGACCCGACGGTTCGCCGGCAACAACCAACCGGCGCATGTGCGCACTGCGGTGAGGGACGCCCGAGGCTTCTCGCCCCACCAGAGAGTCGGCTGAGCGCGGTGATGTCCGTAAGAACGTAAACGTGAAGTTTTCAAACTGACGAACTATTCGGTAGATAGCGATGTCCGAGCCATTTAATTACTCAGTCACTGAAGAACTTCGCGACGGCACGCGGCTACGGATTCGAGCTATCCGTCCAGAGGACAAGCCACTGCTCGTCAAGCACTTTCGTAGCCTGAGCGAACGTTCTATCTACTATCGCTTTTTCGGCCACAAGCGCTCACTCGAGCAGGCGGACCTGCGTGGGCTGACAGAATTGGACTTCGTCAATCATGTCGGCCTAGCGGCGACGCTAGACACCGAGGGCACGGAACGCTTTATTGGAGTCGGGCGCTACTTGCGAAGCGTCGATGCGGCAGCAGCCGAGGTAGCCTTCGCGGTGCTTGATGAGTTCCAGGGTCGTGGAATCGGGACTCTGCTCCTGCACCATCTGGCGCAGATCGCGCGGCGGCAGGGGATCAAAAAATTCGCCGCGTTCGTGATGGGCGACAACCATCAGATGCTTGAAGTGTTCGCCAACAGCGGCTTTCGAATCCACGACCACTACGACGCTGGCACCGTGCGCGTAACTCTCGATCTCGCCGAGTCGCCCAGCGATTTCGGCGACAAGGCCTAGTTGAGTTCCACCGTTTCCTCTTGCATAGCGATTGTCACCGATGAAGATCCACGTGCCAAGCATGCCCTACGCCTGGGTGGCCTTCAGCTCCGCGTTCGAAAAAGAACTGAGCTTTCATCGCGTTCTAAAGGTTTCAGCTGGATGGTGGTGGCCGGTTCGAAAAGATTGTCCGAAAGCGCGCGTTTGATTCGAATGCCAGAAAATCGATGGCGATCCGCGGAAACACGAGTCGCGAATCGCTGAGTTGGCTTTCCAGCTCCTGACGAGTTCTCCAGATCTAAATTGTCATGACGGTTTTCCGATAAGTGAGAAGGGAGACCCCCGACGCGCTGATAGAGAAACGCGAGCACGACTCGGACCTTCGCTTGTTTCGCGCGGCCACCGGTGACGCCCGTCATCGGTCGCCTCACCCATTTTCCTTCTCAGTATCCGATGAGGTACTAAAGGGTAAACGGCAGGCCTGAGCTGCGGTCAGGGCGTCATGGGCTGGTTTTGGGGGCCCCAATCTTCCGTGGCGACCTCCTTTTCCTGCGGAATCCGAAGCTGTGGTCGCCCGACTATGGTCGCGTCAACTCTCTCTGACCCGATGGCCTTGTTTTTTTCCTGCTCGCGGAGCGCGCCGAGTGAACAGATCCTCTGTCGCAAAACCTACAAATGGCCTCGTGCGAGACATACCAGGTGCCAGTTGTTCCTTTTGCGTTGCGCCCGGTGAGCTCCAGCCCGCAACAACTCGTAAACGGTAGAGACCGAGACGCGTAGATATTTGGCGACCTCGGGAATGGCCAGGCAATCATCTACCGACATCCATTCTTGCTCTCTTTGGCTCCACATGCATTTGAACATCTTGAATGCTTGAGGGCATGCCATTTTGGCTTGGGAAGGAACTAGAACGAAAGTACGACTCGCTCTGCCCGAGCGCATCGCGAGCGAAGATCTGGAAGATGAACCGGACTAAAAAGACCCCGAGCGAAATACTAACCGTAGAGGAAGTGGCCGAGTTTCTGAAAGTTCATGCTTCGACTATTTACAAGCTGCTCAAGCGCCACGAAATACCCGCGTTCACAGTCGGCGCCGATTGGCGGTTCCATGCTGTTCAAATCGAAGAGTGGGTAAAGTCTCGCACGCGCGCTACTGAGAATAGGGGTGAAGCTTAGGGAGCATACCGCACATGTCCTCGCCTTTTGTCTTGCGTCAACCGGAACTGAATATCTTATGTGAACTCGGCGTGAACCTCTGAAAGACGAAAGAGCAAAGGGTCTCTCGATCGCCGCCGAACTCCTCACACCGCAATTCCCTCCACCAGCGTAAGAACCCACAAGCGACCCGCGACCATCCAAACCAGCTCTGGGGAACTACCTAGTGTCTACCCAAGCCGATTCCCTTAGAGCTGCTCTTGGAGCCTTGCCACGGGCCGGTTATCTCGAAAGCTTCGTGGACGGATAATCATGACTGTTCGAAGACTTCTCGGAGAGTTATTTTTAGGGGTTTCTCTAACAACCATGTCATGACGGCGGCGCGCGGCACCGTGAGGGCCGCAGTAACCGAGCAAGCAGTATTTCGGCGTTTGTGCGCGAGAGACAAATTACTGAGGGGACGCCTGACGCAAGTCGCGACGATCACAAACGCGAACAGACAGCCTGATGGAGTGGTTTCTGATTTTAAGCGCGTTCGTTGTCGGCGAGATCAGCGGGATGTGGCTGGCGGCAATGATGAGGCCCGAGGGGCGAAGGAATGAGGACATCCGGCTGATCCACAATCAAGCAGCAACGGTACGGCAGAGCTGGAAGGCAAACGCTGCGCTGGTACTCGTCAAGCCAAAGATCAGCGGGTCGAGGACCGTCGACCGCTGAACGAAATACGGATCGTCAAAGAACCGGCGGATTTTCTGAAGCTTCATCAGACGGCCGTCTGCAAGATGATCAAGAGCGGTGAAGTGCCGGCTTTCGAGAGTGGCGGTGACTGGCGCTCTGGTCGTCGAATCGGAGAATCTTAACATCCGGCACACAAAAACCTGAGCCGTAGGCGTACGAGTTCGCACCCTTCTGCTTCGTCGTGCGTTGAGCACGATAACAGGCGCCGTCAGGGCTAGAACTGAAATCCCGAGAGTGTCCCCTTTGCGTCCGCGCGGGCCGCTTATGCACCTCTTTACGTCTTTCCGCCAGCGTGGGGCTATGCTGAACATAGCCGATGTCTCATGATCACCGTCCAAGCAGTCATCGTTGACGGGGAAGTATGATGTCGCCTGAGGTTATCCGACAGGTCCTTATGGAAGAGCTGGCAGCGGTTTTGTCATTTTGGAAAGAAGCCGAAGTCACGCCTCCCAGCGTTACTGATTCAATCGAGGGGTTGGCCATTTTGCTGCGGCAGCCGGCAGCGCTACTCCTGGTTGCAACGATCGACGGCAGAATTGTTGGATCGGTAATCGGCGCGTGGGACGGATGGCGCGGGAACATCTATCGTCTTGCGGTCGCTCCCGCACATCGGCGAAAGGGCATCGCTCGAAGGCTCGTCACAGAGATAAGTGCTGCGCTCTTTGAAAGAGGCGCCGAGCGACTCTCGGCGCTCGTCGAACACGAACATCCTTGGGCGATGGAATTCTGGAGCTCCTTGCGTGACCTCGGCTATGTAGCAGATCCTAGATTCGCCAGGTTTATCGCCGACCGCATGACTGCGAGAACCAGGTAAGCGCGCGAACTCAAGTCGGGTTTCGCTGAGGATCTGGCAAAGACCCGTCCAAATCGTGTTTCATCGTCGGGGCAAGCACGCTGATGGCTCTCCTCGGTTTGAATGACTCCAAGGGCGGGTGCGCAACCTCGCGATCGAAGATTACCGATTTCGTTTGGGTGGCATGCGCCTGAGGTGGCGCGACCCGGGCCGGGAGGAGCTTCCCCTTAAGCTTCGCTTCGGAATTCAATCTGGTCCTGCTGCGGCCCCTTCGATCGCAATCCAGGCATCGATCTGCCAACATCCAGGAGGAAGCAAGGAGTTGTCCGAAGCGCGCGTCTAATGTTTTAGCGAAAGATAGCTATGGCAGCGGTTCTGCGAGTGGCGCAGCGCTCGTACGACATGTGGGGTGCATAACGATGAAGGAAGAATCGACCACGATGACGACGGAGGAGATCGACGGGCTGGTTTCGTTAGAGCGAGGCGAAGTAGACCGTCGCATCTACAGCGATCCGACGATCTTTAACCTGGAGATAGAGAGGATCTTCGGACGCGCGTGGCTGCTTCTCTGTCACGAGTCGCAGATTCCCGAGCCCGGCGACTTCTTCCAATCCGTGATGGGGCGCGACAACGTCCTGATTGTACGGCAGAAGGACGGCACAATTAAGGCCATGCTCAACACCTGCGCCCACCGCGGTAACGCGGTGTGCCGCGCGGAGGAGGGCAATGCCAAGAGTTTTCTGTGCACGTACCACGGCTGGTCATATGGAATCGACGGCCGTCTCAATGGCGTTCCAGGCTTCAACATCTTCTATAACGGAGAGCTCGACAAATCGCGGCACGGGCTGGCTTCAGTCGCGCAGGTAGCCAACTACCAGGGGTTCGTATTTGGCACCCATGATTCCTCTGCGCCACCGCTGGAAGAATTCCTCGGACCCACCGGGCGACTCGGTCTCGATACCATCGCTATGCGCGGGGATATGGAGGTAGTGCCTGGAATTCAAAAGTTCGTGATTGAGTGCAACTGGAAGATCGCAGTTGACAATCTGTTCGACTGGTACCATCCACAAATAACCCATGCGTCCGCTTTCCAGCCCAACGTGCTTCCCTCAACGTCGCGCCCTCAGGTTCGCGGTGAGAAAATCGACTTTAACGGCGTCAACATGCAGAGCGGCGCCGCTCTCGACCTTCCGGGCAGCGGAATCATAGGCTCAAAATTCGAGACCGTCGTGGTCCTCGGCGAATACGGACACGCAATCGGCGGTCCGACCACGACCTCGTCCGGCTATTTCGAGTTTGCGCCGGACTGGCGCGACCGGCCGCAGGCCAAAGCAGTGCTCGGCCCGGTGGGCAGCAGAGTCGCGGGACATCCGAACATCTTTCCCACCACCTGGGCCACCGGCGCGCTTCCGCAAATCTCGCTGCGAATACCGCGCGATGCGAGCCACACCGAGATTTGGTGGTTTACGTTGGTTGACCGTAACATGCCGCGGGAGATGCGCGATTTCATGGTCTCGATGGCTTGTCGTATTTTCGGCCCCGCCGGGGTACTCGAACAGGACGATGGTGAGAACTGGGCGCAGGCGACAGCGCAGTCCCGCGGCGTCGCGAGCCGGCGGATGAAGCATCTGCTCAAGATGGGCCTCGGGCGCGGTACGATCATCAAGGAAGGCGGTCTCTCGCGAATCGAGGGTCTTACGAGCGAGTACGGCCAGCTGTGGACTTACTATTCATGGGCGCAATGGATGAAGGGTCTGAGCTGGGACGAGCTCAAGAAGGCAACCACGCCGGGCGATTCCATGTGAGGTGAGACAAACAGATGGCTGATGACACGGAATCGACCCGGCGCGACGACCGTATCGCAGTAATGCTGCGGCACCACGAAGTGGAACGCTTCTATTACGACGAGGCTGCGCTGCTCGACTCCCATCGGTACGATGAGTGGCTCGCACTCTTCAGCGACGATGCGCACTACTTCATGCCCATCAGGCGCACACGTACTCAGCGCGAAATCGACAAAGAGTTCACCAAGCCGGGTGAAATGGCTTTCTTCGACGATACTAAGATACTGCTGGCCGGCCGGATCGCGAAGCTCAAGACGGGCCGCTCATGGGCCGAAGATCCGCCGTCACGCACGCGCCACCTGATTACCAATATTCGGGTGGTCAAGGACGAGGGCGGACGGCTGGAAGTCGAGTCAAATTTCCACGTATACCGGACGCGGCTCAACTCGGAAGAGACTTCCTGGATAGGTTCCCGACGCGACGTGTTGCGCCGCGTGGGAGGATCCTTCCTGATCGCCGACCGCAAGATTTTCCTCGAACAAACCGTGTTACTCTCACGCAACCTGAGCAACTTCTTCTGATATGGGCTGGCTGGAAAACAAGGTAGCACTGGTTACCGGAGGTGCATCCGGGCTGGGCCGCGCGATCGTCGAGCGGTTTATCGATGAGGGCGCAAACGTCGCGGTCCTGGACCGTGCCCGTGAGCGGAGCGCCGAACTTGCGAGTCGGTTCGCAGACCGAGTGGAGGCGGTGGTCGGCGACGTTACGGTGCTGGACGATAACCATCGCGCGGTTGCCGAGACAATCCACCGTTTCGGACGGTTGGACTGTTTTGTGGGTAACGCCGGAATCTGGGATTTCTCGATGCCGCTGGTGGACCTACCCGAAGATAAAATCGGCAGCGCCTTCGATGAGTTGTTTGGCGTCAACGTGAAGGGCTACCTACTTGGCGCAAAAGCGACGTACCGCGAACTCGCGAAGACCCACGGCTCGATGATCTTTACGGTCTCGAATGCCGGGTTCTATCCCTGTGGCGGTGGGCCTCTGTACACGGCGTCAAAGCACGCAGTCGTCGGCCTGATCCGTCAACTTGCGTATGAGCTTGCGCCCAAGATCCGGGTCAACGGAGTCGCTCCCGGCGCGATCCCTACTGATTTGCGCGGGCCAGCGTCGCTCGCCATGGCGGAGCGCTCGATCGCCGAGCTTCCGATGAAGGAAATGGTCGAACGCGGGCTGCCCCTCGGAACACTGCCCGAACCGCGTGAGTACACCGGATCGTTCGTACTGCTCGCTTCGGCGAACAATTCCTCCACTGCGACCGGCAGCGTGATCATCTGCGAAGGCGGCATGGGCGTACGCGGATTTGCAAATGCTGCGGGCGGCCGAGATCTTTGATCATAATATAGGGAAGTTCGATGAGAGCAATTGGGATCGCTACCATTCCTGGCCGCGGCGCTGAAAGGTCCCCAACGGTCAATGACGCGGTGTCTTTGTCGTGGGATAATGACAGATTCGCGGGACCCTCATTAGAATCCTTAGGACTCACACGGCCCAGGATTTTAAAAGTCATCACAGGACTACTTCCAGTCCGGCAGCGTAATAGTTGATGCCGACCGCAATCGACGCTGGTCGGTCATCTACACCCACTGAGCATTGCGCCTTAGTCCAGTTGCACCCAAACGAGAGAAGCGGACTCTTCCGGGAGCTACGAAGCCAAGCAGCTTCGTCTTGACGGCGCAGAGCCATACGAACTAGCGTGTTCAGGGCGTAGAATATCGGTCAGCCTACTGAAAGGTACTGAGTATCTCCCGAACTGTTCGCGGAGCTGGCCTAGCCGCGGCACGTCATGCATTAAGGGGTTACTGCCGTAGACGTCTCATCTTCCCTAAAGAACCGTTCTCACCGACAAGGAACTCTGAAATGAATCCGTCAGTCCGTATCAACCCGGAGACAGGCCTGAAAGTTTTCAACACGCGAGCGGCCAAGGCATCCGAAAGGATTGCCGGCAAGGGCTATTCCGTCCTCACCGATCAGAAGCTGAAGGAACTGCCGGAATTACCGGCTGGTGCCACCTTCAATGCGGAAGAGCAGGCCAAGTACCGCGCGTTCAAGGATGCCCGCCGCGGCGCTGCAGGCTACATCGCCATGGAAGGCGAGTTCAAGAAATACCTGGACGACGTCTATTCGGAGCCCCCTGTCCCGCGCGAAGCGCTGACCGACACGTGCGAGGTTCTGGTGGTCGGCGCCGGCTTCGGCGGACTGCTGCTGTGGCACAAGCTAAGTGAGGCTGGGTTCACCGATGTACGTTTCTGCGAGAAGGGCGGTGACGTCGGCGGCACCTGGTATTGGAACCGGTATCCCGGCATTGCCTGCGACGTCGAATCCTACAGCTACCTGCCGTTGCTCGAAGAGATGGGTTACGTCCCATCGATGAAGTTCGCCTCAGGCTTCGAGATCCTCGAATACTGCCAGAACATGGCCCAGAAGTTCGGGTTCTACGACCACTGCCTGTTCCACACAACGGTCGAGGCAACGACCTGGGACGAGATATCCGGCCGCTGGATCGTCCAGACCGATCGTGACGACCGGATGCGCGCGCGCTTCGTAATCCTGGCCAACGGGATCCTGACGACCCCAAAGCTGGCGCGCATCGCCGGCATGCAGAAGTTCCAGGGCGCGTCCTTCCACACTTCGCGTTGGAACTACGACCTTGACCTGCGCGGCAAGACGGTCGGCATCATCGGTACCGGCGCGACGGCAGTGCAGGCGGTGCCCGAGCTCGCCAAGATCGTCGGGGAGCTTTACGTGTTTCAGCGTACGCCGTCGTCGGTCGACGTACGCGACCAGCGCGCGACCACGGACGAGGAGCGGGCGACTTGGGCCAACGAACCTGGATGGGCTCGGGCAAGGCGCGCTCGCTTCTCGAAGATCTCAGCCGGGCGCACCGCAATCCAGGCCAACGACGACTACCTGGCGGGCAAGATTCCCGACATCAAGAAACCCAAGAAATACGACCGTGTGCTGACCCCGCAGGAGCTCCTCCAGAAACAACTCGATTCCAACTTCCGCATCATGGAGCAGATCCGGGCCCGCGTCGACGCGATCGTCAAGGACCCGAAGACAGCGGCGGCGCTGAAGCCGTACTACCCGTACGGCTGCAAGCGGCCGACCTTCCATGACGAATACCTGCAGACCTTCAACCTGCCGCATGTTCATCTGGTAGACACCGCTCCGCGCGGCGTGTCCGAGATCAACGAGCGCGGGGTCGTCCATGAGGGGGTCGAATATCCGCTCGACGTGCTGATCTACGCGACCGGGTTTCAGTGGATGGGCACCTCGACCTTCAACATGGTTACTGGCCGCGGGGGCCGGACCCTGAAGGACAAGTGGGAGACCGAGGGGACCAAGAGCTTCCTTGGCCTACATAGTCACGGCTTCCCCAACCTGTTCATCGTCACCGGTCCGCAGGGCGGCGGCGGCAGCTTCAACTTCACCGACGCGATCGACGCGCATGGCGACTATGTCGTGTGGATGCTACAGACCATGCGGAAGCTCGGCGTGCGGATCGTCGATGTCCGCAAGGAGCCGGAAGATGTGTACGCGGAGCATTGTCGCGACGTCGACATCGCGACTGCGCCGCTCCGCGATTGCATCTCCTATTATAACGGTGAAGGCAACGCGGCACCGGGCAGCCTCGCTTATTATGGGGGCGGCAAGTGGCACAAGCACCGCATCGCTGCGCAGTCGACGCTGGAGCCCTATGTGTTCGAAGGGACTGACTCGCTGATGGCCGAATGAAAACGCGTGAGAGGGCGGCAGATCCCCAATTCAAGGTCTGGGGTCTCGTCTAGGACCGGCTCCAGGTGGGCACTGGCTTACACTTCTCCTCCTGGCTGGATGCGCTCGCTGTTTTGTTCGCCCGGCAGTAGGCGTCCGGGACAGCGCCAAAACGCTCTCTGGACCGAGGGTCTGAAGCAGTTACATTGAATTCCCGCTTGCCAGTATGCGAATCGTTGCGCGTACGACGTCTGTGATCAATTGATCGAAAAACATGACCAACGTTGGCTATGGAGATGGCCGTCAGGGGTGTGCCCCACCAGGCGCCAGTATCCTTCGACATGCTGTCAATGAACTGTGCAGCTTCCGTCCCCGACCCAACTGGGTGACGAATTATCTTCCGATCGAGACGGACACGGTGAAACGGCTCCAGGCACGGCGACATCTGTTGTTGTACGCTTTCTTAAGGGTCTGTTCGCCTACCAAGCTTTTGACATCCAGCATTGCACACATCCGCGGCCTTACGCGCACACTGGAATTGAGACCGGACGCGACGCGCTCTGCGTGCGAAAACGGCCCGGAACCAATGGTGGGAACCGGGCCGTTTTCTGAAGAGGTGGGCTAGCCTCGGGGGGCCAGACGCTTACCGTCCTCTCACGGGAATCGTTGCGCGGATGGGGTCGGCGATCAATTTATCGAAAGACATAGTCGAGGTTAGCTACAGACACGGCCTTAAGGGCGGAGGCGACGCGTTTAAGCCGGACAATTTCAAGGACTCCGTCTTGATGGTGCTCGGTCACAGAACGGACACCAAGCACGGGCTGGTTTCTCACCGGCGCCGCTTGCGCGGACTCCTCAGAGGCCGCGCCCTAGGTTTCCGTTCGAGTCCTCATACCGCACCTGCTTGAGATTCGGGGTGAGGTTGCCCTTTCGACGAGCAAGGAGCGCCTTGATTCCCTCGTCACCCTCATCCCCACGCAGTCCCCGAAAGCCCAGGTCAGAATTGTCGTACGGTGGCTAGTGGGTTCGGTTCAAATGTTATTTAGATTTTTGTTCAGATGGCCGTACGCCTCGAAGCGGGTTCATTGGTGCCCCGGCCAGGAATCGAACCCGGACTTGAGGTTCCGGAGACCGTCAAGGACCGGTGTCAGTTGGTTTGTCGGAGTTGAGGAAACTCAAGGACCTCTCGACCGGGGAGGGTCGAGCTTAAGGTTTTGAAAACCAGTAAATGCCGATTGCTACGGGCACATAAAAGGCACAGTCAGAGGGCTGGCGCCGAGAGGCTTACGGCCTTCTGCTTGTGCGCCCAACATGACATGTGACTAGGAGGTGGAACCGGATCGACCGAAACACCCTTGGAAGTGGCAATCGGATTGTGCGGTGAACTCGGGGCCGCGCTAAGAGATTTCGAGCGCACACCTGAGCCGGCGGTGCGGAACCGCGTAGTCACTGGATGGAGTTGCTCTGGGAACTTGCGCCTCCGCTTCCAGAGCCGCAGAACTGGAGCGCGAGTCGGTGCAGGGCCGCCCCGCCAACTCGCTTTAACAGCGCGGCAGAAGTATTGGGACTGAGGAACGTGCTTTTGCTCTTTTGACGCAAGTTGGTCAGACGTAACCCGGGGGGAAAACAGCCTGTTGCTTCCCAAAGGTCCATAGCTTTCAAGGGCGCGATGATACCTTGATTGTCGCTCGCGTTAAAAAAGCACAAACCGGCGCCCGCGCCGCACGACAGCCCGCCGGTGCTAGCCGAGGCCAAGAAACGATTGGCTTCGAGGAGCTACTGAGTGATCTGGCAGCTTTCGTCAGCGTATCCGTCGACCAGATTGACCGCGAAATAGAGGGCTGGCTGGAGCGGATCGTGCTCACGATGGGAGTTGATCGAGGCACGGTCGGCCAAATAGATCCGAACGACGGACTTGATTACATATCCCATCAATGCACGAGAGGGTGTGAGCCCCCTCCCGAGGTTTAAAGGGCGCCAGTAGGAGGGTCCTCCCGTAGATCACAGAAAAAACATTCGCAGGCGAATCGGTCGTCATCTCCGATATGGATGACCTTACCCGTGAGGCCTCCACAGATCGGAATTGTTTCAGACAACTCGGAACCAAATCCAATGTCACGCTCCCGCTGAAAGTTGGAGGAGCTGTGGTTGGCTCCGTCCAGTTCGGGGCGGTCCATGTCCAGAAGTATTGGTCCGAGCACGAACTGCGGCGGCTGAAACTGCTTGCAGAGGTCTTCGGAAGTGCGTTCGAACGAAAGCGAGCGGAAGCGGAGATTCGCCGCCTGTCGGAGGAATTGCGACAGGCGTCGCAGGTAATGACGTTGGGAGAGCTGACCGCCTCGCTGGCGCATGAGCTGAACCAGGCGCTCGGAGCAATCCTGAACAATGCGAAAGCCGCCGGCCGTCTACTTGCCGTCAGGACTCCTGACTTGAAGGAACTTGACGATTCGCTGGACGATGTCCTTCGCGATGATGCGCGCGCGGTCGATATCGTCAAGAGCGTTCGCGCGCTCTTCCAGCGCGGCGAAGCGAAAATGGCGACGGTCGATGTCAGGCAGCTTTTACTCGATGTAGAGCGGATCGTGAGCGTCGATGCGAGAATGAGATATCTCGTGGTCGCTGGAGGTACCTGATTCTCTGCCTTCAATTCGCGGCGACAAGACCCATTTGACGCAAGCAGTACTAAACCTGGTCTTGCGACTCAGTTTGCGATGGTCGGGAGCCACGTGAAGTCGCTCTCCAGGCAGGTCACGACGAAGCGAAAATACACGTATCAGTGTGCGATTCCGGCAAAGGCATGGATCCACAACTTATGCCGCGTCTATTCGATCCCCTCTTCACGACTAAGGCAACGGGAATGGGAATGGGGCTGACCGTCGTTCGTTCGATCATCGAGAATCACGGTGGCCGGATTTGGGCAACACTGAATCCGGAGAGGTGCGCCCTTCGAGTTCGTTCTGCCGGTAGTATCAACGCTGCGCTGATTTGTCGCACCACCTCACGTGGCCTGATACCGCCGAGGAAAACCAATCCCGCTTCACGTTCCACGCGGTTACCGACGCCATCCGCCGCAAGACAGAGTCTTTGAAATTGCTTTTTAGCGATCGCCGCCATCCTGACGGCCATATTCATAGCTAACTCGGCTATATCTTTCGATAAATTGATCACGAACCCCATCCGCGTCACGATGAGCATGGAGAGGACGA
>JBKPEA010000163.1:0-12896 GCA_046728175.1 Thermodesulfobacteriota bacterium | reverse complement strand
ACCGTAGTCAACAACGTCGAGACGCTCTCGAACGTGCCGTGGATCATCAGGAAGGGCGCGGACTGGTATCGATCGATCGGTCCCGAGAAGAGCCCGGGGCCCAAGCTGTTCTGCCTGTCGGGCCACATCAACAAACCGGGTCTCTATGAACTGCCAATGGGATTTCCGCTGAAGGACCTGATCTACCAGGTCGGCGGAGGAATCACGGGCGGGCGCAAGCTCAAGGCGGTCATTCCCGGAGGGGCATCGTTTCCACCCTTTACCGCCGCCGAAGCCGAGAACGTGATGATGGATTTCGACTCGGTGCGCGCGGCCGGGTCGCTGATGGGCACCGCGGGTGTGATGGTCATGCACGACGACACCTGCATGGTCGACGTGCTCCGCACGGTAGCGCATTTCTTCCATCATGAGTCGTGTGGGCAGTGCACGCCGTGTCGCGAAGGATGCGGATGGATCGAGAAGGTGGTGGTCGACATGGAAGCGGGGCGCGGCAAGTGGCAGGACCTCGATTTGCTGCTTAATATCGCTAGCAATATGGAAGGCAATACCATCTGCGTGTTGGCGGATTCACTCTCGATGCCGACGCGCGGCTTCATTACCAAGTTCCGGTCCGAGTTCGAAGATCACGTGCGGCTGGGGCGCTGCCCGTTCCGTGACCGCGACGGACGCCTCGCGCCTCCCGCGCACAGCGCCTATGCAGCAGAGCACGCCTGATGCCGAAGCTCACCATCGACGACAAGGAGATCGAAGTCGCAGACGGACTGAACCTGATTCAGGCGGCAGATCAGGCGGGAATCGAAATTCCGCACTACTGCTATCACCCGGCGCTCACGATCGTGGGTAACTGCCGGATGTGCCTGGTCGAGGTGGAGAAAGCACCCAAGCTGCAAATCGCGTGCAACACGCGTGCTGCGGATGGAATGGTGGTGCACACCACCAGCGATCGCACCAAGACCGCACAGAAAGCGGTGCTGGAATTTCTGCTCATAAATCATCCGATCGATTGTCCGGTGTGCGATCAGGCCGGCGAGTGCAAGCTGCAAGACTACTACATGGATTACGACCAACAGGCGTCGCGCTTTCAGCTCGGTAAGAAGAACAAAAAGGGCAAGGCGATCGATATCGGCTCGGATGTGATGCTGGACCAGGAGCGGTGCATCCTGTGTGCACGGTGTACCCGGTTCTTCGATGAAATTACCCGCACCAGCGAGCTGGCGATCTTCGGCCGCGGCGACCACAACGAGATCGATCATTGGCCGGGCAAACCGATTAACAACAAGTACGCTGGCAATGCCATCGATATCTGTCCGGTAGGTGCGCTGACCGAGAAGGACTTCCGCTTCCGGATGCGGGTCTGGTACCTGCATCGCTCGCCCTCGGTATGCGCGGGGTGCGAACGCGGATGTTCGATCGACATTCACCACCAGCGCGGACGAATCTATCGGTATAAGCCGCGCCATAACCCCGACGTCAACAGCTACTGGATGTGCGATGAAGGGCGGCACAGCTTCGCGGCACTTCAGACCGAAACCCGTCTGACTACGCCGCTGTGGCAGTCTGAGGATCGAATGGTGGCGGAAGGATGGCCTGAGGCGCTGCGCCGCGCGGCGACACGGATCATGGAAATCGGCGGTCAATCGGGCGCGAACGCAATCGGCGCGGTAGTGGGAGCGCAGGCGACCAACGAGGAGGCTTTCGCGCTCAAGCAACTGCTCGCGACAATCATAGGATCGGATCGCATAGCCGGTCTGAACTGGTCGCCGCCGGGGAGCAGCGGTGATGATGATTTGCTGATTCGCGCCAACAAGAACCCGAACGCGCGCGGCCTGCAAGCGCTCGGCATCCCGCTTGGGGCACTCGATTCTTTCACCAATGCGATCGCGGCGGGTGAGCTTAAGATGCTGATCACGCTGCGCGCCGACCTGGTTAGAGTGCTAGGTGAGCAGGAATTCCTGAAGCGATTTGGACCGCTGGACTATCTGCTGGTGCTGGACACCGACGCCAATCTGACCGGTCAGATGGCGAACCAGATATGGCCGATTGGCGCCTACCCGGAAATCGACGGCAGCTTCACAAATTTCAAAGGCCGCGTGCAACGTATTCATAGCGCGTTTCCACCGCCCGGACAGGCACTTCCTGCCATCGAAGCAATCGCGCAGCTTGGCCACGCCCTCGATAGCGCGGCGCGTCCCCATACCGCCGAGGCGGTGTTCGCGGAAATGGCAAGAGAAGAGCTGGCGTTTCGCGGCATGAGCTTCGACTTGGGCCAGTACGGCCGCGACCTTTCGGCGTAAGAGATCCGTTTACATAAGGACAGATGTGCATCCCTGAGGCAGTGCCTCACCTGGGTGACAATAGAAACCGGATATTTGATTTGCCGGCCGCGCTGCGCGGTTGAGCCGCTCACTACTTCTTGGGGTGCGATTGGCGGGTCGGGAAGAGCATTGACAGAGTTGGTTGGCCGGAGGTGGTTTCCTGGCGCCGGCCTCAAAGTTCCGCCGCCATGTGCCGTTTGCTTCGCTCGAGAGGTTTTAAGAATTTTTAGAAAAGGCTGGGGGGAGGAGGAGGGTGAACCGGTTAATGACCGGCTCACCCATCGTGAGATGCGATTGCGAGAGCTACGGTGCGCCTCTCACCATTGCGTCAGTGGTGAAGAAATCGCCTCCCACGGCGCCCATGTTGATGTACCAGCATTCGCGTTCCGGGGTGTTCTTGCCGGGCAGATAACACATTGTCGCCAACCCGGATTGCACATCGGTAGAGGCGGCGCCCACCACGAATTCCCGCTTGAAGGGGTAGATTGCCACGCGGGCATCGGGAACCGGGCGGTCGCGATAGGTTAACCAGTAGATGTGGTTCTGCCAGAGTTCGCCCCGGGCATCGTATTCGTCGACGTACGGTTCGAACCACATTTCGTTATCGATATAAAGCTTGGAGTGTAGTGCCTGTCGATTGTTGGCACTCCGGCGCGGTGTCTGTACGATGTACGCTGCGCGCAACTCCGAGTTTTCCGGGCAGGCGCTCGCTCCCCCATCAGTCTGGCAGGTTCTCTCCGGCGAGTGTGCCGCGTTCACCGACGCGAGCATGGTTTTCTGTCCGAGAAACTTGTAGTCGTACTCTTCGATCTTGGCGTTAAATCTCTTCGTTCAGGCGGCGAACCCGGCGCGCTCCGGTGGCCCACTCCCACATGTCGTCGGCTTTCTTCCGATTCTCATGGCGGTAACGGATGAAGCCGCCGCCGCGCAGGTTCTCGGGAGCAGGATCGGGTAGAGGGCGAACAGCCAGTAGCGGTTGGTTGTTTTGAAGTCGGGATCGATAGGCATCGGCTAGACCTCGGTTCGTCCAACCTCCTCATAACCCGCGTAGTGACCGATCTGGAAATAGTCCAGCACGCGGTAAGCGCGATTGCGCCCCGTGTACATGTCTTCGCAATCTTAGAAGCGCAGGTCATAGTCATCCCTGGTGATCGGGCGGAAGGCATTGTTCCATATGATTTTGGTCGCAATGCTAGGATCATTCGGATCCAGGAATGGAAACGGCTGCCCCGCCACATAGTTGACCATCGTGCGGCCGTCGGGAGAGAGCCTGACCTGCTGCGAGTACTTCTCCGTCGCATCGCGATAGGGCGGCGGCCACTCCATGTGTTCGGTGGGAACGATCTTCATCGTCATCCCCTGAGTGACGTGTCGCCCGGCTTTACGCCGTAAGAATTCTGCGCGGTAGTCGCGGGCAGCTGGGCTTTGGGCGCTGGCGGAGCGTTGGAGTTGGTCTGTGCAAATCCTGGCAATGGAACCAAAGCGATTGCCAGGGTGATGGCAACCGTGAATATGAGCGCTTGCCAATGACAAGCGGCTTCTCTGGGCATAGTAACTTCCTTCGGCCGGTTCGGGTAGAAACGGCCGGACACCAGATGCCGCAGCGAACCGCCACGGGCCGCCCCGCGTGCGAAAACAGAACAGAGAGCCGCGGTCAATCGCGGTCCCTGCGAAGGCATCTGATTTTAGCGACGAGGGGGCATCTTAAATTGTTCAGGCGGCGTAGATGAAAAACACCGGAAACGATTTAAGTCGATCTAATGGCGGCGGCGAGCGGCTAATCGTAAGTCGCGCGCAGAGCGATTTCGAAATCTTCGATTAGATCGTCGCTGGTCTCCAGTCCTACCGACAGGCGCACCAGTCCATCGCGAATTCCTGCGCGTGCACGATCGTCAGCCGTCATGCCGGAGTGCGAGGTGGTCGTCGGGCGCGTGATCAGTGTCTCGACACCGCCCAGACTCGGCGCGCAGATCGGGATCGTCACGTTGGCGATGAACCGGTCCGCGGCCCGTGCGTCGCCCTCCAACTCGAAGCTGAGCACGCCGCCGAAACCATCGAACAGTTCGCAGGCGCGGAGATGATTCGGGTGGCTCTCCAAGCCGGGATAGTTAACCCGGGTTACCCGCGGATGCTGCTCGAGAAACCGCGCAATCCGCAGTGCGCTTTCGTTTTGATGTCGCACCCGCACACCCAGCGTTTTGAGGCCCCGCTGGAGCAGGAAGCAGGCGTGCGGATCCAGCACCCCGCCCAGGTGATTCAGCTTGCGCGTAATTTCTCCGATCAGTTCGCCGCGTCCAATCACCGCGCCGGCGACGATGTCGGTATGGCCATTCAGATACTTGGTCGCGCTGTGCAGGGAAAGATCGAACCCGATTTCGGAGGGTCGGAAATTCACCGGGCTCGCGAAAGTATTGTCGATGATCGAGAGCAGCCCATGCTCCGATGCGAACTCGCAAGCGGCCTGCAAATCGCTGACCTGCACCAGCGGGTTGGAAATCGCCTCAACATAAATCGCCTTGGTATGCGGCTGGATCAGTTCGCGCCACGAGGTCGGGTCGTCGCCATCAATGAAATCGACCTCGATACCGATCGATGGGAATTCCTGGGTCAGCAGGTCGTGGGTGCCACCATAAAGACAATCCTGTGCAAGCAGATGGCCTCCGCCGCCGACCACGGTCAGCAGCGCCGCCGAAATTGCCGCCATGCCGCTGCCGGCAACCAGGGCCGCATCCGCGTTCTCGAGCATCGCCAGCTTGGTATGCAGCGCCAGATGGTTGGGCGTGTTGTTAAGCCGGATGTAGCGGAGGTCGTGGTAACTCGTCTGGCCGCCGTATTCGTAAGTGGAGGACTGAAAAATTGGCAGCGTAACTGCTCCCCCGATGAGTTGCTCGGGTTCGCCGGCGTGAATCAGCTTGGTGTCGAGCCCCTTCATCTGCTTTGCCATTCCGATTCCCTCCCACATCATCTTAACCGATTGAGGGGGCCGGGGCTTGCGACGGCGCCGAGGCTTGGCGAGTGGGTGTTCAATGCGTATGCGGCTGCCGCTATGCTTGTGACAGAATGATGAAAGCTCTCATAGTCGGCGGCGGCATAATCGGCGGCGCGGTCGCGTGGCGTCTTGCGCAGGACGGCGTTGCGGTAAAGGTTTTAGAGCGCGGACGCCTGGGTCAGGAAGCATCGTGGGCGGCGGCCGGCTTGATCGGTCCGCAGGTCGAGGCCCAGGAGCCGGGGATTTTCTTCGATCTGTGCATGGCGGGAAAGAATGCGTTCGATGCGATAGTCGAGCGGCTTACCAACGAGAGCGGAATCGATCCGGAATACGATGAACCTGGCGCCTTGTATGTCGCATTCGAAGAGGAAAGCGCGGCCCGCCTGAAAAGTCGGGCGCGGTGGCAGCGCGAAACGGGCGCGCAGGCCGAGGAGCTGACGCCGGCCCAGGCGCTAAAGTTCGCACCGGCCCTGGCACCCGAGATCATCTTCGCGCTCCACCTGCCGACCAACCGGCGCACCGAGAATCGCAAACTGACGATGGCCTACATTCGTGCGGCACAGAGGGCGGGTGCGGTCTTTCAGGAGAGCACGCGAGTCGCTGAGATTTTAAGCCGCGGCGGACATGTGACCGGGGTGCGGTTCGATGACGGCTCGGTGGAAGAAAGCGACGTCGTCATCGACGCAGCCGGCGCCTGGGCGGGAGAAATACGCGGCCTCGAGGCGGACCAGCTGCGCTTCTATCCGGTCCGCGGTCAGATCATCTGCTTTGAGGGGCCGCCGGGACAGCTGGGGCCGTCGCTGTTTTCACCCGACGGAATCCTGGTGCCGCGGCGCGATGGCCGGCTCATCGCGGGCTCGATTTTCGAAGATGCGGGTTTCAACAAGAGCGTGACGCTCGCCGGCATCGCGACTATCACTAGCGCGGTCGCCGCCATGGTTCCGGGGCTGCACGGCGCGGCTTTCCGCGAAACGTGGGCGGGGTTGCGGCCTGCCTCAGATGATCTGATGCCAGTACTCGGGGAGTCGCCCTCGGTGGCCGGGGTATTCTATGCGGCGGGCCATTTCCGAAGCGGCATCTTGCTCTCCGCGCTCACCGGCCAGGTAATCGCAGATCTTGTGTGTGGGAGAAAACCCGGGGTCGACCTCTCGCCATTTTCTCCGGCGCGTTTCAAGAATGGCGCGGTCAAGCGAGTGCCGCTGGACATGAAGCACATATGAGTGCGCGCGTAGTTCTTGGCCTGGTTCGTGATTTGTTCTTTCGCTCCAAGCTCGATGCGGTCGCGGAATCCGCCGGCGCGAACCTGTGCTACGCCTCCGACCTGGAGGCGGCCGCGCGGCACTGCCTCGACAAGCAACCTGGGCTGGTTCTGGTCGACTTGTCAGATGCGGCGTTTCCGGCCGCGGCCACGGCGGAGCGGGTGCGCGCGGCGCTTCCAAATTCCCGAATCGTGGGGTTCGCGTCGCATGTCGACTTGAAACCGCTCCGTGCCGCGCGCGACGCGGGCTTCGCCTTGGCCTTGTCGCGCAGCGAGTTCACAGCCAGGCTGCCGGAGCTGCTCAAGGGGTCGGATTCCGAGCCTGCAAAAGTCCGCCGTTAGCTAGTCTGCATCGCGCTGAGCGGCGAAAGGTCCGCGATCGATGGTGGGGTTGGCAATCCGCTCGCTCCGGAAAGCCAGGCTCGCCTCATTTCGCGGCTCAACTCGCGGAGAGCGCGATGCTATATTCCGCAGCATGCCGTCCGTGCTGGCCGGGTTCCATCCTGCGGTTCGTGCATGGTTTGAGGGTCGGTTTGGCGAACCCTCGCGCGCCCAGGAAATCGGATGGCCGCTGATCGCACAGGCGCAGGGCGGCCGCGGCCATGACGTGCTTTTGTGCGCTCCCACCGGGAGCGGCAAGACGCTGGCGGCGTTCATGTGGGCCATCGATGGCCTGGTGCGCGAGGCAGAGCGTGGTGAGCTTCGCGACGAGGTCGCAGTCCTCTACGTTTCGCCGCTCAAAGCGCTCGCCAACGACATTCGACTGAACCTTGAGGAGCCGCTCGCGGGCGTCCGCGAAGCTGGACACGGGGCGGGACTCGATCTGAGCGGCATCCGCGCCGGCTTGCGCACGGGTGACACCCCCGCGCATGAGCGCAGCGCGATGCTGCGTCGGCCCCCGCACATTCTGGTTACTACGCCGGAATCCTTCTTTCTGCTGCTCACTTCCCCGAAATTTCGCGAGAAACTCGCCTCGGTTCGCCACATCGTGGTTGATGAACTTCATGCATTGGCGGGCAATAAGCGCGGGGCTCATCTGGCGATCACGTTGGAGCGCCTTGAGCGGATGGTGCGCGCGCGGCGCGGGGTGCGGCCCGCACGGATCGGTCTCTCGGCAACCCTGAGCCCGATAGAAACGCTGGCCGAATTTCTCGCCGGGTTCGAGGTGGCGAGCGACGGCGCGCGAAGTCCGCGCGAGATACGGATCGCGCGCGCCGACGACCAGGTGCGCGCAATGGATCTTCAGATCGAGGCGCCTGGACCAGACCTCGGCCCTCTGGCCACCCATGAAAATTGGGATGCGATGTACGACGCGCTGGCGGAGCTCGTAAAAGTGCACCGTACCACGCTGGTCTTCACTTTGAGCCGCCGATGGGCCGAACGCGTCGCGCTAAATCTACAGAAACGCGTCGGTGCGCGTGCGGTGATGGCGCACCACGGGAGCCTGGCGCGCAAAGAGCGCCTGGCCGCCGAGCAAAAGCTCAAGCGCGGCGAGCTGCGCGCGATCGTGGCCACCTCATCGCTCGAGCTCGGGATCGATGTCGGGGCGGTGGAGCTGGTCTGCCAACTCGACTCGCCCAAAACCATTTCTGCAGCGATCCAGCGGATCGGCCGTTCCGGTCATAGCCTGAACGGGACTCCGAAAGGTCGTTTCTTCGCGATGACCATCGACGACCTGCTGGAGTGTGCGGCGGCGGTGCGGGCGATTCGCCACCGCCGTCTCGACGCGGTTGAAATTCCGGTCGGGTGCCTCGACGTGGCGGCGCAGCAGATTATCGCGATTGCCGCCGAGGAGGGGGACATTCCGGCGGGGGATCTGCTCAGGATCATTCGTGGTGCCTATAACTTTGCCGATCTCGGGGAGGCCGCTCTGAACCGCCTTCTTGAACAGATGGCCACTGAGTTTCCCGAGCGCATTCAAGGCGCGCAGCCGAAAATCCATTTCGATGCGGCCAATCGGAGGGTGCGTCCGCGCCGTGGCGCACGGCTCGCTGCGATAATTTCGGGCGGAACGATCCCGGAAGCGGGCAACTACGACGTGGTAATCGAGTCCGAAGGACGCAAGATCGGCGATGTCGAAGAGGACTTCGCCCAGGAATCGGTACGCGGCGACGTGTTCTCGCTGGGTTCCATGCCCTGGCAGATCCAGCGCATCTCGCGCGGTCGACTGATGGTCGAGCCCGCGCCGGGAATGGCGCCCTCGCTGCCCTTTTGGCAGACGGAAGCCGCCGGGCGTTCCTACGCGCTGTCACAGGAAATCGCGGACCTCCGCCGCGAGATCGCTGCCCGACTCGGGCGCGACGGAGCGGAGCGCACCGCGGGATGGCTGACCGCGGAATGCGCCCTTTCGGAACGCGCGGCGATGCAGGCCATTGACTACGTCCGCAGGGGCGTCGCGGCGCTAGGCGCGATTCCCGACGAAAACACGGTGGTCGTAGAGCGCTTCTTCGACGGGCTCGGCGGCACCCAAGTCGTAATCCACACACCGCTCGGAATTCGCTTCAATCGCGCTCTCGGGCTGGCGCTGCGCAAGCGCCTCTGTCAATCGTTCGACTTCGAAATCCAGGCTTCGGCGATTGATGACGGTGCCCTGCTCGCGTTGAACTCGCGCCACAGCCTTGCTCTGGAAGAGATCTTCGCGATGCTTCCGGCGCGACAGGCGCGCAGCGTGCTCGAGCAGGCCTTCCTCGCCGCGCCCATGTTCGAGGTAAGGTTCCGTCATGTCGCGTCCCGCGCGCTCACGGTGATGCGCTCGGCGCACGGGAAGAAGATTCCGGCCTGGATTCAGCGGTTGCGATCGCAGGAACTGGTTGCGGCCTTGTTTCCAGGCCAGCAGGCCTGTCTAGAAAATCGGCCGCCGGCGATTCCCATCCCCGACCACTTCATCGTTACGGAAACCATGCGCGAATGCCTGACCGAATCCGCCGACGCGGATCGGATGGAGAAGGTGCTGCGTGGAATCGAGAACGGATCGATGCGCGCCGTGTACGTCGATTCCGTATCGCCCTCGGTATTTGCTCATCGCCTACTGCTGGCGTGGGACTACTCATTCCTCGACGACGGCGAGCGCGCCAACCGCCGCAGTCGCACCGTTACGATGAATCGGGGCATGGCGGAAGATGTATTTCGCACCGAGGATCTTTCGGAAATGCTCGCCGCGGAAGCGGTGGAAAGTGTGGTCGCCGAGGTGTCCGGACTGGCGGCCGGACGATCGCCCCGCAATCGCGACGAGCTTTATGAACTGATCCGTGCCCATGGTGCGCTTGAAATCGCGGGGCTATTCGAACGGAGTGCTGAGTGTCGTGAGTTCCTAGCCGAGCTTGAGAGCGAACGACGCATCGTGCGCGGGCGCGTGCCGGGAGAGTCGCGAGAGATCGTCTTTGCGAAAGAGGACGCGGGGTTGTTCGCCGGAGCATATCCGGACCTGGAGTTTTCCGCCGCCGGCGTGGATGCGACCGCCGCCGATGGTGATTTCGCGCGGGCCGAGATCGTGCGGCGCGCGCTGAGGACCTCCGGACCGGTGACCCCTTTGGAGCTGGCAAAGCGACTGGCGTTGCCCGAGCGCGAGGTGGCGGAAATCCTGCCTGCGCTGGAGGCGAAGGGCACGATCTTTCGCGGGCACTTTACCTCCGCGGCCACGATGCAATGGTGCGATCGATACAATCTGGAACGAATTCATCGCATCACCCTGGCGCGGGTTCGCGCCGAAGTCGAACCATGCAGCGATGAAGACTACGCGGCGTTCCGCCTCCGGTGGATGCATATCGGCGGCGCCGACCTCTCAGCGGATGCAAACGGAGTCGCCCAGGTGCTCGAGCAGCTCGGTGGGATGCCATTCGCACCCGATTTCTGGGAAAGGTCCATCTTGCCCGCGCGCGTTTCCGGGTATCGGAGCGAGATGCTGGACCTGGTCTGCCTCGGCGGGCAAACCAGGTGGGCGGCGGTCCCGGACGAAACCGGCGCACGCGAGGCGCCTTCGCGGGTAACTTTTGTTCCGCGTCGCTGGGCGGTGCCGTTTCGCGCCGAGATCAGCGACCCCGAAGACTCGCGGGATAGCGGCGTGTTGGCCGCACTGCGCGCGTCAGGCGCTCAGTACCTCGACGAGCTTTCGGAGCGAGTGGACCTTTCCGAGCGCGACACACTGGCAAGTCTGTGGCGGCTGGCGGCACTCGGTCTTGCGACCAACGACAGCTTCGCGCCGCTGCGGCTCATCGCGGTTGACAGCGACGCGATTGACGCGATCGCGGCTGCTCCGCGACGCGAGTTCACGAAACACGACGCGGCGCTGCGCGCCCGCCTTAAGTCGAGCGTGTCGGGGCGATGGTCGGCGCTGGGCGCGCCCCCCAAGAACACCGATGAGGAGGTGGATCGCGCACGTGAGCTGGCGCTGCTGCTCCTGAACCGCAACGGTATCTTGTCCCGCGAGATGCTCGCGCTCGAATCGCTGGAAGCGTCATGGCATGAGCTTTCGTTCGCGCTGCGGCGGCTGGAATATGCTGGCACCATTCGGCGCGGATGGTTCGTACGTTCGCTCTCGGCGGAGCAGTACGCGCTCCCCGCGGCGGTAGAGATGCTGCGCGCTGCGCGCAACCTGAATTCGGCGCGCGAGCGGCCGCTGGCGCTTAGTGCGGCCGACCCGGCCAATCCATTTGGTGCGCTGCTACCTGGATGTGCGGTGGCGCGCGACGCGGGAAACCTCGTGGTCGTGCGCGCGGGCAGGGTTGTGCTGGGGCTCGCCGCGCGAGCATTGGTCACCGCGGGTGAGATCGATGATGAATCATTCAGCGCCGCGGTAGCGGCGATTCTTGGGCTGCGCGGCAAGGTCGCGATCGACACCATTGATGGCGCACCCGCGCTGGCATCGGTAAGCGTGGGTTTGCTGGCCTCGATGCGGTTTCATTCCGACGGCCGGGCGCTGATCTACGATGGCTTGCCCGGGCCGATCCCGCGGCGAGCAACGCTCCGCGCATAGCCACGTCCGCGCGTCTTCGCGCTCTCTCTGAGAAAATTTGCACGGGTGGGACGCTGCACCGATTTACCGATGCGCGTTTTTTGCGCTGCGTTTTTGTGCGGCGGGAGCGGGTGGGTCGAAGCTAGTTACGCGCTTGTGGCGAGCGTAGCGTTTGCTCGCACCCACCCGCGCGCTATTCTGATCGCGGAGCGTGGAATTGTATCGCGCGCGTCCCCGTGATCGGAGCGCGCCACCACTTCAAGAGGATTCGAGGCTCTTCCCATGGCCAACAACAGCTTTGGCGCGCCGGGCAGCCTGAAGACCGGCGATCGGAACTACACTATCTGGCGGCTTGATGCGCTCGAGAAGCGCGGTTTTGCACTCGATCGTCTGCCGGTTTCGATCAAGGTGCTGATCGAAAATCTTATTCGACGTGAAGACGGGGCGGTGGTTACCGGGGAGCAGATCGAAGCGCTGGCCAAATGGGATGGCAAGCCCGCGAACCGCGAGATTTCGTTCATGCCGGCGCGGGTACTGTTACAGGACTTGACGGGAGTGCCGGTGGTCGCCGACCTGGCGGTAATGCGCGATGCAATTGCGCGGCTGGGCGGTGCGCCCAAGAAAATCAATCCCCTCAAGCCGGTCGACCTGGTAATCGACCACTCGGTTCAGGTCGACGCTTTCGGCACCTCCGATGCCTTCGCGACCAACGCGCGGTTCGAGTTCGAGCGCAACCAGGAACGCTATCTTTTCCTGCGCTGGGGTCAGGGCGCCTTCGCCAATTTTCGAGTGGTGCCGCCCGACACCGGAATCGTACATCAGGTGAATCTCGAATATCTGGCGCCGGTGGTTATGACCTCCGGCGATGAAGCCTACCCCGATACCGTGATCGGGACCGATTCCCACACCACCATGATCAACGGGCTTGGGGTGGTTGGATGGGGTGTGGGCGGGATCGAGGCGGAAGCGGCGATGCTCGGGCGATCGAGCCCCATGCTGATTCCCGAAGTACTCGGCGTCCGGCTCCACGGAGAATTGCGGCCGGGCGCCACCGCCACAGATCTGGTTCTGACTGCGACCCAGATGCTTCGCAAGAAGGGCGTGGTTGGAAAGTTCGTCGAATATTTCGGACCTGGTCTCGCTTCGCTCTCGGTCGCCGATCGCGCGACGTTAGGAAACATGTCGCCCGAGTACGGCGCCACCATCGGCTTTTTTCCGGTCGATAGTAAAACGCTTGAATATCTGAAGTTGACGGGTCGCGCGCCGGAGCAGGTCCGCTTGATTGAGGCGTACTGCCAGGAGCAGGGGCTGTTTCACTCCGCGCGCGGGCAGGAGCCGCAGTTTTCCGACGTGCTCGACCTCGACCTCGGCGCGGTTGAGGCC
>JBKPEA010000162.1:0-20788 GCA_046728175.1 Thermodesulfobacteriota bacterium | reverse complement strand
CCGCTGATTGGGTTTTGGCTCCCGTTAGCACTTGAATTCACCAGTGGGCGTTACGGGTTGCGAACCTGCGACACCTCCAGGCTTGGAGTCAAATTGATCCTTAATGGAGACAAGAAGGCAACTGGACCTTGCTCCCCGTCGCGAAGTCCGTCCGGTGCTTCGCATAAGCCAGTGGTTGAAGAAGGTGTGTGCCTAAAGTGTGGAAGAGAAATGGATTTTGTAGCACTGCAGAAAGGTAACGGGATTGCCGCCCTCACGCTTGCTCGTGGGGAGGGTCAACGCTCTCAACGGGACCGTCGTAGATCAATTGAGAGCACAGCTCAAAAAGGTAGAGATTGACCGAGAGATAAGCGCTGTCGTCTTAACCGGATCCGGTAAATTCTTTTCCTTCGGCTTCGGGAGAGTTCGCTCAGTACTTGGTTAATTTTACTGACCTCTACACTTATCTGTTCTTGTTTCCCAAGCCGGTGGTAGCAGCCATCAACGGTCATGCTATGGCGGGAGGCTGTATGCTGGCGTTGGCTTGCGATCATCGAGTTATGACCATCGGCAAAGCCAAGATCTCGCTCGATGAGATAGGATTTGGTTCATCGGTGTTCGCCGGTAGCATCGAAATGCTGCGGTTTTGGGTTGGCAACGCGAATGCCACGGAGATTTTGTACACGGGAGCCATGTATCAGGCCGAGGAAGCGAAAGATTTAGGGCTCGTACATGAAGCATCAACCGAACAAAACTTTACTGCCGCAGTCGCAAAGGCCGCCTCAGGCCTACAGGCGAAGGCGTCGCCGGCCTTCGCCTGTATAAAATCCTCCTCCGAAAGTCGGTTGCCGAAGAGATGCGGCGGCGGGAAGCAAGCTCGATCAAGGAGTTCGTAGAGATTTGGTACTCGGAGGAAACCTGGGCGCACTTACAGCAGATAAAGATCTATTGACCGTTACCCATTTCCTCGAGACTTCCCCAGATGAGCGCGGGATCTTCTCGTGGGCGGCCGTGACAGAATCGTCTGGGTAAACTGAGACAGGCCCGCCACAGAACAAGCTTGAGCACTCCGAAACAGCGGCCAACCGAAGTGGCTCATGACCCGCAGTTCGAAGAATTCCGGACAGGTCTTGAGTAGCGACACCCGCCTCTCGTCCTGAGCTTTAGCCGCAGTCTGGACGGCGTCGTCGGGCTCCTATCTCAATGAATTAGTCCCGATCCAGTTCTTTTCGCCAACAAATCCAATCTCTGCTCGTGATTCATGGGCTCCCAAGGGACAAGTTTCTCGGCAAGAACATCCATTCTTCGAGAGAGGGTCAACGCGAAGAAAAGTCCCATGAAATCGAGGTCGCGGAAGACTAAGGCCCTGGAGTTTCTCATCCTGTCGCGGATCCGTTCGAAATGGACGGGCATCTCGGTCCAGTGTAGGCCGGCTCGGTGATGATGACAGAGGTGGTATCCTTCGTTCATGAAGTTGATCACATCCAGAACGGTCGCAGTATGTGCAAAATAATCCTCGGGATGCTCTGGGTCGTAGAACGCGTGCTGGACCCATGCGATAATTGCCGTGATGAAGTTCATGCAGAGAAGAGGAACCAACACGAACAGCGCCCCAATTCTCCAATCGTAGATAAAGACCGCCCCGAAGTAGGCGTAGTACCTCGTCAGACCCCAGAACAGGCGTTTTCGGTCCTCTTCATCGCCGCTAGCCTTAAAGTAAGCGTATGGGGCAATCCCCAAAACCGTCCAAATGTTGTTCGAGAGATACCGCAGGAAATCTAGCCGACTCGTTCGGTCGTAGCCTCTGGACTCGGCAGTATCATCGAGTCCGCCCTGCTCTCGATGGTGGAGACGGACATGAACAGTCCGATCCAGTTCCGGAACGTTTCCGTACAAATACCCTAGAAAGAATTCAACGTAACGGCCCAAGACCTTACTATACTTTTCCGAGAAGTAGCCGTTACGCCGGTGCGCCTCCAGGTGTTTGGCGCTGAACAGTCTCACAAACCGTTGGAACCGGAGACCGTAAAGGGAAAGATAAAAAGCGATCACGAGGAGCAGTCGAGGTTTTCCTAAAACGAGCTGGATCAGGAAAATTGGTATAGCGCTGAGGCTAATGGAGACTATAACTCGTAACGCGGGGGTGTCCCGAGCGTCCTGGAGAACTGCCTGGCCGAGCCGATCGAGTAACCGATCATAGGCCACGGAGAGACACCGATGCGCGTTGCGTAGCGGCCGAACCTTCGCGAGAACCACTGCCACGCGATAGCATCCGAAAGAAAGCACGGATACGAGCGATATGGCAGCAACGCTTGCCAACGCCATGAGAACCCCACAGCAGCGAAATGCGAGTCTGGCTTTGGCTCCAAAACTCATCGCAAAAAGTGGCGTCGGCCGGCTGCGCCTGCCGAAAACCCGGATGCGAAGATACTCATGATGGCGCTTATCACTGGAATCGTCGCGAGACTACCTACCGTCTGGCGTCGAGAAAACGCCCCGTCTTCGAATCACGGTTTAATGCATTTCATCCAAATCACCGGTTTCTCCAACATAGCTCTCAACACAATTTTCCTTGCCTGTCCTGCCTGCACACTGACTGTCAGGAAAAGCGAGGGATCTGCAAACAGGTGAATAAGTTCTCGAAAGCCGCAGTAGTCGGGTTCATTCTCGAAAAGTCAGGCCTTCTCTCCCATCGCGCTCCCGCTCGGGGAGCTTACAGAGGGACACTATGTTTTGTGGCCACGTTAGCGGGAGCACGGATCGGTGGAAGGGGCGGAGGCGGGTCGCACTTTGGCGCACTTGCTTAGCGGGCAGCCCGAGTTAATCAGCATTACTAGAATGACTGCCGCGTGCGTCCGACTCGGGTTCCGCGGTCTCCAGCCGTTGTTTTCTCCGTCGCGCGCCGCCCGGTCACTAGACCTCTTCCGCCTTCAGGCGCCCATCGCGGATCGCTCGCACCAGAGCCTTGTGGTCGCGCTCGGTCTGGTCGGCGTAGTCGAGAGCGAACTTCTCGATCGCACGATCCAACACGTCGCTGTTGCCCAAGTAGCCCGCGATCATCGCGGGTTGTACCGGGTCGGGACGATTGCTCGCTGGTTTCCAACCGCGTGGCTCTCGTGCGGGACCTTCTCGCGCAGGGCTTGCCCGCCTCCCATCCCACCTTCGGCGAGGGCAGGTTCTCGTGCAAGAAAGTGGTGCTCGCATGTCGCTGAGGCATACCGTTTTGAGCAGGCGACGATACCTAGACGTTCGATTTCTCGGCTCACTCTCTTGCTTGCAACGAACTCGTCTGGGTGGTGCGGCGATCTAAGACAGAGTCCAGAGCCAATTTCAAGCAGCATTGAGCGTCAAACGAGTAAAAAGCGTGAGGCTCGAGTACGCATGGGAGGCGTTTGACGCGGACCTCGAACGTTTTGAACACGGCTAGCTGCGCCCAACGCGACGGGTGCCGCTCCTCTCCAGGGAAGCGCGGTGCTGCGTTGCCGAAACGGCGACAATTCAGAGCGAAATCGAAGCGAGCGCCGGAAAAGATCGCTACGCCCTCGCGGTCGGACTTCATACGTTGTTCTGCCCAGTGCGGTAGCGTGCTGCTACTGACAGAGGCTTTGGAAGAATGTTCCTAGTGCTTCGTCGAACTTCTCAGGTTGGTCGACAAAGACCGCATGCCCGGTGCCTTCGATGACGATAAACTTCGAGCTTGGAATGGTTGCGGCCATTTCTCTTTGCACATCTAGTAACGGAGACCCCGAAGAAGCGATCACCAGGGCTGGCTTATTCAGTGTCGCCAGGGCCCGACGGCGATCAGCGCCGAAGATGTCTGCTACCAGCATCGCCACCCCAGTATTGGTCGGGGTCTGCAGGCTGGTTTTCACCAGAGCTTGGAAATCGACCTGAGGGTGGGGTTTCCTGAAGAGCGAGCGGACCATGCCGTTCGAAAATTCCTCGGGGTGGCTAGCGTAGATCGAAAGGTTAGAAAGGATCTCTTTTGCGAATTCTCTGTGAATATCGAGCTCCAACGGTCCGCACGAGACGGGGCTATCTACGAGAACCACGCCGGCAACGGAACCTGTCCCGTACCGTTGCAGATAGGCGGATACATCCTGTACGCCCTGTGACCAGCCAACCAAAACCGAGCGCGACACACCAAGACTGCCAAGGACGTCGTGCAGGTCTGTTGCCCGGGACTCCGGCGTATTGCCATCTGAAGTCTTCGTAGATGCTCCCTGTGAGCGAGGGTCAATCGCGATGACGCGGGTCGTTCTAGAGAACCGCGCTAGCTGTTCATTCCAGAGCGATGCGGGCAACCGCCAGCCAGGGATCAACACTAGTGCGCACTTCGACATGCCTCGACCGGACTGTAAGTAGTGAATTCGGATCCCGGAGTTTGTCGAAACATACGCGTCTCTGAACAACAGATCTGACGGTTGTTGGCCTAGTGCCCGTCCCATAACCAGAAAGACCGACAACCAAATCATCAGCGGAATTCTAATCAACCGCATGGGCGGTTCTTGCCACACGTGATACAACCGCTGCAACCGATCTTACGCCAGCTCGTACGCAGGGTTGAACATCGTTTGCCGGCCCGACATCCGAGGTGTATCCGACATGGCTCGGCTAGCCGCCGGATTCGCCGCCCTCGAACCATCTCTCCACAGACTTTGTTGGTTCGATCAAGCCAAGCCTCAAAGTCGCGAACGCGCACCGGGTGCTCCAATCTCGGCTTCCCTGAGATTAACCAAGCGCGAAACCATCGTCGCGAAAGCAAGCGCTCCGCCGCTGGACTTCACGCGGGAACCGCAATACGACAGGTTTGCAGGAGGATCGCGATCATGGCCAGTAGCGAAAAACGCTCTTCCTACCGATGGGTGATCGAACTTCTGCTGGTGCTGTCGCTGGCCAGCCAGACTCTGACTTGGCTCGCTCCGGCGCCGTTGTTGAGCCCGATCATCAAAGACCTGCACATTCATTTAGGAGATGCCGGCCTCATCATCTCGATCATCTCGTTATGTATTGCGATTTTCGCGCTCGCTGGGGCGATGGTGGCGGAACGGATCGGCGCCCTGCGCTCCTTCATCATCGGCACCTGGCTGCTGGCGATCGGCGCTGTCGGCAGCGGTTACGCTCCCGGTTTTGGCACGCTGCTGGCCTGCCGCGTGATCGAAGGAATCGGCTTCGGCATGATGATCGCTCCTCCTGCCACGCTCGTCATGCAGTGGTTCGATGAATCACAGTGGGCGTATATCAACACGATCAACGCGGTCGCGCCGTTCATCGGACTCACGGCGGCGTTCGCGCTCACGGCGCCAGTATACTTCGCGCTGGGTGCGCGATGGCGCACCGCGCTACTGGCATACGGATTAGCAGTGGCGATAGTCGCACTTCTGTGGACGCTGCTCGGACGGACGCATCCTTCGCATCAATCCGCTGGCGGCGCGCACACGGCGGATGCGGGCGCGATGCGAGCAGTGCTCCACATGCGCGATATCCGCGTGATCTCGATCGCGCTGGCCTCAGGAATGTGGGTATTTCAGCTTTACAGCGCGTTTTTGCCCGAATTCTTTCAGTCGGTCCGTGGCTTCACCCTGGAACAGGCCGGAAGCTTGACCGCGCTGATTCCATTCGCGGGGATTTTCGCCGCCGCCGGTGCGGGCATGATGACGGCCGCGATCGGATTGCGCCGGCCGTTTACCTTTCCGATGCAGATCCTGTTTGTGCTCGGATGCCTGGGAGCGGTAACTCTCACCAATCTTCCGGCGCTTCGACTTTCGCTCATCCTCATCGGCGTCGGATCGTCCGCGCTGTTGCCGACCCTGGTGACCATCGTGATGGAACTGCCCGGAATGACGCCGATCAAGGCCGGAAGCGGACTCGGAGTAGTGTGGTGTGCCGCTTATATCGGTGCATTTTTCTCGCCGGTCGTAGGCGGCTCGCTGGCCGGTCATTTTGGCTTGCAGATCGTGATGTTGGGTTCGCTCTTATTCGGACTGATAGCGATCGGCGGTTTCTACTTGGTTCCCGAAACCGGAAAGGGGCGGATAATCCAACCCTCAGAACAAGCAGCACTGAGCAGGGTAGCCTCCGTTAATCGTCGAGGTGGGGGCAGCCGACAAATCAGGGAGAGAGATTTACAATGACTAATGGCAGAATCCGGAAAATGTGGGCGTTACCCGGCGCGCAGCTTTCTGCACCACGCGCGCTGCTGGTCCAGGGCGGCGACGCCACGATGGTCAAGCTGTCGTGTCCCTCGTTTCTGATGGAACACCCGAAGGGTCTCGTGCTATTCGACACGGGATGCAACCCGCGCATGATCGATGATCCAATCGGATACTTGGGCGAGCACGCGCGCAATCTGCCGCTGGTATGGAGCAAGACTGAGACCCTCGATCGGCAAATCAGGCAGGTCGGCTATCAGCCCTCAGACATCAAGTATGTAGTCGTATCGCATAGCCATTTCGATCACGTCGGCGGACTCAGCTACTTTCCCAAAGCAAAGTTTATCGTCGGAACCAACGAACTGCGCTACGCATACTGGCCCGATCCCGACCGGCGTTGGGTGTTCGTGCTCGAGGACTACCTGCCGACGCGCGGCTACGACTGGCTGGAACTCGGCTGCGACTTCGATCTCTTTGGAGATGGCAGCCTGCAGTTCCTGCTCACTCCGGGTCACACGCCCGGCGAATGCTCGCTGATGGTGAGGCTCTCTAATCGCAACATCCTTCTAACCGGCGACACCGTGCATCTGCGCGAAGCTCTTGACCGGGAAGCCACGATGCCGCTGGACACCGACCCCAATCAATCAACCCATTCGATTCGCCGCCTCAAAGCGATACGCGAGATGTATGACGCAACCCTGTGGATCACCCACGATCCCGAGGACTGGTCGGAAATTCCCCATATCATCGAGTAGCGACCATGCCGATATACGAATGGCGATGTGATTGCGGTTACGAGTTCCAGGAAGTGATCTCGTGGCGCGAAGCCGATCGCGGAAGACCGTGCCCGCGATGCGGCTCACCTGCGGTGCGAATACTGTCGACTTTTGCGATTCGTGGCTCGGCCGCGACTCCACAGATGAAGTTAAAGAAGCCCAAAATACCGAAGGCGCCGAGCTACGCCCGCTTTTGCGGCATGGACGATTACTCGGCGACACGCATGTCTGCATACAAAACGGGCCGCGGCGCGCAGTTCGATGACTATCACGCGGCGGTCGCGGAGAAGAAGGAGCAGGGAGAGTGAACACAATCTTGGGACCGTAAGCCTCGGGCAATCCGTGACCGAGGCCGGATTTACTGCGACAGACCAACCTCAGTGAATTGCGCGCGTTGGCTAAGATCTGGACGCTAATGGTTACCCGGCTCATCAGCATTGAAAGTACGAACAGCGAGGTAGCCACCGCCCCTGCGGTCATGATCGTAGGACGCGGGCTCCGCGCCAAATCACGAAAAACGAGCTTCGCGAGGTTCGTCTCGCCGATGAGAGATCCGGGGAGCGGTCGAAGCTCGTCCTACCACACACAGAGACTCTCAATTCGTCGCCGAAGCTGCTGCCGGCGCGCCAAAGCGCGGGCTTACACGCATTCCTTCCGCGAGTTCTTCCGAACCGCGGACGGCCACCAAGTCTCCTTCCTGCAAGTCGCCGAAGACCTCGACCAGGTCACCTTCCGTCCGCCCGCGTTTAACGGTGACGCGTCTGATGTGTTTGTCGCGAACCAAATCGACGTAGATCTTCTCCATTGATTCGACCACCGCGGAGGCCGGAACAAAAAGCGTCGGGGCGTCGCGATGCATCGGCCATCGAACCTCGGCGAACATTCCAGGCGCGAGTTTTCCATCTCGGTTGTTAACATCCAGCTCTACAGGCATCGTGCGCGTTCGTTCATCGACCGAGTGCGAAATGCGAGCGATGGTTCCGCTGAAACGCTCGCCTGGCCAGGCGCTGACCATAAACGTTGCCGTCGTCCCTATTCTGATGCTTCCCGCATCTGCCTCGGGCACGGGCACAGTGAGACGGAGATGACTATTGTCCTCGATTTTCATGATGGGCACGCGTCCCGACGGTGAAGGAGGACCTACCAGTGCACCCGGATGGACATCGCGCTCCGTCACGATACCGTCGAAGGGTGCAGTAACAGTCAGGTAGCCCTCCAGGGTTTTCAGGGAACTAACGCGTTCGGAATCCGCCTTGAGGGTGTCCTGCGCCAGTTCAAGCTCGTTCTCGGCGACAGCCCCCTTGGTTTTCGCTGCTTCCCGCAGGCGCTGATATGTAGCTCGATCCGCGCTCGCTTTGGCATCGGCTTCAGCGCGTTGCGCAAACAGTTCGGGAGCCGAGAGTTGTGCGAGCAGGGCCCCGCGGCGCACCACTGAGCCCCGATCCACCGGTATGTTTTCGATGAAACCACTAACGCGCGGATAGATTGCAACCGACTCGTAAGAGACTAGTTCCGCAGGAAGGGAGTCGACAGTTGAGAGTTTTCGCGAGACCACTTTGGCTACTTCGATGCCTCGTCCTTCCTGAGACTCACTGGATTGTGGCCGGGCGTCAGGACCCCTGGCGGCGGATGACCCGTTACAGCCGCTTGCGAGGATGGCAAGTAAGAGGGCGCCCCACGTTCTCATTGGCGATCACCGTCGAATTCCATGCTATGCGGGTCGTCAGGATCCAGCGATCCGGACCGGGTGCTCACATTGCGTTGAACCGCCGCGTAAATGGTGGGCAGGATGAACAGGGTGGCGAAAGTGGCGACTAGGAGACCTCCGATCACCGCCCGCCCCAGTGGTGCGGTCTGCTCGGCGCCCTCGCCCAGTGCAAGGGCCATCGGAATCATTCCGGCTATCATGGCTGCTGCCGTCATCAAGATCGGGCGCAGGCGCGCCCTCGCACCCTCGGCGGCGGCTTCCCCGGACGACGCTTCTCCGCCGCGGCGATGCTCTTCAGCGAAGGTGACCAGCAGAATCGCATTGGCCACCGCGACTCCGATCGCCATGATCCCGCCCATGAACGACTGGAGATTCAGAGTGGTGCCGGTCACAAGCAGTGCCAGCGCGGATCCGGCGACAACCGCGGGAGTGGTCGAAATAACGACGAATGCAAGTCGCAACGACTGAAAACTTGCGGCCAGCAGCAGGAATATCGCGATAATGGCGAGCCCAACCCCCACCCCGAGGTTCGAGAACGTCTCCCGCATCGGCACGATTTGACCGCGCACGTCGACGTTTACGCCCCGCGGCGGCGGCCCCGCCCGCTCAAGGGCTTGATCGATTTCGGCAGCAGCCCGGCCGAGGTCTTCGCCGCTAACGTTCGAGACCAAGGTCACCATTCGCTGCTGGTTGTATCGATCGTATTCGCCGGGCATCGAACCGTAACCGACGTCGGCGACGTCGGAGACCAGCGGGCGTTGCCCTCCGTCGACCATCACCGGGACGCCCTGGATGTCGCGTATGGAGGTCATTGCCGACTGCGGTATTTCGACCTGCACCTGGTAGGCGTTTCCGGACTTGGGGTCCTTCCAGTAGTTTGGCGCAACCAGCCGACTTGATGAGGTTGCCGCTACCAGGGAGCGGCCGACCTGATCGACGGTAACTCCCAGTTGCCCCGCGCGCACCCGATCCACGTCAATGTTTATGGTCGGATAGTCAAGCGGCTGGCCAAATTGCAGATCGCGAAGCGACGGTATCTGCTTCATCTCCGTGAGCAGCTTTTCCGCATAGCCGCGATCGGCGGATAGATCGTGACCGCTGATCGCGATCTCCACCGGAGTGGATGAGCCGAAATTCATCACCTGGCTCACGATATCGCCGGCCTCGAACGAAAATGTGGCGCCGGGAAACTTCTGTGAAAGAGTCCGCCGCAGCTCCTTTTCCAAGGTTTCCAATTTCACGCCACTGTCGCGCTTTACCGCAACCTGGATGACCGCTTCGTATTGCCCGCTGGTCCACAAGTAAATGGTGTTGACCGGGTAGCTGGGCGGTTGGGTGCCGACAAAAGCAAGGGTGATCTCGACATTACCCCCCCCCGCGGCGCGCTTTATCTCCTCCAGGGCTTCTCGCGTGATGGCTTCGGTGCGCTCCACTCGAGTTCCGACTGGGGCCCTTACCCGAAGTTGGAACAAGCCCGCATCCACCCGCGGGAAAATCTCGCGGCCCAGCAAAAGCGCTCCGATAGTTATGAGCACTCCGGACATTGCCAGATATGCGGGAATCACCGCTGCCCGCGCGCCCAGGACCTGCTTGATGGCAGCACCGTAGCGGCCACGGACCCGATCGAACCTTGCGCCGCGAGTGTGACCCTGCTGATCCGAGCCGCCCAGCATCCAGACAGCCATCACGGGCACCAACGAGCTGGAAAGAAAGTACGACGCCAGCATCGAGAACCCGACCGCCAGCGAGAGCGGTACGAACAGCGATCGCGTGACACCCACCATGAAGAACGAAGGAACGAATACCGCCAGAATTGAAAGCATCGCGAGCAGCCTCGGAATTATCACCTCGCGGCTGGCATCGAGGACCGCTCTCGCGGTTTTCTTTTCTAGGTTCAGATGCGTGTGGATGTTCTCGATCGTGACAGTCGCTTCATCGACCAGGATTCCTACCGCGAGCGCCAGCCCACCCAACGTCATGATGTTGATCGATTGTTGCGTGTCCCACAGCAGGACTACCGCGGTGAGCAGTGCGAACGGGATCGTGGTGACTACGATTGCAGCGCTGCGCCAGTCGCCGAGGAAGAGAAGCACCATCAGTCCAGTCAGAATGGCGCCGAGCAGGCCCTCTCTGAGCACTGAGAAGAGCGCGTTTTTCACGTAAAGGGATTGGTCGAATTCGAGGCTGATCCTTACATCGGGCGGTAGAGCCGCCCTGAATTTCGAGAGAGAGCCTTTTACCGCGTTGATTACCGAGAGAGTGGATGCGTCGGCGCGCTTGGTGACCGGAATGTAGACGGTGCGATGGCCGTTCACCAGCGCATATCCCGTGTCGATATCGCTGCTATCCGTTACCGTCCCCAGGTCGCGAAGGAACACGGTTGGGCCCGCGCCGGTCTTTATCGGCAAATCGAGAAGCCGATGGATATCGGTAACCACTGAATTAATTGGCGTCATCCGGATCAGATCACCAGTCCGGACATTGCCGGCGGGTAGAATAACATTGCCGGCGCTGATGACCTTGACGACATCAGCCGGCGAGACTCCATACGACCGCAGCCGATTGGGATCGACGCGGATGACAACGGTTCGTTGATTACCGCCGTAGGGCGGCGGTGCCGAGACGCCGGGCAAGGTCGCGAACAGCGGGCGCACCCTGAACAGGGCGAGGTCCTGGATTTCCGAAACACTGCGCTGATCGCTGGAAAAGACCAGTTGTCCGACCGGGACGCTGCCCGCGTCGAAGCGCACTATGAATGGAGGAAAGGTTCCTGGCGGCATAAACGCTCGTGACCGGTCTACGTATGAAACCGTCTGCGCCAGGGCCTGACTCATGTCGGTCCCGGGATGAAAGAAAAGCTTGATGAGCGCGACGTTCTGCACCGACTTCGATTCGAGGTGTTCGATCCCAGTGATGTAAAGGAAGTGGTACTCGTAATAGGAGACGATGAAGCCCTCCATCTGACCTGGATCGAGACCGCCGTAAGGTTGCGCGACCACGATCAGAGGCAGATCAAGCCTCGGAAAGATGTCAACTGGCATGCGTAAGAACGCAAGAACGCTGAGCAACGCGATGCCGATAACTGCGACCACTATAGTGATGGGCCGCCGCAGCGCTGTTAACACAAGCCACATGACTAGTGATCTCCACTCGCGTCACTGATTTCGTCGAGTAACGGGCCGAGGTCGCCGACCGCGCGAGCTAGCAACATCCGGGCGCGCCAAATATTGACCCGTGCGACGGCATCGTCGGCCTCGGCTTGCGCAAGCAAGCGTAGCGTTTCGGCAACCGGATCGATCGAGTAGAGCCCGGCCTTGTATCTCGCCTGCGCCTGATCGAGGGCGGCATAGCTCGATCTGAGCTCGATCCGCGCCTCATCGGCGGCACGGATCGAGCTCTTAAGAACCGTTCGCGCTGAATCTATCTGGGTCTGAACCTGTTGTACGACTACGTTGCGCTGAGCCGTTGCGCGCCGCGTGTCCGCGGCAGCGAGGTCAACACGAGCGCGGATTTCGGGGTATTCCAAAATCGGTATAGTCACGACGATACCGGCCGCCCAATTGGGCGTGTCGGGAACCAGTCCTTGCGCGGAGCCCAAGTTCAAGCCTCCGGGAAACAATCCATCGGCCCGACCGAACAACGCTGCGACGATTTCGACCCGCGGAATAAATTCGAGAGAGGCCGCTTGCTGGCGCGCTTGTACGGACTGAGCGGTTTGTTTGGCAGCCCTGATGAACGGGTTGTTAACCGAAACTGATGAGATATTCTGGGTCGAGGTGTCCGAGATCAGTCGCCCTGGAACGATTTCCACCGACTGGCCAGCGCTTCCCAACGCCTCGGCGAGTTGAGCTTCGCTGAGGTCCCTGGTTTCCTCGCTTCGAATGACGTTCTGTCTGGCCGCAGCAGTTTCAGCAGCCGCCCGAGCGCCATCAGCGCCGGGGCGGAGCCCGCTCCCTACCAGCGCGCGCACGGTGTTTTCGAACACCTGTGCTCGATCGAGCGCCGAATCCGCGGCACGAACCTGCTGATTTGATTGGACCAGCACTGCGAAAGCGTCGGCGGCGCCAAATGCGATGTTGAGTTTCTGGGCGTCGAGGCTCGACTGCGCGCTGCGCTGATCGGTCAGCGCAGCGTCGGCCAGCGCAATCTTTTGCGCCAGATGCGCGACATCGTACCAGAGTGCCAGCCCTGCCGTACTTCCCCATGCTCCCGAATTGAACACGCGATCGGTCGGCGGACCGGAAATTGGCGGAATGCCTAGCATGTTGAAATGAGCGCCGGGTACGACGTTTCCGGTCGCGCGATTTTCCTGCAGGTATACATAGCCCCTCGGAATGTACTGATCGCGAGCAATATCAAGGTTCGCCGAAGCTGCATCCTCGTCCGCGGCCTGAACCTTGAGACTGGGATTGTGAGTGAACGCGTAATTGACCGCCTCCCTAAGGGAGAGCGGACGCGGAAGTGATTCACCTTTGGGAAACGTCTGGGCACCCGCCGAGCTGGTCAGAATAGTTAGGATTCCCAAAACAATCAGATTAAAGCGCATCGCCATTTGCCAGCTCCCTCTTGGCGACGATTCGTATTACGTGCCGCGTTCCAGCTTCACGTCGCGGTGCGTGCGGTTTTGCTGTTCGAAAACAACTCAGCGAATTCGCCGGGAAAAGAATCCGAACAGATCATCAAAGAGCGCAGAGCCTCGCTCCAGACGTTCCTTGTCGTCCCTCGAACTGATACAAATCCCAGTGATCAGAGCCTCCACGCCCGCGGTCTCCGGGCGCTCAAATTTTGCGTCCTTCAGGTCGATGTCATGAACGATCTCGGTCACCGGTCGCAGCCCGTTCTCCTTCACTGCAAACCGAGCCATAAGAACCTCTGCGGTACAGCGATCGCCTTCGTGGGTAAATTCAGCATCGAACATGTCGAACCTGACTTCGCCTTTTTGTGGCTGGTAGCCGCGCGCTGGAACGAATTTGAAGTTCGCTTGCTCATCAATGAAGCGACCGATCAGCCAGGCGCTCGCCATCCGATCGACGTGAATCCCTTTGCGCGTTACCCAGGTGATCCCCCGATACTCCGAGGGCGATTTCATAGCCTCGTCCGGGGGCGAGGGCAGCACGACGCGTTCCAGGCTCGAGACCAGACCCTCCGCTGTCTGCCGCCCCAGCGAGTCGAAGTAATCAATTGTTACGATCTCGGTTAGTCGATTCCGAAGCTTGGTAACTGCGGCAGCGAACTCATTCACTGAATCGGTTCTGCGCGAATGCGCGCGCTTAGTGAGTTCGCGCGCTTCTTCAGCTACAGCGGTGTAGTCCGCGTCACGAACCACCCGGAACAGCGATTCGATCTGCGAATCCGTCAACCCCTCGACGAAGTCCGCCTCGCAGAGTGATGCGTCACCGCCGCCTTCACTGATCTCGCGAAGAATCCATTGAAAGTCTTCAAGCGTCGAGTCGGATTTGGGCAGCACGTACACCGAATTCTTGACCGCTACCGCCCCGACTCGCATCAAACGGCGCCAGATCTTCACCCGAAAATAATCGGGCTTAGGGGGAATCTGATGGATCAACAACAGCCATCGGCTGTCGCGCGCCTCATCCATGCAATCACCCTTGACACTTCGGCGATACAGTTGCAAGGCTAAAGATACAGATGAATCGCGTTGACGAGAGTAATGGACTCAAGGTCGCGCTCCTCTGGCGCGGAGACCCTGAAAGGTTCGAAACGCCGACGCCGCAGAACAACCGGCTGTATCCACTTTTCCGAGCCTTCGCCGACCTCAACGTCACAGCGGAACCCGTCCCCTATAGCGATCAGGCCGCAGACCACCTCCGGGCGCGATTGCTTCAGGTCGACGGCGTTCTTGTTTGGGTGGATCCAGTCACCGAGCAGGGCGACCGCTCGAAATTGGACCCAATGCTGACAGAGGTCGGCGCCCGCGGCGTTTGGGTCAGTGCCCATCCTGATGTCATCCAGAAGATCGGCACCAAGGAGGTGCTCTTTCGGACAGGAGATTTCGGTTGGGGTACGGACACACATTTGTATGCGACGCAGCTGCAATTCCGGACGGAATTCCCGACGCACCTTCGAGCGATCGGACGGTGTGTCGTTAAGCAACGGCGCGGCAACGGTGGCATCGGGACCTGGAAGATCGAAATCGCACGCAACGGCTCGGACCCAGTCGTGCGCGTTCGGGAAGCTCGCCGTGGCGGCACGGAGGAGGAGCTTCGGCTGAGCGACTTCATGCATCGATGCGAGAAATACTTCTCAAATTCCGGTTGCATCATCGATCAGCCCTTTCAGCCGCGAATCGGCGAAGGAATGGTCCGATGCTACCTGGTTCACGACAAAGTCGCTGGGTTCTCAACGCAGATGCCGCGAGCCCAAGGTGATTTCGCCATGGCACGCGAAAAGACTATGTCCGCCGAGCAGGAACCGTGTTTTGCGAGGCTCCGAGCGAAAATGGAATTCGACTGGATTCCCCGGCTGCAGCGGTTGTTCAGGATTGATGCGACTTCACTCCCGGCGATTTGGGATGCCGACTTCATGTACGGCCTGAAGGACGCTGATGGCCAAGACAGTTACGTCCTTAGCGAGATCAACGTTAGCGCGGTATTTCCGTTCCCAGACTCGGCGATCGACAAGATTGTGCTGGCCGCGAGCCGGCGACTGGCAGACGCGAGGAGAAGGCGGCGCGACTAAACGTCTCGATCGAACTCTCAATCTGTCTGAACAAGGAAAAAAACAGGAGCATGTACTGTCGATCTATTAACTTCTCACGCCTGGTAGCCGCCTCGCTGCTAATAGGTTCGATCCTGACTACCGCTGCTCAAGCGATGAGCCAGCAACAATCGAGACCGATAGACACGGCAGCAATCGAAAAAGTCACGGACGCGAAAGGCACGTTGGATTTGAAGGAGAGCGTCTTCAAGGTATCTATGCCCCGCGAGGACCTGTCGGTCATGATCGGAGGCGTGAAGATGACGCCTCTGATGGGACATACTTCGTGGGCCGCGTTCAAACGGGAAGGAAAGGACGAAATGGTTATGGGCGATCTTGTCCTGACTCAGGATCAGATCATCCCTTGTATATCAGTAACTAGCGCCGCATCGACCGAATGAACAAGAGCTCCGGATCGTCGACATGTTTGAACGACATGCTTCTGATCTTATCGATCATGACCGTCTGAGAAGGGAGCTGACGCGGACCGTCGAAGCTCTTCGCTTAGCGTCTCGCGCTAAGGACGAGTTTCTCGCGACCCTCTCCCACGAACTGCGAAATCCACTGGCAAGCATCGTCACCAGTGTCCCCCCGCCGGAAGCAGCCGCACCGGGGAGCGATACCGCAAAAACTGGCGATTGGCATAGTTTCACGCCAGACGCGTCACCTGGCGCGAATGGTCGACGACTTGCTCGACCTCACCGGGATCGAGCTACGCCGCAGGAAAGTCGATTTAAACGATTTGCTTCGCGCCGTGGTCAGCGATCACGACGCCTCTTTTGAGAGCAAAGCGTCCGCTGCGAGGTTTCGCTTCCCACGACTCCTGTGTTCGTGGAAGCCGATGACTAGCGCATAACGCAGGTGGTGGGAAATTTGCTGCAAAACGCGGCGAAGTTCACTAGCCGCGGAGGATTGGTTGAGGTGGCAGTGGAGGCGGTTGACGGGTCGGTTCTGCTTCGCGTGTGTGACGACGGTGTTGGGATAGCGCCCGAGATGTTGCCGCGTCTATTTGATCCGTTTGTCCAGCGGGACAGACGTCTTGCTCGAGAACGCGGTGGTCTCGAGCTTGGACTCGTGCTTGCCAAACGCTTCACTGAACTACATGGCGGTAACATAACAATCAGGAGCAAAGCGACTGGCAAAGGTACGGAGGTGGTCGTGCGGTTTCCCCTGACCGCAGGTCCGATCATTCCGCCAGAAAGCGCTAGGGCGGTCTCCGCCGGACCTCTGCGCATTCTAATCATTGAAGACAACTCCGACGTTGCAGAAACCCTGAAAGAGTTATTGGGGCTCCGTGGTCACGTTGCCGACCTCGCGACCGAGGGACTGCTGGGCGTGGAACTGGCGAGCCGTACTTCACCAGGGGTAGTGCTGTGTGACCTCGGCTTGCCGGATATTGATGGTTATACGGCAGCAAGGGAAATTCGCGCGGCGAGGGGCGCTTATTTGGTGGCTCTTTCAGGATACGCCCAATCTGATGACGTCATGAAGGCAAGACAGGCCGGTTTCGATGCTCACCTGGCCAAACCAGCATCGGTTGAACAGCTCGAAAACCTGCTGGCTGAGATTTCGAACGCGGCTAAGTGAGTGCCGCACGCAACCCTCGGTGCTCCAACCCTGACAGCCACATCTATAGCTAACGTCGGCTATATCTTTCGATAAATTGATCGCAGACCCCACCCGCGCCACGATTCGCGCGGAGAGGACGGTAAGCGTTGGGCCCCCTTGACGCCCCACCTCTTGAAAACGGCCCGGATTCCAACATTGGTTCCGGGCCGTTTTACAGACAGACCGCTTCTCCTCCGGTCTCAATTCTAGTGTACGTGTGATCGCTTCGGATTGTGTTGATGGCGGCACGCTTGGCATAGCCGAGAGGGCGGGTTCACTGCAACAACATCTTCAAAAAGTTGCATATTCGGGATCGCGTAGAGCTTACGCCGTACGCAATCCACAACCGGCTAATCGGAGACCGCGGCGCGCTGAACCATCTCCATAGCTAACGTCGGCTATATCCTTCGATAAATTGATCGCAAATCCCATCCGCGCAACAATTCGCACCGTTTGCAAGCGGCAAATTGTTTAAGTGCATGAAACGTCGAGTCGAGAGAAAATCATCCAAAACATTTAAGGAGGAGCGGTACGCAGGCCATGGGTAGTCGCATCAGTCCTCAGCCATACGCTCACCGCGACCCGGCCAGTCTGGGGGATCTTTGCGAGGCCATGTTCATCGAGGGGGCGCGGGTGCTGGGTTACGCCGGGGAGGCGCTCATGCCCACCGGAGCCCTGGAGCAGGTCTTTTTGGCCAGCGTCATGATCGCGGACCGGCTCGGGCAGTTGCTACAGAGCGGTTATGGGGCCGACAGGAGTTAAACGTTTAACGGAATTAGCCTGATGTGTCGCCCTGAGCGCGTTTGCTCCCACCGTTGGCGACAAGAGTGGGAGGCGCTACGAGGGCGCTCCTCGGCTCTAATGATCATCATGTCTGCCCACAACACCAAAATCGCGTTACTAGTTGTTTTCGGCTTGTTCTTCATAGCATGCGGCGGCGGTTCAGGAGCACCGGCGCCCGCCCCGAATGCGACGGGACTGGCGAAAGTGCGCAACATTGTCATCGTCATGCAGGAGAACCACTCCTTCGACAATTATCTCGGTGCTCTTCCTTATGCGCCCGGCTCTCCATATCACCCGGGTCCATGCGATCCGAATGACCATAGGTGTGTGGACGGCTTGACCTGCAGCGCTGGCGCTTCCGGTAACCTCACCTGCAGCAATAGCAATCCGGAGGCGGACGGCTCCCCTGCGGTGACCGCATTTCACGATACGCTGCTTTGCGTTTCTCCCGATCTCGATCATGGCTGGGCCGGAACCCATCATGAGGTGAACTTTGCTGATCCCAATAACGCCTTAAATGGAATAATGGATGGCTTCGTCAGCCAAAACGATCTTTCCGAGCAGATCGATAATGGTGAGAGCCCGACCGAAGACGACACGATGGGCTTTTACAATCAGACGGACCTGCCGTACTACTATTCCCTGGCCGAGACCTTCGCGATCGACGATCGCTACTTCTCGTCGACCTTAGGTCCAACGGTGCCGAACCGCTTATACGAATTTGCCGGCACTTCCTTTGGCCATGTCGTGACCGGTGTGGGCGAAGCCATCCCACCGGAAGGCGGCTACCAACCGATAAATGGGACCATATTCGATCGGCTCGATTCGAAATCGGTGTCTTGGGGAGAGTATGTCGAGGTCGGGGATCCAACCGAACTTGGAATCCCATACGGCGGCCTGGTGCATAATCCGGCGCCGCCGCATTTTCAGACCATTGATGATTTCATGAACCAAGCTGGTGACGGAAAGCTGCCATCGGTGTCATTCGTGGATTTTGGGCTCGCCAATTCCGAGCATCCGCCTAACAACATTCGGGCGGGCGAGGCAAAAGTCGCGGGCGTAATCGATGCGGTGCGAAATGGCCCGCACTGGAACCAATCTATCGTGATCCTGGTCTACGACGAGCACGGCGGCGCTTACGATCACGTGACTCCACCCTCCGCGCCTCCGCCCGACAGCATCCCGCCAGGAGCGTGTGCGGACAACTCGAATCCGCCATCCTCACTCACACCGGGGAATGGCGCGCAGTGTAACGACAGCGCGAAGGCCGCGCAGCAACTTTGCAGCCAAGCCTCTTCGGGCGAGCAATGCGCGAGTTTCGACCAACTTGGAGTGAGAGTCCCGTTTATCGTCATATCTCCCTTCGCCAGGTCGGGATACGTTTCCCACACGGTCGGGGATCACACGTCTATCCTGTCCCTGATCGAACACAGGTACGGTCTGCACAATCTCGCCGCACGTGACGCAGCCGCCAACGACCTCGAAGACCTGTTCGACTTCGATAACTCACCGTCGCTAAACGCCAACGTCGCGGGTAGCCTGGCCCCGGCACCGAGCTCTTCGGATCCGGGATGCTCCAGTTAAGCTGGTAGGGCGCACAATCGGGCCAATTTGCCCATGCTACGATGAGAATAATAGAGGTCGCCCGCACCTTATGATGTAACCCCTTCACGATGATGTAACCCCTTCACGAGCCGAGCCGGACACGGCCTAGACATAGGAGAGACCTACGACGAAGACACCGGAAGGGATCGAAGTAATCGAAGGACCGCAGGCTAGGAACGGCGAGGCTCACGGCTGAAGAGAGAAACGTCGCCCAGTGGGAACCGTCGGAGCCGGGCTCCAGCAGCAGCCTGGCGGCGCGGGGCAACGGCATTCAGTCGAGCCTTTTGTTTCGCTGGCGGCGGCTGATGGAATAGGCGAACTCGAGAGCCTGTCAGCGCTGATGAGCAAGAGGTGCCGCTGTCCGATGCTGTTCTTTTCCGACACGAACTGCGTCTGATCGATATGGACCCTAGGACGGTGCAGCAGCACGTCTGCGACGATCCGCCGCGAGAACAGCTCCTTCAGCTGGATGTGGAACCGCAACTTCGCGATCTCCGCGACCGGTGGATGCGGATGCGCCTGCTGGATGACCCTGAGTCGTTTCACCGTGAGAATTCCACCGACCAGCTGCAGATGCGCCTGCTCGAGCGCGACATGGTAGCCCGTGAGCTTTTGGTTTATCGCGGCTTGAGCTCGAGCGCGGATGATATCGTCGAAGAAGAACGACGCGATGAACAAGACGGCGATCAGAGTCCCGAAAAACGCTCCGCTCAAAAAGGGGACAGGTGTCTTCGATAAGCCTGCAGGGTTGGAGAATCTGAAGGCATCGGAGCATCTCCAAATAATCACACTTAAAGGTTAGTGCAGATCTGCGGAGGTTCCACTGGACGCTGCATACGCGGCGTTTCACGAACATTGCCTGCTGAGTGCCCGGACCAAGAGTGGCGTAGTGCCAAGACCGATGCCGAACAGCACGTGGGCCACGAAATACGCGACCGGCATCAGCGCGATCCGTGCTGCCATGCTCGGATCCAAGAATGGCAGCACGTAAAGTTCCATTGCCAACCAAATCGCAATTCCGATCGCCACGCCGGCAAACAGGGCCAGAATCATCGACGTCCGGCGCGACGTGGCGAGGCCGAACAAGATTCCAAGCGCGAGCCATCCAAGTTGAATACCGGCTCCAGTGCTTATCGCCGCCGATCCTGAAACCAACGCTTCGACGCCATAAACCAGGCCGGCGAGAGTTTTTAGAGGCATCCATATGCCGGCGCCAATGGCCCCCGAATAGACCATCAAACTGCCCATCATCAGGATCGCGGCGAGAACACCCGCCATTGCCCCGGCGGCAAGTTTTTCGCTCTATAAGAACCTCGGAAGAGCCTGAGTGCCGGAATTTGGAGCCATAGCCTCGATCAGGCGCTAAGCTTGGCTTCGACGCGTGAATTTGCAGACATAGCCTCGATCAGACCGGCTAAGCCTGCTCCTTCTTGATAAGGACTTGAGTTAGTTCCTTGTCC
>JBKPEA010000161.1:0-21249 GCA_046728175.1 Thermodesulfobacteriota bacterium | reverse complement strand
CGTTGGTGCTGATCGCGTTCCTCTCTTACGGAGTGTGGGGCCATCACATGTTTGCGACCGGGATGGGTCCGGTGGCGGACAGCGCGTTTGCAATCACCTCGATGCTGATCGCGATTCCAACCGGCATCAAGATTTTCAGTTGGATTGCAACCGTGTGGGGCGGCTCACTGCGCATGACGACCGCATTCTACTTCGCGCTGGCGATGATCATCGAGTTCACCCTCGGCGGTCTCTCGGGGATCATGCACGCCTCCTCCCCCGTCGATTTGCAGCAGACCGACTCCTATTTCGTGGTCGCCCATTTTCACTATGTGCTGTTCGGTGGAGCGATGTTCGCGATCCTGGCCGCGTTCTACTACTGGTGGCCGAAAGTGACCGGCCGCATGATGAGCGAGGGACTGGGCAAGCTTCAGTTCTGGCTCACGGTAATCGGTTTCAACGGCACCTTCTTCCCGATGCACTTCCTCGGAATGTGGGGCATGCCGCGCCGGATCTATACCTACCCTCCAGGTCTTGGCTGGACCCACTTAAACCAGCTCGAAACCATCAGCGCCTTCATTCTCGGCCTCGCCTTCCTCGTGATGTACATCAACATCCTCCGTTCGCTGCGCTCGGGCGCCAAAGCGCCCGCGGATCCCTGGGACGGCCGCAGCCTCGAATGGTCGGTCGCATCGCCGCCTCCAGCCTACAACTTCAGGCGAGTACCCGAAGTCCGCGGGCGCGACGCTCTGTGGGTGATGAAGTATGGGCGCGCAGGCTCGCGCGGCGTCGCCATGTTCATGGCGGGCCAGGCGCCGCCGGTACGGGAGAGCCAGCTGGCACCGCCCACCGAGCCGATTCACATGCCTGCACCGTCGATTCTTCCGCTGGCCATCGCGCTCGCGATCGGAGTGGCGGGCGTCGGGCTAGTGATCGGCGAATGGCGCATCATCATCATCGGCGCAATCGCGTTATTCGTCGCCGTCGTCGGGCTGGGATTCGAGTATCCGGAGCATGGCCAGGAATCGCATGACCCCGATTCCGCACCCTCAAGCGGCGGCGTTGACCCCCGCAAGGTCGGGTTGTGGGCGTTCCTGGGCAACGAGTGTGTCTTCTTTGCCAGCCTCATTTCGACCTACATCGTGTACAAGAGCCGCAACACGGGCAGTCCCGGTGCGGACATCCTGGAGATTCCACTGACCTCGATCAGTACTTTCGCGCTGCTGATGTCGAGTCTGGCGATGGTGCTGGCGCTCGCGGCGATTCAGCGCGACGATCAGCGCAGGATGCGGGTGTGGCTGGGCTGCACGATAGCGCTGGGCCTCGTGTTTCTGGGCGTAGAAGTTTACGAGTTCACGCACTTCTATCACCAGGGGCTGGCGCTCCAGACCAACCTGTTCGGGCAGTCGTTCTACACGCTGGTCGGATTCCACGGCTTCCACGTGAGCATCGGGGTGCTGTGGCTCGCGACCCTGTGGTGTGCATCGCTCAGCGACAAATTCGACAAGTTGCGGGCACTGTCAGTCGAGCTTGCGGGACTGTACTGGCATTTCGTCGATGTCGTGTGGGTGGTCATTTTCACGCTGGTGTACCTGATGCAGCAGGTTAAAGGCGCATGAGCGAAGCGACCCAGACTATCGACCCTCACGCGCAGGCGGGCGCGGCGCACCATCCGGGCGTCGGTATCTACCTGATGGTCGCGGTATTCCTGGTGGTGCTGACCGGTATGGAAATCACCGTGTTCTATGTGCCGGCTCTGAAGACGGTCATCGTGCCGGTCCTGCTGATCCTGGCGGCGGCGAAGTTCGCGCTGATCGCGATGTTCTTCATGCATCTGAAGTACGATAGCTGGATGCTCAGCGGGATCTTCATTTTTCCGCTGGTGATTGCGACGCTGTTGCTGGTTTCGCTGCTGATGCTATTCGCATACCTGTCACATCATTTGGCGTAAGGATGGACGGCAAGGAAGAGTCGCGATGAATTTTGATTTTTTCGGCGGGCATCCTAGCGTTCCCATCGGATGTGCCTTGCTCGCCATGCTCTATTGCGGCGCGGGCCGGCTGGCGGACTGGCGTCCGAGCCGCCGCCAGGCAGCATGGTTTGCGCTCGCGCTCGGGCTGATTCTCTATACTCACACCGCTCTCGACGAACTCGCCGACGCCCGGAACTTCTCCATGCACATGTTGCAGCACCTGCTGCAGACTTTCGTCATTCCGCCCTTGCTGCTGCTGGGAACGCCCGGCTGGATGCTCAGGCCGTGGGTGATGAGCTGGCCCATCCGACCGTTCGCGCAGTTTTTTTCAAGTCCCCTGATAGCGTTTGTTCTTTTTTCGGCGGTCTTCGTGACCGCGCACTTCCCGGCCGTGTTCGATCTGATGTGTCGCAACGAAGGCTTCCACATCTTTTTGCATGTCTGCTTCATAGTAAGCGGTGTACTGCTGTGGTGGCCGGTGCTGAGCCCGTTGCCCGAGCTGCCACGTCTCTCCTATCCCGCGCAGGTGATGTACGTGTTCCTGCTGTTGATACCGATGACCGCGGTGGCCGCGCCGATCACCCTGGCAAACCAGGTTATCTATCCCTGGTACCTCGAAGGGCCGCACGGATGGGGCCTGAGACCGATGGATGATCAAATCCTGGGCGGTCTCTTGATGTGGATAGGGCAGGGCACCTATCTGATGGGGGTCTTCACCGCGATCTTCTATAAGTGGTCGCGCCGGGAAGATCAGGACACACCCGAGCTGTCCGAATCTCCGAGCCCGCCTCTGCGGGGGGTACGTCAAGGTCGGCCGGCGAGCGCTTGAATCCGTCCAGCTTAAGAGGACACCGACGCGCCGCTCGCGCGGGACTTCCTCGCGCGGGACTTCATTAACGGCTCATCTTTCAGCGTCGTGGTCCGCGGCAAAGTGAATTCTCGGGCTCACTCTGGCAGGATTCGCAGGGTTGTTTCTTGCGCGGCGCGCGGGATCGACTCGCGAAAGGCGAAACTCAACGTCCATAGCGTGACCGCAGAATAAACCAGGCCCGCCACTGCCACCATCGCGGCGCCCAACTCGGCGATATGGACTGCGTTCTCGACCAATCCGCCCGCCAACAGCAGCACGCCCCCGTTTAAGGTGAGGAATACGAAGAGTCGGGTCCTGGTTATCGAAATTTGCGCGATCGTCACCCCAGCCCGCTCGGCGCTGGTCCGAGCCCGAGCCACGAATCCGGGCAAGAGCGGGTAGGACATTCCGACGATGAAGTTGGAGAAGAATCCTAGCAAACCCATCGTGCCATAAGCCGGCGCAAGCCGCGCGCCGAGCGCGCTGTCGCCGCCGGCGAAGGACAGCGCGATTCCCAGTCCCGCTGCCATCGCCAGGCCGATGACTCCAGCCAGAGCGTGCAGTGGAGTCCAATCAAGCGGCATCCGCCGCGTTCGCACCATCCTCGCGAGGATCACGAGATACCAGGCCATGGTGAGGCTGATAGCTATCGCGAAGATTGAGGCCATGCCGGAGCGCAGGAGCAGCGATGCGACCAGTCCCACCACCGTCATCGCGAGCGCGTAAGTCTGCCACTTTGCGGCGGCGGGCAGCTGAATCGTCGGCAGGAGAAACGCAGGCGGCATCCGGTAGGAAACCGCGCAGATCGACAATGTGACCCATCCTACTGCCGCCAGGTGCACGTGCGCCGCTAGATTGGTGAGCAGACTTCCGCCCAGGAAGTCGTAGGTCTTGTCCAACCCGAGCAACGTTCCCAACAGCGCGGCGGCGATCAGAAAGCACACCGAGAGGAACATCCCGGTCTCAGCTACGCCCCGGCCCACGTTCCTCGTCACACCCGGCAGGATGTTCCACGCAAACATCAGGATGCTTACGAACACGATAATCGCGGCGAGCCACAGGCCGGGCCAGATTCCGATCGCGAAATGGGTGATCATTCCTGAGGCGCCGATTACGTACAACGCGAGTTGAATCCACGCCAGCCGGGGAGACGGCAGCTCCGTCCGCGTCAGCGCGGGTGCGTAGCGATACATGACGCCCATGATGACCGCGGTGATCCAACCGAGCGTGAACACGTGAACCACGGCGAGCGGAATGGCCTGGTAGAAATACTGGTCAATCCTGGACACTGCAAAGGGCAGAACCGAAACCCCCAGGGCGAAGAACAGTACGCCGACGGCGAAGAAACTGACGGGAATTCGCGCGTCTAACGGGACTGCCGCGCGTTGCTGCGCAGCTCGTGACGGAGCCGGACGATCGGAAGCAGCTGGATGAGTCGATTTCGATTGCACCATGGCCTGTCCCGATTGTACCCGTCACCACCCGCGGCTTTGAAACCCGGCCACGCCCAAATCACGGTCGATTAGCCGCGTGGCGCGCGTTTCCAGTAGCATTTCTTTTCCGTACTTGCTGATTCAACTTGGAAAGGAGTAGACGTTTTCATCAGAGAGCCCTGGCGGTCGGATCATTCGCCAGCCCGAGGGGTTGCGATGCAACATTCGAGGACGCGGATCATCATCGACGGCGCGATCGCGGGTCTGATCGGCGCCGTGGTGGTGGCGCTCTGGTTTCTGCTGTTTGATCTGACGCGCGGGCGGGCGTTGGAAACCCCGGCGCTGCTGGCGGCAACGATTCTGCACGGGGTGCGTGACCCACATCTTCTCCGCTACGGGATGCTGCGGCTTTCCGCCGAATACTCAGTCGTCCACTTCAGTGCCTTCATCATCGTGGGTGTGATCGGTGCGCTGCTGCTGGAAGCGGCGGAAAACGAGCCGCCCTTTCTGATTTCGGTGCTCATCTTCTTTGGCGCGTTTGAAGTGTTCTTCATCGCGGTGGTCCTGTTACTCGGACCTTCGGTGATGGCGGCGCTTACCTGGTGGGGAATAATTGTCGGGAATCTGCTCGCGACCGGCGCGATGTTGACCTATTTCTTCGCGCAACACCCGTTGCTCGCGCGCAACCTAATGGGCTCGGGGTGGCTGCGGGTCGGGCGTGAAGGCGTGATGGCCGGGGTGGTAGGGGGCCTGGTGGTTGCGCTCTGGTTCCTCGCTTACGACCTCGCGGCGGGCGAGGTGTTCAAGACCCCGGCTATGCTCGGTGCGATGATCTTTCAGAGCGGGACCGATGTCGCGGGGGCGAAGGTGACTGCGGCGTTGGTGCTGGGGTACACGGTGTTGCACTTCTTCGCCTTCATCGGCTTCGGGTTGACAATTGCGGTGCTGCTGGCGGCGTCAGAATGGGAGCCGTTCCTGGCCCTGGGAGTGTTCTTGCTGTTCGCCGTTTTTGAGGTTTTCTTCGTCGGCTTTGTGACCCTGCTCGATCAATCGGTGGTGTCAGCTCTCGGATGGTGGAAGATTGTCGCCGGTAACATTCTGGCCTTGCTGGCCATGACCGCATACTTCCTGCGCGGGCATCGTGGATTGCGCCTCAAGCTGGTCGAGCGATGGGCCACCCTCGATACCGAGGGCGAGGGAGTATTTCTGCAACCCACGGAGCGCGATCGATCTGCCAACGGACACAGCGACCGCAGCTAGGTAAAGTAAATCGGAGAATTCGCTCTCGGCCACGGAGACCCGCCATTCGGTAGTCGGTGCGGTTGGGCACGATTCAGGATTTCTGCACTGAGTGCATCCAGGAATGACTCTCCTTCCATCACGCCGAGGAGAAAGCGAAGACGCCGCGCGGGAGAGCTCACCAACTCGGCCGGTCCGGGAGATGTGAGCCTTTGCCCGGAGGCTAGAGTCCCAGCACGTCGCGCATCGAGTAGAGGCCGGGCTTCTGCTTCTCGAGCCAGGCCGCCGCGCGCAGCGCGCCCCGAGCCAGCGAGTCGCGGCTTTGCGCGCGATGGATCAGTTCCAGACGTTCGCCCTGCCCGCCGAAGATCACGGTGTGGTCGCCAACCGCATCACCGGCGCGCAGCCCGATCACTGAAATCTGATTGCTGGGGCGCAGGCCGGTAATTCCTTCGCGGCCGAACACCGAGTGACTCTTGAAATCAACCTTCCGCGCCGCCGCGATCGTGCGGCCGAGGGCGAGCGCGGTGCCGCTCGGTGCATCCACCTTGGTGCGATGGTGAATCTCGATGACTTCCGCATCGAAGTCCGGGAGAATCGCGGCGACTTGCTCGACGATTTTGCTCAGCACATTCACGCCGATACTCAGGTTGGGGGCGATCACCGTGCGTGTGCGCGGCGCGATCGCGCCTGCGCGCTGTTCTTGATCCGCGTTGAACCCGGTTGAGGCGACCACGATGGCCGCGCCGTTGTTCGCTGCGATGTTAAGATGTTCCAGCGACGCGGCTGCGTTCGTGAAGTCGAGGGTCACGGTGTCGGGCCCCGCGAGTGCGGCGTAGTCATCGGTAATTCGAATGCCTAGCGGACTGACGCCCGCCACCTCGCCCGCATCGGAACCTACCGCGGCAACGCCTTTGGCTTCCACGGCTCCTGCCAACTTATGCACGGGATCGCGCGCGATCATCCCGATCAGCACGCGTCCCATCCTGCCAGCCGCTCCGGCGATGATCAGATTTGCCATTGCCAGTTGTGTGCAGGCGCACCAGCGCGTGCGCATCGAATACGGTAATGCTAGGCAGCGGGCGCTTCGGCGGCCGCGGGTTCTCCGGCCGCCGGCGCGGCTGCGGGGGCCGCGGCGCCTTTGCCGGTCTTGGCCTTGTAGTGCTCTTCGCAGAGGCTCAATCGAAAGCGCTTCTTGCGGCATTTTTCAAAGGTACAAGTCTTGTACCGCGACTTGGGCATTTCGCCCGCCTTCCACAGCCGGTAGTGTTTGCGGCAATAGTGCTTCGCTATCGCCTCACGTGTGCAATCCTTTGCCTTGCAGCTTCCCTGGCTTGCCATCACACCTTTTTTCCGGAGGCCGCACTAGAACTCGGCCTTTAGTCCTCGGGTCAGCAGTTCCTCGACCATAGCGTTTGGCGCCTTTCCTTCATAGAGGCCGCGATATACCGCGGAAACGATCGGCATCTCCACCCCAAGCTTGCGGGCCAGCGCCAAGACCGAGCGTGAATTTGCAACTCCCTCGGCGATTGCTCTCCCGGTCGCCGCCGAGTTCGTATCATCGATCGGGACAGGTTCGCGACGCGCGAGTGCGAGGCCGATCGCGCGATTTCGCGACAGGTCTCCCGTACAGGTCAATACCAGATCCCCCAGTCCTGCCAGGCCCGCGGCGGTTTCACGCTGGCCTCCTGCCGCGCCCACGAGACGCATTATCTCAGCCAGTCCCCGCGTGATGACTGCCGCCCGCGCGCTCGACCCAAGTCCCAGGCCATCGCTGACCCCGGCCGCGATGGCCACCACGTTCTTCACCGCCCCGCAAATCTCTACGCCCGCAACATCGGTGCTCGAGTACACCCTCAAAGTTCGCGCCGCGAATAACTCTTGCACGCGCCGAGCCACCGTCTCGTCCTGCGCCGCGGCGACCAGCGCCGCCGGCTTGCCACGCGCGACTTCGGCCGCAAAGCCGGGTCCGGAGAGCGCGGCTAACCTGACCTGACGCGGAACGATTTCGGCCAGCATCTGAGTCATCGTTTGCAACGTCGTATGGTCGATGCCTTTGGTTGCGCTGACGACGATCGCGTCGTGGCGAACCGCACCCGCAATCGGCGTGAGAGCTGCACGAACATGCGCTGAAGGAACAGCGATGACGAGCACGTCGGCAGGAGCGGCGGCGGCTCGCCAATCGGTGACTAAGGTAAGGGTGCCCGGCAGTTCGATCCCAGGCAGATAGATGGAATTTTCGTGAACGCGACGGAGCGCATCGAGCTGGTCCGCCCGTCTTACACACAGGGTCGCACGCTCCCCTGCACGAGCGAGCATGACGGCAAGCGCCGTTCCCCACGCCCCGGCGCCCAAAATCGTGGTGACGGCGGGTGGCATCGCAAATTCACAGTATCCGCTAGCTCCCTCCCTGAAAAGGAAAAGCTAGCAACACGCTCTGGCTTTTCGCTCAGCCGGCCGCCCGACAACGCAGAACTACGCTTGGGCAATTGAATATTGAGCTTCGCGTCGACGGTCTCTCTGAGCGATGCATCAAATCGATCTCAGGATTCGATACAACGGCTCCAACTCGCGGAATGCATCGAGCAATTCCGCGCGATCGAGTCGCGAGGCCTGGGTCGGAGGCCAGCCGAACCCCAGGTCGATTCCGCCGGTCCCTTTGCGCAATGAGATACTCAACGTTGTAAGCAGTTCCGCATTGGCCGGAACTTCCTGCGGCAGTGTCCCGAAGTCCCAATTATCGTAGAGGCCGATTCTTGTACCACGCCAGGATTTCTGAAGGTCGCCCGCACGCGCCACGATTTCGTCGGCCATTTGCTCGCGTCTGTCCGCTTCGGATTTCACGACCGCGCGAGCGTGGAGACCGGCGCCCGAGACGCACAAGGCGAGGTAGCCGTAGCGTTTGTAGCCTTTAGGCGATGGTCCAAACGCAGCCCAGGTTTCGGGGGGCGGGTTTACCGTGCGACGCGCGTGCTTGGCGACGTGGGGAAAGAATTCCAGGTGCAGCTTGCGGCCCAACTCTGGCGCGAGTTGCGCGGCAAGCCTGATCAGGCGGGGACGGATCCGCGCGTAGATTTCGTTCGACCGGGCGCTGAAGTCTTCGATCTTGAAAACACCAAAGTCATCTCGCGTAAATCCCAGCGTCGCCATCGCCGAGTGCTACCTTTTGCCGAGGCGAGAGTGGTTGCGTTCCCTCAGCGCGGCTTCCCAATTGCGTCCATCGAACGTCCTGCGGCGAAATTTGGCCAGCTCAACGCCTTCCAGGCAGCGGACGTTCACGTCGATCTTGTCCGGGTCGGACCGCGGGATATAAAACGATGCCACGCCGCAGGTCGGGCAGAAGTGGTGCTGCGCGACGGCGGTATTGAAGCGATATGTGGCGAGGTCGTCGGCGGGGGTCAGCAGGTGAAACGATTCACGCGGGATGATCCAATGAACGTAGCCCTTCTTGGTGCAAATCGAGCAATTGCACTCCTCGATTTCCTCGATGGTTCCGGACGCCTCGAACACCACCCGCCCGCAATGGCATCCGCCACGATAGGTCTGCGATTTTTTTTGGGGTTTGCTCATCGGACTCTTAGCTCGTAGCACGACGATATTGCTCGCGCCATCGCGCGACCCGATTCAGTCCGCGCGCGCGACTTCCGTCACCGTGATCGGAATAGATATTTGGCATCGCGCCCACAGGAATCTCAAAGGTTTTCCCGTCTCGAACGCGGCGCAGACGATCAATCACGAAATGAAATCACTATGACCAGAAGCAGCACAAAGGTCCGGGCTTGCCGGTCAACCTGTAATCCGAAAAAGCCAGCGGCCTCGAACTCCGGCCCGCTGGCTCTTTCGGCGTGTACCTCGATTAAGCGGCGTCGACCAGCGCGAAATCAGCGGGCCTTGAGTTGTTAGTGCGTGAGTGGATTGAATAACCTCATGGCTCCCTCTTCCCCGGCGTCAAGCTTCGACAACGCGCTCGCGAATCATGGACTAGGCGTTCTGACGCGCGCAGCGCCTGACACGCTTCAGGTCAACGTCGGTAAGCTGTGCAATCAGGCGTGTCATCATTGTCACGTGGATGCGGGGCCCAAGCGGACCGAACAGATGGCGTGCACGACCGCGCAGCGCGTGATCGAGTTGCTGAAGCAGAGCCCGTCCATCGCCACGCTGGACATTACGGGTGGTGCGCCGGAGTTGAACGCCAACTTCCCTATGCTGGTGGAACGCGCGCGGGAGCTCGGGCGAAATGTTAGCGTGCGCTGCAATCTGACCGTAATCCTCGTCGAAGGTATGGCCTGGCTGGTAGATTTTTATCGCCGCCACCGCGTAGCGCTGATTTGCTCGCTGCCGTGCTATACGGCGGACAATGTCGACCGGCAACGCGGCAAGGGGGTTTTCGACAAGAGCATTGTGGTGCTCAGGCTTCTCAACCACGCGGGCTTCGGACGCGGGGGACTGACCCTGGATCTGGTCTACAATCCGATCACCCCTGCGCTGGCACCGGAGCAGGCCGAACTGGAAGCGCGCTATCGCAATGCGCTCGGGGAAAATTTCGGGATCAGCTTTGATCGCCTGCTCACCCTCAACAACATGCCGATCGCGCGCTTCGCCGACCAACTCGACCGCGCGGGAAAGCAGACCGAATACATGGGGTTGTTGGTCAATCACTTCAATCCGGCCACCGTTGAGCGCTTGATGTGCAGGACCCTGGTCAGCGTAGGATGGGAAGGTGGGTTGTATGATTGCGATTTCAACCAGATGCTGGCGATTCCGCTGCGCCTGGGAGGCCGCGCGCTCACCATCTACGATGTGGATGATTTGGGTGCTCTGGAAGGAACGCGGGTGGCGACCGCAGCGCACTGCTTCGGATGCACGGCCGGCGCGGGATCGAGCTGTGGCGGTGCACTAACCTGAGCTATCGTTTCGACTTTCCGATCTCACTGCACAGTGCTCCGGATTCCTAGCGTCGCTGGAATTGGCCACTCATGTGGCACTGCTCGCCGTGCACTTGCCGTAGTCTTCCCGTGGACAACCGTAGGGAACCGGAGTTAGGTTGTTCGCATTCGACGTCGACGAGTAAGAGCGTGGACCATGACACTGAGAATTGAGGGAAGCTGGGATCCGAAATTCAGCCGGATTAAAGATGCGTTTGCCGCCAATTTCGAAAGTGCTGGTGAGGTCGGAGCGGCAGTAGCGATCGTGCTTGACGGCCGTCCAGTCGTTGACCTCTGGGCAGGCCACGCCGACAAGGCCAGAAGCCGTCCGTGGACCCGCGATACGCTGGTCAACGTCTACTCGACGACCAAAGGGCTTGCTGCGATCTGCGCTCATCGTTTGGTCGACCAGGACCGACTCGACCTCGATGCTCCCGTGGCACGCTATTGGCCCGAGTTTGCGCAGGCCGGAAAGGAGAAGATCCCGGTGCGGTACCTATTGAGCCATCGTGCGGGTCTTCCGGCCGTGCGCAAGCCGCTGCCGCGTGAAGCATTCTTTGAATGGGATACGATGTGTGCGGCGCTTGCAGAGCAGGCGCCGTGGTGGAAGCCCGGAGAGAACTTCGGCTACCACGCGATCACGTATGCATGGCTGGTGGGCGAGGTTATCCGGCGCGTGAGCGGAAAAACTCCGGGAACCTATTTTCGCGAGGAAATCGTCGAGCCGCTGGGTCTTGATGCGCACATCGGGCTCGCGGCGGTTCACGACCGGCGCACCGCAGATATCATCGGGGCGCCGCCGCCCAAGCCCGGCGAAACAAACCCGATGATGGAGATGCTGCGCGACCCGGAATCGATGAGCGCCAAGGCCATCGCGAATCCACCGATCGATATTGTGCGCGATGCCAACTCGCGGGCGTGGCGGGCGATGGAGCTACCTTCGGCGAACGGTCATGCCACCGCCCGCTCGCTGGCGCGGGTTTATGGGGCGCTCGCCCGCGGCGGCGAGGTTGACGGTTACCGAGTCCTTACGCCCGCAAGCATCGTGCGTTGTTATACCGAGCAGTCGCGCGGGACGGATCTGGTAATGCGGGTGTTCGGACGCATCGGCCTGGGGTTCATGCTTAATTCGCCCGAGATCCCGATGGGCCCGAACCCGCACCCGTTCGGTCACCCGGGCGCAGGTGGGTCCCTTGGCTTCGCCGATCCCGACGCGAAACTTGGATTCGGCTACGTGATGAATCAGATGGGTGCAAGTGTGGGCCTGGACCCGCGCCCCCGGCGTCTCATCGACGCCGCCTACGCGTCGCTGTGAGAGGCGGAGGCACTCGCGAGCAGCGAACGAATATCCGCCAGGTGCTCGCGGCCCCAGAAAAGCTCGCCGTCAATGACGAAAGTGGGCACACCGAACACGCCTGCCGCCTCGGCTTGCCGACAAATCTCGTCATGCTCGGCGCGCCCCCTCCCGGAGAGGTAGCTTCTAAGGCCGGAGGTGTTGGCGCCGGAGGCCGTGAGGGTCGTCGCGATGACTTCTGGATCTTCGATATCGAGCTCGCGCCGCCAGAATTTCTCAAAGACGTGGTCGTGATAGTTGCGAAAGACCGCGGGGTCGTGGCGCTTCGCCCATAACATTCCAATCGCGGCCACTGAAGAATCCCAGATCTTGCGCGGGCCAAGAATCGTAAGCCCGCGCTTGCGCGCCTGGCGACGGCAATCCATGTAGGAGTATCTCACCCGCCGCCATTGATGCGGGTCCCGATTGGATTCGACCACGTTGCCGCGATCGTCGACTCGCGCACTTCCCAGGAACTCGGGATGTCTAGGGTGTACGGCAACCAATCGACAGTCACCGGAAAGTCGCGTTCCAGTTCATAGACCAGATCTTTGGCGAGATAGGCGTAGGGACTCTTGTAGTCGGTGTAGACAAGGATGATTTTTCGAGAGTTCACCGAATTGCGATATTAGGACGGTTAATCCACGGCGTCCATTCACCGATCCCGCTTGACTCTTTGTTCCACGAAATCAAGCCGGTCTTTGCCCCAAAACATTTCCTCGTTGACGAAGAACGTCGGCACACCGAATACACCGCGCTCCACTGCGCGATTGGTCACCCCCCTGAGCGCATCGCGAATCTCCTGCGAGTTGGCGCGAGTGATTATCGAACTCGGGTCGAGGTGCATACCGCTGATCAGGGTCGCCAGCACCTCGGGATCGGCAATGTTCTCATCTCGCTCCCAGTAGGAACGAAACAATGCTTGCGACAGCTCTATGGGCGCACGGCCTTCGTCCTTTGCACCTTGACCATCGACCGACAGCACGCATCGCAAGGCGAGCGCCGTTTTGATCGGAAAGCGTGACGGGCGCCGAAAGGGCAGTCCGGTGGCCTCCGCATAGCGCGCATGGTCGCGCCATAAGTAGCGGGCCTTGCGCGGCGCCATCGCCATCACGTCAAAGCCGGTACCCCGAAACAGCGCGGCCGAATGAAGGGGCAGCCAGCGCATCGCAGCCCCGCTTCGCGCACAGATTTCCGGAAGCATGAACGCGGCAAAGTAGCTGTTGGTGCTCGAGAAATCGTAGTAGAAATCGACGGTTTGCATGGCGGCTGGCGGTGCACGATCCGCTTCGGTCAGCCTCCGCTCCAAATCCGCAACGCGATTCTCTCAGCTCATCCGTGACGGGCGATTCCCTCGATGATCAGCTGTAGCGCCGAACGGCGATCGACCCACCCATTGACCTTGACCCATTTTCCCTTCTCCAGCTCCTTGTAGTGGCGAAAAAAATGGTCGATTTGTTCACGCAGAATTTCCGGAACATCAGTCAGCTCTTCAACGCCATCGTAGTATGGATTCAGTTCGTCGACCGGCACCGCCAGAATTTTTTCGTCGATCCCGTGCTCGTCCTCCATGAGCAGCGCTCCCACCGGACGGCATCGAATCACCGCGCCCGGCACCACCGGAACCTGCGACAGCACCATCGCATCGCAGGGGTCGCCATCTTCGGAGAGCGTGTTCGGAATAAAGCCGTAGTTAGCCGGATAGTACATGGCGGTGTGAAGGAAACGATTTACGAACATCGCGCCCGAAACCTTGTCAAGCTCGTACTTGACCGGAACGCCGCCTTCCGGAATCTCGACCACCACGTGAATTTCCTCGGGCGGGTTAGGGCCTGGGGGAATCTTGTTCACGTCCATCCGGAGACACCTCCAGAATAAGCTTCAATCAATAGAGCACGGGCCCGTCTATCCGGCTAGCCAAGGGCGCAAACCTGTTAGGCAGCGACTGTCCGACCTGCAGGCGTTACAATTTCAGAGAGATCCGGACGACGCGAGGCATTAATCCGGCTCTGGAGTTCGATGAATACCAATCTAAAATCCGCGCGACAGCAGCGAGTGATCATCCTGGGAGGCGGGTTTGCCGGACTGAGCGCGGGCCGCGAGCTTAGGTCGAAACCGGTCGAGGTGACCATCATCGACCGGCGCAACTATCATCTTTTTCAGCCGCTCCTGTATCAGGTCGCTACTGCTGCGCTGGAAGCCGCCGAGATCGCCGTGCCGATTCGGCGCATCTTCCGGCGCGCGAAAAATATCAGCGTTATCCTTGCCGATGCCGTCTCGATAGATATCGCCGGAAATCGGGTGATCCTGCGCGACGGCACGGTTCACTACGACTATCTGATCGTCGCGGCGGGCGCGACGCACTCCTACTTCGGACACGACCAGTGGGAAGAACCAGCGCCCGGGCTGAAGACCGTCGAAGACGCAATCACCATCAGACGGCGCATGTTGGTTGCGTTCGAGGCCGCCGAGCGCGAGATCGATCCCGCCAATCAGCGCGAGTGGCTGACCTTCCTAATCATCGGAGGGGGACCGACCGGGGTCGAGCTGGCTGGAGCGATCGCGGAAATATCACGCAAGGTGATCGAGCGTGACTTTCGGCGAATCCGCGAATCGCGCGTCGTGCTGCTCGAAGCCGGACCGAGAATCCTGCTCTCGATGTCGGCGCAATCCTCGGAAAGCGCCACCCGCCAGCTCAGGCACCTCGGCGTCGAAGTGCTGGTGAACAGTCCGGTTACTGCGGTGGATGATGCCGGCGTAGAGTACCCGGGCGGACGCATTCGATCGCGCACCGCGATCTGGGCGGCGGGCGTCACGGCCAACCCGTTGGGTGCATCGCTTGGCGCCCCTCTCGACCGCGCCGGCCGGGTCCTGGTGAATGCCGATTTGTCAGCGCCCGGCGCCAGTAACGTATTCGTGGCCGGGGACCTGGCCTCGATCCGCACCGAAGAGCGCGAGGTACCGGGACTGGCATCGGCGGCGATGCAGGAAGGGAGGCATGCGGCGCGCAATGTGCTGCGCGCGATCAGCGGCCAGGCGACCACGCCCTTTCGCTACCGTGACAGGGGCGTACTGGCGACGATTGGCAGGGGTGCTGCAGTGGCCGAGGTGGGCAAGGTCAGGTTGTCGGGACTTGGCGCGTGGCTGGCCTGGCTGACCATCCACATCTTCTACCTGATTGGATTTCGCAACCGGATTTTGGTTCTGGCGGAGTGGGCCTGGACCTATCTGCGCAACGAGCGCGGCGCGCGGCTCATAATCGGAGACCTGGAACCGCTGCTGGAGCGCGGGCCCGCCGGTCGGGCGGACCAATCGCAGCGCGGGTAAGACCGAGCTCCTTTTTTCGACCATCGGGCACGACGCAAATCTTGTCACGGCAATGAAACATTGCCGTATTAGAAAAACTCCTGACGGGACAATTTGCGTGCTACGGTCTACCTGCCACCCCTGAACTTCTTCGAGTGGAAGAGTCGCCAGACAGCCGAAAATGGTTAGGGTGAGATAAGCCCGGCCCGCGGTACCCTTTCTCGCAGATCGGAAAATCGCTCTGGCTCTTGATCCTCGACGTCCTTTTACGATTATTGTCAACTGCCGGAGTGCCGGCCGGCGGGCATCGGAGGGTATAAATGGCTTCTTTCGCAAGAGCGAGCGTACGTTCGAAAGAGCGCGATGTTGCCGAGTTCAACGAGCAGGACTGGACGATCAAGGATGCGAAGGCGACCTACCTGGTCGACCGCTGGGGCGCCGGCTATTTCGACATCAACGACGACGGCGAGATGACGGTCCTCCCGCTGCTGGGGCGTGGCGGAAAAATCGTGATTCGGGAAGTGGTCGAGGCAGCACGCCAGAAAGGGCTCGGCTGTCCGCTGCTTATTCGCTTCCAGGACATGCTGCACCATCGAGTGCGCGCGCTGAACGAGGCGTTCACCGCGGCGATCTCGCGCAAGCGCTTCAAGGGCGTGTACCGCGGGGTTTTTCCAATCAAGGTCAACCAGCTTCGCGAAGTGGCCGAGGAAATCGTCAACGCGGGCCGCCCGTTCCATTACGGGCTGGAAGTCGGCTCGAAGCCGGAGCTGTTTGCGGCGCTGTCACTGCATACCGACAACGAGTCTCTCATCATCTGCAACGGCTACAAGGACGAAAATTACATTCGCGCGGCATTGCTCGGTCGCAAACTGGGTAAGACCGTGCTGCTGGTCGCGGAGAAGCTTTCTGAAGTTCAATCCATCGTCGCGATTGCCAAGGAAGTTGGTATCGAGCCAATGATTGGAATGCGCCTCAGGCTTTCCAGCAAGGGCGCCGGCAAGTGGTCCGAATCCAGCGGTGGCGCCGCCAAGTTCGGCCTTTCGACCGAAGAGCTGCTGCAGGCTACCGCGATTCTGCGCGATGCGGGCATGAGCACGGCGTTGAAGCTGCTGCATTTTCACATCGGCTCGCAGGTGCCCGACATCCTGATCATCAAGCGCGCGATTCGTGAAGCGACGCGCTACTACGCGAAGCTCCGCAAGATGGGGCATCCGATCGACTACCTGGACGTCGGTGGTGGCCTTGCGATCGATTACGACGGCTCGCGCACCACCGGGCATTCCTCGATGAACTACAGCGTGCGCGAGTACGCACGCGACATCGTCTACAATGTGGCGGACGTCTGCGACGAAGAGAACGTTCCCCATCCCAACCTGGTATCGGAGTCCGGGCGTGCGGTCGTCGCGCACCACTCGGTCCTGGTAGTGGAAGCGCTGAACACGGTCGAAAAACCGGGCAAGGCGCCCGGAACCTTCGCGGTCGAGGAGCACAAGTTGCTGCGCGAGCTGCGCGAAATCGGCGAATTGGTCGAGCAACGCGAGCTTTCAGAGTCGTGGCACGATCTGGTGCAGATTCGTGAAGAATCGCAGAAGATGTTCGAGTTGGGGCTGCTCGATCTTGAGCTGAAGGCCAAGACCGAAAGCTTGTTCTGGGAGGTCGCTCAGCGCATCATGCGCCTCGCATCGCAGCTCAACGTTAACGATCTGCCGCAGGAAATGGTCGAGTTAAGGCGGGAGCTGGCCGATCAGTACATCTGCAACTTTTCCGTGTTCCAGTCGCTGCTCGACCACTGGGCGCTGGGCGCGATGTTTCCGGTCATGCCGATTCACCGGCTCAACGAGCGGCCGCTGGTGCGCGCGCGACTGGCCGACATTACTTGCGATTCCGATGGGAAAATATCCAAGTACATCCATCGCGATGACGAGGATGACACCCTGCCCCTGCATCCGGTGAACGATCGGCCGTATTTCCTGGGCGTGTTTCTTACCGGTGCCTACCAGGACATCATGGGCGACCTGCATAACCTGTTCGGACGGGTCAACGAGGTCCACGTGTTTCTGGATACCGACGAACCGTGCGGCTACTACCTGGAGGTTGTGATTCCCGGCAGCACCATTTCGGAAGTGCTGGGGATGGTGCAGTACGACGCGCGCGAAATGGTGGCGCGCGTAAAAATGCAGGTCGACGCAGCGATCAAGCAGGACCGCATCAAGCCCAGCGATGGCATGAAGCTGCTCGAGGACTACGAGCGGGGCCTCCGGGACCACACCTACCTGCACACCAGCTGAAGCGCGCCCGCTCCGGAGCCCTATTCTCGCAAGCGCCCATACGCCGGAGCGCGCCCTATTTGCCGGGGCGGCTTGCCTCTACCCGGGTCGCGGTGGCCCCGGAATAGGTGACCGCAACTCGTTCCCCGCGTCTTAACTTGTGCAGGTTCACCGAGTCGGCGGCCTTGAGCTTAAGCACTTTTTCGGAACCACTGGCCTTGATCGTGAGGGTTCCAGCCTTGGTGTCCACGTGCGTGATGCGTCCGGCGACGGTCTCGCCCGGCTGCGCGGCGGCCGGCGAAGGAGTCGGCGAAGGTATTTTCAGGGGGATCGATTGAGCGAACAGGGAAGTCGCAACTGCGAGCAGCATCGCTATTGCCGCCAGCACATAACGCTTCATTCAGGTCCTTTCTATTTCTGGCCAATTTCGTCCAGAAACGGATAGATTGCTTCGAGGAGCCCGCGCGGATTGTCGCCTTGCACGTTGTGCCCCGCATCCTCCACGCGCACCCAGCGGCCGCAGGAGAGAGTCCGGGCAAACTTCTGTGCCGCTTCATCGCTGAGGATGTCGCTGCGTGCGCCGCGGACGATCAGGACAGGGGAGCTTATCTTATCAATCTGGCCGGCGAGGAGTTCGCGCCGGGCGTTGTTTCGCGCGCCTTCTTCCACGCTTCGCCGCTGATCGTGCTTGAGCGTCCACTTTCCGCCCGGGAGTTGGCGCAGGTTGTAAAAGAGACTGCGCCGTAGCACCTCGGGGTCACGAAGCGGATTGAACTTTGTGGCGCGTTCCAGGAATGCCTCGGGCGAATCAAGTTCGGGGGTGCTGGAAAATTCCCGGATTCGTTCGGCGCCGGACGGGTTGATCTCGGGGCCAACATCCACGACCACCAACCCCTTAATGCGTTCACTGTGACGGATCGCGTAGGCGATCGCATTGAGCCCCCCCATCGACTGGCCCACTAACAGAGGATTCTCCAGCCGGAGCAGCTCAGTGAATCCTTCGATGTCGCCCACCTGCGTTTCGACCCGGTAGTCGCGTGCCGGGGACCATTCGCTGTCGCCGTGACCCCGTTGATCAAGCGCAATGCACCGGAAGCGCTTGTGCAGCATCAGAGCGACAACGTCCCAGGTATGCGCGTTGAGGCCGCCGCCGTGCAGGAACAGAACCGGATCACCGTTGCCACCCCAGTCCAAATAATGAAAGCGCATGGCGCCGACGATCACGTGATGGCTTTCCGGAAGAACCACCTCGGGTGCTTCCAGGCCCGCGACCTTGACCGCGTAGCCGAGCATGCGAATTTCTTCGGTGGTGTTCACGACTCAAGTCCGGGACCGGGGAGTCCGCATGACGATTAGCATGCTGACCTCTGATCCTTCCACCCTTGGCGCGGCGATGATTGGCAGTTGGCCGCTCATGTCACTACCATCTATGCGTTCTATCACTAGCTGGGGGAGTCGCCATGAAGGCATTCGTCATGCAGGGACTTGGCCGCGTGGGGTTCGCCGAGAAGCCCGTACCCAACCCAGGGCCGAACGATGCGATCATAAAGACCACTCATGCTCTGATCTGCACGTCCGATTCGCACACCGTACACGGCGCCATTGGCCCACGGGAAAATCTTACCCTCGGACATGAGGCGGTCGGCCTCGTGCAAGAAGTCGGCGGCGAAGTCAGGCTGTTCAAACCCGGAGACCCGGTGGTAGTCGGCGCGATCACGCCGGATTGGGGTGATCCGGCTTCGCAGGCGGGACATCCATCGCAATCGGGGGCCGCACTGGGCGGATGGAAATTCGCCAACATCAAGGATGGAGTATTCGCTGAATATTTCCACGTGAACGACGCTGACGCGAACCTGGCACATATCCCGCGCGATGTGAGCGAAGAAAGCGCCGTATACTGCTGCGACATGCTCTCTACCGGTTTTATGGCCGCCGAGAACGCCGACATCCCGATCGGCGGCACCGTGGCAGTTTTCGCCCTGGGACCCGTCGGGCTGATGGCGGTCGCCGGCGCGCGGCTTCGGGGCGCGGGCCTGGTAATCGGCGTCGATTCCGTGCCCCAACGGCAGGAGCTCGCACGTCAGTACGGCGCCGACGCGATCATTGATCATTCGCAGGGAAACCCGGTCGAGCGAATCATGCACCTCACCGCCGGCCGGGGCGTTGATTCAGCGATTGAGGCACTGGGCGGCCCTGAACCATTTCAAAACGCGATCAAGGTGACCAAACCGGGTGGTACGATTTCCAACGCCGGATACCACGGCAAGGGCGACTTCGTTAACATCCCGCGTCTGGACTGGGGGGTCGGGATGGCTGAAAAAACCATTCGCACCGGCCTTTGTCCCGGAGGGCGACTGCGGATGGAACGCCTGTTGAGAATTCTGCAGGCCAAGCGCCTGGATCCGACCAGCATGACGACGCACCGGTTCAAGTTTGCTGAACTGGAGCGCGCCTTCGAAATGATGGACCAGAAGCTCGACGGAATTATCAAGCCGCTGATCCTCTTCTGATCGATCTGCGGCTCGATTCCTGTCAGCCGCGCGCCGAGAACTCGGAGCGGGAGGATGCTCACAAGTTCTTAAAACTGCAAACCCGCCCCGACTAAAGCTTCGATGCCGGCTCAAGCCACTTCCGTGCTCCGTCTTCGAGTGTCTTTGCGGCCGCTTCGGGCGTGCGCGCGAGACCGAGGGTGGTGATAACTACCTCGGCCACGCCCGCCTCGCGATAGCGCTTGAGATCGTCCGGCGTGATGGGCTTGCCGCTCGGCGATACGATCAGCTCCACGTCGGAGAGTTTCCGATTGTTGGCGCGTAGCAATTGCTCCAGCTTGCGAATTTTTGCCGACGCTTCATCGGGGGTCAGATTGAACCCGAACCATCCGGCTCCATAGTCGGCCACCCGCCGCAGCGCGGGAGTGCTCTCGCCACCAAAGATGATCGGGACGCTGTCGCGAACCGGCTTTGGAAACGAGCGCACTTCCTTGAAGCTGACGAACTCGCCTGAGAAGGAGCTCACGTCGTCGCCCCATAGTCGGCGCATCGCGTCGATGCACTCACGGGTTCGTTGCGCACGCCGCTCCCACGGAATCCCGATCGCGGTGAATTCCTCTTCCAGCCAGCCAATGCCGACGCCGAGCGCAAATCGCCCCTCGCTGAGCCAATCGAGGGTGGCGATCACCTTGGCAAGAACCACCGGATTGTGTTCCGGAACCAGGCAGATGCCGGTGGCGAGCCGAATCTTCTCCGTGGTCGAGGCCATCACGGTGAGGCTCAAAAACGGATCGGGAATCGGAGAATTGGTCGGCGCCGGCAGGATACCGTTGTCGCTGTATGGATAGCGGGACGCGTATTTATCCAGCAACACCACGTGCTCCGGGACCCAAATCGTCGAAAATCCCAACCGCTCCGCGTGCGCAGCGAACGCCTTGCTGAGCGCGGTTCCCTTCGCCATCCCGAGCGCGAGTGAGAAAATTCCGATCTTCATCGTCCATCCTCCTGTGCGCCGGGCTAAACCGGCGAAGTGTCGTGAATGAAAGAGTCACACGTTAAAGGGTCAGCGACCCATAACGGCCCCGAATCATGCGTGGCTTTCCGCAAGGGAAGCTGCGAAGCGTTGACAGGGGTACGTGCGGGCCGGGTATCCAGCCGCGAAAGAAACCAGCTCCGGGACGCCGACGCTGTAGGAGGAAGCGGAAGGCAACACTGTGCGCATCGGCACCGCGAGATGCGTTCGGGTCCCGCGTGGTCAGAGACCCCGTGTGCACGTACGGAAACACTTCGCACGAGAACCGGGAGATCCTGTGCTCGCCCGTGCCTGATGGAGGTACGGGACGTGTCGGGAAGTCCAAGGACGTACGCCGACGATGAACGGGCACGGGAAGTCGGACGGTCCCATAGTACCGCTGAAGTCGCCGAACAAGGCCGGGCAACCGGCGGCGGAGGTGAT
>JBKPEA010000160.1:0-18246 GCA_046728175.1 Thermodesulfobacteriota bacterium | reverse complement strand
CTTTGGTAAACTTTTGATCATTTTCTGTGCATTTGGGTCGGCTCAACGAGACGCCTTCGCAGTCGGTCCCTAACCTGCAAGCCGCGGCTCATTTGTCCTTGCTCCGGCCGGCCCCCGACCAAATGCTGCTCGAGTCACATTCGGCCGCTGAACTTGGGAGACGATCTTATGTCCAAAGAATCAAGTTGTCGATGAACGCATCGATCGCACATTCAGAAAGCACTTTGCTTGCTTCGATCACTCCGAGCCATCTGTCCTCTGTTTTTCCAAGTGAAGTTTAGAATACGATTCTTCGCCAAGACTGAGTTTTCACAAGCTATCACCTCACGATCTAAACAGGGGTCCTATGTTTGAGTCTTTTAGCGGGTCAAGAGACCGTACGGCAAGGTCGCTAGAACACCCCAATTCCTTGATCTGAAACGAGTCGCGTTACTTACATAACGAATTTCAAAAGCAGGAATGGGCATTACCTATCGGGACTATCGTATTGAAGCATCAAGGCTTTGTACGCTTTACTGACGGTCGTTGTAAAATTCCCAGCGTTTTTCACCCCCCTCCCCTAAGAAGATCCCAACACATTGATTTCTCGTCATGACTTTATTGGCACGCCGCTTGCGCTCAGCCCAAGTCCCGAGACTCGAAGCTATTGAGGATGGTCTGGGCGGGTTGTTAATCGCAACCCTTGCTCAGGGGGCGGCTACAGTTTTGAGCATAAGCTGCGAAAAATAGCATTTCCATAGCATGATCGTTGGAATGAGTTAACAGAAAAGGGAGTTAACAGGAAAGGGCGAACAAAGTACACTCAGTACTGATGACCATCACGATCAGCGGGGGAACATCAAGAGGTTGGGACCCCGGATCGTGGAATATTTTCAAAAGGCATGTGCTCACGAGTGACGGAGCGTCAGAGCCGGTTTTGGGAAAACCCTTCCCTGTGGGCACGAAAGATGCGTTAGTCGGGAGCAGATAAAACGCCATCTCGGAAACTGTCCAGTAGAAGCTCCGAAACCTCGGGAACCGGAAAAGTAAAGCCCGAGGACTTACGCGGAAAAGGCGGGTTGAAGATTCACCTGCCCCATGTTGAACGTTTGCTGAGTCAAGTCCGAAGCGCGAGTTGGTTCGCGATGTTCTGGGTCGCGCATACGGGCCTGCGATGGCGGACGCGCGCCTTGTTGAGGCGCGGACTCTGGCCATGGCAGGGTCAATGAACAATCTGCATATTGAGGTGCGCGTGGCAAAGCCGCCGCGGCTGCTGGTGGTGGGCGAGGTTGTTTTGGATCGCTATTTGTGGGGCACGGTCGAACGCGTATCCCCTGAAGCACCGATTCCGGTTTTGCACTTGAACCGTAGCGAGGAACGCCTAGGCAACGCCGCGTTTGTTGCAGCCAGCGTTCGCGCCCTGGGTGCGGAAGCACATTTGCTAAGCGTGGTTGGCGCCGACGTAGACGGGGGGAAGATCGGTCGGTTCGCCACAGAGTTCGGTATCGGCTGCGATTCGCTGTTGGAGGTGGCGGGTCGTACCACCATAGTCAAGGAGCGCTTGCTCGGCGCGGCGCAGTCGGCGCGACGCGGGATTCAGCAGATGCTACGCGTCGACCGAGAAGACGCAACACCGTTGGACCGGTCGATAGAGGATGCGCTCCTGGCTCGGCTCCGTGCGGAATTGGACGCGGCCGACGGCGTGCTGGTATGCGATATCGACAAAGGCTTGCTGACCCCGCGTCTGCTCAGCGAGATCATTCGGATCGCTCGAAGTCGACGCAAACCCGTCGTCGTCGATCCGCGACGCGCGTCGGATTTCTCAATTTATCGAGGTGCCGCCGCACTCACGCCCAATCGCTTTGAGGCTCAGCACGCCACCGGACTCGACATGTCCGACGCCGGAAATTGGCCTGCGGCGGCGAGCAGACTGGTCGCTGACCTTGGGTTGAGCGCAAGTTTGGTGACCTTGGATCGCGACGGGATGTTTCTCGCGGAGCGCGATGGACCGGGAATCCACATCGAGACGATGCCGCGGGAAGTCTACGATGTCACAGGCGCCGGAGACGTCGTTCTGGCAACGTTCGGCTTTTTTTGGATTGCCCGTATGCCCGCGCCGGAGGCCGCCGCGTTGGCTAATGTCGCGGGCGGACTGGAAGTGGCCCGGCACGGAGCGACGGTCATCTCACGTGAAGAGCTTTCAAATGCCCTACACGGACAAACGGGCAGCAGTCGCAAGATTCGCCGGTTGCATGAGCTGTCGGGGGAAGTCGATCGCCATCGGCGCGCGGGCAGCAAAATCTGCTTGGTCGAAGCAAACTTCGAGGCACTTGATGCCGCCCGAGTCCGGCTCCTGGAATTTTCGCGCGCCCTGGCCGATTTGTTGATCGTGGGATTTCGAGGCAGCTCGGGCAGCCAGCCACTCGATCAGTCCGCGCGCTCGGAACATTCTCCAGCGGAACAGGCGCAAATATTGGCCGCGCTGGAGGCGGTCGACTACGTCGTGATGGTGGAGAGCCCGGGCCTAGCGGAAATCGTGCACTCCATCCAGCCGGACATCTTTGTTGCTTCGGAATGTCGATCGGGTATGAGTGGGGATGAGTTTGAGGCGGTCCGAAGTTACGGCGGCCAGGTGGTTCTCAGCGACGGCCTAGGAGCACCCCACGTTTCCTGGTCATCGAAGATCAATGGCAGTTTGAAGAGCGGTCCCTCGGCGATCCAGGAACCTTTCGGCTCTTCCGTTCCATTGCCCAGAGTGTAGAGTGTTGACCAGTGGACGATGCCCACGAATTTTCAAAGGGCCGAAAACCGGCTCGCTCAGCCCGCTAGAAAAATGAGTCCGGGTCCAAACGCAGCGCGGAGGGAAGGCGGCATCGCGCCGCTTGTGGTGTGCCTATTGGCAGCTAGCTGCATCATAGGTTGCGCTCCGTCCGCCGACCAGTCGCCGGCCGATTTTCCCGCGGCCGGGCACGTCGCGGCGAGGTCGTGCGAAGATCCGAAGTTGCTGGAGATTTGGCGGGAGCGAGATTCCAACATCCCCACAGACTTCGCGGTCGGTCCGGGTGACGTGATCACGGTCTCAGTATCCGAGGTCGAAGAACTGCAACGGCAGCAAGTCCGTGTCGCTCCCGACGGGACCATCGCGCTGCCCTTGGTCGGAATCATGGAAGTGTCGGGAATGAGCGAAAACGGACTCAGGGCCGCACTCACTCAGCGGCTTGCGCCATACCTGAAAGTTCCGCGTGTTGAGCTGTTCGTCGAGCGCTACCAGGCTCGCGACGTGGCCGTGATGGGCGCCGTTCAGAAGCCGGGACTCTACGACCTGAGGAGGTCAAGCGAGTCGATCCTGGACGTGATCGGTCAGGCTGGAGGAATGACTCAGGAGGCTGCGCAGAAGGTCATTTTTGTGCCGCCTAAGGTCGGTTCTGGAGTTTCCAACGCCGCTGCGACAAACCTTTCTGGCGACGCGAGCGGCGGCGTGCCGGTCGAGCTCGCGGCCAACGACCCGGGTGCTCCGGGTGTGGACTTGCGCAGTCGTGACGCCTCCCAGACGACAACCTCTCCATATCTGGAGATTCCTTCCCGGACTCATCCGCCGCCGCTCGCGCACGACGATTTCAAGGGTCGCGCTTGGATCGAACTGGATTTGGAGAAGCCAGGAAATCAGGCATGTCTTGATTTTCCGACCCGTCCGGGTGATGCGGTGATGGTTCCGATTGCGGGCCAGGTGATGGTGCAAGGCTGGGTACGAGGTCCGGGTGCATACCGGATCACTCCCGGCATGACGCTGCTCGGGGCGATCTCGGCTGCGGGCGGCGCGACTTTCAGCTGGACTGCGGCGCTGATGCGCACAGATTCCGACGGCAAGGAAACCTTTACTGAATTCAGCCTGACCAAACTCCAGGGGGGCGAAGCGCGTGATGTCGCTGTTCAGTCGGGCGACGTCGTGGTGGTGGAGCGATCCGCAGTCGGCGCCGTTCCTTATACGCTCTTCGCGTTGTTCCAGCATTTTGGCAGCGGGATCGGCGTCGGAGTGCCAATTTTCTAGCGGGCCTCGGCCTGCACCAAAATTGATCGCCACCAGCGCTCTCGACCATCGAAACGATTTCCCGAGACGGGTGGTCAACTGTTTGAGGTTCTGATTCGCTCCTGATGACGGTGGGAAGATTGCAGTGTCCGAAATAGTGCCATATCCAGTGCCCCGGCCTTCTCACGCGTCGTCCGTTCCGTCGACCGCGTTTTTAACGCCAGGATCGGCTCCGATTGCGATGAGCGACGGCATCGGACTGGCTGACTGCTGGCGAATCATCCGGCGGTATCGCCGGCTGATCGTCACGATGCTGAGCGGTGCGTTGTTGCTGACCAGCGTCGTGGTGCTTATCTCGCAGCGCAATTTTACCGCCAGTAGTATCTTGCTGATTGAGCCTGAGCCGCCTCAGGTCTTGGACATCAGAGAATTAATCAGTGAATCCGGAAGCACCGATGAGCACGACTACTACAAGACCCAATATGATCTCCTGAGGAGTCGCGATCTGGCGGCCGGAATCATCCGCGAATTGAATCTCGAGAACACCGGACTATTGGGTTCCGCTGGTTCGCGCGGCTTTATCGCGAAGACTTGGGCGCTCTTGGCGCGGTTCTTCGATCTCAACCAGCAGCCCGCAGCCGTTCCCGAAACCGACGGGGTTCGCGCAAGCGCGATTGATGCCTATCTCAAGCGCCTGACGATTGAGCCCCTGATCGGTACGCGCCTGGTAAAGGTGTCGTTCAGCGCCCCCGACCCACGACTGGCCGCCCGCATCGCCAACGCTCACGTTCGTCACTTCGTCCAGCAAGGGATCCAATTGCGCAGTGAATCGCGCCGTGCGGCGGTCGAATTTCTGGAGAATCAGCTGGTTGAAATCAAGCAGCGCGTTCAGCGATCGGAGGCTGAGCTCAACACCTATCGTCACCAGAAGGGAATCGTCGCGTTCGACGTCGAAGATACCAACAAGATTGCCCAGGGCCGAATGGAAGATCTGACCAGAGCCCAGACCGAAGCGGAAACCAAGCGAATTGTCGCCGAATCGCAGTTGCAACAGGTTCGGGCTGGAGACTACGATTCGCTTCCCCAAGTAATCGCCAATCCGGCCATCACCATGCTCAAGCCCCAGGTCCGCCGCCTGCAGGCTCAGTACGCGAATATGGCCACCGCGTTCAACCCCGAATATCCGAAGCTTGCCGAGTTGAAAGCAGAGGTGCTTGAGTCGAATCGCGCCCTGAACAACGAAGTGAAGCAGATCGCGAAAGCGATCCTGCGCGACTACAACGCCGCGGTCGATCAGGAACGGCAATTGCGCACCGAAATCGCCGCTGAAAAGGAGCGCGACCTCGTGGCCAATGACGCGTCGCTTCAGGACGCCGTGCTCGCGCGCGAAGTCGAGACCAACCGCGACTTGTACAAAAACGTGCTTCTGCGCATGCAACAAATCCAGATCGGCGAGCAGGCGCCGGTGACCAACGTCAGCGTGGTGGACCGCGCCTTTCCCCCGTTGCGCCCGTCGACTCCCAAGAAGAAACGCGACTTTATGATCGGCGGACTGCTGGCACTGGTGTGCGGAATTGCGCTCGCGTTCATCCTCGATCAGCTCGATAACCGCCTGAAGACCAGTGAAGAAGTCGAACACTACCTGCATCTTCCCAACCTTGCGGTAGCACCCGACTTCGCGATGCTGCGCAAGGCGAGCGCCAGCCACCAGCGCCTTAATCGGCTGCGAAAATTTCCTTTCGGCTCTGAGGGTACCGCCGATACCGGGTTCGCTGACCACAAACCGGGCGGTGGTGACGTCTATCGTTCGATTCGTACTGCCCTGATGTTCTCTCGCGCCGGCGCGCCGCCGCAAAAAATGCTGATAACCAGCGCGATTGAGGGAGAGGGGAAAACCTGGACCGCGGTCCATGCCGCCACCGCCTTTGCCCAGACAGGCGCCAAAACCCTGCTCATCGACGCCGATCTGCGCCGCGCGCAATGCCATGAGGCCCTCGGAGTGGACAATTCCGTGGGGTTGAGCGAAGTGCTGGTGGGGCAACTCGACCCTGGAGACGCGGTCCGCTACATCGAAGATCGAAATCTATTCCTGCTCTCGGCTGGATCGCGCGTGCCGAATCCGGCTGAATTACTTACTTCGGCCAAAATGCTGGAAGTGATCAGATTCTTTTCCGAGGGCTATCGATACATACTGATCGATTCATCGCCGTTGATGTACGCGAGCGACACCGTGGGAATCGCGACCATGGCCGACGGCGTCGTATTGGTGGTCGGACCCACCACACCGAAGCAGAGTGTGCGGCGCGCCTCGGAGCGCCTAGCGCTCGCCGGCGCCAATGTGCTCGGAGTTGTGCTCAACCGAGTTGATATTCATCACCCCGATCATAAAGAGTACAACCGCTATTACTTTTCGTATGAGCGAAATTCGAGAAGCACGGTCGTTCCGCCGACCTGACCTAAAACCGTCGAAATGCGTGCGTAAACATTTTTTTGCGGCTGCCCTGGCGCCGTTTCACGGTTAACTTCCTCGCAGGGTGCGCCGCGAAAAGACACGGCGACGGCCGAAGAAATTGGGAACCGGTGCGTATCGGGATTGACGGGCGGCGGCTGGGACCGCAGCCCAAGGGTATCGGGCGTTACATATGGGAGCTATGCCGGGCGCTCGATCAGGTGCTCCCCGCCGCCGAGTTCTTTCTGTATGTGCCCCAACCGCTGCATCTCCCGGCAATCTCGAGGCGCTGGTCAGTCAGGGTAGATGACGCTCCGCTGGGACGGCGGCTGCCGAACACTCTGTGGCTGGTGGCGCGAGTGGGGCTAATGTCGCGCCAAGATCGACTCGACGTCTTCTGGGCCGGCACCGGACTTCTGCCCTTGGTGGGCTTGAGCTCGCCAGCGGTGCTGACCGTACATGACGTGGTGGAGAGGGTCGCGCCACAGACCATGGATCGGCACGCGCTGTGGTCTTCGCGGCTGTTTTTCGCGCGCAGCCTCGCCCGCGCCGACGCCATTGTCAGCAATTCGGCAGGTACTGCAGAACGGCTCAAGAGCAATTTCGGCTATCGAGTAGCAGCGGTGGTTCGGCCGGGACTATCTGAGGTGTTTCGACCACGCTCAGAGACGCACACGCTTGCGGTACTCGCGCGCTACCGGGTGAATCGGCCATACCTGCTCAGCGTATCTACTTGGGAACCCCGCAAGGGGCTCGAGCGGCTGATTCGTGCATTTCTTCACATGAAATCTGATGGATTGATCCCTCACCACAAGCTCGTGCTGGTCGGTGAGCGGGGTTGGAAAGACTCTTCGATCTTGGAGTTGGCGCGCAACAGCGAAGCGGTTGTCAGTCTGGGGTTTGTGGAGGACGCTTCGCTGGCTGCCTTGTACAGCGGAGCTGAAGCGTTTGTTTATCCGTCGCGCTATGAGGGCTTCGGCATGCCGGTGCTTGAAGCCCGCGCCTGCGGGACGCGCGTGGTGACCAGTGACCTCCCCGAACTCAGAGAGGCCGGCGGTGAAGACGCAATCTACGTCGCACCGACCGAGGAGGGCATCCGTTCGGGCATCGCCTTGGCGGTGGCCGCGGCGGTGGCCAGACCAATTAGTTGGCGAGATTGGAACTGGGCGGGAAGCGCTTCAATCCTAGCCCAGGTCCTACGGGAATGTTGCAACCTGCGAACCCGCAGATCGCGCTCCCTTAACCACGCTCACCGCGCACGGGCCAGCTGATCCCAAAGTATTTCGACCAGAACGGATCCGATATGCGAAGTATGTCTCGCCCGGCATACGGTACTAGGGGCAGGAGACCTTGGATGACGAAGCTCTGCGAGCGCATCGTGGGTCGCTGGTCGAAGGCATCTCGAGAGCCGCTTGCCACCCCGTTGCACACAGCTCCGCGCAGGCTGCTGGTGGTAAAGGTCTTCGGGATGGGCGACAGCGTCCTGATCCGCTCGCTCATCGACCATCTGGTAACTCGCAATCCCGCCCTCGACGTTGGGGTGCTGGTCGGAACCGCCACGCGCGAGCTGCTGACGCTAGGCACCAATTTTCGGGTTCATCAGTATACCCAGCAGAAACTGACACCTCGCACAGCATTGGCCTCGCTAAGAGACATCCGTCGGCGTCGCTACGATGCGATTTTGAATTTCGAGCAGAGCTCAACTGCGGGCTCGGCTTTCCTGGCGGCCACCGGGATTCCGGTGCGGGTCGGCTTCCTGCCCACGGTCGAGAGCCCCAAGGCGCGGTTTCTGACACATGCCCAACGCTTTCATGAAGGGTACTCGATGTGGCAGTCATTCGTCCGCCTGGCACAGATGATTGATCCCGGTCTCCCGGACTCCGTGACGCCGGTCCCGCTCAAATGCGGAGAAGAAGCTGAGGCGTGGGCTCTGGACTGGCTGACCCGGCATGTGCTGCGGCACCCGGCGATCGCGCTGCATCTTGGCAGCCTGGATCTGGAGTTTCGCCGCTGGCCTCTCGACCGCTTTGTGCAATTTGCGGAGCGCATACGCTCCCTGGAACTGGAACCATCCATCGTACTCACCGGGACTGCTCCCGAGCGACCCCTGATCCGTGCGTTCATCGACCAATACTCTGGTCACGCCGTGGATGCTTCCGACTCGGGATCACTGGCCAAGACCGCGGCGCTGCTGCAACGATGCAATTTACTGGTCAGCAACGACACCGGAATAATGCACTTGGCTGCGGCGATGGGCACGCCAACGGTCGGGCTGTTCGGCCCCAACTCGCCGCGCTACTGGGCCCCGATCGGTTCGCGGGCGACCTATGTTTACCAGACCAAGGTCGCCTGCAGTCCCTGTCTGAATCTCTACGCGAATCGCTGGCCGCTTGAGTGCGCTAACCCGGTGAAGAGCCGCTGCATGCTCGATATTGAGGTCGATTCGGTGCTGAATGCGGCCCGGCGCGTGATCACCAGCCCTTGGCTCGGACCCGCCAACGCTGCTGATGGACGAGAAGTCTCCGGTCTTCATTAATCTGCGTTCCCAGTCGGCCGGACAGCGCGGGGTGCAGCGCTATACGTCCGAGGTCCAGCGACGGCTGGCGGATCGCGTTACCCCGGTGGCACCGCGTAGTCCCATGCAGGGGGTCCGAGGCCACCTCTGGGAGCAGACGGTGCTGCCCGGGATGATCGGTGATGCTCTTCTCTGGAGTCCAGCGAATACCGGGCCGCTGAGTATCGCCAATCAGGTTCTCACGGTTCACGACCTAGGATCGCTGGAGCATCCGGAATGGTATTCGCGGTTGTTTGCCGCCTGGTACCGATGGCTTACGCCGGAATTGTTGAAGCGAGTTCGGCGAGTGATTACGGTCTCGCGATTCTCACGCGAGCGACTTCTGGGGCTGGTCAATATCGACCAATCGAAAGTGGTCGTGGTCCCCGGTGGGGTTGACGCGATGTTTTGTCCACGGCCGTCGGACGAGATCGCGCGGGTCCGCAACGACCTGGGGATTCCTTCCCCCCACTACCTGCTAAGCCTGGGGGCCCTGGAGCCGCGAAAGAATCTGCCCCGTCTGCTGGCGGCCTGGTCGTCATGCGTCGCGCGACTACCCGAAGAAATCTGGCTCGTGATCGCGGGTGCAAGCGCGTCTCGCAAGGTCTTCAACCTCGTCGAGCTCGGCGAGCTTCCCGCGCGCGTGCATTTGGCCGGATTCGTCGCCGATGCCGATTTGCCTGGGCTCTATAGCGGAGCCCTGGCGATGGTTTATATCTCGCTATACGAGGGGTTTGGGTTGCCTGCGCTCGAGGCAATGGCCTCGGGAACGGTGCCGATTGTGTCGAGTAACACCTCGCTGCCGGAGGTGGTCGGCGACGGCGGCCTGTTTGTGGACCCCTTCGACATTGAGCAGATCGCAGCTGCGATCGAACAACTGATTGGCGATTCCGAGCATCGCGCCACCCTGCGGGCTCGAGCGATTCAGCAGAGCCGACACTTCAGCTGGGAACTCACCGCCCTTCAAACCTGGACGGTGCTAAGTGAGGCGATGACCGCATAACGAGAGTCGCCAGCCGTTCGTCGCGCTTTGAATGTTGACCACCCGTCGAAGAGCGAGTTTGGACCAGGGACATGCTGCACACAAAACTTAGTAGTGTCTACGACGAGGGATTCTTTGATGGGCAATGTGAGGACTCGCTGCGCTCCGCAAGAGCGGTCGCGCGCGTGGTCTGCCGAATGTTCAATCAAGCACAGCGTGGTAGAAGTCGAATTTGGTGTCGGAAGCTGGCTCAAAGCATTCATTGAAATGGGCGTCGAGCGAACCTGCGGCATCGACGGAGACTACGTAAATCGCGACGCCTTGCTGATTGCGGCGGAGGCCTTTGTAGCCAAAGACCTGACGCGACTCGAAATATCGGGCCGCTACGATCTGGCTATCTCGGTGGAGGTAGCGGAACATCTGTCCGAGAAAGCGGGCGGGGTTTGGTCCGCGCGTTGAGCAAAGCCGCGCCGCTGGTTCTATTTTCGGCCGCGGTCCCGGGGCAGGGAGGTTCGCTTCACATCAACGAGCAGTGGCCATCGTACTGGCGGTGGCGGTTCGGGGCCGAGGGACTGAAGCTATTCGACCCGATCCGGCCGCTGATTCGGAACGACGGTCCGGTGCAATGGCGGTACCGCCAGAATCTGCTCATGTTTGCGTCGCCCGAGGGCATAAGGGCTCATCCGCAGCTGGGATTGGAGGTCGCGGCGGGACAGGAAATGGAGTGCGTATACCTTACCACGGCCGAGAAGCGACGCGACCTGCGGGCGACGGTCTGCAATCTGCCGGGCTTTCTGCGGGCGTGGAGCGGTCTGAAGCCTTGGCTACGCCGAAGCGGACCCAACCCTTCAAGCCATCGCAACCGCCTTGCCACGGGGAACCACCGCCAGTGAGCAGGTTAACTGGCTGCGGTGATTGCTTGGCCGGGGCCGCGACGAAGTTGCCTGGACGTGGCAGCAGTCGGGCTCGCCTGCTGGATCGCTATCTCGGGATACCACTGGTCTTTCTGGCGGGACAATGTCGACGTAAGCGAGCTATTCCCTCGCGCCCGCGGAAAATCGGCCTGCTGAACACCGCGGCTCTCGGCGACACGATCCTGATGAGCGGCCCGCTCGCGGATTTGCGGGCAGCGTATCCGCACGCTCAGATCGTCTTTCTGTCGGGCCCGAGCAACTACGAAGCCGCCTGCCTGTTGGATGGTGCCGACGAGGTCATCGAGCTGCCGGTGTTCCGCCCGCTCGCAGCGATCAGAACGGTCAGGGAACTGAACTTCGACCTGTTCCTGGACTTCGGGCCTTGGTGTCGCCTCAACGCCATCATTGCAATCTGTTCCGGGGCCGAGTTTACCGCGGGCTTTCGGACCAGCGCGCAGGCGAGACATTTTGGATATGACCTGGTGGTCGATCATTCGCAACATGCACACGAGCTGGAGAATCATCGCGGACTGGTCCGCGCGCTCGGTATCTTGCCGGTTCATCCTCCGCGGCTTAGGTGCGAACAGCTCGAAAATCAAAAGGTCTATGATCTCTCCAGACGCTTTGCGGTTTTTCATCTGTGGCCCGGTGGCAGTGCCGCGAAGCTCAAGGAGTGGGCGGTGGGACGATGGGTCGCGCTTGCGGAAGATTTTGCAGCGGACCGATACGATGTGGCATTTAGCGGGGCGGCCAGCCAGCGCGCGCTGAATGACTCGGTCATTGCAGAGGTCAAGCCCTCGCTCCGCCCGCGGATGAGAAATGCTGCGGGAGCAAGTTTGCGCGAAACGCTGCGCTTGGTCTCCCGAGCTGAACTGGTCGTCTCGGTCGACACCGGTGTGATGCACATGGCGGCGGCGGTGGGTGTCCCGCTGGTCGCACTCCACGGCCCCAGCGGTTCGGAGCGCTGGGGGCCGGTGAGCGAGAACGCGCTGGTGGTCGAGCCACGGCTCAGCGGCTGCGGGTTCCTCAATCTAGGCTTTGAGAGGGTACGCCAGCCCCCGGCGTGCATGAAGGCGATCAGCTACGCCAGGGTGAAAGCGGCATGTGACGCCGCGCTGAACAAAGAGCGAACTCGGGATCGGCCGGGGACTCCGACGCACACGACCTCGCCGGATCCGGTCATGCCCAGCACCGCCGGGAGCGGTTCGCAAGCTTGAGTCGCGCGCCCATAAACCGCGCGCCAAAGTCAATCGGTTGCGAGGTCGGTCGCCCGCTTGAGGTCGGCCAGGTCTAGGGAGACGTGTCCAGGGCCCTCGATTTTTTGTGCCTGCTCGCCGCGTTTGCGGCGACCAGTTCGTTGGTCTCGTACCTCAGCCGCTCCGGTCTGTTCATTTGGCCAGAGCCCGCTTCCTCGGACATCGCGGGCTGGCCGGCTCAATACGTAGTCTTGTTGCTGTCAGCTTTGATCGCATGGAACCTGGTCAGTAGCTACTTGGGGGAAGACAAGGGCGAACAGCCGGAAGCTTCCAGCAGCCATGTCGGCCGCTTGGCTCACGCGGGACTGCTGTGGATGGCTGCGACGGCAGTTGCGATCTTTGTTTTCAAACTCCGCGAAATAAGCCGCCTTTTTCTGCTCTCCTACATGCTGCTTGGTTGGGTGTCGGTCGCGTTGCGCCAGTGGATCGAGACCATGGTTACGCGCCGGATTCAACGACGGCGCGGGGTTAAACGCCGCGCGATCGTAGTTGGAAACGGCACTCAAGCGCGCTGGCTCAGGCAGTTTCTCCTGGACAATTACTGTCCCGAACCGTATGCGGTGGTCCGCCAAGTGGATCCCGCGGACCCCGAATTGATCGACGGACGCCCGGCGCCCGGCGTAAGTTCCCCGCCGACAGGCTTCGACCGGGCGGCGGAGGTGTTCGTGGCGGTTGCGGACATTGGAGGTGACGCGTCGGCTCTATTTCCGCGCCTGTTCGAGCGCGGCACCGAAGCGCACATTGTGCCCGGCTTCTTCGACGCCTCGGTCTTCAAGCTGGCGCTCCGAAGCATAGGAGGCATTCCGCTCATTACCCTGCGATCCGGCGCACTCACCGGGCTGGAGGGCACGCTCAAGCGTGCCCTCGACATCACGGGCGCCGTGCTGCTGCTGACCCTGCTCGCGCCGCTCATGACGATAATTGCGCTGCTGATAAAGGTGTCTTCACCGGGGCCGGTGCTTTTTCGCCAGGAACGGGTTGGCAAGGGTGGCCGGCGGATCCAGATTTATAAATTCCGAACGATGCACCAAGACGCCGAGCGCATTCTCAAGTCAAATTCCGAGCTATATCGGAAATATGTCGAGAATAACTATAAGTTGCCCAAGGGCGAGGATCCTCGGCTAATTTTCATCGGGAGTTTTCTGCGCGAGCTGAGTCTGGATGAAATTCCGCAACTGTTCAACGTGCTCAAGGGCGAGATGAGCCTGGTTGGTCCGCGGCCGGTGGTCCCTGCGGAGATCGAAAAGTACGGCGACTACGCGTCACTGTTGCTCTCGGTGCAGCCCGGTCTCACCGGTCAGTGGCAGGTCAGTGGTCGGAGTGACATCGCCGACTATGCGCGTCGCGTTCGGATCGACATGGAATACATACGAGATCAATCGATCGCGCGAGACTTGGAGATTCTGTTTCGAACCGTGCCGGTGGTCTTATCGCGAGGGGGCGCACACTGATCTCGCTCCGCGTCGCATGATTTTCTCTGCTGCCAAAGCCAACCGATGATCAGTTGACGAGCGCGGCCGCAGCGACGCCGAGCGCAGCGCGGTGCGTATCGAAAGTCTCAGGGTCTCTACCAACCTTTCCAGGAGCCCCCCATATGCGAAGCCCATCGAAGGCATCGGAAATCGAGGCGCAAGCGGGATTCGTACGCGAGCCCGTGCATATCGAGCCCAAGGGCTGGGGTCGCGAAGTGTGGATTGCGAACAATGCCAAGTACTGCGGCAAGATTCTCGAGATAAGAAAGGGCAAGCGTTGCTCCCTGCATTTCCACAAACTGAAGACCGAATCGTTTTACCTGCGCCGGGGCCGGCTGCGAATCAGGTTGAAGGACTCGGTCGATGCCGACACCATCCGCGAGTTCGATCTGCAGGAGGGAGAGTGCATGGACATTCCGCCCGGCCTGGTCCATCAGATGCATGCGATCGAAGATTCGGAACTGTACGAGTTTTCCACCCAACATTTCGAGAGTGACTCCTATCGGATCGTGAAGGGCGATTGAGGTGGGAATTCCTGCAAGCGGCCTGGTTCTGATTCCGCTTACGCTCGGAATCTTTGTCTTTTCCTCGTATCTTGCGGAGTGGGCGATCTTCTGCGCCGTGTTGCAAAGCGCCGCGCTGGTCAACGTGGGGGGAAGCTTCGCGGTTGGGCTGTCTCCCTACTTCTTCGTGACCGCGTTGCTGGCCTTGCGGATCATTCCGCAGTGGGCGACCGGCCGGATTCGCTTCTTTGTCGAGGAGCCGGTGGCCGGCCACGTCCGAATCCTCGCCATATTCATACTCTGGTGCGTGTTTTCCGCTTTCGCGCTGCCGGTCTTGTTTGACGGTATCCCGGTAGACTCACCACGCCTGGGAGTCGACGCGTCTTACTATTATCGGCTCCCCCTGCAATGGAGTCCGAGTAATGGTGGCCAGGCCGGGTACATGATTCTGAATTTGGTAATGGTCTTGGGCCTGCTGCAATTCGCCGCCCGGCCCGGACGATTGCAACGCCTGATAACTGCATTTTCCTGGTCGGGAGTCTTCGTGGCGGGAGTCGGTGCCTATCAGATCCTTGGTCCTCGCTTCGGACTACCGTTTCCGTCCTGGTTCTTCAACAGCAATCAGGCATGGGCGCAACTGCCCAATCAGCTGATTGGGGATAACGTCTCGCGCGTGTCGGCGACCTTCGCGGAGCCTTCCGAGGCGGCAGCGTTTCTGGCCGCGTGGTCGGTGTTCGAGCTGAGTCTGGCGATTACAGGTGGCGGTCGAAATCGGTGGGCGTGGCTATGGGCTGCGGTGGGCAGTGTGCTGTTGGTAAAAACCAGTTCCACCACCGGCTACGTCACCGCCGGGATAATGTGGATAATAATGGTGTGGGATTGCGGGGCGGCGATCCTCCGTCACGGCTGGATCAAGAAGAAAACCACGCTGGCGGTGCTCGGGCTTGCCGGCGCTGCACTAGTGGCTCTGACCCTTGGGGGGGCCAGCGCATGGAGCCTCCTCGACACGGTTGTGTTCCACAAGGGAGAATCGCGGTCCGCGGAACATCGAACTGCAACCTTCGGCCGCGCGGTGGGGGTTTTTCAAAACAGCTGGGGGCTTGGAGCCGGGCTCGGTTCTAACCGAGCGATGAGCGGGTTCTTCTACGTTCTGAGCAATCTCGGGATTCCGGGGATGGTGCTGATGGCGGTCCTGCTGGCACAGTTGTACTCGCAGACCCGACGTCGCATCTATCGACCCGGCGGGGATCCGGTCATTCAAGGGTTCATCACTGCCGCTGCCGGCGCCCTGGTCGCCAACGTAATTTCCCTAATCGCATCGGGCGCCGAGATTACTCAGCCGCGACTGTGGATACTGTGGGGCCTGCTGCTGGCTACGATTCGGTGCGATTGGCTGGTTGAAGAACAGTTGATGGGTCGGATTGCGCCGGCGCCCGACGCGCGGCTGGATGGGGCCTTGCCTCTCGAGTCGTACCAAAGGGCTGGGACTTCGTAAGCTGGTTCGGCGATCATCCAAGCGGGTCGTTCCTGTCCAGGGCGCATCGAACGTCAATGCGGGGGTAGGGCAGACACCCCTTATGTCGGAGGAAAACCGGGCCGAGAGGGTGAAGGTCTTCGTTCTTTTGGGCCACGACTTCGGGGCCAACAGCTGGGACCGAAAATACGCGCGCGGCCTTATCCCAGGTCTGAATGATCGCCTCGCATACGGATATCATCGGGCCGCGGGCAACGGATGGTCGGTGGAGTATTCCCAGGACTGTGATGAAGGTCAACTGACCAGGTTGGTGCGCCTGGTGCTCCGCAAGCTGCTCGGGTTTGACCTGATTCATGTCTGCCGTAATCGTCGGGGAATCTTTGCGGCCGACGTGGTTTGGACCCATACCGAACTCGAGCATCTCGGGGTGCTGGCTCTGTTTCGATTGCTCAGGCAACGCAGGCGTCCCAAGCTCGTTGCCAACTGCGTGTGGCTGTTCGATAAATGGTCGCGTCTCTCGCGCCCGAAGCGATTTCTTTATCGAGTGCTGCTGCAGGAGGCGAGCGTGATTACGACCCTGTCGCCCGAGAATCTAAAAACGGCCCGCAGGTTGCTGCCCGCGGTTCGGTGCGAATGTGTGCTCTGGGGGACTGCGAGCGAGGAGATGAGGGCACCCCGAACTGGTCTGACGTGTCGGCCGCTTCGAATCGCCTCGCTCGGCAACGACATGCATCGCGACTGGCCAACGTTTCTCGCAGCCTTTGGTAATGTCGACCGCTACGAGGTTCGGATCGGCTCCTCGCGGATCGATCGCAAGCTTCTTAAAGGCGTGCGCAACGTGACGGCAATATCGGCGATGACCGCGGACGAGGTGCGCGCCCTTTACGAGTGGGCGGACCTTGTGGTGGTAGCTCTCAAACCCAATCTGCACGCCTCCGGTATTACCGTGGTCTTCGAGTCTGTAATCTCGGGGGTTCCGTCGATTTGCACCGACACCGGCGGTCTGCGCGCGTACTTTTCCGATTCGGAAGTGGCCTATGTGCCACATTCCGCACCGATCGCGATGCGGGCGGCCGCGGACAAATTGTCTGCGGATGATGAACAGCGGTTCAACATGGTGATGAGTGCGCAACGGCACCTCATTTCGGGTGAGCTTACCGCCCACGGATTCGCCATCCGCAATCGACGTCTCAGCGAAGAATTGCTGGCCTCGAGTTACGCTGCGGCCAGCTGTGCACGAATTTCTGAAGAGGCCTCCGGATGAACTTGGTCGCGTCTCCTACTTTCTCCAGGCATTAGCGAATTTGTCCAGGACTGTAAGCCCGGAAGCGTTGTCATCCGACCGGCAGGTCAGTCTCCAAACTCCTGCCCCTGCTCGCATCTTGCTGTTCGACACCACTGCACACGCAGCTCCCTGGCCGCTATTTCTTGAGGACCTTCGCCATCTTGCAGATCAATGCCCGAGCCGTATTCGCTGGAGATTTGTAGACGAAGGCCGCTTCCTGGTTCAGCGCTCCCTGGCAAATCGGGTCGCGACACGGATTCTCGATTGGGTCACCATGAACATCCGGAACCGACGCCGCAGAGCGATTGCATATCGAGCAGCTGCGCAGATTCTATGTTATCGGCGTCATCCGGTTTCGTCTGCTGCCCTGAACCATGAGCTGATTAGGGAGGCCCTCGCTTTCCGGCCGCATCTACTTGTGGTGTTGATGGGATTCCACCTGGCGCCGGGGGTCGTGGCTTCAATCCGGAACCAGACCGGCGCTATCGCCGTAAACTATGCGACTGACGACCCGTTTAATCCGCGAACCGGAACTCCCGAAGTGCTCCGGTCAATTCCGGAGTACGACCTATACGCGACGACTCGACGGGCAGTGATGCCGGACCTAAAAAGAGCGGGGGTTCGTGACATGCGCTACGTCAGATTCGGTTACAAATCGTCAGTTCATTTTCCTGATCCCCCCGTCACCGAGAATGAATGGAAACGATTCGGCGCTGACGTCGCGTTCGCTGGCGAGGCAGACGCCGATCGGCTGCCTTTTTTTAGATCGTTGGCCGGCGCGATCCCGGACTTGAATTTGGCGCTATATGGCGGCCTGTGGAATCGGGACCGCCAGCTGGGAAGATATTTTCGCGGCACGGTCCGGGGCCACGACTTTCGAATGGCACTCGGCGGGGCAAAGATCGTGGTCAATCTAGTCAGGCGAGAGAATCGCGATGACCATGTCATGCGTACCTTCGAAGGCCCAGCGTGCGGTGCGTTTATGCTTCATGAACGCACCGAGTCCCACCTGGAAGTATTTCGGGAAGGCCAGGAAGCGGCGTTTTTTGAATCCAGCGACGAACTGATCGACAAAGTTCGCTACTACCTGACCCATGAGCACGAACGCGAGCGAATCAGACAGGCTGGCCAAGCCCGAACGCTGAGTGGAGGCCACTCATATCGTGACCGGCTTGAGGAAATTCTTGAGGCTGCATTGGCCTGATCAAACACGAGTCCTCTCCCGGGGCGGGATGCCGAAGAGAGCGGCCCGCACCTCTGTTATAAGAAGACCTCACCGGCCGGTATCGCGCTCGAATCCTGACTCCTTGGATCCGTAAACCATCACACCGCCAGAACTACATGACTAGCC
>JBKPEA010000159.1:0-16465 GCA_046728175.1 Thermodesulfobacteriota bacterium | reverse complement strand
CCGACGGTTTCGATGTGGAAGAGGCAACATAGTTGACCCCCTGCAACGCCGCCAGGTTCGGGCAATATGGGTTGCCGCCGTTCACGCCGCTAAGACCGGTAGAACAATTAGCGAAATCCACTGCGTGCATGCCGTCGACGCTGAGCAGCAGCACGCGGGAAATACTGGGGGCGGGGCCGGCAGCCCGTGCCGGCCCCGGTGTCAGCGAAAACAACGCCAACTCCGCGGCACCCATGGCTACCCAAGCCTTAAGGTTCTTGTCCATTTGTTCCTCCCTCTTTTGATAGACAGAAAGGTGAAAATAGCACCCAAATATGACCGTTCCATGTGAACGAGATTAATCGCGCCTTAAAAGAGCACTGCTGTGCCTTCGCAACTCAATAATGCGGTTCGCACTGCCCTTCCTGTTGGCGAACATTGCTTTTAGCGCCAGTCGGCGGCCAGCACATTTGTCAACAGGGCGCGATCATGACCATGACGGGAGGTCGGACACTCACCACGCCAGAAGGTCGGACACCAAGCGCTCGCGCGTGGTGCCTATATATAATGATGAGCGACAGCGTTTGAGCTGGTGACTATTGCGACGATCGAAGTGCAGCGGCGCGCGGCGCCAAGGCCCTCTTCCCGAGAGCTAACGCCTCGGCCGTCTGATGGTATTGGCCAACATCATGACTGGACGCGTATGGGTGAACGCATGCAATAACCATCCGACTGTTGTGCTTGACAACATGTTCGCATCATAAACTGTTTCGTATACAGTTAAATGTGATCAAACGCCTAGCCCAATTATGCGGCGATCCCTCGCAGTAACGCACATCTAACTATTTTCTCACGTAGAAAACACAATCCTCGAAAAGCAGGAAATGTATAGTGTCCCTCCTTAAGCGACAGGTCGAATCGCTGGGGGAGGAACCATCACGTGGCGAAAGCACTATTCTCGAGTTGGCTCAGGAACCATTACGCCGCATTTTGGACACCGGCCAGCGGTCTGACCACCGAGGGCGCCTCATTCATATATCGGGAGGATCTCGAGCGTTACGTTCCGATCCGCTTCGCGGTGCCGGGGTCGCGATCTCGAGAGTACCGTGGCCGAAGCCAAGCAACGGGTCGCGCAGCAGGTGAAACTTCCGGAAGGAGTACATCTCGAATGGAGCGGCGAATACGGTGAACTGCAGGCGGCCAATCGACGCCTGATGATTGTGGTTCCTTTCGCGTTGCTTCTGATCACCCGGAATTCTCTACAGCGCGACGCTGTCGTTGATCGATACCTTCATCATCATGGCGCAGATTCCAGTCGCCTGCCTCGGCGGCATCCTTGCGCTCATAGTTACCGGGACGCTCTTTAGCGTCTCCGCCGGGGTGGGGTTCATATCGATCTTCGGCATCGCCGTGATGGACGGCATTCTGCTCAGCTTCTATATCCGCAACCTGTGGGAGCAGGGCCATCCCTTCCTGGAAGGTATCATCCTCGGATCGGACCGGCGCTTTCGCGCCGTCATCATGACCGCAGATGGTGGACGCGATCGGGCTGCTGCCGGCCGCGCCATCCACCAAAATCGGCGCCCAGACCCAGCGCCCGCTCCGCAATCGTCGTCATCGGCGGCGCGCTGGCCATCATGCTGCTTACCCGCGGTCTGCAACCGGTGCTTATCTACCCTGTGCCACCGCGGGTTGCGCCTCCAGGAGAGTTGACGCCTACTTCGCTACATGCGGAACACGCCGAACTGTGCCGCTGCCGGAATCGGCGCATTCAGCGAGGCAGCAATTCCGAGCGCCAGCGCGTTGCGGGTCTCGACCGGATCGAGCACGCCGTCGTCCCATAGGCGGGCGCTCGAATAGTAGCAGCTGGACTCGAGTTCGTATTTCTCCAGCGTGGGTCGTGTGAACTCCCGCTGTTCCGGTTCGGTCATCGAGCCGCCCTCGCGCTTCAACTGATCGAGCTTGACCGTAAGCAGGGTGTTGGCGGCCTGCTCACCGCCCATCACCGAGATGCGAGAATTGGGCCACATGAACAGCAGGCGCGGACCGTATGCGCGGCCGCACATCCCGTAATTGCCGGCGCCGTTCGACGCGCCGATGATCACGGTGAACTTGGGCACCTGCGCGTTGGCGACCGCGTTGACCATCTTCGCGCCGTCTTTTGCGATACCGCCCTGCTCGTAGCGCTTGCCGACGATAAAGCCGGTGATGTTTTGCAGGAACACGAGCGGGATACGGCGTGCGCAGCACAATTCGATGAAATGCGTGGCCTTGAGCGCGGATTCGCTGAACAGCACTCCGTTGTTGGCCACGATTCCTACCGGGTAGCCGTAAACCCGCGCAAATCCCGTTACCAGGGTGGTCCCGTAGCGCGGTTTGAACTCGTGCATCCGGCTCCCGTCGACTATGCGCGCGATGACTTCGCGAACCTCGTACAGCTTGCGCGTGTCTGATGGGATTATCCCGTAGAGTTCGGCCGGATCGTAGTAGGGATCTTCGGGAGCATCTTGCTGCATCGCGTCCTGGGCGCCACGGGGACCCAGGTTTTCGATGATCGCGCGCGCGATCCGCAGCGCATCGTGATCGTCGTCCGCCAGGTGATCACTGACGCCGGACAGGCGGGTGTGTACATCGCCCCCGCCGAGGTCTTCGGCGCTCACTTCCTCCCCGGTCGCGGCGCGAACCAGCGGAGGGCCGGCCAGAAAAATTGTGCCCTGGTTGCGCACGATCACGTTTTCGTCGCACATCGCCGGGACGTAGGCACCGCCCGCGGTGCACGATCCCATCACCACCGCCACCTGCGCGATTCCCATCGCAGACATCCGCGCCTGATTGTAGAAGATGCGCCCGAAGTGCTCGCGATCCGGAAAAACTTCGGCCTGCAGCGGTAGGAAGGCGCCACCCGAATCGACCAGGTAGATGCACGGCAACCGATTTTCGCTCGCGATTTCCTGGGCACGCAGATGCTTCTTCACCGTCATCGGGTAGTAGGTGCCGCCCTTGACGGTTGCATCATTCGCAACCACCATCACTTCGCGGCCATAAACGCGCCCGATGCCAGTGACAATGCTCGCGGCCGGCGCATCATCTTCGTACATGCCATAGGCGGCGAGGGCAGACAGCTCGAGGAGCGGACTGCCTTCGTCGAGAAGCTCGCGCACCCGATCGCGGACCAGCAGCTTGCCGCGCTCGGCGTGACGTTTGCGCGCCTGCTCCGAACCTCCCAGTCGAATGCGCTCCATTTCGGCGCGCAGTCTTCTGACCTGCGCCTCGATTACTTCGCGATTGGCACGGAATTCCGCGGACCTCGGGCTGATGCGCGACTCGATGCGTTCCATGCAAGTCCTCTTGATGCCTGGCGGGACAGATTCGGCTAGATAATAGCTTGATTTCTTCTCCGTTCGGGAGAAGGCGCCGCGCGCCGCCGGATAAGTCTCGGTGGCTTGATGGTGGTCCGCTCGACCGCCGTCACCCCGGTGTGCTTCGCGACTTAAGCCACTTTGCGGGAGGACACTGCAAGGCCTCGACATGCGAGAACGCGATCTGAAAGCGCTGGAATTCGATAAGGTGCTGCATCTCGTGATGGAACATGCGGCCTCCGAGCCGGGGCGCGAGGCGATCGCGCAATTGCATCCTTCGACGGACCCGGTCGAGGTTCGCGACCGGCTTCGCGCCGGCTCCGAGATGGTCGAGCTGCGCTCGCACGCGGGCACGCTGCCGATGCGCGAATTCGCCGACCAGCGCAGTCTCCTGCTCGCGGCGTCGCGCGCGGGCGCCGTGCTGGACGGAATGTCCCTGGTCACCGTCCGCGACTTCGTGCTGGCCTCGCGCACCGTCGGCGCCTTTCTGAGATCGCGTGTCGAGCGGCTGCCACACCTCGCGGCACTCCATCACAATCTGCTGGCGCCCAAGGAACTTGCCGACGCGATGCTGTCAGCGCTCGCAGACGATGGGAGACTGCTCGACGACGCCAGCCCTGACCTTAAGCGACTCAGGACCAAGCTGCGCGACGGACGCGCCGACCTCGAGGCGCGCCTGCTGCGCTCGCTGAACGCTTCGGGGATGGAACCGTTTGTATCGGACTACGTCGTGACCGTGCGCAACCATCGCTTCGTGCTTCCACTGAAGCTCAACTATTCGGAGCGACTGGAGGGCATCGTGCAGGACCGCTCGGTCTCGGGCGAGACGCTGTTCGTCGAGCCCATGTGGGCGGTGGAGCTCAACAATCGCGTGATGATGCTGGAGCGGGAAGCCGAGGCCGAAGAACATCGAATTCTCGCTGCACTCACCGCGATGACCGGCGGTTACGCACAGGAGTTGCTCCTGACCTTCGGCGCGATGGTCGAACTCGACAGTCTCAACGCCCGCGCAATCCTCGCCGAGCGGTGGAGTGCGGTAGAACCCCGGATAGCCGAAGATCGAGTGGAACTGAGCGATGCGCGCCATCCACTGCTGCTGGCAACGCATCGCGAGGTGGTCCCCATCGACGTGAAAATCGCGCCGGACCAGCGGGGTATCGTCATCTCGGGTCCCAACACCGGCGGCAAGACGGTGGCTCTCAAAACCATAGGACTGCTGTCTCTGATGGCGCAGGCCGGCCTGCTCATTCCCGCGCGCGACGGAAGTACGGTCACGGTTTTCCGCAGCGTGTTCGCCGACATCGGCGACGAGCAGTCGATCGAGGCCAACCTGTCCAGCTTCTCGGGACATATCGCGAATCTCTCGGAAATTGTGCGGTCGCTGGAGGAGCCGGCGCTGGTAATTCTGGATGAACCAGGAGCGGGGACCGATCCCGCCGAAGGTGCGGCGCTCGCAATCGGGCTGATGAACTATCTGGCGACCCGCCGATGCCTGGTCGCGATCGCCACCCACTCGACCGCCGTCAAGCTGCATGCCTACTCGCGCGCGGGTTTCGAGGCCACCGCCGTCGACTTCGACCCCGAGCGCCTGGTTCCGCTCTACCGACTGAAACCGCACACGATTGGTCAGAGCTATGGACTCGCAGTCGCAAGCCGTCTCGGGCTGCCTACTGAAATCGTTGCGGCGGCGCGCGAGGCGCTCGGCACCGGCAGCTTCGAGCTGGAACAAGCTATCGAACGGCTCGAAGCCGAACGCACTCGCCTGGCGCACGAGACGGAATGGTTGCGAGAGAGCCGCACGACGGCGGAGCGCGAGTCCGGTGAAGCGCGCGGACAGGCGGATCGCGCGCGTCAACGGGCCGAAGCGGAACGCACGCGGATGCGCGCTGAAGTTTCGGGAGTTATCGAAGAACTTCGCCGCGAAGGTTCGGACGTGATCCGCGACCTCAAGACTCGCGCCAAGGGGCGCGGTGATTTGACTGCGTTCGTGACTCGCGCCGCCGAAAAACTGGACCAGGCCGCGCCGCCAAACCCGGAAGAGCAGAGGCTCGATGGGGAACCGGGCGCAGCGTTGAAGCCGGGAGACCAGGTTGAGATCGGAGGGATTCGCGGGGAATTGCTCTCGATCGACCCGGAGCGCGCGGTGGTGGCTCGGGGCGGCCTGAAAATCGAAGTGGCACCCGAGCGGCTGAGGCGGGCGCGCGGAAAAGCACCGGAGGCTCCCACTCGCAGGCCTGCGGTGACTTACAGCTCGGAGGGCAGCGGTGAAGTGCAGCTCAATCTGATCGGGATGCGCACCGCGGAGGCACTAAGAAAACTGGAAAGCTTTTTGGACCAGGCATTCTTGACCAATCAGCGCGAGGTCCGAATCGTGCACGGGATCGGATCGGGCGCGCTGCGCAAGGCGGTTCAGGAATATCTGAGCGGATCTTCCTATTGCGCCTCGTTCCGCCCAGCGGACCCACACCATGGAGGCTCGGGGGCAACGATCGTGGAGATGAATCTGTAGGGAGGTGCCTGCCTACGCTCCTTGCCTTCGACTGAAGCGGAATCAGAGGTCTCTTGAGTGCGCGAGGAGACGGCGCCCGAGGCCCCTTCCGTTTCTTGCTTACCCATCTCACGCGCAAGACTCGTCAGTGGGCGACCGGGGAGAACAACCGGTTGCTCCCCTCCTCGAACGGTCAGGAACCAGGTTGAATCGCAACCCCGCGACAATTACCGACCGAAGAGACCCTTTAGCTGGTCGAGCGGGTTCGCGGGCTGCTTGTTACCGCCGTTCCCGCCCTTCCCTGCATTTGGGTTACCGCCGCCGCCTAGGAAGGCCCCGAGTCCCTTGTTGCCCATCAATTTGCCCAGCGCCTTTGGTCCCTGCTCTTCCACCGCCCGCTGACCTGCACGCTGGGCAAGGTCGCCGATGTCGGGCACCACGATTGGCTTCGGTAACTGCCCTGTGATGCGCAGCGGGATATCAATCTGACCGCTATTGTTGGTGACGTAGACGACGTTTTTCTTCTGCGCGATGATTTCGTTGGTGAGCTGCTGGGTCAGCAGGATACGCGCCTTCAGGTCGATGTTCTTGTCCATATCGAACCATCCGTCCCCATTCATCGCGTAGTCCGCCGTTTTCATGACGAGGTCGTGGGTCCTGATGCGCGGACCCTGGATGACGAAAGTCAGTCCCAGTTGCTGGAAATCGGTGTCCGGGTTGCTGAACATTTCCGGATGATTGTTTGCGATCGACTGTGGAACCAGCGAACCTATTACCGGCAGATTCTGCGTCTTGGCAAAAACCTGCGCCCCGAGATTGAGGCCGACCAGCTTGCCCCGAACCACCTGTGCCTGCCCGTTGCCCGCAAGAGTCGGCTTGATCGCATCGAAACTACCCTGGTTCTTGCCCGATAACTGCACCTGCCCGCTCAGAAAACCGCGCACCACACCGGCCGCTTTGGCCTTCTGCGACTGGAGCGCCTGCTGGAGATCGAGACCGGCCATGGTAACGGCGGCGTTGAATGGTCTCCCGGTCTCTAGGCTCGCGTCGGCAGTGCCGGAAATCGAACCGCCGAAGGCTCCCATCTCGAGCTGGGACACGCCCAGCTGATTGCCGGCCAGCGAAGTGACGACCGTCAGTCCGTTGTAGGCAATGTTGTTCAGATTTCCCGCAGGCGAGGTGAGCTTGTTGTCGTCAACCGCGACACCACTGGCCATCGAGAACGTGCCGGTCGCGCGAACCCCCGTCAGTTGCTCGTTCGCAGGTCGGTTGGGTGCAAAATCCGCGGTCCGCAACGCGTCGGCGGTGAACTCGTAGGTTGCCCTGGGGGGATAGATCGGATCACTATGCGCGCTCAGAGTGGCGCGGCCCGTGCCCAATTTGAACGCCAACGGACCAATGTCTGCCGCGGTCCCCTTGAGCTTGATGTCGCCCCCGAGGTCGCTGACGGCGGTACCCCCTTGCCCGGGGCGCGGCAATGTCACGCCCGCGAGCGTTACAACCCCATTCGCCGATGGCTTGCCGCCCGCATACGCAACCTGGCTATGAATCTCGCCCTTGCCGGTCACTCCGTGCTTCGCAGCAATCGGCACCAGCTTGGCCAGCGAAGCAATGTCGAAGCGATTGGTGTCGATCTTGCCGCTGAAGCTTCCACCGCCAAATTTGATCGCAGTCGCTTCCAGGTTCAGATCGCCGAGCACAATCGTCCCTTTGGATACGCCGATTTCCGAGCCGTTGCGCGAGGCATCGACCGCAAACTTGAGCGTGGTCCCGGCCGGTTTCTGAAACGCGTCACCGAACGCAACCCGATTCGGGGTCAGATCGCTTGCTGCTTGAGTCGAAAGCGCGCCGAGCTTGCCCCGCATGCTCGCGTCCAGAGTGACCTTGTCCGACACCTCGAGTTTGGCGGCAATCGCCTTGGCAAATTCGAACTGGCCGACTTGTGCGACCGCGACGGGTCCGGCCTGCAAATGCAAGTCGATGCGGATTTCATTGGGATCGATGCGGCCGCTGGTTGCAAGCGGCCCGAGCCGACCGGCGAGTTTGATGTTCTGCTCGTCGCCAAACACAGCCATGACAAGAGCGAGATCAAACGGCGAAGTGAAGGTGAAGCCCTTCAGATCGAGATCGATGTGCGTGATGGTGACGGGTGGCAGTCCTGCCTGCTCGTAAACGATCTTGCCCTGCTGAATTGCGAAGTTGTGCACCTCTAGAACGCCAATCGCGCCCGCACCGCCTGGGGTTTTCTTTGGCGCCTCGCTTAGCGGCGATTGGTTGATTGCACCTCCGCCCGCGCCCTGTTCCGGTTGCCCCGGCGCGAGGTTCCCGCCTGCACTCTTCTTACCCATGGTCGACACGTTGAGCTGGCCTTGTCCGTTGCGAATGATCCGAATTTCCGGCTCGTTCAGCACTACCTTGCTGACCCGAAGCTGTCGTGCCAGCAGCGGAATCAGTTCGAGCTTCGCCGAGACATCGGAGGCCGAAACAAACGGGCGCGTGGAGAAGTCAGGATCATCGGCCACGGTGACGCCAGTCAGGTCTGCGCTGACGCCCCATCCGAGTTGCGCCCGGATTTGCTCAACTTCGATCTTTCTGCCGAGCGCGGCGCTCACGCGTTGCAGGAGAAAGCCGCGATTCTCGGCAATTATCGAATTCAAATTCGCGGCGGCGTAGATGAATATCGCGATCAGGGCAAGGATCAGTGCCCCGACGATACTGCCAACAATGATGAGATGTTTGCGCATGCGGACCCGCGGAGTTTTCAAGTGTGAGGCAGACCATTTTAGTTCAAATGCGATCGCGTCGCACGAGGACCGGTCGCTGCAAAGTTTGATTGGGTGATTCCCCGGCGGGCTTTGGCACGGCATAATTTGGGTGCCACTCGGTCAGGGTTTTTCCTTGTCATGGCCAGGAAAGGGAAATCGCGGCGGCGGGAGCCCAAGCGGCGGGATGCCAAGCCGGTGGTCTTTTCACCCTTCCAGGACCTGAAGAAGATGCTGGCCGGCCGCAGCGCGAAAGCTTCAGCGCCGCCGTCCAAGAAGGCGACAGCGCAGACTGGCCGCGGCGAGTCACTGGCAGCATCGAAGCCAATCGACGAAGAGGCCCTTCTGCGCGAGGCGCTTGCAGGAGTCAGGCCGCTCAATGGCGCAGCACGGGTACCTCTCGAGCGCCGGACCAACCGGGCGATCATCAGTGAAGACGATGAGGTCATTGCACAACTTTCCGACCTGGTTTCGGGCCAGGCCCCTTTCGACATCACCGAGACGGACGAGTACGTGGAAGGCATGCGGGTCGGACTGGACCCGCGGCTACCTTCACAGTTGCGGCGCGGCGAGTTCGCAATGCAGTCGCATATCGATCTGCATGGAATGACCCAACCGGCAGCGTATCGGGCGCTGACTGATTTCATTCTCGAATCGGTCCGCAAGGGTTTGCGATCCGTGCTGGTGGTTCACGGGCGCGGTCTCGGCTCGCCCGGCGGGCGACCGGTGCTCAAACACGCGGCGGCCAACTGGCTGTCGCATGGGACTATCGGGGGCCATGTACTCGCATTCACCACGGCACGCGCTCAAGACGGTGGCGCGGGCGCGATGTACGTCCTATTGCGGCGTGAAAAGCAGCGCGCGCCATTTGAGATACTGGAAGGCACAAAGAGAAGATAAGACCCAATCCTCGGGTTCTGGAAATCTCGGTGACCAAAGATCGCCGTCAAGCGGACGGCGCTACACCAAACGTCAGCAACCAAAAAGGCGGAACCCCGACTGGAGTTCCGCCTTTTTTCGCACGGGGACGAAAAACTAGATCTTTGCCTGCAGGAAGAATGCGATGACTAGCGCATACAGGGTCAACGCTTCGATGAACGCGAGACCGATGATCATGGGCACGAAGATCTGACCGGCGCTGTTGGGATTGCGCCCGATCGATTCCATCGCCGACGCCGCCATCCGCCCCTGGCCAATCGCGCTTCCGAACGCCGCGATACCGATACCGATATTCGCCGAGATTGCGATCAAACCAGCGCGCAGTGGATGCTGCAGCGCAGCAGCAGTGCCCGCGTCTTGTGCCAACGCGAGCAGCGGCGACATCATCACCGCTGTCGTCACCATCATGGTGACCATTCCAATTTTGCGAACCATTCCGCGATCCTCCTTGTCTTTCGCGATCCCGGTGCCGCCTCTACCACCTTCTCTATCCTCTACCACTGTAAGCTAGGTGCGGATTTCCTTTGTCGCGCAAAGATCCTTGGTCAGTGTCCTCAGTGACTGTGGCTGGTCGAGAGCCGGACATAGCTCATCGCCAGGACCATGAAGATGATCGCCTGGATGATGCAGACGATCGAACCGAGCGCATAAAACGCCAGTGGAACAACCAGCCTGGTCAGGCCGGTGAAGATACTCAGTACCGTGTGGTCAGCAAACATGTTGGCGTAGAGACGAATCCCGAGCGAAAACGGGCGGAACAGGTTGTCGGCGATATTGATCGGGACCATCAGGAAGAACAACCACCAGACCGGCCCCACCAGATCATTGCGAAGAAATGGAATGAGGCCCTGCGCTTTTACGCCCTGATAGATGTAGTAGACAAAGCATATTGCCCCAAGCCCGAAGGTCAGATCGGAATCACCCGTGGGTGGTTCCATGCCTGGTATCAGCCCGAAGAGGTTGGCCGCCAGGATAAACATGAACAGCGTTCCGAAGAACGGCACCCACCGCCGCCAGTGATGCGCTTCGGTCACATCGCGGACGAACCCGTCGATCCACTCGACCAGCACTTCGCCGAGGGAGCGCACGCTGATTCGCTCGTCGGGAACCACCGGGTCCGCGGCGCGCGCCAGCGAGCGGCGCGCCAACAGGCCAAAGACAATCAGCAAGCCCATCACGATCCAGGTGCCCACGATGACCGCGGGGATCTTTTCGCCGCCGATTAGCTCGAGAATAGGTACGGATTCCAAGAATCTTTCTCCGCAAACGGGACCGCTCAGGCATTTTCCCCGCTTGCGGCGCCGGACCGGCGACCGCGCAGCGAGGCACGTCCGGTTTCAATAATTATCGCGGTCATTTGAGTCAAGACTCCGAAGCCAAATCCGAGCGCGTCGATGCGCACGCGGGTGACGATCAGGTAAATCAGTCCGATAACGACGAACAATTTAAGCGGAATAGCCAGCATACCGAATTTGGCCGCCGCGGAGCTCGCACCGCCGGAAGCGACCGCGAGCGCCAAACGTCCGATGATAGCGAGCGCGACAAGGTTCGCCATCACGACCGCTCCGCCAAGGACGCACCCGAGGGCGGCCCGCGGCGAGTACAAAACGCCCAGCAGGGCCGAAGTGATGACAATCAGCACGGCGTTGGTGCGCTGGATTGCCGATATGGCCGGCAGGTTGCCGGAAAGCATCATTTGTCGAGGGCCTTTTGCGCGGCCTGGAGTTCGCGAATCAGGCGATAGAAACCGACAAACACCCCGGCCAGAAACAAGACGAGGGTAAGCCATGGATCGGTGTGGAAGTAGAGATCCAGATAGTGGCCAATCAAGGCTCCCGCGATGATCGGGCTGGAGAATTCAACACCGATAGCAGCGAACCGGGCGTACTTGCCGGTTTCAATCGCCATACCCGGTAGCGTCCACCACAAATTTATACCGACCGGACCCGACTCTCGCCATCAGGGGTGCGAAGCCTTTCCGAGCGCGTAGTGTGCCGCAGCGATCGTCGCATCAATATCGGCATCACTGTGCGCCAGCGAGACAAACAGCGCTTCGAACTGCGATGGCGGGATGTTCACCTTCGCTTCGATGAGCGAATGGAAAAATGCGGCAAACTTCGCGGTGTCGGAGCCGCGCGCTTCGTGGGCGTTGTGGACCTGCGCGGGACCAAGGAACATCGTCAGCAACGATCCCGTACGATTCACGCATCCGGCCGCATCGCCATCCGCGAGCGCCGCGCTCAACCCGGCTTCCAACCTTGCGCCTGCTGCCTCTAGGCGTTCGTAAGTCCCCGGGCGTCTGAGAATTCTTAGGGTCTCAAGTCCGGCTCGCACAGAAAGCGGATTACCGGACAGCGTCCCGGCCTGATAGACGGGACCTTGCGGGGCCAGCAGGTCGAGATACCTCGCCTGGCCCGCTACGGCGCCTACCGGCATACCCCCTCCAATTATCTTGCCCAGCATGATGAGGTCGGGCTCGATGCCCATCGCCTCGCTCACCGCACCAAAGCGCAAACGAAACCCGGTGATCACTTCATCACAAATGATCAAAGCCCCGCTTCGGTGGGTGATTTCGGCCAGACTCCCCAGAAACCCGGGATTGGGGAGAACTACTCCCATGTTCGCGGCGATGGGCTCGATCATCACCGCGGCGATGCGACCGGGATTATTTGTGAAGCAATTTTCGACGCTTTCCAGATCGTTATACGTGGCGACCACGGTGAGCGCGGCCAGTTCGGGTGGAACGCCCGCACTGTCCGGGACGCCGAGGGTCAGACCGCCGGAGCCGGCCCGTACCAAAAGCGAATCGCTGTGGCCGTGATAGCATCCATCGAACTTCACGATCGCGGGGCGACCCGTCGCGGCGCGCGCGAGACGCACCGCCGTCATTCCGGCTTCCGTCCCCGAGCTAACCAGCCGCACCTTTTCGGCGCATTTTACGGCCGAGGAAATCAATTCGGCGAGTTCGACCTCAAGCCGGGTCGGCGCACCGTATCCGAACCCCGACGTCGCCTGCTCGGCGACCGCCGCGACCACTTCGGACGGTGCGTGACCGAGGATTGCGGGGCCGTACGAGCCGACGTAGTCGATGAAACGAGTACCGTCGGCGTCAAACAGGTACGCTCCGCGCCCGCGCTCGATGAAGAGCGGCGCGCCGCCGACTCCTTTCCATGCGCGAACGGGGGAATTTACCGCGCCGGGAATCTTTTTTTGTGCGCGACCGAGCAGATCATCCGATTTTGTTCTGGTCGTCATCGGTGCGCTTCACTCGCTAACATTCTGCATCGAATGGTTCAAACGCGCGCGCTCGGTAAAAACACGGGTGAAGCCGGAAGCCCGGGTAAGCCGCGTTAGCTCCAGGAGCCTTGGACACGCATCGAAGTGAAATCTGCCAGTCTCGTGCCGCAAATCTTTTCGCGCCCGACGCGCGCGTGGAAGAGCGAATCATACTTGAGATTTCCTTTTCAATTCGCGTGCGTAGCAGTTTTCGAGGGTGTGGGCTTGTCACTATGCTTAAAAGAGTTTATCAACTTCCCTTGGCCGCTTCTGCACATCGAACGGAACCTTGATCGCGAGAAAATTCGCGCGCGGCCCTGATGTCATGGTCCGAAAAGCGCGTGCTGTTCGCCGTCGCTGTCCCAGAGAAAATAGGTCCGGAGGAATCGCGTGGGGGCTGGATTGGTTGATAGGCCACGGCGTCGGCGCCGGCATTTGCTTAGGGGACCAAGGGAAAATCCGCTTATCCACAACTGTGGACAAACTTGTGTGTAATTCGATCGATCGATCGTAACACGCATTGCAGCCGGATCGTGGTGGGCGATCCGGTGTCGTCGGGAGGGCCTCGTATGAACGGCTTGTGGCAAAGAGCCGCTGACCGTCTGCGTGATGAACTCGGCCAAGTAGGATTTGAAACCTGGATCGGACCACTCAATTTCGTTGGAGTTCAGGGACGCACTGTCACGGTAGAAGCACCCAACCGGTTTTTCCGCGATTGGGTTAACGATCGCTACCTCGGGCTGCTACGGAAGTCGCTGTCGGCTGAAGCGGGAGAAAATATCGACGTGAAGCTGACGCTGGGCGAGGCCTTCGCAGCGGCTCAGCAGGTACCCCGTCCGACCAATGGCCGAGCACCCGCGCCACCTCCGATCGCGCCGCCCGCGCTCAGCTCGCCCCGCATGGACCGACATCCGCAACTTAACCCGCGTTATACCTTCGCCGAGTTCGTGGTCGGGTCGTCCAATCAATTCGCTCACGCGGCCGCGCAGGCGGTCTCGAATCAGCCCGGTGAAAAATACAATCCGCTTTTTATTTATGGCGGAGTGGGGTTGGGCAAGACCCACCTGGTGAACGCGATCGGGCATCACATCTACGGTTCCAGCGAGCGCCCGCGCAAGGTCTTGTTCATGCCGGCCGAGATCTTCATGAACGAGCTCATCAGCTCGCTGCGCCGGGACAAGATGAATGAGTTTCGCGACAAATTCCGGCGCGCCGACGCACTCATACTTGACGATGTGCAGTTCCTGGCCGGCCGCGAACGCACCCAGGAAGAGTTTTTTCATACCTTCAACTCACTCCACGGCGACCGCCATCAGATAGTGCTCACCTCGGACAAGGTGCCGCGCGAGATTCCGGAGCTCGAAGAGCGGCTCCGCAACCGATTCGAGTCCGGACTGATCGCCGACATCGCGCCACCCGACCTCGAGACTCGGGTGGCCATCGTGCAAAAAAAGGCGGTCCTCGAGAACCTGCGACTGGCCCCCGACGTCGCGCTCTACATCGCGCAAAGCGTGCAGTCCAACGTTCGCGAGCTGGAGGGATGCCTGACCCGGCTGGCCGCCCTGGCATCGCTGAACAAGTCAGCGATTACAGTTGAGTTTGCCCGCCAGGCGCTTCACGATCTGATCAGGAACCATGACGCCAAGCCGGACGTGGAAATGATCCAGAAGACCGTTTCAGATTTCTTCCACATCCGACTGACCGATTTGAAATCCAAGAAGCGCACTCAACACATCGCGTTTTGCCGGCAGGTCGCCATGTATTTGTGTCGCAAACTCACTTCGAGCTCGTTTCCGGTTATTGGCGAGGCCTTCGGACGCGACCACTCGACGGTGATCCATGCCTTCAATCTTATCCAGCGACGGGTAACCAACGATTCCGCCTTTCGGCTCTCGATTGAGAAAATCGAGCGGGAACTGAAATCGCTTCGTGCCAATGCGGCGTGAGTATGGAGAATGCTGTTGAGAGCTTAGGCATAACAGGTCTGGTATAGATGGAGATGAGGGAGCAGGCTGGGAAGGTGGGATTGTCAGGGTGACTGGTCAACAACTTGTACCAGACAAAACTACCTTGAAAATCGGCCGGATAGCGGAATCATCAACAAATCAACAGGCGTTACTAGTACTACGGTTTTTCTAATATAGATCTAAGATTCTTTAGGAATAGTGACGGCAAAATAATTCATGGGACTCGTCATCGAGCGCGCATTATTGCTGAATGCCCTTAGCCTGGTTCAAGGAATCGTTGAGCGGCGAACCACCGTACCGATCCTTGGACACGTTCTGATCGAACCGGAGGGCGGTGGACTGAAGCTGAGTGCAACCGACCTCGAGGTAGGAATACGCACCCAGGTTCCCTGTAAGTCTGGAAAAGATAAATACCTTACCCTCAACGCGCGGAAGCTCTTCGAAATTGTCCGCGAGGCCGAAGGCGACGAGGTAAAGCTCGAGTCGCTCGATGGAGACTGGGTGGAGCTCAAGTGCGGGCGCGCGAAATTCAAGATGATGGGGCTCGATCCACGCAGTTTTCCAGCCATGCCGAGCCAAAATGCCGATAAAGCCGAGGGACCGGTTGCCAGGAAAACCGCCAGCGCGGATTTGAATATACCTGCCTCGGTGCTGGCCGCCATGATCGACAAAACCATCTTCGCGGTCAGCCCTGACGAAGCCCGCTACAATCTCAGTGGGGTGCTGGTGGAGTCGGCGGGGTCGAACAAGGTGCGGATGGTTGCCACGGATTCGCATCGGCTGGCTCTGGTCGAGCGCGATGCAGATGGGTTCAAGATCGAGCATGGGGTTATTGTTCCGCGCAAAGGATTGCAGGAACTCCGTAAATTGCTCGAGCAGTCCGGGGAGGACGACACCAAACTCAGCATCGATGGACAACTCGCCTACTTAAAGCGCGGCGCGACCGAGGTGTCCATGCGCCTGGTGGAGGGGGAATTCCCAGATTATCGTGGAGTTCTTCCGAAAAGTTCCCGCCACCAGATCGCGGTGGGCCGCGATGATCTGTTAAACGCCATCAAACGGGTCTCGATTCTCTCGCACGAGCGCTATCACGGAATAAAGTTCTCCCTGTCTGCGGGCACTCTCACGATATCATCCACCAATGCGGAGATGGGTGAGGCGACGGAATCTATCGAGGTCGACTTCAAGGGCGAAGACTTCGCCATTGGATTCAATGGCAACTATCTGCGTGATGCGCTGGGGGTAATTCCCAGCGACAGCGAAGTCGAGTTGGGCTTAAGTGACGATGCCAGTCCCGGGGTGGTGAAGACCCCTGCCGACTCGGCTTTTACCTACGTCGTAATGCCTATGCGGCTCTAATCGGAGTTCGGCTTGAGCCTAGGGTGCGGTGATCTATGATCTGGCCCAGGTCGCTGTGTTTCACGGCGTTTACGGCCTCATTTTGAGCACCACAACGATGAAATTTCAGCGTCATGAGCGACCGCCGGCACAAATTTTCCCTTTACGACTCGCCCGCGGGCGAACCCCGACCTCCGCTCGAGTAACCATGGCGTGTGCTCGTGAAATCGCAGATCAGGTAAGTCGCAGGCAGGGTACTAAGGCAATCGGTCATCGCTTCCAGAACTCTGGGGACGGGATGCGGAACGCCCGGTTGAAGCGTGAGGACGCGTTCTCCCACGCGATGATCATCGTCAG
>JBKPEA010000158.1:0-12139 GCA_046728175.1 Thermodesulfobacteriota bacterium | reverse complement strand
CAGAGTTGGTTGTGTATTCATTCCGCCGTCTCCCGAGCTCTCGATTTGAGGTGCGCGGAACAGGCGAAGTGATCAGGCTTGCGCGGCAAAAACAGGGCCTGCGTACCCGCGGTGCCGCGCGCCTCTAGCTGGTTACATGGTAAGCAAAAGATGTGCCCTAAAAGTCGCTGAAAAATTCGACGATTATATAGATCTGCCGTGAAATAAATCCCGGTTCCGGATGAAGGCCAGGTGGGGAGCGAGGCTGGACTGAGTCGCGCCCTTGCACGGAGCGGTCATGGAGAATTTCGATCGGCGCAGGTTCTTTCCGGCTGACACGCGCCGTCGCCAGTGGTCGGATAAATTTAAACGGATGGACCCGGTGACCAGCCCCGTAGCTGCGGCAAGTGATGTAGCCCCTTCCGGGACCGGACGATGTGGCTTAGGACATAGGACGGACCTATGACCAAGACACCGGAAGGGATCGAAGTAATCGAAGGGCCGCAGCCGGGAAAGCGGCGTCGGTTCACGGCTGAGGAGAAACGCCGGCTCATAGCGGAAGCGTCGGAGCCGGGTTCCAGCATCAGCGCCTGGTGGCGCGGCGCAACTTCCTTTCGTCGAGCATGTTGTTTCGCTGGCGGCGGCTGATGGAACAGGGCGAGCTCGAGAGCCTGGGCGCGGATGAGCAGGGCGCTGTCCGAGGCTAAGCAGCTGCAGGCGCGGGTCCGCGAGCTGGAGCGGTTGTTGGGCAAGAAGACGCTGGAAGCGGAGATCCTGAAAGAAGCCCTGGAGCTGACCCGCTCAAAAAAACTGCCGTTGCGCTCGAACTGGCGCGGACCGGGAGATTCCAAGTGAAGGCGATGGCGGAGGCGCTGGGCGCGTGGCGCGCTGCAACCTGGTCGAGCAGCTTAAGCCTTCCTTTGCGCGGCAGCGCCGTCCGCGACCCGACGGCGGGCAACCAGCGATTTCCTATGCTGCTCGACATCCTGATCGAGTCACTCGCCTGTTGCTCCAAGACACTTATGGAAGGTGGGATTGGTCCCTTATCCCGCCTGAAGATCGAGAACGGCAGCACGATTTCTGGCGACTCGTAGGCAACGGCTGGAATGCGCACGCCGTGCGCGAAATATTTACGTCGATGGCTTGGCCAGAGACAAGCCCCACCATTCACACCTTCTTTGAAAGACTAGCCTCCCAATCCGGCTCTCCCGAAGACACCCTGCATTTCCTCTCTGCCTGCGAGGAGATCGATGTGACCGCCGAGGCGAAAGATATTCGTGCGCCGACGCTGATCGTTCACGTGCGCGGCGATCAAATGGTACCGCTTGCGTTGGGCAGGAGCTGATTCCCGGCTCTCGCTTGGTCATCGAAGGAAACGACCACATTCCAATACCTGCCGATGGAGAGGCGGTACACATAGCGCGGGTGGTACGTCCTTTTCTGGATGAAGATATTGAGCAAGCCGCAGATTCAGGGCGGCTGAGCGAAGCTCAGAGTAGCGCGTGACATCCATGAGCATCGGTGAGGTTCTGGTCGGAAATAAAGCGATCACAGACAGACTGTGAGCGGGGACCCTTAGGGCGGGGGTCTTCCGGGAAGTCTCGCGCGGAACTGGCCACAGCAAAGCCGCCGTCGGGCGAGAGACAGTCCCACGCCGCCATCAGATGCTTGAGATCTTCATTCTGTCGGCGCGGCGGAGTCATCAGGATCGCATTGAAGAAACGTTCCGAAATAACCGGGTCCTTTACCCACATGATTCAGGAAATTTGCTTGAGAAACCGACATTGCGCCTTCGCGACAATGCGGCATCATCGCGAGATGTGCCGCTCGGCCTGAGTCGATTTCGATGGCCGTGATGTGCTGTTGCCGTGGCAGCTTCGCTATCAACCGACCCCGGCCGGCGCTCGGTTCAAGTACGTGATCAGACGCCGTTACAGCTGCCCAGTGCCGCATTCTGTTCCGCCAACGCTTCGGGTGCCTCGAACGTTGCCAAGCGATTCTCCGCTGGTCGCGGAGTCCCCTCCAGGAGCCGTCGTTGCCATTCCTCGCGCGTCATGGGTGGTGCGGGAAATCGGCTAGGTCAAACCCCGGTACTCCAGCAACGGGCGAATGTCCGGCGCGCGGCCGTAGAAGTCCTGGAAGAGCTTATCCGGATCCGCACTGCGGCCGCGCGACAGCACCTTCGCGCGCAGAATGTCGCCGTTTGTCCGGGTAAGGCCGCCGTGCGTGTGGAACCATTCGCCCGTGTCACGAGCCAACACTTCGCTCCACAGATAAGCGTAGTAACCGGAAGAGTAAACGTTTGCGAAGATGTGCGAGAAGTACGTCGAGCGATAGCGGGCCGGCACGGCGGGATGATCGAGTCCGCTCTTGTGGAGGGCAGCGGCTTCGAATGCGGCCACGTCCTTTGCTGCCGGTGCCTGCGTCACGCTGATCTGATACCACGACTGGTCAAGCATCGCAGCCGCGACGTATTCGGTGGTGGCGTAACCCTGACCAAACTTCTGCGCGGCGAGCACTTTGCCGAGCAGCGCCTGCGGCATGGGCTCGCCGGTCTCGTAATGCCGAGCGAAGTGCCTGAGCACCGCAGGCTCGCGCGCCCACATTTCATTGAATTGAGAAGGATACTCGAGGAAGTCTAGTGGCGCGGCTATTCCCGACAGAAGGGGGTAGCGCACATTCGACAGCATGCCGTGGATCGCATGGCCGAATTCGTGGAACAGCCCCGTGACCTCTTCGAATGTCAAGAGCGCGGGTTGGCGTGCCTGCGGCTTGGGAATGTTCAGGTGATTCGCAACTACCGGCTTCAGCTTGAACAGCTGCGATTGCTTCACATAGCTGCTCATCCACGCGCCACCACCCTTGTTGTCACGGGCAAAATAGTCGCCGAGGAACAGGGCGAGCGGCGTCCCATCCCCATCGAATACTTCGAAGACGCGCACATCTGAATGGTAAACGGGAAGATCCGTGCGTTCCTTGAAAGTTAGCCCGTAGAGCTCGTGCGCCGCGTAGAACACCCCGTCATGCAGCACACGATTAAGCTCGAAGTACGGTGCGACCTGGGACCGATCGAAATCATAACGTGCCCTGCGAAGCTGCTCGGCGTAGTACGGCCAGTCCCAGGGCTGCAGCGTGAAAGGCTTCGTACCGCTCGCGGCAGCCTCGGAATCAATCAGCTTCTGCATCTCGGAAGCGTCCTCCTTCGCGCGGGCGAGGGCGACGGGCGCGATATCAGCGAGCATCTTGTCCACCGCCTGTGTCGTCTGCGCAGATTCGTCGGCCAGGTGATAGCTGGCATGGTTGGGGTACCCCAGGAGCGCCGCGCGCTCGGCGCGCAACTTCACGAGTTGCGCGATGACCGGGGTGTTGTCCGCATCACCGGATGACCCGCGCCCAATGGACGCTCGAAAGAGCCGCTCGCGGAGCTCACGACTCCTGAGTTTCGCCAAAAGGGGCTGATTGGTCGTGTTCTGTAGAGTGATGAGCCACTTCCCCTTGAGGTCGCGCGCTGCTGCAGCTTGGGCCGCCGCGCCTATCTGCACCGTCGAAAGCCCCTGCAGCTCGTGGGCGCTGTTCACGACTACGGCGCTGGCCTGGGTGGCTTTCAACACGTTCTGCTTGAACTGAGTAATGAGGGAGGAGATCTGCTCATTCAGAGTGCGCAGCCGCTCCTTCGCCGCCTCCGGGAGACTTGCGCCCGCACGCACGAACTGGGTGTGGATGCGCTCGATCAATTGCATCGACTCCGCATCGAGATTCAGGCTCTCACGCCTCCGATAGAGTGAATCGATGCGGGCGTACAGTGCGGGATCGAGCAGGATCGCATCCCGGTGCGCCGCTAGCTTCAGTGCCATCTCGGTCTCGATCTTTTGCATCTCGTCGTTCGTGTTGCATTGGTTGAGAAGGTAGAACACCGTTGACACCCGTTGCAGGAGCTTACCCGAGCATTCGAGTGCGACGAGCGTGTTCTCGAAATCGGCTTTGGGGTTGTGCGCTATGGCCGCAACCTCGCCCAGCTGCTCGCCCATGCCTGCCTCGAATGCCGGCCGGTAATCGGAATCCTTGATCCTGTCGAACGGAGGAAGCTGATAGGGCAGTGGGCTCTCTTTGAGGAACGGATTTTCAGTCACCATTGACGTCCTCGTAGTGTCAGACTTAGATGCTCTCCATTTCCGATCTTGCGGACTCGCTTCGGCAGCAAGATCTGGACCTGCTGCATCGTGACCATTCCCGGTTGGAGATTGATCGCGCAAATGGCCACAACTCGGTCCGGAAAGTGGGCGTGGGGCGATTTAGCGCGATTGTGTAGCGGCTTGACTGCCGGTGTTAGGCCGGCTCCTGACTCATATTCCATGCCGTGGCTTTTCTCCGCTGCTTGCACTGGATTATTGTCACATGTCGCTTCCAGGTGCGTGCGAACCAAGTCCGGAAAACTAAGCTTGCGCTCAAATTCGGCGCGCCTCCGCCCTTTCCAGCGATTGAGCTCCGAAAGCACGGGACCGTCCAGCGGATTGAGGAGGACCCGATTGAAGGCTTGGAATCAAAACGGAACCCTCAACGGAAGTGTACTTCCTCGCCGACGACTCATACCCGAGTGGAAGACAACCGGTTCTCACCTTGGCAGGGCGCACCACTCGGTCGGGCACGGACGAGCCTTGATCACAATGTGCATCGGAAACTCGTCGATTGCCGCGCTTTCTGGCTGCTGTTCGAGAAGCTCCGCCGTCGGCCTCGGCTCCTCAATCATCGTGACTGCCATCCCTGCGGTACGGATTGCACTGAAATACCATGAGAGCGGGCGATGATATCTGTGGAGCTCAAGCGTCGAATCCGAACTCCATTGTTCCCAAGTGTCGAACGTCCCACGATAGCGACGTACCCGGCGCGACACTTTCGTACCATGCGACAGCTTCCGCTCGGCTAGCCAACTCGACGAGCCCGGAACATCGAAGCACGGATGAGAGATCAGGATGACGCAACGTCCCCCCCGCCTCACCACCCGCGCCATTTCCCTGATCGCGCTGGCAGCATGGGCATATCCATTGACGTCATGCACGACACCACGAGGTCGAAGGTGTTGTCGGCAATCATTGTAAGTCGTGTGGTGTCGCATGCTTGATAGGTGATGCCGAGCGGATTCGCAGCCTCCCGTGCTCGGGCGCGCTCGATGATCGGTGTCGACCCGTCGAGTCCCCTAACGCGGCTTCCGCGACGCGCTAGAATCCGCGCCAGACTGCCGCCGCCGCATCCGACGTCGAGCACGTCCATGCCGGCCGCGTCTCCAATCGCCTTGAGGATACCAGGAAAGATGTCGCCCTGATTTTTATCGAACCAATTCGCGACCTCGTGCCACTCTCGTCGCTGCATCGTCGCGATCTCTTCGGATTCACCTTAGAAATGTTCAGTTTGACGCTGCGATATTGTCTGCCACTACCGATCTTGGTTTGCTCTCGGGGTCCCTTTTGAGGGTGGTATACCCTCCGCTTGCGTCCCCGCGTCATTCTGGGGAAACGCGGTCGCACTCAGCGTCTAGTTGTACGAGGTAAGCCCGACACCGTCAGCTCGGCTGCTCGTCACCTCTCCCTGCCGGTTGCGTGCACTCCTCACAGGACAGCCGAACCCGCAAAGGCCCACATTCCGCCTAGTTTTCGGGGTCCGCGATTTCCCGTTCGTCTCGGCCTCGCACTCCGCAGAACGATGGCCAGGAGCCTGTGCGCTCTTGTATAACCCAAGCGTGATGTAGCATCCGTAGAGCCGGTAAGGCTCAAACGGGAGAGGTGGTCGCAAGTGCTGCTCGATCGCTTCGATTGGAGACCATTAGACCTCGCAGGGAGAAAATTGGAGAAGATCATGGATCTAGGACTGAAACGTAAAGTCGCACTCATCACGGGTGGCAGCAAGGACTCGGGCGAGCAATCGCTGAAGAATTCGCGAAGGAAGGCGCAGACGTGTCAATTTGCGCTCGGAGCAGGCCGGACCTAGAAAAGGCCGGCGATGCACTGCGGGCATATGGAGGGCGGGTCCACACTACTTCCGCGGACGTCGCTAATGCCTCAGCGGTCTCGACGGTGATAGATGGAGCGATCAGGGACCTGGGTCGTATCGATATTTTGGTCAATAACGCGGGGGATAGGGGTAGCTCTCTCATGCCCTGAACACGACTGACGAGAAATGCCGGTATTGCCTCGATGTTAATCTGATAGTGCGGTGCGTTTCACTCGGGGGTGTTGTCCCGCACATGCGCAAACAAGGCGGCGGAAGGATCATCAATCTCTCGACAGGTGCCGCTCACACACCGCTCCAGACAATGCACGATTATTCGAGCGCCAAAGCTGGCCTTCGTGCCTTTTCTAAATCCGCGGCCTTCGAACTCGCCCCGGACAATACGCCTCGTGAACTACGTCTGCCCGGCGCTAATTCATTCGCCACTTTGGGAGAAGCTTGCGGACTCCGTCCATTGGGCTCTTTGGTGCCAGCCGTGACGAAGTTTACAGACCTTGCAAATCAGTTTGTTCGGCTGAAGCGGTTCGGTAACGCGAAAAGAAGTGTCGGGACTTATCGCATTCCTTGCTTCAGATCAGGCATCTTTCATTACGGGAAGTCGTTTCGACGTCGATGGCGGGATGATCAAATCGATATGAAGTAACGGGGAATCGGTGCTGCTGATCCAGTGAAGCGCACCTTAGTGGCGCACGAACAGTGCATCGTCTCAATCCGTGATCGTTCGGATTGATGATTATGAGGGACCAGAATGCCAGACTTTACAGGAAGCGTCTCGTAACCTAACTACGGTCTCGTTAACCTAATTACGGACGTCCAAGACCGAACTTTCTAGGGAACTACAATGAGCGAGCAGCTAACCGTTGAAGCCGTTCGGCGCATCTATCAACTTACTAATCATGGAGACCTTCCATCAGTTCTGAATATGGTGTCTGACGATGTCGAGTTGTTCCTATTCGGGTCGTCGAAAGTTCCTTGAGCTGGCCATTGGCACGGGCGGCAGGGTGCCGAGCAATTCTTGATGGCGATGGGTAAAGCAGCCGAGGTTAAGGATATCCCCGACGTCTTGGTCGGGGCGGGCGATTCAGTAATAGCGATCCACCGTCCAACGGTGCGGATACGAGCAAGGGTCGCGATGCAGACTTCAATTCTGTTCATGTTTGGACTTTTCGTGACGGCCTGGTCGTTCGAATGAGGAAATACGCAGACACAGTTGCCCGGGAGGCTGTATTCGATGAGCCTCTCGGCTGAAACCAATATTTGGAGAATTATTTAGTACCGCTGCTAAATTTCAAAACATGAAATGCCGGAGTCCGCACGACTTTCAGAATCGCAGCGATGCCTAAGTGGTTGCCTCGTGAGCAAATGATCAGCGCCAGGGTTTAAAATGGAAGCCACGATCGGCGGCAGGCTCCAGAAAATTGCGGATCGGAGCAGGCTTCAAGTCACGCACATCGGGCGCAAATCAGGCAAGGCGCATCACGTGACGGTCTGGTTCGTCGTCCAGGGCAACAAGATTCTGCTACCCACATCGAATATCGACCGCAATTGGGTGCGCAACGTGCGAAAAACGCCGCACGTGGAGCTCTCCATAGGCGCGGACAAATTCTCGGGCAAAGCGCGTTTTCTGGAGAACGATGCGGATCGCAAGCGAGTAAGAGCAATGATCCAGCGCAAGTACCCGATCAGCGGTTCAGTCCTCGCTTTCTTGGAACTGCTCGCGAGGTTCGGCCTAGGCACCTTCAAGTACGGCGCTTTCGAAGTATCGTTGTCGGGGGGTGAATGAGAATCGGTAGAGCTGCTCGGTCAGGCTGTCTAGGCCGGATAATCCATAAATTTTGCCAAGAGAAGGTCACCGACTGTCGCAAACTGTGCTACTGAGTTATCGGGACAGGCGCGGCAGGATATATCACTTGAACGACCGTTCAGTCCACTCCAGCAGGTCTGGTGTCGCGTCGACCGCTGGACTAAGCCTTAGCCAAAATTGAGGGATAATTTTGTTTTTGGAGAAAGAGCGATGGCCAGGATCATCGTCGAGCCCGCATCTACCGGTAACGACCTATCCCAGAGGTTCGTGAAAGCGCTGAATCTGCTCAACGAAAAAGGCATCAGGCTACACTCGGGTACGAAGCTGGTTTCGAAGTACGCTGTCATAGTCGCGGAAGACCCATCAAAGGCGCTGGAGCATCTGCGTGCCGGCAACATCACCGCGTTCGTAGAACCATAGAAAGCAGAAAATCAGGTCTCTTTGGGGCGGCGAACTAGGGTTCACAAATGTGGGTCGGCTCGGACTCGGCGAGTCACGTAGCGAATCCGGCAGGTGGGGCCATGCGGCATGCGTAATACGTGCGGAGCGCTGCATGGTCCGCACGGCTGATCGGATCAGAATCGCAGTCCTGCGCGAAGAACCAGCGCTGAGTAGAAATACAGCTCGGCGTCCAGTGCACGCTTGATGTTTTCGGCCTTGCGAAAGCCATGCTGTTCTCCGGCGAACAGCAGGTAGCCAACCGGGAGGCTTTTAGTGCGAATCGCGTCGACCATTTTTTCGGTTTGATTGGGCGGAACGATCTGGTCTTCTTCGCCCTGGAAGAATATGACGGGCACTGCAAGGTGCTCTGCATGGTTGATCGGCGAGCGCGCCACGTACAGGTCCCGCTTTTCCGGATACGATCCGATGAGCCGGTCGAGATAGCGAGATTCGAACTTGTGGGTGTCCTTGGCGAGCGACTCCAGATCGCTGACGCCATAGTGGCTGGCGCCAGCTTTGAAGAAATCACGAAAAGTTAGAGCGCAAAGAGTTGTGTAACCACCGGCACTACCTCCCGTAATCATCGTTCGGTTGCGATCAATTCGGCCGGATGCGGCGAGCTGCCGTGCCCCGTTTATACAATCGTCAACATCAACGACGCCCCACTGACCTCGCAAGCGATTGCGATATTGTCGGCCATAGCCGCTGCTGCCGCCGTAGTTGACATCGAGGACTGCGAACCCGCGACTGGTCCAGAATTGCGTGAGGAGCTCCAAAGTACCGGATGCCGCCGCGGTAGGACCGCCGTGGCTTTTCACTAACAGGGGCGGAACGTCCCCAGGTGCGGGCGCGTGCTCGGGGTTGGTAGGAGGGTAGAAGAGTCCGTGAGCGGTGAGACCGCCGGTAGTCGGAAATTCGATTGCTTCTGGCCGCGAAAAATACGGGCGTAACGCCGGATCGCTGGCCGCCGGGCTGGAACGGCGCAGGACATCGCAGCGTCCGGATGCAGTGTCCATGGCCACAATGGTGGGGCAATCGGTTGGCGAACCGCCCTGGAACACTACGCGACCGGGCGCTGCACGCAGGTCCTGAATATCGGTGTAGGGTACGTCGATTGTTGCAAGTTTTCCGGTTGAGGGAGTCAGCCACGCAAGGTTGTCGGTTCCCCGCTCCGAGTAAGCGCAGATGATACGGTCGGGAGACTCGAACGCGTAGGTCGATATGCCGAGCACCCACTGCGGCCGCCCGAACTCAGCATCGCGAGGGCATACGGGCCGCGATTCGCGACCATCGTTGCAATCAATATTCCACCACCCGCTACGATCCGAGATGAAGTAGAGCTGCCGGTCAGGTGACCATTGGGGTTGACAAATTGATTCATCCACGCCGCCCGCAATGCGGTGCAAAGAGGTAAGCGCGCCATCCGCGGTGAGTTCGGCGGTCCAGAGCTCAGTTCCATCCCAGGGCATGTTTGGATGGTTCCAGGTGAGCCAGGCGAGACGAGTGCCGTCCGGGCTCAAGCGGGGACAGGAATAGAAATCATTGCCGGAGACCAGGACCCGTTCCGCACGGGTTCCGGTTGCATGGACGGCGACGATGGAATTGACCACATTCGCCTCCCCCGCGGTGTGGTCCTCGCGCACGCAGATAATCGCGTTACGAGCGCGGTCCAAGACACCGTCGGCGTATCTTAATCCGCGGGTCGATGAGAGGGGCTGCGGCGCTCGGTCGCCTTCGCGGAGACTCTGTCGATAAAGAAATTGATCGGCGAAGTTCGAGAACCAGACGGTTTCGTCCGTGAGAAGGACTGAGCCCCCGCCATATTCGTGCACTCGCGTGCGCGCGTTGAAAGGAGCCCGGGTTACGTCGGTAACACCCCCGTCGGCGGTCCGTCTGACAAGGATCGAGCGACCACCTTCGCGAGGGCGCATTTCGAGCCAGTAAATGTCGGCGCCCTCGATAAATACTCCGCCCAGCCTGATTGCGTCGGCGACGATCAGATCGGAAGTGATCGGCGATTTCCAGGAACCGTACGGCGCGATGGTCGGGCTGGGCATGGCTTGAGCGATTGTAGCCAGAGTCGCGTCACGAGAGGAAAGCGGCGAACAGATAGGGTAATGCTCACAGTTCAGATCTCATCCCGCGGGATTGGTAAGAATGGTGCGGAAAATCTCTTAGTCGAGCACCTTGGCGCTCCAATAGATACCATCCTTTGACGCCGTGGGTGCGTTGCCTCCGTGAGTTGTAGGTGCTTACCGCAAGGGGGTCCTCAGTAGGTCCGAGGCGAGTCGGCGCCGGATCAGCGCGCGGCGAACCATCCGCCTATCGCGGGGCCCGACGAGCGGCGGACAGAGTGGATGGCCTTCCTTTGGTTTTCCTAGGAGCGGGTTACGGGCCGCTGGCTCGGCACGTCAGATCAAAAACAGGTTGGTGTATAAGGATGGACGGCGAAAGGCGACCGCAGACCGAGACCGTCCGTGCCTTGGTACCATTGAGAGTCCGTCTTAGGAACGTGGTCCATGGGGTGTCGCGATAGCGACATTGGTGACCGACCAGCCTCAAGCTGGCGGATCCCGTTTGAGAGATTGTCAATACCTTTTTCCACCCCTGTCTACGGCGCCTTCCGCCAATTCCACTATGGAAGAGGTAGCCATGAAGCACAACCGAGAGCGCGAGCGGACCGGGAAACCAGCGCGAGACTCACTCTCGCTGTTCGAGCGCATCCAGCCTGACGCGGCCGGCATCGACTGCGGACAGAACAGCCATTTCGTGGCGGTACCACCCGAGCGCGACCCGCGGCCGGTGCGCGAGTTCCGCACCTTCACCGCCGACTTGCAGCGGCTGGCGGATTGGCTGGTGCAGTGTCGGGTGAAGACCGTGGCGATGGAGTCAACCGGCGTGTATTGGATCCCGCTCTACGAGATCCTCGAGCAGCGCGGCTTGGAAGTGCTGCTGGTCAACGCCCGTGACGTGCACAACGTGCGCGGACGCAAGAGCGACGTGCAAGACTGCGAGTGGCTGCGCGAGCTCCACAGCGTGGGGCTGTTGCGCCCGAGCTTCCGTCCCGCCGCCGCGCTGGTGCCATTGCGCTCGTTCATGCGCCAGCGCGAAACCTTGGTCGAAGAGGCGGCCACTCGCATCCACCGCATGCAGAAGGCGCTGACCGAAATGAACCTCAAGCTCCATACCGTACTCACCGATCTGACCGGACAAACCGGGCTCAAAATCGTGCGCGGCATCCTGGACGGGGAGCGCGACCCCGAACGCCTAGCCGCCCATCGCGACTATCACTGCCACGCCTCGCACGCGGAGATCGTGGCCGCCTTGACCGGCAACTATCGCGCCGAGCACCTGTTCGCGCTTAAGCAGAACTTCGCCGCCTACGAGTTCCTGCTCAAGCAGATCGCCGAATGCGACGGCGAAATCGAAGCCCTGCTTACCACCCTGGCCGCCCAGCAACCACCACCTTCCGCACCGCTGCCCGCGGCGCGCCGCAAGCGGGTTCCCAAGCATCAGCCCCGCTTCGATATCCGCGGCCCCCTGCATCGACTCACCGGCGGCGTCGACCTGAGCCAAATCGACAGCATCGGCCCGCAGGCCGCGCTGCACCTGATCGGTGAAATCGGCACCGACATGACCCGCTGGCCAACCGAAAAGCATTTCACTTCCTGGCTGGCGCTGGCGCCGAACAACAAAATCTCCGGCGGGCGCCTGCTTGGCTCCCGCACCCCGCTGTCCGCCAATCGTGCCGCGGTCATCCTGCGGCGCTGTGCGATGAGTCTGGGTAAAACTACCACCGCGCTCGGCGCCTTCTACCGCCGTCTCGCGATGCGGGTCGGCAAGGCCAAGGCGCTTACCGCCACCGCCCGCAAACTCGCCGTCCTCGTCTACCGCGTGCTCTCCGGCCAGCTC
>JBKPEA010000157.1:0-20657 GCA_046728175.1 Thermodesulfobacteriota bacterium | reverse complement strand
ATCCTGGCTCGGTTGGTCGTCGTCGCGTTCATGGTAAGTTCCTCCATCAATGCTTCGATTCGTTTACGCAAGTGCGAGCAGAGAGGTCACGATGTACACCACCGTGATCAATCCGAACACCATGCCGGGCAGCTCATTGAGCCATGCATACTGCGCCAGCCGAACTGCATCGGTCGACGCCGCCTGGCTCTCAACTGCCGCAAACCCTTCAAACCTTGCCTCGTTGGTCGTCGCGTTCATCTCTAGCAACCTCCCATCAAACTTGACGGTCTCTACAGCAACCCTCGTGCCATTGAATAGTTGCGGATTTTGCTACGTCGAAGGCCTTTGCAGGCTGTGCAAAAGATTAATGATTTTTAAGAAAGCTGAGCAAACTGCTGCTCTTTTTGTACTTTCGCAGTTTGCGATCCGCGAATTACCTCTGATGCGGATTCTCATTAATTCTCTATTTTTGCGAATCGCCGCCATAGGCCTACTGCGGTGCAGCGCCAGCAAATTAGGCTCGGATTGGAGGTCTCTTTGATCATGGGAACCGATCTGCAACCATCTCACTGCATGGATCCGGACCGGTCTGCGGCAGAGTCGCAAAACGCCTCTGCGCGCGCGACCGGCGCTCTCGACGAATCGCTGACGAAGCTCGACACCGCAGCTGCGCCCGTCGAAGCCAAACTGGTGAGCCGCGACCTCACGGTTCGGCTCGTCGAGCAGGTCGTCTTCGTTACCGCGGTAATCGGCGCCGTCTCGCTCGGGATGGGGATCACTGCCTACTTCGCCGAGCATCGCTATCTCGCCGCTTACCTGCTCGCGTACATCGGCTTTCGGTTTGCCGACCTGCTGGTGGGCGAGGATTCCGAAGCCAGGCCCGCGGCCCAGGGGCTGAGCGAACGAGTACTAAACGAGTTGCCGGTGCTGATTCTGTTTGCGGCCGCGCCCTTTGAGCGCACCTATATTTGGGGTGGAGAGGGCCCGGCATGGCTCAGCGCACTCGGACTGCTGCTTGCCCTGGTGGGCCTGTGGCTCGCGCTCGGTTCGCGAATTCAACTTCACTTTTTTTCCTCAGACCGCAGCGGGCGCGAGCGCATGGTTCTGGTCAAGACCGGCTTCTTTAGATACATCCGCCACCCAGTGTACGCCGGGATTATGCTGGTGCTGGTGGCGTGGCCTCTGGTGTATGGCGCGCCCATCGTAACGGTTCTGACCTTGATCATCGGCGGCGCAATCGCCCGCAGCCAGATCCGCGCCGACGAGAGAGTCCTGCGCGCGCGATTTGGTGAGGAGTTCGAGGAATATTGCCGCACCACCGACGCGCTGATACCGAGCATCTGGTAAGCGCTCCTCTCTCTTCACCTGAGAGGCTTTAGAGGAGAGCACGCTTAAGTTCCGTTCGCGGTCGCGGTCTGAGAATTTTCGCTGAGGGTCGCTTACTTCTCACCCTGGACCGGCGGAGGACTCGAAACCAGCCTCACAATCTCGCGGAGCGACTCGATGCGCACATCGCCGTCAGTTCGATAGCCCGCGAAGCAGATTCTGGCGCGGCGTGCGGCTTCGCGATCAAACTTCGTGTCGCCGACGAACACAGCTTCAGCGGCGGTAAGCCCAAGCAGGGTGAGGGCTGCGAGAATTCCGTCGGGCGCGGGTTTCGGTTCGTATACATCGTTGCCGGAAACCAGCACATCGGGATCCACTCGAGCCTCACCAAGCATCGCGTGCGCTACCTCCCGGGGACTGTTGGTGACGACGGCCACCCGTATACCCTTGGCGCGCAGCTCCTCAAGTGCGGGAAGACCCTCAGGCTCGACCTTCAGATGCTGGACATACTGTCGGAACATCGAATTGTACTCGCCCTCCAGTTCTTGGGCCGTAAATCCCGGATAGAACATCCGCACATCTTCGGCGATCCCCTGTCCCCACGCGCGCTCCATCTGCTCCGCAGTGATCTCCGGATAGCCGAACTTGCGCGCGATCGCACGCATCACCTCAACCCACACCGCTCGGCTTTCCACCAAGACCCCATCCAGGTCGAATAGCACCGCACGCAGTCTCAAGCCGCGCCTCCACGTGACCCGAGGTTCGCCAGCCGATCCGCGCGCTCATTGAGCGGGTCCGAATCGTGGCCCTTGACCCACTCGAAAGTGACCTCGCGCCGCGCCGCCTCCGCGTCGAGCGCCGCCCACAGTTCATGGTTCTTTCGCCGTTTCCAATTGAGAGTCATGGTCTTGATGACATATTGGCTGTCGCTGCGAAGCAGGACCCGACTGGCCGGGGCGGTTTGACGCAACCCCTCCACGGCGGCCGTGATTTCCATCTGGTTGTTGGTCGTGGCGGGATTGGCGCCGTGATGTTCGCTTTCCGATCCGTCCGGCCGCACCACTATGACCCCCCATCCGCCGGGACCCGGGTTGCCGATACATGAGCCGTCAGCGTAGACCAGAAAATCAAACCCGGGCGGTACTTTCATACTCAAGCCACCTGCGTGGCGCGCTGTCCCGCAAGCCGCTCGAACCACGTGAGATAGTCGCGCGCCGCTCGGTCCCAGGAAAAGTCCGCCGCGAAGCAATTCTGTACCAGGCGCCGCCACGCAAGGGAGTCGGCGAACGCCGCCTTCATTCTTTGCACCGCTCCGATCAGTGCCTGGGTCGTGTAATCCTCGAAGACAAAGCCGTTTCCCGTGCCCGCGCTGCGATCGAACTCCACGACGGTGTCATGCAGTCCGCCGGTGGCGCGCACGATCGGCGCCGTGCCGTACCTGAGCGCGTACATCTGGGTAAGTCCGCATGGCTCGAAGCGCGACGGCATGAGCAAAGCATCGGAGCCTGCCTGGATTCGATGAGCAGCGGCGTTGTCGAATCTGGTCAGCACCCGCAGGTTTTCCGGGTAGCGCTTTTCGGCCGCGCGAAAGAATTGCTCCAGGACCGGATCGCCGCTGGCCAGCATGACCAGCTGCAGGTCGAGCGCCATGAGGCCCTCGAGCGCATCGCGCAGAAGGTCGCAGCCTTTCTGCGCAGTCATGCGGGTGACCATTCCAACCAGCGGACAGGCACGTTCGGCCAACCGCACCGAACTGCGCAGGTCACGATTGCAAAGCCGCTTGCCGGAAAGGTGCTTCGGACCATACTTCGCCGCGATCAGGCTGTCGCCTTGCGGATCCCATTCGCGATAGTCGGCGCCATTCAGAATTCCGACAAACCGATCGCCCTTGTGCCGCAGTACACCTTCGAGCCCAAAGCCGCGTTCAGGATCCGACGCGACCTCGTGCGCATAGGTAGGGCTAACGGTGGACACTCCGTCGGCCAGCATCGTCGCGCCCTTCATCAGGTTCATGCGGCCATAGAACTCCAGATACTCGGTCGTGAAGTACGACCAGTCGATGCCGAGCAGCGGGAAGTCCCCGAGATCGTAGATACCCTGAAACGCGAGGTTGTGGAGTGTGTACGCGACGATCGCACCTCGCGTTAGCTGATGAAGATCGGGGTCGGCGCGAAGCACGATCGGGGCAACTGCCGCATGCCAATCGTGCGCGTGGACCACGTCGGGACGAACCAGTTCCGCAATCGTCGCGGCGGCCGCCTTGCCGAAGAAGATGAAGCGGCGCAGGTTGTCCGGATAGTCGGTGCCGCGCTCGCCGTAGACTCCCTCACGGGCGAAAAACCCGGGATGGTCGATCAGGTAGAGCGGGATACCTTCGGCGTCTCGGGTTTGCAGCACGCGAAAATGATGCGGGTCGACGCCGATGTGTACCGTCATCAGTGTACCGACCTGCTTTGCGGAAAGGCTGGTCAGGATGGAGGAATATCCGGGCAGGATGACCGCGGGCTCGGCGCCCGCGCGTCTCAAGGCGACAGGCAAAGCACCGATCACATCGGCGAGACCTCCGACCTTGGCCCAGGGTGAGATCTCGGCGGCTACGATCGCAATCTTCATCGACTCGCGCGGATCCGCGGGTGTCCATTCATGCGCGCCGACTCTTGTTGGTGAACGCGGCTATCCGCTCCTGCATGTCGGGACCGACCCCGGGGTGACGGTAAACCTCATGCGCGAGACCGGCCTCTAGCGGCATACCGTCGGTCTCGAGTAGCAAGTGCTTGTTTCCGCGATGGCTGAACCACGAATTAGCCAGAATGGTCGCGGCCAGAGAGTGCAACTCCGACTCGAACACAGCGTCGGGAACGCACATGTTTGCAAGTCCCATCGCGAGCGCTTCCGCTCCGGTGTAAGGGCGGCAGGTGAACATCATCTCGCGCGCTTTGTAGGTGCCGATGCGCCGCGGCAGCCGCTGGCTCATCCCCCAGATGGGAGTCAGCGCCCACCGTGCATGCGTATCCGCGAACCGGGCAGATTCTGCGGCGAAGATGAGATCACCGGCCAGCGCCAACTCCAGCGCCCCGGTGTAACAAACGCCGTGGACCGCCGAAATCACCGGCTGTGGAAGCGTCGCGAGCCGCTCCACGGTCTCGGATTGATAATTCACCTTGGGCGGGCGCTGGCCCGCGGCGATGCCAGCGAGATCGTTCCCCGCAGAAAAGCCCTTTCCCGCACCGCGCACGACGACCAGTCCCACGCGCTCGGTCTGCTCCGCGATCTGATCGATATGACCACGCAGCTCGACGAACATCTCCACGTTCAGGGCGTTGAGCTTGTCTGGACGGTTCAGCGTCAACGTCGTCAATCCGTCCTTGTCATCGCGGAGTACTAGTCCGGGCATAATCATTCTCCGAAGTTGCAGCGCTCCGAGCTTCTCAACCACAAAGGCACAAAGCGACCAAGAAGATCAATCCAGACCTCCTGGCGTACCAGAAGAAAGGCTGGGCGTCGCGGGCGTGCTAGTTGAGTACGGTGCGCTCGGGCGGTACTGCTGCGGGCGCGGCGAGCTCTGAGGTGCCGTTGCGCAGCGCGAGGTTGAGCATCTCGTCCACGGTCTCCACGAATTTGAATGTGAGTTCGGCGCGCACCTCGGCCGGAATGTCTTCCAGGTCGCGCTCGTTGCGCTTGGGCAGGATTATCGTCTTGATCCCGGCGCGACGCGCGGCCAGGACTTTCTCCTTGATTCCGCCTACCGGCAGAACCTTGCCGCGCAGCGTGATCTCACCGGTCATCGCGATATCCGAACGCACCGGGCGTCCGCTGAGCAGCGAAGCGATCGACGCGGCGAGCGTAACACCACCTGACGGACCGTCCTTGGGAATACCACCGGCCGGAACGTGCACGTGAATGTCGGATTTCTCGAAGAAGTCGGTCGGAACGCCAAGCGTTTCGGCATGCGATCGCACGTAGGACAGCGCCGCCTGCGCCGATTCCTTCATCACGTCACCGAGCGAACCGGTCAGCGTAAGCTGTTTGGTCCCCGCCATCCGGGTGCTCTCGATAAACAGGATGTCGCCGCCGTTCGGCGTCCACACCAGGCCGGTCGCGATCCCGGGTTCGTTGGTGCGTTCGGCGACTTCCGAGAAAAACTTGGGCGGACCAAGATACTTTGCGATGTCGGCGGCCACGATTCTCTCGGGGACCTGCTCGCCTTCGGTCATCGCGCGCGCCACCTTGCGAAATACGCGGGCGATCTCACGTTCCAGATTGCGCAGCCCCGCCTCACGCGTGTAACTGCGGATTATCTCGGCAGCCGCTTCAAGGGTGAATTCGATGTTGGTGTCGCCGAGACCGTTTTCGAGCTTCTGCTTGGGAATCAGATGCCGTTCCACGATCTGCAGCTTTTCTTCTTCGGTGTAGCCGGGCAACTCCAGCACTTCCATGCGGTCGCGCAGAGCTGGTGGAATCGGATCCAGGATATTCGCGGTGGTCAGGAACAGGACCCTGGACAGATCAAAGGGGACATCGAGATAGTGGTCCTGAAAGGTGCTGTTTTGTTCGGGATCGAGCACCTCCAGAAGCGCTGAGGCAGGATCGCCGCGGAAGTCCATTCCGAGCTTGTCCACCTCGTCGAGAATGAACAGCGGGTTGTTTGATCCGGCGTTGCGCAAGCCCTGGATGATGCGCCCGGGCAGCGAACCGATATAGGTCCGGCGATGACCGCGAATTTCCGCTTCGTCCCGGATCCCGCCGAGCGACAAGCGCACGAACTTGCGCCCGAGCGCCCGTGCGATCGAGCGACCGAGCGAGGTCTTGCCGGTTCCCGGGGGGCCCACGAAGCACAAAATCGGTCCCTTGCTGTCCTTCTTGAGCTTGCGGACCGCCAGGAACTCAAGAATGCGCTCTTTGATCTTGTTCAGATCATAGTGGTCTTCATCGAGGACTTTGCGCGCGTTGCTGATGTCGAGGTTGTCTTCGGTCGAGACGCTCCAGGGCACCCCCACCAGCCAGTCGAGATAGGTGCGAACTACCGTGTGCTCTGCCGATTCGGGGGGAATCATCTTCAGACGATCGAGTTCCTTGTCGGCCGCCTTCTGCGCCTCGGGAGGCATCTTGGCCTCCTCGATCTTCTTCTCCAGTTCCTCGATTTCGGAGGAACGCGCGTCGCCTTCGCCCAGTTCTTTCTGGATCGCCTTGAGCTGCTGGCGCAGGTAGTACTCGCGCTGGTTTTTGTTTAACTCGGTCTGTACCTGGGTCTGGATCTTGTGCCCAAGTTCCTGCAGTTCGATTTCCCGCCCGAGGATCGCGATCAGCTTTTCAAGCCGCGCGCGCACGTCGAGCGTCCCGATCAGGTCCTGCGCCTCCTCGACTGCGAGCTTGAGGTACGACGCCACCATGTCGGTGAGCCGACCCGGGTCGGTCACCTTCATCACCCGCGCCTGCAATTCGTCGGGCAGGTACGGTACCAGGGACACATACTTGGAGAATTGGCTCACCAGATGCGCCTGGAGCGCATCGATCTCTTTTGCGGGCGACACCAGCTCCGCCAGCCGGGTCGCGTGCGCGATGAAATAGGGAGTACGCTGCGTGAAATTGCTCAGCTCGATTCGCGCCAGCCCCTGCACCAGGACGCGCACGCTCTGGTCGGGGTAGCGCAGCATCTTGAGAATTTGCACCGCGCTGCCGCGCGCGTAGAGTCCCTCGGGCGCGGGATTTTCCTCTTCCGGGTTCTTCTGAGCGGCCAGCGCGATAACTTCTTGCGCCTTGCCGACATCCTCGATGAGCTTGAGCGACGAGGGGCGCGAGACCAGGAACGGATGAATCTGGTTGGGGAAAATTACGATACCGCGCAGCGGCAGTACCGGCAGAACACCCGGAATCTCGATCTTGCTTAAGTCTTCCTCGAGTTCGAAGCGCTTCTCCGTCTTCGGTTTATCCGCCATAGGATAGTTGAAACCTCATGGGAAGTGCCTCGCTTCCACCGCCACCAAAATTTACCGTAATATACGAGTGTCGGACTGACAAGGTAACCTTCCGCCTTAAATCTAACCACGTTCGGTTGCGGCGCCAGTGGAGGGAAACATTTGTCGAATCAAAGTTTTCAGAAGCTCTTCAGTCCCGAAGAAGCCAATGAACTGATTCCCAGGCTGGAACTGCTGATTCGCGAGATGCAGGGGGCGCTCAAGACCTTGCGGTCGCGGGTTGCGGCGCTGGCCGTCAATGACGATCGTCTGGTCAATCTGACGCTGCCCGAAATCATCGAGCGTTATCCCGAGCTACGTGGACCAGGAGAAGCGATGGCGGAGGCAGTTTCGCAGATCGAGTCGCTCGGTTGCTTCCTGAAGGACGTCGACCAGGGCCTGGTCGATTTTCCATTCGACAACGGAGGAGAAGTGGCGTTCCTGTGCTGGCAGTCAGGGGAACCAAGTCTGATCGCTTGGCATAGCATCGAAGGCGGTTTTTCCGGGCGCCAGCCTTTACCGGGCGCCGCCAAGCCGTACCTGCACTGACGCGGCGGCCCGCGCCGCCGGCTTACTAATGATAATCGCACTGTTTGTCTACCTGCTCAGCCTGGCCTGTTGGCTCGGAGGGATCGTTTTCTTTTCCTTTTTCACGGCACCCGCGGTGTTCGGTTCCGGAATTCCGCTGCCCGAGGCGGGCAAGGTAATCAGCACCATCTTTCCGCGCTACTACCTGCTCGGGTACGTCGCCGGGATCGTTGCGCTCCTTCTGGCACTCTATTTCACCGCCGCCCGACCGGCGCGTATCGCATGGGGGGTGACCGCCATTTTCCTGGCGATCGCGCTGGGCCTTACCTTCTATGCAGGCGCGGTGGTACGGCCGCGGGTCGATGCGATTCGGACGGTGGCTGAAGAGTCAAGCCCTGACCCCGCGCGCAAGGCCGAGTTTGATCGTTTGCACCGGCTTTCGGTTTACCTCAACGGCGCAGCGTTGCTTTTGAATCTGGCAGCGATCGCAGGCACGGCGGGAGCGCTGACGCCACGTGGCTAGCTACGAATTCAAGGCGATCGTACTCGACCTGTTCGACACGATCGTGACCTGGAATCCGGCCGGCCTCGAATCGATGAATTGGCGCGGGCGCGAGGTTCGGACCACCCTGCCGCTGCTGTTTCCGGTGCTCACCGAGGTGCTCGGTGATCGCTTTGACGAGTCTGGTTTCGTGGACGCACACTACGAGGTGTATCAGGAGATTTCCGCGGAGCGCGCCGGTACCGAGATAGAAATAACCTGCCACGAGCGGTTCCTGCGGACCTTGAAACGCCTCGAGTGCACACTCGATGACTCTGAGTTGATCGAGCTTGCCGAACTGCTGCGCAGGACTCACATGGCACGGGTGCGCGCGGTTACCAAAGCGCCGCCGCAGAGAATCGCTGCGGTTCGCCGCCTCAGCACGCGGTTCAGGCTTGGTCTGCTCTCAAACTTCGACGACTCCGCCACTGGCTACGAGATAATCGCGGACACCGGACTTCGCGAGCTGTTCGAAATAATCGTCATCTCGGCTGAGTTCCGCCTGCGCAAGCCGCACACCGCCCTGTTCCAGCGAGTCCTGGATACACTGAATCTGCAGCCGCACGAAGTGCTATTCGTAGGCGACACCGCGCACGAGGACGTGGCCGGGGCAAAACGGGCGGGAATACCGGTCGCCTGGATCAACAAGCATCAGCAGCCGTTTCCGGAGGGAATCCCGCCGCCGGAGATTACCATCGGTGATTTGACCGAGTTGCCGGCTCTGCTTGGCTGCTGAGAATGCGCCGAGCTCGCGTGATAGCCGTCATCGGAGCCGGCTCTGCGCCGGCGCCAGTCTTGAAGCTCGCTCATGAAGTCGGCCGGGAGATTGGCCGGCGCGGCGCGACCCTGATCAACGGCGGGCGCTCGGGGGTGATGGAGGCCGCGGCGGGTGGCGCCCGCGACTTGGGCGGTCGCACCATCGGCATCCTGCCCAGCTACGACCGCTCCACGGCAAACCGGCATATAGAATTTGCGATCGCGACCGGGATGGGCGAGGCGCGCAATGCTATTATCGTGGCTAGCGCCGATGCCGTCATCGCACTTGCTGGCGAAGGTGGCACGCTCGCCGAGATTGGATTAGCCATGAAGATGAACCGCCCGATCGTCGCCTTGAAATCGTGGCCTGAGATTCCGCGCTTGCACCGCGCCAACACTCCAGCCGATGCGGTCGCGCTCGCACTCAGGCTGGCGGGCGGTCGCAGAGGGTAGGCGGCCCGTGCCAGCACGCAAGGACAGCCTCGATTCGCTTGAGCGAGCACCGTTTTCCGCGCTGCTCGGACTGCGCATCGAGTCCAGATCCAACGGAACCGCCGTGGTGCGCATGCCGTTTGCACCGAGTTTGATCAACGATGGGGGACCGCAGGCTCCCATTCACGGAGGCGCGATCGCGTCGCTGGTGGACGTGGCGGCGTGCGCAGCGGTCTGGACCATCGACGCGACCACGCGGAGCGCGACGATCTCGATGACCGTGAACTACACCGGCATGGCGTCACAGAGCGCGCTGGTCGCGCGCGCGACGGTCCGGCGCCATGGCAAGCGCCTGGCCAGCGTCAACGTGGAAATTCGCGACGAGGCCGGCGCGCTGATCGCCGATGCGCTGGTGACCTACAAGATCGCGTGAGCGAGAATGAGTTCGCTGGTTGAAACAATCCGGAGCGCCGGCGAGCCGTTCGGCTTGAATCTTATCGCAGCCGTGCCGGTAGCTCGCTACGATGCGGTCGTGACGCAACCGTATCGCGCCGCGGCACTGGATGTGAAAGCGAAATCGATTGTTGTGATCGCCAATGGCGGCGGCGCGCTGTGGGTCCGACTTCGCCGTCACGCCGAGCACCACCCGGGGTGGTGGGAACGCGAGCATCCTCTCGATGATTTCACGCGTGCGATCGTCGAAGAGGAGCTCGAGCCCGTGGTCCGCCAGTCGGGTAACCGATATACGATCGTATTTCCTTTCATGAGCGGAAAGGCAACGCTCAATTTCATCGAGCTGGGGAAGGTGGCGGGGCTGGGGGGCTCGAGCATACTCGGGGTCCTGGTCAATCCGAAGTTCGGGCCCTGGATCGCGTTTCGCGCGGCGATTCTGGTTGACGAACTCATCGATGCGCCCGGAGAAGCAGCGAGCTTTGATCCGTGTCCGACCTGCACGCAACGCAGTTGCATTGCCGCGTGCCCCACCGCCGCGGTCGCGTTCCCATCGGGTTGGGACATTCCCCGATGTCTGGCCTATCGAATCGAATCCGAACCCGATTGCACGCCGCGATGTCACGCGCGCGTGGCCTGCGTGCTCGGCCCGCAGCATCGTTATCCGGAAGATGAACTGGCGTACCATCAGAAACGCGCGCTCGCGGCAATGCGCCCCTGGTACGAAAAGAATCTTAGGCCACCAGGGAACCCCGACTCCGACTAGGCGCGAGCGACGTCCAGACCTCACGTCAGAGTCGCGGTGCCCAAAGAATCTCCGGGCAACTCAACGCCAGTCGTCGAGCACAAACAGATCCTGCCGGTTGTAGCCGCGATCGTTGCCGTGCTGCATCGAGACGCCGGTAAGGAAGGTACGGAAGCCGCGCGCGAGCATCGCGCGATAGGCCGTGTGGCGCTCGGTGTTGACTCCCGCTTCCAGCTCGTTTGCTCCACTGGCCGCGGCAACCCGCTCGCAGGCTTCGGAGAGCTTTACAAAAGTCTGCGCGGCGTCGTGGTCCGGGCGCACCGCGCCAAACTTGATGTAGCAGGAGCCACTGCCGGCCTCGCTGCCTTTGCCGATGTGGCAGGTCGCTACCGCGTCCACGTGTGAGCCGTTTCGCAGCAGGACGGTATCACCAATGTTCTGCCGGGCGATTGACTCGATCTCCTGCGTCACGTCCAGACCTTCGTAGATCGATGCCAACATCTCGCGGGTGTCCGCCAGCGCGGTCTTTTGGCCCGCTGGGTCGAGGGTTGAAAACAATTGCACGTTAGGCGCAAGCCGCCCGGCCTCTACCTTCTTGTCCATTACGGCCGTCAGATAGCGCGGCCAGAAACCGTATTTCTGATAGAGCGCGAGATGCTTGGGGCTCTGCGCAAAAGTGAACAATCCGATGTGCCGCATGCCCCACTTCTTGAACAGCTCCATGGTGGGGTCGAGCAGGCGACGCGCGATCTTGCGCTCCCAAAGCCGAGGATCCACGGACAGCGGGCCGAAGAATCCAACCGAGCCCCAATTCGCGAGAAAGTTGGACCCCACGATACGGCCATCCAGCTCCGCAGCCAGCGCCCCATCCGGATTGCCGCGGAAGCGAGTCCGCGCCATGTCCGCGTCGCCAAACATGGTCATCGGATCTGCGAGACCGACAAAGGTCCCGAACGCAAGCCGCATGACGCGATCGGCTTCGTCAAGGTCGGCTTCCTCGAGCGGACGAATTATCAGGTTATCCATCTGGCTCGCCCCTGGCATTGCGCGGAAATCCTCAGCCGACACAGACCTCAGATTGACCGTTTTCCAATCTGCGTCACCCCTTGAAATCTGGCGGATGCCCCGCGGCTTAAAGCTTCTTCGCCACTTCCTTGGCGAAGTAGGTCAGGATAAGGTCGGCACCAGCGCGGCGGATGCTGGTGAGGACTTCCATGATCGCGCGCTCCTCGTCGAGCCAGCCGTTGATGCCCGCGGCACGGATCATCGCGTATTCGCCCGAGACGTTGTAGGCGGCGACCGGCACCCGAAACTCGTTTTTCACGCGCCAGATCAGATCGAGGTATGGCAGTGCGGGTTTCACCATCACGATGTCGGCGCCCTCTTCCAGGTCGAGCGCAACCTCACGCAGCGCTTCCTCTCCGTTGGGCGGGTCCATCTGATACGAGCGCCGATCACCGAATTGAGGAGCTGATTCTGCAGCGTCGCGGAATGGTCCGTAAAACGCGGAGGCGAATTTAGCCGAGTATGCCATGATTGCGATCTCGGAAAATCCGTCCCGATCCAACGCGGTGCGAATCGCACCGACCCTCCCATCCATCATGTCCGATGGCGCGACGATATCCGCCCCCGCTCGCGCGTGCGAAAGCGCCTCGCGTGAGAGCAATTCCAGCGTCGCATCGTTGTCGACGTCAGTGCCTCTGATCGCTCCGCAATGGCCGTGATCGGTGTACTCGCACATGCACACGTCGGTAATCACGACCAGCCCGGGAACCTTCTCCTTGACCTCGCGGATGGCGCGCTGGACTTCGCCATTGTCGTTCCAAGCCTCGCTGCCAAGCGCGTCCTTGCGCTCGGGAATCCCGAACAGGATTATCGCAGGAACACCGGCAGCATGAATTGCGCGCGCTTCGGCTACTACCTGGTCGACCGATAGCTGCGCCACCCCGGGCATCGAAGGAACGGGGTTCACCACCCCGCGTCCCGGACACACGAAGAGCGGGTGTATCAGGTTGTCCGGTGACAGCCGCGTCTCACGGACCATCCGCCGCAACGTGTCGTTGCGTCTAAGCCGCCGGGGCCGAGTAATCGGAAAAGGCATAGTGCAGCGCGCGCGGTCGCGCAGATGAAGGAATTATATACCGGTCAAATACATTAAGAAGCCCGGGCAAAAAACCCGCCGATCGCCTCCATCAGGGCTGGCACCGTGTAGATGGCAGGAGCCACCGCTACTTCGAACCCATGCTTGCGGGCAGTCTCGGCGGTGATCGGCCCGATGGCCGCCGCCTTGAGCCCTTCGACGTTACCGACCAGCTCGCAGAAGTTAGACACGGTACTCGAACTGGTGAAGGTAACCAGGTCGATTTGCCGCGCCTTGATTAGCTCACGAATTCTTACCAGGCCAGCCGGTTTTGGCTTGATGGTGCGATAGGCGGGAGCCACCGTGACCGCGCTCGCGCCATGGTCGCGGAGAAGCTCCGGCAGAATCTCGCGCGCGACCTGTGCTCGTGGAATCAGGATGCGAGCGCCGCGAATTCGTTCTGAACCGATCGCGGGAACAATCGCTTCCGCCCGGTATTCGTTGGGCACCGCTGCAACCTGAAGGGCGTATTGCTCGAGTCGCAACGCCGTAGCTGGACCAATCGCGCACAGCGCTGCGTGCCCAATCGCCCGTATATCGCGGCGCAGAACCTTGAGCCGAGCGATGAAAGCATCGACGCCAGTCGCACTGGTGAAGATGATCCAGTTGAATTGGTCGAGGTGGTCGATTGCTTCGTCGAGCGCCGCGTAGCTGGCCGGACGCGCCGTCTCTATGGTTGGGAACTCGATCGCGTCCGCGCCCAGCGAGCGGAGCTCGCGGGCAAAGGCGGTGCTCGCCTCGCGTGATCTGGTGACCACAATTCGTCGCCCGAACAAGGGCAGCTTCTCGAACCATTTAAGATGCTCGCGGAGTTTCACCGACTGGCCCGCGACTACGACCGAGGGCGCGGTGAGGCTCTCGCTGGCACATTGCGCCGCGAGAGTAGCGACCGTACCGACCACGGTTTTTTGCGCCGCAGTCGTGCCCCATTGCACGGCGGCCGCCGGCGTTTGTGCGGAAAGACCCGCGCGGGTGAGGCGCGTGAGCGAGGCGGCCATGCGCGTGGACGCCATCAGAACCACGATGGTTCCCCCATTTCGCGCGGCGCGGGCAAGTTCCCTCCATGGGACGCGCTTGGTGCCAGCTTTGTTCTGGTCCTCGTGGCCGGTGACGAACGCGACATAAGACCCGAGCCTGCGATGGGTCAACGGAATGCCTGCGAATGCTGGGGCGGCGATCGCCGAGGTGATGCCCGGTATGATTTCGAAGTGGATACCAGCGCGAGCGAGCGATTCAGCCTCCTCGCCTCCACGCCCGAAGATGAATGGGTCACCACCCTTGAGGCGGACCACGCGCTTGGCTTTGCGCGCACGGTCGATCAGCAGCGTATTTAATTCGGCCTGCGTGATCGATTTGCCCCGGTTGCGCCTCTTTCCTGCGTAGATCAACTCGGCCTCGGCAGGGGCGAGCTGCAGCAAGTCGGGGTTGACCAAGGAGTCGTAGACCACGCAATCCGCTTGCCTCAGGCAATCCGCGCCGCGCAGGGTGATCAGATCGAACGCGCCGGGTCCCGCGCCGACCAGGTAGACCCTGCCGCGCTGCTCACTCATTCGCAATCAGCCGATCTGCGCCGCGCGCCAGCATCCGCTCGGCGAGGTGCGCACCAAGTGACTGAGCGGCGGAGGGAGCCAGGTCCACATCCAGCGGTTCTTCGACCTCGTCCGACATTTCGGCCGAGCCGTCGCCTGAAAACAGGATCGCGCGAAGTGACACTACGTCTTTCGCGACCGTCGCCCTGACCCCAACCGGGGTGGCGCAGGATGCGCCGATCGCAGCGAGAAATGCGCGCTCCGCGGTCGTTTCGAATCGGGCACGCGAGTCGTTGAACACCGCCAGCGCGCGATCAAGTTGCGGAGATGAGATGTGCGCGAGCGTTTCGATTGCGAGTACCGCCTGCCCTCCCGCGGGGATGAAGTCACGCTCGTCCAGGGGCGTGTATCTCACGTCAATGCTGTGTCCCAGCCGTCTGAGACCAGCCATGGCGATTACGATCCCATCCAGCCCGCCTTCCCTCACCCGCTGCAGGCGCGTATCCACGTTGCCGCGCAGCGGAGAAATCTCCAGCCGAGGATTGGCCTTCAGGACCTGGAAGCGCCGGCGCAAAGAAGAGGTACCCAAGCGCGCGCCCTGAGCCAGCGAAGCGAGCGGACTGCCGTCGCGGGTAACCAGGACGTCGCGCGGATCCTCGCGTTCAGAGACGGCCGCTATGCGAAACTGGGGCTCGAGAACCGCGGGCAGGTCCTTCATCGAGTGGACCGCCAGGTCGATGCGCTTTTCCAGAAGGGCCTGTTCCAGTTCGCGGATGAAAAGTCCCTTGCCTCCCACCCCGGCCAGCGACGCACTCGCCAGCCGGTCGCCTGAGGTTCGAATCTCCACGACCTCTGCGGTCAAGTCCGGGACTATGCTGGCAAGGTGCGAGCGCACGATCTCGGTCTGCGCGAGGGCGAGCCGGCTCGGGCGCGATCCAATCCTGAGTTTGAACGCCATTCAGGGCTCGTCGTCATCTTCGATCGCATCGAACTCGGAATCTTCGAGATCGAACTCGCCGCAGAGCAGTCGGCGTGCGACTTCCGCCGCGTAGCTATTGTCCGCCGCGCTGTTGCCGCCCTGGCGCAAGCCGAGCAGGATGCGATGGATAAGCTTGTTGGTGAGGCTCCGCGTCAGCAGTTCAACTCGCTCGCGTTCGGAAGGGCCGAGCGCTGCAATCCAGCTCTGGTTGCGGCCAAGTTCGACATCGCGCAACCGCTCGATGCTGTAGCGGATATCCTTGATGGTCGGGACGAGATCCAGCCCGGCCATCCAGCGTTCGAAGGCTTTGAGCTCTTGCTCGACGATTTCTTCGCCTTTGTCGGCTTCCTTTTCTCGTTCCACGCGGGACTTGTGGGCCACCTGTCCGAGGTCGTCGATGTCATACAGGTACACGTTTTCGATCGAGTTGAGACGTTCATCGAAATTGCGCGGCACCCCCAGATCGATCAGGAACATCGGCCGGTAACGACGTTCCTTGATCACGGCGTCGAATTCGTCGGGGCCGAAGATGGGCTTGGTGAGTGAAATCGAGCCGATCACCACGTCTGCGATCTTCAGATAAGGGCGGTAGTTGTCGAACGGCACCGCGGTGCCGCCCAGCTCACGCGCCAGCGTCACCGCATTGTCAAATGTGCGCGAAGTGATGAGCAGAGATTCGATTCCTATGGTTTGGAGCTGGCGGGCCGTGAGTTCCGCCATCTTGCCGGCACCCATCAGCATGACCGTCTTGTCGGACAGTTGGTCAAAAATCTGCCGCGCCAAAGCGACCGCCGCGGAACTGACTGAAACGGCTCCATGCCCGATCAGCGTTCCCTTGCGGATGCGCTTGGCGGTCGAAAAGGCCTTGTGAAATGCCCGGTGGAGCACCAGGCCGACGGTGCCGGCACGCGCTGCTTCAGCGTAGGCGAGCTTCAATTGACCGAGGATTTGCGGCTCCCCGACCATCATCGAGTCGAGGCTCGCACCGACGCGGAACAGGTGCCGCGCGGCGTCGCGTCCCTCCATTCGATAAAGCGCGTCACCAAAAACCGGTAATTTGACTCGACGATCCTCGGCAATGAACGCCGCCAGTTCGTCAGATGCTACCGCCGGGTCGGCCGCGACGCCGACCATTTCGACACGATTGCAGGTCGAAAGGATCGCAACCTCGCTGACCGAGGCAACCCGCTGTTTGATACTAGCCAGCGCCTGCGGAATCTCCGTCTCGGCGTAAGCGAGCCGCTCGCGGACCGCCACCGGGGCAGTGCGATGGTTTAAGCCGAGTATGAAGAGCGTCGCGTTTCCCATCGGCTTACCCGAAGCTGCCCCCGTGCTTGCCGGGAAATACCAGGCTGACGCCGACAAATGAACTGACCAGAACTACGAACACCACGATCGTGAGAGCCGCCGCCCGCCGTCCGCGCCATCCTACTGTCAAACGCGACTCGAGCAGGGCCGCATACAAAATCCAAATGATCAGCGACCAGGATTCTTTGGGTTCCCACGACCAGAAATGACCCCAGGTCGCGTCGGCCCAAATGGCTCCGGTTACGATCGCCGCACTCAACATGACGAAACCCCAGGCGAGCAGCGAATAGTTAACGCGGTCCAACTTTTCTAGACTCGGGAGGCGCTCGGTGTCGGGTTTGAGCGGTCGCTTCGCCTTGAGGCGCGATTCGTAGGCCAGGTAGACCAAGCTCACACTGGCGGCCAGGATAAACATCGCGTAGCCGACTATCGCGAGGCCCACGTGAATCGGCAGCCAGATGCTCTGCAGCGGAGCGGGCAACACCAGACGCCCGCGGGTCGTCATTGCAGTCGATACCCCCATCGCGATCACAATCGCTGGCGCGGCATAGGCGCCGATCACGGACATCCGCAGCCGCACGATCAGCAACAGCGACGCGAGCGCAGTCACCCACGCCAGAAACGAAAGCGACTCCGCGAAATTCGTTACTGGAATATTGCCGGCCTGAAAACCACGCGCAGAGAGGTCCAGCGCATGCAGTACGGCCCCGGCGCCGAGCGTGATTATGGCCCAGCCAGCCAGGCGCACCCTCCCCGACGCCCTGTCCGTCAGAAACAGTATGGCGGAGAGCGCGTAGCAGGCTATAGCGGGGAGCAGCCAGAGTGATCCCATAGTTCAGGTGCCACGTGATAATTCCGCGGGGGGCCGCGACAGCTGGGGGTTGATTCGAAGGGTTTCGAGTCCGGCCCCCAGATGCTGATTGAGCAGACGATCGATCGCGGCCCAATCAGCTTGGCGAACGTGCTCCGCGATATCTGAACCGGCGATCGCCTGCAGAATCCGTGCCCGCACGCGTGAATCGTGGTGCCGTGTGCGCACGTACGATCGTGCGGCACGCATGATTTGGGCGACGGTCTCGTACTCCGGACCGATGATCACTTGCAGGTCGCGCCGGATCCGCGAGGCCAGCGCGGGGCTGGCGCCCGAAGTCGAAATCGCAATCTGCAGGTCTCCACGGCGGACCACGCTCGGCGTGATGAAATCGCATAACTCGGGTTCATCAGCAACGTTGATGGGCACGCGCTGCGCGCGCGCCTCTTCCGCAATCGCCCGATGAACCCCAGGATCGTCAGTCGCTGCGAATGCGAGCAGGCAATCTTTCAGGTCTTCGGATCTCCAGTCGCGAGCCAGGTGCTCAACAGCATTGCTGGACGCGAGCCTCTGCAACTCCGCGGTCAGTTTCGGACTGATCACGCAAACCCGAGCGCCGGCCTCAAGCAGCGCCGCGACCTTACGCCCTGCAACCTCGCCCCCGCCGACCACCACGCATCGGCGACCGGCGAGATTCACCGATATCGACAGGTAGCCCATGAGACCAAGAAATTCTATTACAGCGACTGGATATGAGACAGTCCCGCTCGAGTCGAGAGCTTTGAGGCGACTCGGGAACTAGCCACCAAAGGGCGAAGACCCAACCAGCCTGCGGCGCTTAGCGACGCGCCCGTCACCATTCGTCGCTGGCCCTGCAAACTTTAATCGCGAAATCCCGGGCATGGCCTTTCCCCATTTTCCCAGCAATGAGGCTTTCCGAAATTTCGGGATCATCTGCCCCTTTTCCTGATATTTCCAGAAACAGGGCCGCTCAGGGCGGCCTCCTGTCACCGTGTCGTGGTCGCCGAGGAGTAGGCTTGGCAGCCAAAGCACGGTTTCGTCGCGCTGATGTCACAGGCAGAAACGTCCAAAGTGCGCGGACAAATATCGATCTCCCAAGACGCCTTTTCTTGGAGGCGGGGCGAGATGGGCGAACTCATCGGCGAGTTTGACCGGGCCAGCACACAGCTCGGACCGGTACAAAATCGCTCCGCGGCGCTGCGAACGACGGATCGGCTCGCGAAGCTCGAGATCTTTTTCCAGTTACATCGAAGGACGGTTCGGACGGACGCTGGGCTGGGAATTGGACTGGCGCTCGTCAAATGACTGGTTGAGATGCACAAGGGAAGAGTCGAGGCGCAGAGCAAAGTCGCGGCTGGGGAGCTGAATTCGTCTCTCGCCGCGAGATCGAAACGTCAAGGACGTCGTGCAAATTAAGACTCGACGGATCAACCAAGGTCAGCTTGTTATCGACTCCCGTGACTTCAGTGACCTGAATAACTGATGCGAGAATTTCGCTCACCTCGTTTTCTCATCGGTCAGGTTCCGCATCCTGCAGCAGCCCGGAACTGAATATCAACACAAATAAGCCTGCAGGCGAACCCGCAATTGCTTCAACACGAGTAAGACTTCTTTCGAGTGATAACTACGCCTCATGTCAACTCGCTCGACTTGTGAGGATGCCTTCTCGCGAGGCCAGCGAGCGTGAGATTCCTGCGCGATTGATCCTAGATACCGAGATGCTCCACGAAGGATCTCGAAAGGCTGTCTGAGGGCATGTGCTCTGAACTTTCTTGTTGCATCCACAATATCAGCAAGGGCTTACATCGAATGTGGTCTTCGAGGAAGCCCTCTCGTCAAATCCTGCCCAAGAGAAACAGAATCAGAACGATCACTAGGATCATGCTAAGCCCACCCGACGGGTAGTAACCCCAGCCAGCGCTGTACGGCCATGTCGGGAGCGCTGCGATCAAGAGAATCACTAATAGAATCAGTAGTATTGAAGGCATGCTGTTAAACCTCCTGTTAGTAACTCAGAGCGGCGGACCGATGTGACGCAATGAATCGACCCGAAACAGCTGGTCCCAGAGCAAGAGTTCAATCCCCGCCAGTGCTCAAGTTGACGTCCCTTGGGACTGAGCTTCACCTTATCAAGTCTCGCACCTCCGATCCCGAATACTTCGATCGCGATTTTCCGTAGGCGATGCTCCAGCCATCTGCGTTCCAATAGACTCTGGTAAGCATTGGGCATGCCACGGACAATTCTAAGCGAGAGTGCTGTAAAAACGTGGCGTAGATAGCTGGAAGAAAAGTCAACGACAGCAAAGATGTGGCTCGGGGTAAAATTTACTTGGGCTCAAGCTTGGTCACGAACCCGAACCGGAAGCCAATGCTCAACTGCGGGAGGTCGTTTCTAGGTGCTTGTAAATGGTCTTGGGCGTGACATCGACGACAGCGCGAGTTTGCCACCGTCGGCATAGTCGCTTGGTCCAAAAAGGTCGCACACCGCCTTTCCACGTCACTCGTCATTCCTTCACGTCCGTCTTCAGCATCTCTGCTACCAGATACACGCACGGCGCCAGAGTTTGACGACACGTATGTTTTTTCGTCGGCATACTTCAAACCCCGCAAACTTGATTGGGGTGAGCTGAGAAAACGACGCAAGTTATTTGATGATCAAACGTCGCCCCGAATGATAGAATGGGTATTGACCCCGGTGGGGAGGCGGCAAGTCCAGTTGCTTTAGCGCATAGACTCTTGCCTGACACCGAATAAGCGTTTGAACCATGTCTGATCGAAAGCGAGTATTGGTCGCGGAAGACGACAGAGCGACTCACGAGGACTGGTCTGAGGCGCTCACCGCGTGGGGGTACGAAGCCGCGGTCGCGGAAGATGGCGACCGCGCGATCGAGTTGATCGAGAGTTTCTCACCGAACATTTTTTTGTGCGATCTCAAGATGCCCAAGCGCGACGGCCTCGCGTTGCTGAAGGACATCCACGAGATGGGGGTGGAGCTGTCGACCATCATTGTTTCGGGTGAAGGAGAGATTCCGGAGGCGGTCCAGGCGATCAAGCTGGGCGCGCTCGACTATCTGCGCAAGCCGGTCGATCCGCATCACCTGCGGCAGATCCTCAAGACCCTGAGCGAGAACATCTCGGTGCGCGAGGAAAACCTG
>JBKPEA010000156.1:0-31822 GCA_046728175.1 Thermodesulfobacteriota bacterium | reverse complement strand
TCCGAGTCGTGCGAGAGCAGGACCGGTTCGTTGGGATAAATGAATTCCTCGAGAAAACCGGAAACACGCGTTCGCAGATCCTGGATTTCCGGACTGGCTTCAAGCTCGGAGACACTTTGCATTGCCATGGAAAATTCCTCCTTGACCAGCGCCCAGACTACGACGGGCGCTCGCCGACCCACAACGGCGCCGGGACTCTCCAGGTTTCCGAGATTTCGCGGGAGGACAGGCGGTGAGCGGAGCTTCGAAACCCTGAAATCTCACCGATTCGCGTGCTTTCTATTTGGGTGGAGGTGGCGGCGGCCCCAGGCTGAAGGGAACCTTACCTTGCAGGCGGGGGTCGTCACTCGCAACGCAGCCTGCCTGCGAACTCACGATATTCTGAATACGCGGGGCGGCGCCGGTCCGCCGGTATTCCTCGACCAGGTTGCGCTTGGCGTTCAGACAATCTTTCTCGCTATCGAAAATTCCTTCTTCGTTCCATTCGGACATCGCCAGCGGAACCACTTTTCCGGACCTGGGGTCGAACATCGGAACCAGCAGGTACCAGCTCGCTGCCGCGAGTGCGACTATATGCGTAAGTCTCATCTGAAGGCGCATCATACATGAGGCAGGCGGTACCCGAGGCGTCCAAAAGGGCTCGCTCCCCGCACGAACACCACCCGACTCGGCAACGATCCTCAAGATCGCAACCAACACCCAACGTTGATCAGCGTTCCCCCGGGTTGCGGGAAAGAACGCCGGGTAGTGCGACGCGGCTGAGGCGGAAAATTTGCTTTGGCCGGCGCGTATGCGCAAACTTTTCCGGGCGCGCGCTGCGACGCGTTTGACATCGTGACGGCGGCTGCGGTCGAATGCCCCGGGGATGTGGTTATGCGCTATCGCGCGCTGAGCGATATCCGGGTCGTTGATCTTACGCACTTCATTGCGGGTCCGTATGCGACCAAACTGCTCGCCGATTACGGCGCGGAAGTAGTCAAAGTGGAACCGCCCGGCGGCGAAGGCGGGCGCAGGCTGGGGCCGTTTCGATCCAACGGAGATGTTGCGCACGATCGCGGCGGGCTGTTTGCGTTTCTCAACACCAACAAACTGGGCATTACCCTCAACCTTAAAGATCCGGCCGGACGCGACGCGCTCCTCAAGCTGCTGGGCGAAGCCGATCTGATGCTCGAGAACTTCGCACCTGGCACGCTGGCTAGACTCGGTCTGCCAGCCGAGGAACTGCTCGCGAAATTTCCCCGGCTCTCGATCATTTCCATTTCGAATTTCGGACAGGATGGTCCCGACCGCGATGCCATCCTCAACGATCTCACCCTGTTTGCAAGGGGCGGATGGACCTACCCGGTCGGCGAGAAGGATCGCGAGCCGCTGACCCCGCCCGGATCGCTCGCGCAGTATGTCGGCGGGCTCTATGGCGCCATCGCCGCGCTGCAGGTAGTGCTCGCGCGCAAGCTCTCGAATCAGCCGGGCCAGCACGTCGACATCTCGCTGCTGGAAGCCACGGTGGCGACCATGATCTACGAGGCCGTCACCTTCCAGTACGTCGGTGTCGCACGCGAACGGGCCGGCAAGCGCTTCGCGGTCGGTCCGTTCCTGATCGTGACGCTCAGATGCCGGGACGGCTATGCCGGCCTGCAATGCGTCTCCGACAAACAATTTCAGGCACTCTTCCAATTAATGGGCGAGCCGGCGCTGGCCAGCGACGCGCGGTTTGCCAGCGCGCGAGAGCGGATGGTGAACAACGACGAGCTGCTGCGGATGGTCGAAGAGTTTTTCCTCAAGCACGACCGCGCGTGGCTGTACCGCGAAGGCCAGGGCCGCGCGATTCCTGTCGTGCCGATTCCGAGCGTGGCAGAAGTACTGGAATGGGAGCAGACCCGGGCGCGCGGATTTTTCGAGACGATTCAGGATCCCGAGCTCGGGAGCATTCGCATCCCGGGCGCCTCCCTGCGCTTTTCGTCGCATCGGCCGGAAGCCTCGCGACCAGCTCCGCGCCTGGGCGAGCACAATCATGAAATCCTCGGATCGCGCCTGGGGTGGGGCCGCAAAGCGATGGAGCGGACGCGGGATAGGGCGAGAGCATCATGAGCACCATGCTGGAAGGAAAGATTCGGGTACTCGACCTGTCGATGGGATGGGCCGGGCCGCTGCTGGGAGCGATGCTCGCCGAGATGGGCGCCGAGGTTATCAAAGTCGAAGATACGCAATTCTTCGATTGGTGGCGCGGGTCACTTTCGATGGCTCCGCCCGAGATGCAACCGATCGAACGTTCCCCGACCTTCAACACTGTAAACCGTGGCAAGCTCGGGGTCACACTCGACTTGAACAATCCTCGTGGCATCGAGCTGGTAAAGCGCCTGGTGAAAACCGCGGACCTCCTGCTCGAGAACTACAGTCCGGGAATCATGAAACGCTTCGGACTCGATTGGGAAGTGCTGCAACCAATCAATCCCCGCCTCATCATGATCTCGATGCCGTCCTTCGGGTACGGGGGGCCGGAAACCGAATCGCGCGGATACGGGAACACGGTTGAGGCGATGGCGGGGGTGACGGGACTCACCCGCTACCACGACGCGGAACAGCCCTACACACTCTCGAACGCGCTCGGCGACCCGGTCAGCGGCCTGACCGGAACTTTCGGGGTGCTGGCGGCACTGAACGAGCGCGAACGCACCGGCACGGGACAATGGATAGAGCTTGCGCAAGTCGAGGGCGTGATCCCGTTGCTCGCGGCGCCAATCATCGAGTACCAGCTGACCCGGGAGATTCCACGACCGCAGGGCAATCGCCATCGCGATTACGCGCCGCACGGAATCTATCGCTGCGCCGCCGACAGCGGGTGGATCGCCATCGCGGCCGCCACCGATGCGCAATGGCGAGCGGTGACGGCGGCACTGCGCCTCGAGCAGCTCGCCGCCGATGGGCGTTTTTCCAGTGCAGCGCAGCGCAAGGCAAATGAAGACGCGCTGGATGCAGAACTGGCTGGCGCGCTTGCAAAGGTTGCCGCAGAAGAGGCGCTCGGTCGTCTGCAAACCGCCGGTGTGTATGCGGCGCCAGTCAATTCAGCTGCCGCGGTGCTTGGTGATGTACAAACCGCAGCCCGCGGGTATTTCGTGGCAGTGGATCGCGCGGTGGTGGGAACTCATCTCTATCCGGGCGGAGTCGCCCGCTTTTCCAAAACCCCGCTGCAGCCCGACCATCCCGCGCCTTTGCTGGGCGAACACAACGCTGAGGTGTTCGGCCGGCTGCTTGGCACGAGCGCCGCCGAGATTGCGGAGCTGGAATCCGCAGGCGTCATCGGGACGGCGCCAAGACAATACAGCAAGGCGTCGTAGCCCAACTGCCCTCTGGTGCCAGGCTTTTCGAAAATGCTGGCAGGGTGCATCTCGTCCGGCGCGATCGCAGGCTATGGCTCATGGCGCGCACCCACGATCATGAGTGCGGTCAGCGTGAGGGGTTCCCCTCGAGGTCATCGTCGAGACGATGCTCAGTCCACGTTGGCTTTCGGGACGAACCCCTTCATCCCCTTCGACGGACCATCCGATACCTCTATGTTCGCACCCAGGTCATCACTGGAAATGATCTTTACGGGGGTCTGGTTGTCCAGTTTACCGGTAGCGAGATTTTCCCCCATCCCGCTGAGCATACCCGCGACTCCACCCTGCGCCTTCATCTGCGAAAGTCTCTTGTAGGTGTCCTCGTCGGGATAGATCGATACCTGGGTCTGCCCTTCGGTGGCGATCAGCTTGTGGCTACATCCTCCCAGCATCATCAGGGCCGCCAGCGCGATGGCGGCGGATCTGATCTTCGGGTTTGGCATGGTTCCTCCGCTGACAGTGGCTTTTATCATGAGCCAGCAGGTTTGATTCAACCATTCACGGGCAAAATTGCTCCGCGCGTCGGGGCCATGATAGCCTTGTTGCCTCGCGCTCAGGGGCCGGTTCTGCCCCGCAGCGTATCACAATGCGCATCGGTCTGATTTCGGATACTCACATTCCCGAAGCATGCGAGCATCTTCCCGCCCGCGTCTTCGAGGTGTTTCGTGGGATCGACCTCGTGATGCATGCCGGCGACGTGTACGTGAACCGGGTGCTCGACGAATTGGCGCAAATCGCGCCCGTGATCGCCGCGCTCGGCAATGGCGACGAAGGCCTCGATGGCCATCAGCACCGGCTTAAAGCGGACGACCGCGTCCGCGAGGCGCACCTGCTGGAGCTGGAAGGCGTGCGAATCGGGCTGGTACACGCGATTCCGACGCCCGACGAGACCTCGCAGGAAGTCTTCGAACGCGCGATGCACCGGCATTTCGGCGGCCCCGTCGATGTCGTTGTGCAGGGTCACAGCCATGTCGAGGGAGTGGTGCGCTTCGGCTCGACCCTGGTGGTAAACCCTGGCAGCGCCACCTTGCCGCGAAATTTGACCAACATCCCCGGGACGGTCGCAATCCTGGAAGTCGCGGACGGAATAGTGCGCTCAGCAGAGATCGTTCAGCTCGGCGAATAAACCGTCCGCCGGCGGAAAGTGTTAGGAAGGAATCTTGTCCGACGAACAAGCAACGGCCGCGCGCAAGAACGCGGTCACGATGGAAAAGCTGGTCAACCTATGCAAGCGCAGAGGAATCGTCTTTCCGACCAGCGAGATTTACGGGGGCCTCGGCTCGACCTACGACTACGGCCCGCTCGGGACCGAGTTGAAGCGCAACGTGAAAGAAGCCTGGTGGCGTGAGATGGTTCAATACCGCGGCGACGTGCTGGGTCTCGACTCCGCGATTTTCCAACATACGCGCACCTGGGAGGCATCGGGGCACCTGGAGAACTTTACCGACCCGATGGTCGACTGCAAGAACTGTAAGCTGCGCTTTCGAGCCGACAAGATCGAAGGACGCCAATGTCCCGAATGCGGGGGCGAGCTCACCCCGGCCCGCCAGTTCAACCTGATGTTCAAGACCTTCATGGGCCCGGTCGAGGACACCGCGAGTACGGTTTTTCTCCGTCCCGAAACCGCGCAGGGAATTTTTGCGAACTTCCAGAACCTGGTCGACACGCAGCGGGTGAAGCTTCCGTTTGGAGTGGCGCAAATCGGGAAATCGTTCCGCAACGAGATCACTACCGAGAACTTTATCTTCCGTACCCGCGAGTTCGAGCAGATGGAAATGGAATTTTTCATCAAGCCCGAAGCGGCGGAGCAAGAGAAATGGTATCGCTACTGGGTCGACCTCCGGGTCGAGTGGCACGTCAAATATGGCATCCGGCCTGACCATCTGCGTCGGCGTGAGCACTCCACCGACGAGCTGTCACACTATTCCAGCGGCACCACCGATCTCGAATACCTGTATCCGTTCGGCTGGGGCGAGTTGGAAGGCATCGCCAAGCGCGGCAGTTTCGATCTCGATCAGCACGCGAAAGCCAGCGGCAGGGATCTGAGCTACTTCGATGAAGACGCCAAGCGGCGTTATCGCCCGTGGGTAATCGAACCGGCGCTGGGGGTGGACCGCGCCATGCTCGCGTTCATGCTCGACGCGTACGACGAAGATGTGGTCGAGAACGAAGAGCGGATCGTGATGCGTTTTAACCCGCGCCTGGCGCCGATCAAGGTGGCGATTTATCCGCTGCTGCGCAAGGGTGGCCAGCCGGAGAAGGCCCTGGCGGTGCGTGAGATGCTCGCGCGCCATTTCACTACTGCCTACGATCAGGCGGGATCGATCGGACGCCGCTATCGTCGGCAGGACGAAGTCGGCACTCCGTTTGGCGTGACCATTGACCATCAGACGATGGAAGACGACACCGTCACCTTGCGGGATCGCGATACCACCCGGCAGGAGCGTTATCCGATCGCGGCCCTGGTGGAGGTGTTGAATGGCAAGGTCGGCTGGGCCGCTGCATGAAGTCGGCCAAGGGAATTAGACTTGAACTGTAGAAATCGACCCGCACGGTGCGGAACTGGAGACTGAGACTCGAAAATGGCGCGTGTTCATCCTGAAATCTATTTTTTTGGCGCGGGTGTCGCGGAAGGTCGCGCGGCGATGCGCGAACTGCTCGGCGGCAAGGGGGCGAACCTCGCCGAAATGGCATCGCTCAAGTTGCCGGTCCCGCCCGGATTCACCATCTCGACCCGGGTTTGCAACTATTACTACGACAACCAGAGCAGCTATCCGAAAGGCCTTGCCGCGGGCGTCAAGAAAAGCGTCGCGCGGATGGAAAAAGCACTGGGCCGCAGCTTCGGCGATGCAACCAACCCGCTGCTGGTTTCGGTGCGTTCCGGAGCACGCGTCTCGATGCCGGGGATGATGGACACCGTCCTAAACCTCGGCCTTACCGATGAAACCGTAAAAGGTCTCGAGACGGTATCCGGCAATCCCCGCTTCGCGTGGGATTCGTACCGACGCTTCTGCCAGATGTACGGCGACGTGGTGCTGAAGCTCAAGCCGGAGAACAAGAACGACCCCGATCCCTTTGAAGAGCTGATCGACCACCAGAAGGCCGCGCGCCGAGTGTCCGAAGACGTTCACCTCAAAGTCGATGATCTGAAGGAGCTGGTGCATGAGTTCCGCGCGCTGATCCGGCGGCGGGTTGGCCGCGACCTTCCGCAAGATCCCGACGAGCAGCTCTGGGAAGCGATCGGCGCGGTGTTCGGCTCGTGGAACAACGACCGGGCGATCACCTACCGGCGCATCAATAGCATTCCGGGCGACTGGGGCACCGCCGTCACCGTGCAATCGATGGTCTTTGGCAACCTGGGCAGCGATTGCGCGACCGGAGTCGCCTTCACCCGCGACCCCGGCACCGGTCAAAAGGGGATCTACGGCGAGTTCCTGCCCAACGCGCAGGGCGAGGATGTCGTGGCCGGAATTCGTACCCCGCTGCAAATCAGTCTGGCCGCGGGCCGTAAATGGGCCGCGCGTAACAAGGTCAGCGAACCAGACCGGGCCGCGAAATTCGCCACGCTCGAAGAGCTGTTCCCCGCGGTCTACAAGGAGCTGCTCAACATCTCCAAGCGGCTGGAACATCACTTCCGGGATTGCCAGGACATGGAGTTCACCATCGAGCGCGGACGCCTGTTCATGCTGCAGACCCGTAACGGCAAGCGCACCGCGGAAGCGGCGGTGCGAATCGCGGTGGAGATGGCAGAGGAAAAGCTCATCAATCGCGCGACCGCGCTTACCCGGGTCGAACCCGAGACGCTCGAGCAGTTTCTGCATCCACGGCTCGACCCGAACAGCAAGAAAGAAGTGATCGCGCGGGGCCTGCCGGCTTCACCGGGAGCGGTGTTCGGCGAAGTCGCTTTCTCGGCCGATGAAGCGGTCGCGGTCAGCGCCGCGGGACGACCGGTGATCCTGGTGCGAATCGAGACCTCACCGGAAGACATCCATGGCATGCAGGTCGCAGAAGGCATTCTCACCGCGCGTGGCGGAATGACCAGTCACGCGGCGGTGGTGGCGCGCGGGATGGGCAAATGCTGCGTTGCCGGTTCGACCGCGCTGCAGATCAACTATGCGGCGGGCACACTGTCCGCCAACGGTCGCGTCGTTCACCGCGGGGAGTACATCACTCTCGATGGTTCGGCCGGGGAAGTGATTTTCGGACGCGTGCCGACGGTAAAGCCCGAGATGCCATCGTTTCTGAAGAAATTCATGTCGTGGGCCGACCGGGAGCGCCGGCTTGGGGTATGGGCCAACGCCGACACCCCCGGCGATGCGAAGATTGCGCGCGAGTTCGGCGGGGAAGGAATCGGGCTCTGCCGCACCGAGCACATGTTCTTCGATCCCGAGCGCATCGAGACAGTCCGCCAGATGATCATGGCGGAGAACACCGACCAGCGTATCGCGGCGCTCCGGAAAATCCTGCCCATGCAACGGCAGGACTTTGAAGGAATCCTGCGCGAGATGAAGGGGCTGCCGGTTACCATTCGTCTCTTGGATCCGCCGTTGCATGAATTTCTGCCCAAGGAAGACGCGGACATTGCCGAGCTCGCGGCCAAAATCAACGTTTCCGCCGCTCATCTGAAGCAGGTGCGCGATAGCCTGTTCGAATTCAACCCGATGCTGGGTCATCGCGGGTCGCGCCTGGGAATCAGCTATCCGGAAATCTACCGGGCGCAGGCGCGCGCAATTCTCGAAGCGGCCTGCGGGTTGCGCAAACAGGGCGTCAGGGCGCTGCCGGAGATCATGCTGCCCCTGATTGGCGACAAGAAGGAATTCGACCTCCTGGCCCAGGACATTCATGCTGTGGCCCGGGACGTCTTCGCCGCGACCGGGACCAAGGTCGCCTTCACCATAGGGACCATGGTCGAGGTTCCGCGCGCGTGCGTGCTGGCCGGGGAAATCGCAAAGTCGGCAGAATTCTTCTCGTTCGGAACCAACGACCTGACCCAGATGACCTACGGCCTGTCGCGCGACGATTCAGCTAAGTTCCTCGGCGATTACGTCACCCGCGGCATCTACAAGAAGGATCCGTTCCAGGAACTCGATACGAGCGGAGTGGCGGACCTGATGAAGATGGCGATAGAACGCGGTCGCAAGGCCAACAAGAAGCTCAAGATCGGAATCTGTGGAGAGCACGGCGGCGATCCGGCCAGTGTAAAAACTTGCCATCGGCTCGGACTCGACTACGTGTCGTGCTCACCGTATCGAATTCCAGTCGCGCGCCTTGCCGCTGCACAGGCCGCGATTGAGTCGAAGCAGAAGAAGATGGCCTTCAAGGACGTGTAGCTGGGTCGCAGACCCCAGCCGACTTTCGAGCTGAGGGCCTCAGAGTAGTAATCCACCACCGTCAAGAACACGACCTTGGGCTTTCCTTTCAGACTACTATTTTTTGAAAGGAGATAGCCCGAAAAATCAGTTAGATATGGGCTGTCGACGCATCTGACTCGGGATCCCCTGAAGGAAAGGCGCGACTCCATCAGGGCGAAGCCGTGGCCAGTCATGCACTTGACTACTTGAATCTGCATTTCGACGACGAAGCGATAGATCAGTTGCCTTCAGAACTCACGTCAATGAGAACGCCCTGACGGAACGCCCTAGAAGTCGATCCTCACCAGATCATAAATCCGCGTCCGCCCTACCCCGGGTTTCTCGGACATCGACGAGTCCGAATCCCCGACCCAAAAGCCCGATGGAATTTCAACCGCCGCGCACCTTCCTAGTTCCGGCCCCTTCCTTTCCAGTATCTCCGCTGTGCTCACGCGACCCGGTCACCCCCACTCGCCTCATTCAGTCAATCCATCACCTCCAACCGATGCACGCTCTTTAATCATGGCGAAGAACACAGGCACCAGGATCAAGACGTGAATCGTGGATGTCACCATCCCACCCACTATGGGCGCTGCGATCGGCTTCATCACGTCGGAGCCGGTCCCGCTCTCCCACAAAATAGGAGCAAGGCTCAGCATTACGACCGCCACCGTCATCAGTTTGGGTCTAAGGCGCTGCACCGCCCCTTCGATGGTCGCTGCCTCGATATCCCGGTTGGTGACGGTTCCAGCCGCGATCCTCTTGTCCAGTGCCTCGTGCAGGTAAATCACCATCACCACTCCGGTCTCGACCGCGATCCCGAATAGGGCGATGTATCCCACCCAAACCGCCACGCTGAAGTTGAAGCCCATCAAATACTGCAGGAGCAGGCCGCCGGTCATCGCGTACAGGCAGGGAAAGATAAGTACCGCCGCTTCGGTTGCCGAATGGAAGAGCATGTAGAGGAGAATGAAGATCACACCGAAGACGATGGGCATGATATAGGAAAGGCGCTTGCGGGCTCGCAGCTGAAACTCGTATTCGCCCGACCATTTGAACGTGTACCCGGGTGGCAAATGCAATTTTTCTTCTAGTACGCGCTGCGCCCGCCCTACGTAACCGCCGTAATCGCTGGTCGCCAAGTCGATGTATACGTACCCGGTCAACCGGCCATCTTCATCGCGGATCATGGAAGGACCGGGACTGAGCTCCACTTTCGCAACCTGGCCCAGCGGTATCTGAGCGCCACTCGGCGTCATGATCAGCACGGCCCTTAGCGCGTCCAGATCATTTCGATAGTCCTGAAGGTAGCGGACGTTGATCGGATATCGCTCGCGCCCCTGCACGGTCGTCGCGATATTCTCGCCGCCTATGCCTGAACTGATCGCCATCTGTACATCAGCGACCGTCAGGCCATAGCGAGCCGCGACTTCACGGTCCACCGTGATGTTGATGTAGAAGCCCTGCGAAACTCGTTCAGCGAAAACCGCACGGGTTCCCTCGACCGGAGTTAGAACTTCCTCGATTTCGGAACCGATCCGCTGGATCTCGTTCAGATCGGGACCCTGCACCTTGATCCCTACCGGCGTCTTGATACCGGTCAGCTCCATGTCCAGCCGATTTTCCACCGGCATCGTCCAACTGTTTGACAGCCCCGGGAAACGGAGCTGACTGTCCATGTCGGCGATGAGGTTCTCGTAGCTCATTCCCCTGCGCCATTGCTCGCGTGGCTTCAACATGATGGTGGTGTCGAACATGTCCAGCGGCGCGTTGTCGGTGGCGCTGTTCGAACGCCCGATCGTGCCGAACACGCTTTCGACCTCCGGAAAACGCCGGATGATCTGATCCTGTTTCTGCAGGAGATGGCTGGCGGAAGTGATGGAGATTCCGGGCAGTGCGGTTGGCATGAAGAGCGCCGAGCCCTCGTACAGCGGTGGCATGAATTGGCTACCGAGCTTCAAAGCCAACGGGAGAGTTACCACAAGAAAAATCAGGTTGGCTGCGATGGTGAGCCATCGATGCCGCAGGCACCATCTGATAATCGGCAGATAGAGCGCCTGAAAGAAACGCGACACCGGGTTGTCTCCTTCGGGTCTGAGGCGACGACCGCGGATCAGCAGAACCATCAACACCGGGACCACTGTAATCGCCAAAATCGAGGAGAACGTGATTGCCAGGGTCTTGGTGTCCGCAAGTGGGCGAAACATGCGTCCCTCCTGCGATTCCAGGAGAAAGACCGGTAGAAACGACACCACGATGATCAACAACGAATAGAAGAGCGGACGCCCGACCTGCTTGGCGGCATGAAGCAGCAGACCCTGCCGTTCCGACGCGTCCACCCTGTCACCGGCCACCTGCGCCTCGTGCTGCCGCTCGGAGAGGTGCCGATAGCCGTTCTCGACCATTACTATCGACGCGTCGACCAGCACGCCGATCGCGAGCGCCAGACCGCCGAGCGACATAATGTTGGAGCTGACCTGGAAGTAGTACATGGGGATGAAGGTCGCGAGCACCGCCAGGGGCAGGGTCAGAATCGGAATCAATGCCGAGCGGAGGTGGAAAAGAAAGACAATGATCACGAGGCTCACGATGATCGCTTCCTCGACGAGGTCACGCTTCAAAGTATCGATAGAAGCCCGGATCAGTCCCGCGCGATCGTAACCCGAGACGATTTCCACGCCCGGTGGGAGGCTCTTCTCGATTTCGGCGATCTTGGCCTTGATGCCATTAATCACATTGAGCGCGTTTTGCCCGTATCGCATCACCACGATGCCGCCCACCGCCTCGCCTTCCCCGTTCCACTCGGCAACACCTTCACGCAGATCGGGGCCGTACGAAACAACGCCGAGGTCGCGAATAAGCACCGGCGTGCCATTGTTGGTGGCAACCGAGATGTTTTCGATGTCGCCAAGCGACCTGATGTAGCCAAGACCGCGCACCAGGTAGCCCGCGCCGGTCATCTCGAGCACGCGGCCGCCAACTTCGTTGTTGCTGGCGCGAACCTTGTCGATGACCGTTTGCAAGGGTATATGCAGCGCCAGCAGGCGATTCGGATCCAGCTTCACCTGATATTGCCGGACGAATCCGCCAATCGTCGCAACCTCGGAAACTCCCGGAACCGTTTCGAGCGCGTAGCGAACCTGCCAATCCTGCAAACTTCTCAGGTCGGCGAGATTAAGATTGTGGCTTCGATCGATCAGCAAATACTCATATACCCATCCCGCTCCGGTCGCGTCGGGGCCGATGATGGGATGCACGCCACTTGGGAGGCTGCCCTCCAGTTGCTGCATGTACTCCAGCACGCGGCTGCGCGCCCAGTAGATGTCGGTTCCATCTTCAAAGACCACGAACACGTAAGAGTCGTTGAACATGGTTTGGGCGCGAACTGCTTTCACGTGCGGCGCAGCAAGCATCGCGGTCACGATCGGATATGTGACCTGGTCCTCGATGATATTGGGCGGTTGGCCCATCCATTCGGTGTGAATGATGACCTGCACATCGGAGATGTCCGGCAGGGCGTCGAGCGGGATCAGGTTCAGCGACCAGATTCCGCCGAACACAAGTGCGGCAACCGCGATGAAAACCAGGAAGCGGTTATCGTTGCACCAGTCGATGCTTCTTTCGATCATTGCCGGCTCTCCTCACATCGCCATCGAGCCGGAGACGGAGACGTTGAACTGCTTCCCGACGAGAGTCTGACCGTCCTTGGAGGCGGTTAAGGTCACCTGCCAAGTGCCGCCGCTTTGGAGATCGATGGTGCCGGCGTATGTTCCGGCTCTCTGTTCAACAAGACTTGATTGTGCCTTCATCGCTGCCATTTCCATCGCTGGCATCGCCGCCATGTAGAAGGTGACTGACACCTGTGCGCCCGACACCGGTTTTCCGGAGCTATCCTTTACCGTGACGGTCAACTTGTTCTTCCCTCGGGCGGGCGGATTCGGATCGGTTGTCAAATTCGCGCTGACTGCGGGGGCCTGCCCCTGGGGTTGCCCCGCTGTGGCGCTCACACCGGGCGGCGGCGGTACGAAGCTGCCGGAGGCGGCTTGCAACTGGCTCTCCGAATCGATCAGGAAGTTGGCGGAGCTGACGATTCGATCGCCGACGTGCAGCCCGTTTAAAACCTGAAAGCTGTGCCCCAGGCGCGGTCCCAACTCGACTTCGGTTGGGGTGAGATAACCATCGCCGCGATCGATGAAGACCACGTTGTGGGTGCCGGTGCGGAAGACTCCAGAGTCGGGAATGACGAGCCCCCGCCCAAAACGCGGGGTGATCGAGATATTGACGTACATGCCCAGCTTTAGCAGCCGCTCGGGATTCTCGAAGCTGCATCGAACCCTGGCCGTGCGCGTGTTCGTATCCATCGCCTCCCAGATGAAATTGACCCGGCCGCGAAATGAACGTCCCGGATACGCGTCCACGGTCACGGTGACCGGGTCGCCGACCCTCACCTGGCCAAGCTGGTCTTGGAAGACAGCCGCGTAGATCCACACGCTCGACAGGGTAGTGATCGAATACAGCTTCGTGTCCGGCTGCGCATACAAATTGGGAAGGGCATTACGCTCGACCACATAGCCGGTCATAGGGGAATCTATCTCGACGGCGTCGCGAACCGTGCCTTCGCGTTGCAGTCGGGAGATTTCGGCCGCGGGTACACCGAATAACTTCAAGCGATCGAGCGCCGCGGATGTCAACGATTGGGCGCCGTTGGCGACGCTATCGATCGAGCTCTGGCGCAGATGGCCGCTTGCCTGCTGCGCGATCAGATACTCATTTTCGGTGTTGACTAGGTCAGGGCTGTAGATCGTGAAGAGCGGCTGACCCCTGCGGACTGGCTGGTAGGTTTGATTGACGTATACCTGCCGAATCCATCCCGCAAACCGCGTCTGCACAGTCCCCTCGAGTTGTTCGTCAGGCTCCACGGTCCCTGTGGTTTGGATCTTGCCCACCAGGTCCTTTTCCTCGACGGTGGCGATCTGGAGTCCGATCAGTTGGCGGCGCTCCGGGGAAATTTCGATTGGCGCGCGGCCGGTCTGCGCCATTACGGTGCCCAGGCTGACCAGGAAAGAGGCTGCCAGCACCGAAGCGACGGTCTTCAATTGTAGTTTCATGGCCGTTCACCGATGATCTGTTTCATCCGCGCAATCGCGATCTCGTGATCCGCCAGCGCGCGGTAATATCCTTCGCGAAGGTTCAGCAAATCGACCTCCGCCGACAGCAAGGTTTGGAAGTCGACCTTGCCGGTGCGGTAGGCGGCGGTTGCCGAACTCAGCGTTGCCACGGCCTGCGGAATCAGGCCCTCGCGATAGAGGGTGATGATACGTTCCTGGCCGCGAGCCTCCACGGCCGCGCCCCGCAAATCAGAGACTGCCCCCAGTCTAGCCGTGCGAAGTTGGCTCTCCGCCGACTGTTTTTCGGCGGCGGCCTGTTCCACCGCTGGTGTTTGTTTGCGCCAGAAGTACAGCGGAATCTTCGCGCCCACGGTGAGCATGTAGTAGTCGCGAAAGCCGGGACCCGTCTTGTCATACTGGTAGCCGATGCTGAAGTCGGGCCAGTAGTCCTGGCGCGCGAGGTCGAACGCGTCTTTGCTGCCAGCCAGCGTCGCACGCGCCATTCTGAGGTCCGGAGAACCCGCGTCCGCGGCGTCAGTCAGCTGCGTTTCCGGCAAGTTGAACGAACTCGGCGCGACTTCCGCGATTGCGATATCGGGGGAGTCCTGGTCCCGACCGAGCAACGCCTTGAGGCTGGCTTCGGCCGCCTCGGTTTCGCTGCGATTCATCTCAGTGTCTTTCAGGATGGAAGTCACGGCGAGCTGTGCCTTGAGCACATCCTGCTGCTGCGCCATCCCGGTGCGATATTGCTGCTCTGTGCCGCGGGCGACGTCCTGGAGTTCGCCTTGGGTACCCATCAGCAGATCGCGAACCCGCGTCAGGTAGAACAGGTTGAGCGCGGTTTCGCGCACCTTTTCCGTGATGCGCCGCTCGGCAGATTCCAAGCTTGCGCGCGCGAAATCGGCATCCTTTTCGGCACGTCTTGCTCGGAGCCTGAGCTTTCCGGGGCCAGGAATGTCCTGGGAGGCACCGAACCCCGTGTAGTAGAAGTCGCTGGTTTCGTAGCCCGAAGCCGGCGCGGGGCTGCCGACAGTGAACTCCTGGACGAAAATTTGGGGGTCGTCGAGCGTGCCCATTTGACGGGGAACCTTGGTGGTCCCTTGCCAATGGCTTCGCGCACCCGCGATCTCCGGGTTTGATCGCATCGCCTCGGCAACCAGCGCGTCGATCGGGACCGGTTCGGGAAGGGCGTTCGAGGCTGTTTCGGCATGAGCAGGCCCTCTGATCGAGGACAAAACCAACAGCAAGAACAGTGAAAGTGTAAAACGCCGAAAGCTTTCATGCGGCGCCATGTGTCATCACCTGTCGTCTGCGTCGCGGCTGCCGGAAGTTCACGCAGCCGCTGTCTCGCGACGCGCCCCTTGGCGCATCGCCACCTTGTACTCCGTACGCGAGTGGGCGCACGAGGCTCCGAGCTACCTTCTTTGAAGGTGACAGTGCGAATCAGATCTGCAGAGAGCAGAGATGCACAGGCGACGGAAATGGCCCGGGGGGAGGATGAATCTTCTCGAACGACACCGGTCTTAACTCCAGCTTTACGCGGCACGATGCAGCGGCGTTCAGGACCGCTATCTGCGCCGGTTCGGGCTCGCTGTCATTGACCGATGCCACCTCGGCTGTGCTTTGGGCGAGATTCATGCTGCAGCACTTTACCGGATCGCGATGCTGTGATTTCGGACAGGAACTCTCGCAGCATCGTTCCGCACTCGCGGCTTGCGCCTGCACACAGAGAATCCCGCCGACGGAAGGCACCAAAAGAAGTGCAAGCAGGAATATCCCCGAGCACCGAAACATCGACCAAACCCTAGCTGAGCTGAGGCTCACACGCAATTCGCACGCGTCCCGGGTGCATTACAACATGAAATGTCGGGATTGCAGATAGCAGACAAATGCACCCCATACTGAAGCGGGGGGTTCCGTGTCGCGAACAATAAGACAAGGAAGCGGCTCCCGATTATTCAACACTTTCCTCTGATAACCGGAATCCACTCATGTAATCATGCTCAATTCGCGAGCACCTGCCGGCCAAACGCACACGTAGTTAGACGAATTTAGAGCATTTTTGTTTCAGCAGAGCTCGGCCCTCTCTTTGCACGATGAGACGACCATGCGTGCGGTAACACGAATTCTTCTCGCGATCACGGTGATCCTGGTCTCCGTCACGAGCTTTCCGCGCGTGCACGCGGAAAGCTCGGACGAAAGCTTGCGGCTTGACTATCGCTCCGATCTCGGTGCCTGCACCGCCCGATACAACGCCCTTCTTGGGCAAGCGAAGGCTTCAATCCTCAGGGGCGAGCGAGCCATGGCCATCGACTCCCTTATCGGCGCCAAACTCCAACTGCGACACTGCCAGGAGTTGGAAGAGCGAAACTCGACGACACCAGTAGCCCTCGCTTTGAGCGCACCGCCTTGCGCTTGCACCGAACAGAAGTCCTACCATACGTGCACAGGCTCCAACGCCTGATCGATCTCAGACGGATCAACCTTCTGCCCGCTCTGTAGTCGCTCAATCAGGTCGTTGATCTGGGCACTCTTTTGCCCGAACGCAATATTGTTCTTGTTTCCGTTTCTGCCTTCCCGAATTGCGTCTTGGGAGGCTTCCTGGAGTCTCGCAATCAGGCCAGGATTGACCTGAGTCTGGGCTGGACTCGCCTGAGCCGCTGCCGTTCGCCCCATTCCCACTGGGCCCGCCCAGGCAGGTAATGCAAATGTGGCGGCAAGGATCGCTGCCGACACCGTTGATAGAGTTTTCATCGTTCCTACCTCTGTTTCGCTCCGATGCGAACACACGATGGATGTGACGGGTCGCGTCGGCGAATCTTTTTCTCGAGACGAGCGCCATCGCGCTCCTGTCGAGTAGTCCGTCTCGCTGAAACGAGCGGTTACAGAGGAAAGGATCAAAGTTGACGCGTGCAGAAGAGATCGAGCAGAGCTCTTCCCGGAGGTGGTGCAGGTGACCGATATGTCACCAGTGACAGGTTCGAAGGTCCTCGAATCGAAAACAAGTTGGAATGAACGACGACACAAAGGTCTACGAGATTCTGTGAACTGAAGGCCGTGACCCTTGCTTTCTCTTGGGTCACTGATGCGTGGCAGCAACTCGCGGGCGCTCGTGAGGAATTAGTCGGACACCTGGTCTTGCAGCACAGCATGCTAGACAAATCCGACGCAGCCGCAACTCCGCACCCCGGGCCGAGCTGGAGAGTCAACAAGCCCAGCAGCAGAATTGTCAGTGCCCTTCGCATAAATCCGATTCTGAATCTGAGTTACGGATACGGCAAGGGTGCGCTGGCCGCGCTTGCATGAGAAATGCCGCTTTTCGCGAGTTATATGTTCCTGCAGGAGTCGTCGGAGCGAAGGCCCGGGGGAACCCGCCCTCAGAGCGGGCAGCAGCCAGTTGGCTTTCAACCTTCATCGTACTCCCAAGAGCTTCGAGCCGGTGAGTCGGCGTAACACGTTGTGCGAGCGAGCCGCATTCTAGTGCAAGCTTGGGATTCCGAACGTAGTACGGGCGCGGGCTGCTAAAGCCACCAAACGGAGACTGTATCTGGAAGAGCGGCGGAGGCGGGAAGCATTGAAGCGCAATCCGTTTGCGATCCTCGATGACCTGCCACCCCAGGATTAGCGGTTCATCCGCTAATCATCCTGTCAGTCGGCGCAGCGGCAAGCGCGCTCCCGCTCCTGGCCGTCCTCGATAAGGACGGCGTCAAGCCTAGACGCGGGTGGTCGGCGCTCGCCGCGCGGACCGGAAACTAGAGGCCGTTTCGAAAAGTGAGGGCTGGTTCCATCCCATCACTCCAGATCGCCGGGCAAGATGGGTCAGAATTAAACCGGCGCCGACAACGGTAGGTCAACCGATTCTCCAGCTCTTTCAAAGGGCGTTGCCTTTGGTTTCTGTGCTCGATAACGTTTGAGTATTGTGCACGCGTTGGACTGGCAGGTTATTGCAGAGATCGCGACTACCGCTTCCACTATCGCGTTCGCGGCCAGTGCTGTCGTCGTGGTGTTACAGCTTCGCCAGGCTGCGCGAGAACGCTATTTCTCCGTGACCGCCCACCTGTTCGAGATCTGGCAGAGCCCGGAGTTTCAGCACGATCAGCTGTTCCTACTACACAAGCTTCAAAATCCTACTTGGGAAGATTTCTGCGCGCAGGGTAGAGGCGAGCGCGCGGAACGCGCGCTTCATCGCGTCGGTGGGTACTACGATCGGGTAGGAAACTTGGTGCGCCACAATCTCATACGAAAGGACGATATCCTACCAACTATTGGAGGGTATGCCGTGGCTGTGTGGCAACGAATTTCACCACTGGTCAAGGAACTGCGACTTCGTGAAAACGCGGTATTGTTTGAAAATTACGAAGCTTTACTGCCCGAGTGTCGTGAGTGCTACGTACCGGGAATCGAACGACATGGCGGCGGTGACTCTGCCAAAGAACTAACTGTCATTCGATCGCTAGACTTTTCGTCCATGGTCGCTAAGGAGCCAGTACACCAACCTATTCAGGCGAACGGGGGATCAATTCCACAAACGGCTGGCAATGTCACTTACAACATTACAGGTGTCGCAATGGAAAATACGACCAAAGATGTTGGGATGCTCGCGGCGTTAGAGTGTTCGCTCCCAGATACTGACGGCATTGTCCACAGTCTATCGGAATTCACGAGCTCGGGCCCGGCGGTGCTAGTGTACGCTCGCGGCGCATGGTGTCCGTTCTGCTTACGTCAACTGTCGGATTATGGCGAGCAGTACCGCTCTTTCAAACAGTCGGGTATCGAGGTGGTCGCGGTTTCTCCCGAAAGCCCGCGCCGATCGCGTCGTCTGCGCACCGGGCTGAGACTTCCATTCGCGGTGCTGTCCGATTCGAAGCTGGAGGTAGCGAAGAATCTCGGACTGATGGACCGTGAAAAGGTGGGCGGGCCGACTCCCGCGACCCTAGTCGTGGACAGACAGGGTGTAACGCTGTCGACTCTCAACCAGGGGGAGAAGTCTCTGCTTGCGCGAGACGTACTTCAATACTTGCGCGCAACGAAGGAGGGGAATGCGACAGGGGCTGTTCCACCTCCACAAGTGGCGAAGCCCCAACCCGGACTTCTCTTTGCGAGAGCCTTGGCGAATCTTGCGGCTGGGTTGGTGATTCGATGACCGGGATACGAGATCGAATGAGTCCATCGGAGTTTCGCTAGTGTCACTGTTCGCGCTGCAGGAAATCGCGCGGCTCCCCCTTCGCTGCCAACATGTTTGTGCGGCCCGGAGATTTCCGGTGGCTGCGTGGCCAGGATGAAGTGAGCAAGTTTCGGATGCCAAACACGCAGCGATTCGGAGGCTGGTTCTGCCGAGTCTGCGGCAACCCGGTTCCTCGTGAGCTGCCAGAATGTAATTCTGATTCGCAGAAGCGAAGCGTTTCGGCAATGAGCGTCGCGCCGCTCCTGCCACCGCCTCGTCGACGCATGCGCAGTCTCAGGAGCAGCCGCGTTACGAGTCTTTAGACCAGCAAGTCGTCAGCTCAACAAATTGCGAATTCACCGAAGCAAAGTTCGGCGAGCTTGAAACCTGTGTCTCTCAGACCAAGTCGCAGCTTTTAGGTTTCAGCTTCCCGAACCGGATCCCTTGGCCATGGCGCGGTGTGCTTTGGCCAGGTCCTTATCTTGGTCTGCGACTTTCTCCCAATAGTCTGCAAGGCCGTTACACATGTTGGCCATGCCTACGGGCTTGACGTTACTTGCAGCCTGACGGTGGAGGGCAGCCTTCCTCTTAGCATCTGCCGCCTCTTGATCGTAATAGGCTGCAATTGCCTCATGATCGGCCGCCGTCTTCGCGTTCGCGACGCTCTGGTTCAAGTTGTCGTCAGTTACGGCCGTGGATTGAGCACCTGCCCGAATTGTGGGCAGGGCAGTCGCAGCCAGCGCAACTAAGGCCGCTGCGAGAAACATCGTTACTCGCTTCATTTTTTCCTCCCGTCCGTTCTAGTTACCGTCGCAAAAGCGCGCGGGTGCTCGCAAGATGCGATTTCTCTGCCATTAACGTTTGTGCCGTTACTACCTCAGGAACACTTACACATGTCCGAGGGATAGCCCTGTTGATCGTTTTCGATCATACCGAACGCATTTTGCCCGTTTCACTACGCTCCTTCGTGTCAGGTCCGACGATGTGTGGGTTTTCCGATCACATCTGACTGGGCCTCACGTACTCCGCGTGATTTCGAACCGAGCTTATTTCCAATCAGCGAGCGTCAGTAGAACAGCTTGAGCGCGGTTTCGCGCCCCTTTTCCGTGACGCGCCGTTCAACCGATTCGAGGTTGGCGCGCGTAGTCGGCGTCTTTTTCCGCGCGCTGGGCCGCGCAGCCGGAGCTTGCCCGGTCCGGGGATGTCCTGCGACGCACCGAAGCCGGTGTAGTAGAAATCGCTGGTCTCGTATCGTGAGGCCGGTGCTGAACTGCCGACCGTAAATTCCTGTAGAAAGATCCGGGGATCGTCGAGCGTTCCCACATGCTGGCCGGGAACTCTCCCTTTCCGGAGGAGAGCCCGGGTTCGGTCCCCGCGGCGGTTGGGTCGCAAGGTGCGAACGCTCTTGTGTGCGGCGCCGAACGCACGAGCCGATCTGCCTCCTGAGCATCGGCCGCCCTGGGTCGGCGCGTGCAATAGCCCACAGCCCGGTTCAAGACAGCAGCCGGCGGCTGTACTAAACTGAGCCATCGATCGAGGTCAAGGCAATGTCGGAAAACGCGCACATCCCCGAGGCAATTCGTCATCTGAATGAAGGGGTGTCCGTCAGCCCCGACGGAACCGCCCCGGCGCTGGTGACCGTGGGGCGGGATACGCCCATGTCGCAAATAATCGCAATTATCGAAGCCGATGGCGGCGTTATCGTGCGCGATTTTCTTTCCTCCGATGCGCTTGCCCGTTTGCGATCAGAATTGCAGCCCTACGTCGATGGCAGCGAGCCTGGCAGCAAGGAAGCAGCTAAGGGTTGGCAGCGGTTTCATGGGTCTTGCACCAAGCGCTTCTGCGGCCTTGCGGCGAAATCTCCGACCTTCGTCGAACTCCTGCTGGATGCGAAGCTGAGAGAATATGCCGACCACTTTCTGCTTCCCAACTGCGGCAGCTACTGGCTCAACACCGGCCAGATGATGATTATCGGCCCGGGCGAACCCGCCCAGCTGCTCCATCGCGATAGTGCTAACTGGCCGCACTTTCCATGGCCCGCGTTGGAAGTCACCGTGAGCTGCATGTTTGCGCTCAACGATTTCGAGGTTGAAAGCGGTGCGACCCAGGTTGCGTCGGGAAGCCATCGATGGCGCGATCCGGCACGCGCGCCCACCGCCCATGAAATCACTCAGGCCGTCATGCGGGCGGGCTCAGTCCTTTTCTACAGCGGCAATGTAATTCATGCGGCGGGCGAAAATCGCACCACCGATCGCTGGCGCTGCGGCATGCACGTTAGCTGGGTACTCGGATGGCTGCGCCCGGAAGAGTGCCACTACCTGGCGGTCCCAATCGAAGTCGCGCGCCGGCTGCCCGGTCGGGTCCAACATCTGCTCGGCTACCATTCGTACCATCCGTCAGCCTACGGCGGTCGCCTGGGTCTGGTCGATTTCGAGGAAGCGAAACGAATTCTCTGAGCGGGCAGATATGAGCGCCGCGCCGCTCTGGGAGCATTGCCGGGCTTTTCGTACCGAAGCCTTAAACGCCAGGCTGCAGGCGGCCCCCCAGCACGGTACCCCACACCCGCAGATTGCGGATGGCCGATCGATCGACTGCGGTCGGGTCATCTGACAGGACCGCGAAGTCGGCGAACTTCCCGACCTCGAGACTTCCGATTTCGCGCTCCATTCCCAGCACGTACGCCGCGTCGATCGTGATCGCGCGTAATGCGTGCTCGACTCCGATGCATTCCCCCGGCGCCTGGACGGTTACGCCGTCGGCCGCGATCCGGTTTACTGCGATCCACACCGACAACAGTGGATCGAGCGGGGCGACCACCAGCGAAAAATCGGAATGCAGGGCGAAGGTGACGCCCTCGCGCTCCAGCGAACCAAGCCTCGCCGTCGCTTCGGCGCGATCCGGCCCAAACGCCTGATCGCTGTGAATCTGGCTGCGGAAGTGGACGAAGTAACAATTCACGCTCGCCAGTCCACCGAGCGCCTTGAGCCGGCGCGCCTGGTCCGGGGTGCTTATGCAATAGTGCTCGATCGTCAGCCGATGGTCGAAACGCGGATGAATCGATTGCAGCTTCGCGAGCGCGTCGAGCACCGCGTCGATCGCCTCGTCGCCGTTGGCATGGGCATGAATCTGCACGCCTGCCTTCCAGAACGGCAGCATGCGCTCGGCAAGATTGTCCCATGGAATATCACCCCGCAGCCCGTTACCACCGTCCAGGTAGCCGGGCGGACGCACCCGCAGCGACATGGCGGGGTACGAACCGTCGCTGAAGAACTTCACGCCGTGAAAGCGAAGCTTGTCGGTCGCGCGCGCGTCTAGGTCCGCGACATAAGCGTCCGCATCTTCCTCGAACCGCTTGCGAATCGCCGCTTCGTACGGCACCAGCACCATTCGCAGCGGAAAGGCCGGATCGCTGACCACGGAATTCTGCAAGCGCCACTCCGATTCGAAGTTGCGCGCGCCAAACAACATGTCAGCGGTGGTGGTCACACCCGCGTGCTGCGCCACCTGCGCCATGCGCCGCAGACCCAGTTCGTTCTTATCCGCCCCCACGAAATGGCCGCGCAGCGGAGCGAGCGCGTAGTTGAGCGCCTCCATTTCGATGAAGCGCCCGTTGAGTCGCCCGTCGGCGTCGCGGCCAACGCCGTGCATCTTGAGCGATTCATCCGCGCCCAACAATTTGAGCATCGCGCTGTTCGCATAAACGAAATGCGGCGCGTACGAGAGAATCGCGACCGGGCGCTGCCGGGAGACCAAATCCAGTTGATCGCGATGGAGATGGCCGCCCTGCATGCCCGGATCGAATCCCCACGCCAACAGTGGTTCAGACGCGGGCCGGATTTCCGCGTGAAGCTCGTGCAGTCGAGCCATCACCGCGTCCCGCGTGGGCAAGGGCGGGTTGATCCGATCCGGGCCGGGCGACGGAATCGGACCGATATAGTTCAGGAACATGTAGGCACCCGATTGGCTCAGGTGGGTGTGCGGATCGATAAAACCCGGCAACAGCACCTGGTCCGCAAAGGTCTCGTCGATGATATGCGAGTAGCGTCTAAGCCACGGTTGCATCGACTCGATGGTTCCGACCGACAGGATGCGCCCGTCACGGACCGCGATCGCGCTGGCGGTGGGACGGCCAGGATCCATAGTTATGATCCGGCGCGCTACGAATACGGTGATATCGCTCATCGGTCAGCTCCCGTTCATCAAGGCCGGCCGCCCAAGGCGCAGGAAATCGATCTGCTGGTGGCTGCGTCCGTCGCCGCTGGCCAATTCGGCAAGAATTTCGCCAATCACACTACAGAACTTGTAGCCATGCCCGGAGCAGGGCGATGCCAGAATTACTTGCGGACATGCCGGATGGCGATCGATGACGAAGTGCTCGTCGACCGTGTTGGTAAACATGCAGGTACGCAGCGCCATGGTCGGTCCGGTGCCCTCGGGAAAATAGCGCGCGGCGAACTGGCGCAACAGCCGCTCGTCTTCCGCATCCGGCTCGCGCCGCAGTTGGTCGGCGGTCGAAAGAGTTTCGCCGCGATGGTGATAGCGGCCGAATTTGAAGCCGGGAACCTCGAACACCGGCAATCCGTAGTAGCGGCCCTCCTCCACGGCAAGGTTGAAGACCGGGAATCGGGAGGGTGCGAACCATTCCGGCCGCCGAGGTTGCAGCCATGCCAGCACTTGCCGCTCAGGTATTGCAACTTGCTTGAGTGGACTCGCCAACTCTCCTATCCACGCGCCCGCCGCAAGCACCAGATGCTGCGCCTGGTAGCGGCCTTGGTCGGTGATGACCGATACACTTTCAGTCCCGTGCGGCGCCCATTCGATCACGCGCTCGCGCGCGTGAATCTCCGCTCCGGCTGACTGCGCCGCGCGAACGTGAGCCACAATCGCGCGTTCGGAAGTTATGAATCCACCGTCGGGCTGGTAAATCGCGCGATGAGTGGCAGGCAGCCGATAGGCGGGAAATCGATCGGAGACCTGCGCGCCGGTCAGGACTTCGTGGGCAAGCTGATGCTCGCGCGCGGAGGCCAGCGCGCCTTGGAACAGCGCGCCGTCTTCCGGGCTTGCATCGATCGAACCGGTCGTTACCAGTAGGCGCTCGCCTGCTGCGGCCTCGATTTCGCGCCACAACTCATAGGCACGCCGGAGCAGCGGAACGTAGCGCGGATCTTCGTAGTAGGGCAGCCGGATGATGCGGGTCACGCCATGCGAGGAGCCCATCGCATGGGGGATGTCGAATCGTTCGATGCCCAGCACGCGCCGTCCGCGGCGGGCAAGCTGCCAAGCGGCGGCGCTGCCCATGCCGCCCACCCCTACGACAATTACGTCGAAATCCATCCCGGTCCTGGAATGAATTTTAAAGCAACTGGACGCACGGCCACCAAGGATAGAGGACATCCCCAAGCATGTTAAGGCTGGCCGATGGTTTCAAAAGAAAGCTTTAAAAATCAAGTACTTATGACTTTTTTTAAGCATTGTTTGGACTTAAAAGCGAAATAAAAGCGAAAATATGCTCATGACCACTGTCAGTCTTCTGAGGCCGGATGGTTTCCAGATCGAACCGGCTCAAATCTGCGCTGCGGTTGTTCGAGGTCACGAACTGACCTTGAAGCATCGGCGCTTGAGTTCGGGGATCGGGGCGCTCGACGCGATCATCGATGGCGGTCTGGTGCGCGGCCGCGTGAGCGAGATTGTCGGGCAGGTCGGCTCCGGCCGCACCACGATTGGCGCTCGCTTCGTAGCCGCCGCAACCCGTGCCGGTGAAGTGGTCGCGTGGATAGAAGAGTCGCGGAGCTTCGCTCCCGCTGATATCGCCGCAGGCAGTGCGAACCTGGATCGGGTCCTGTGGGCCTCTGTGAGCGATCGCCGCGGGCACGGGTTTGATTCGTCGGGTCGCTTTCGCCGCTACCGGTTCTCCTCAGTCTTCAAGGCTGCCGAGTTGGTGTTAAAGGCCGGCGGTTTCGGACTGGTCGTGATCGATATCGGCGCGAGCGCGCCGCTTCCGCCGAATATCGCGCTGCGGCTGGCGCGCGAAGCGGAGCGCAGCGGTGCGGCGGTGGTGGTAATTGCGCCACACCGCATCTGCGGAACGTTTGCCGCGTTGACCCTCAAACTCACCCGCTTGGAGGCGTCGTTCACCCGGCTCACCCCGGCATCGCCCGCTGTGTTCGACGGGTGCGTTATCCATGCCGCAACCGTGCACAACAAGCTGGGACGCACCGGCGGCAGCGCAATTTTGTGCGGCGCGATCGATCCGCTGGCGCCGTCATTTGCAGAAATGCACCGGCCGCAAGCGGGTGCCGCTCCCGCACTCCGGCTCGATGCTTCCAACGCATAACGGTCGTCATGTCGCGCATCGCCTGCATTCTGGTCGCCAATTTTTCTATCGCGGCATTGATCCGTTCGGATTCCTCGCTGGCTGGCGTTGCGCTGGTTATCAGCGAAAGTCACGCGGCGCACGCCGAGATTCTGTCGGTCTCCGAGGTTGCGGCCCGGCATGGCGTGCACGTCGGAATGACGTTGGCACAGGCGCGCGCGATGACGGCGCAGCTCATCGTGATGCCACGATCGGCGGCGGCAGAGCGCTCCGCGTCGGAGGCGATCGCGGACGCGGCGGAGTCGGTCTCTCCGGTGGTGGAGCCGGGCGAGGATGGATGCGTGTGGCTCGACCTTGCGGGGCTGGGCCGCTTTTACGAATCGGAAGAAGCGATTGCGGCCGAATTGATGCGCCGCGTGCAGCGTGTCGGGATGGATGCCGCGGTGGGAATTGCCGCCAACCGCGAGATCGCACACCTGGCGGCGTGTTGCGGCGGCAGGCGGGTAATTCCCGAGCGCCGTGAGCGCGAGTTTATCGATTGGCTGCCAATCGATGCCTTGAATCTGGCGGCGCGCGAAGGGGGCGAGGAATTGGAGGCCACCCTCGCGCGCTGGGGCCTCAAGCGGTTGGGCGACCTGGTTCGACTCAATCCCGATGCGCTCGGGAGCCGGCTCGGCCGCCGGGGCATAGAACTGGCGCGGCTGGCACGCGGGGAGAGTCCGTGTCCACTCCACCCGCGCCGCCGCGCCGAAGTGTTCACCGAATCGGTGGAGTTGGAATATGGAATCGAAACCTTGGAGCCGCTCGCCTTTGTCATGCGCGCGATTCTGGATCGGGTGGTGGAGCGGATAGAGATGCGCGGTCTGGTCGCCGGGGATCTGTTGTTGACCCTGGGGCTGACCGACCATCGCCTCAACACGCGTCGGGTGGCGATCGCGGCGCCGACCAACGATACCCGCGCGATTCTGACCCTGATCAGTTTGAGTCTGGAAGCTGCTCCGCCCGAGGCCCCGGCGGACACGATTCGAATTGAAATAACCCCGCGTGCCCGGCGTCCCGCGCAGGGAGATATGTTTCTGCCGCCCGCGCCGGCACCCGATAAGCTCGAAACCACCATCGCTCGATTGGCGGCGCTGTGCGGTCCGGAGAACGTCGGGAAGCTCACCGCCGACAATACCCATCGCCCGGAAGCGGTGCGACTCGATGCATTCCAGCCGCCGCCGTGCTTGAACCCGTCGCGGGTTGCGCCCGTCGACCACATCACGCGGCTGGTGATTCGCGCGATTCGACCCGCGCTGGAAGTCGAGGTGATGAGCGTGCGCGGGATGCCGGAGTTCGTGCGCGGGCCGCGCCTGGGCGCGCGCGTGATTTCGATTGCGGGTCCGTGGCGGCGCGATGGCGAATGGTGGCGCAACGGCGACGGCGAGCCGCACGCCCCGAACTTTTGCCGCGACTACTACGAATTGGAACTGGACGACGGCTGCGTGTACCGCGCGTTCCGCGATCCGCGTTCGGATCGATGGTTCGTCGATGGCGTCTATGACTGAAGTCCTGCCCGGTATCTCTCGGGAGCGGGCGCGTTGCGGGAGCGCGAGCAGGCGAGAGCAGAAATATGTCGGGAATCTTAAAGAGCTCTGATTACATCGAACTGCGCACGCGCAGCGCGTTCAGCTTTCTGGAGGGCGCAACCGCACCCGAAGATCTCGCGCGGTATGCAGCGGCGTTCGGCTATCCCGCCATCGCGCTGGGCGATCGCGATGGCGTGTATGGGCATCCGCGATTTTTCCAGGGCGCCAAGGCGGCCGGAATCCGCGCGCTGGTCGGTGCCGAACTCACCCTCGGCGACGAAAGCCGTCTCTACGTACTGGTTCCCGATCGCGAACGCTACCGAAATCTGTGCCGGATGATCACCGCCTCGAAGCTGCGCGTGATCGGTGCGCAGCCCGATGGTGCGCCGCAATATCCCGCCAAAGGCGAGAGCCGCATCACGCTCGCCGAGCTGGAGCGCTACGGCCGCGGCCTCGTCTGTCTGGGCGGCGGCGTGAGCAGCCCGCTTTCCAGGTTGCTGGTACGCGGCGAAGACCCGAGCGCGCTGGGCGATCGTCTCGCCGCGATCTTTGGACGCGGAAATCTGTATATCGATCTCCAGCGCCACTTCGATTCCGACGAGGAGCGGCTGAACCGCAAGCTGTTCTCTTTTGCGGAGGCGTTGCGGCTTCCCATCGTCGCGACCAACGACGTCGGTCATGCCGGCGCGGAGCGCGCGCTGCTGGATGTCCTTACCTGCATCCGCCTGCACACCACGCTGGAAGAAGCGGGACGGAGGCTGTGGGTGAACAACCAGCGCCATCTGAAACCGCCCGCGGAAATGGCGATGCTGTTTCGCGATCTGCCGCGCGCGGTCGCGGCTACCCGTGAGATTGCCGACCGGTGCAGTTTCACGCTCTCGGATCTGGGCTACCGGTTTCCCGATTATCCGGTCCCGATGGGCGAGAGCGCTGACAGCTACTTGCGCATCCTGACTTATCGCGGCGCGCGCGAACGCTGGGGCGACAAACTCAACGACCGCACCCGCGCCCAACTCGAGCACGAGCTCAAGATAATCGAGCGGCTCAAGCTGGCTGGCTACTTCCTGATCGTCTGGGACATCGTCCAGTTCTGCCGCGATAACCGCATCATGGTGCAGGGCCGCGGTTCGGCCGCCTGCAGCGCCGTCTGCTATGCACTCAGTATCACCGCGATTGATGCGGTGGAGATGAATCTGCTCTTCGAGCGGTTTCTTTCCGAAGAGCGCGGCGAATGGCCCGACATCGACCTCGATCTGCCCAGCGGCGAGCAGCGCGAGCGCGCAATCCAATATGTCTATCGGCGCTACGGCGAGCGTGGCGCCGCGATGGTCGCGAACGTGATCACCTATCGGACCAGGAGCGCGGTGCGCGAAGCCGGCAAGGTGCTCGGATTTCCTCCCGACCAGGTGGATCGGCTCGCCAAGCTCAACCAGGTCTACGAATTCCGCGACCGCCATGATGATCTGGTCGCGCTGCTCAAGGGTGCCGGAGTCGATGTGGAAGCACCGCGTCTCAAGCTGATGATCGATGCGGTGCGAAAGCTCCAAAACCTGCCGCGTCACCTTGGGCAGCATAGCGGCGGGATGGTAGTCGCGGCCGCTCCGCTCGATGAGATCGTGCCCTTGGAGCCGGCCACCATGCCGGGGCGGGTGGTGGTGCAGTGGGACAAGGACGACTGCGCCGACCTGGGAATTATCAAGATCGATTTGCTCGGACTCGGCATGCTCGCGGTGCTGGAGGAATGCTTTCCGCTGGTCCGCGAGCATGACGGCGTCGACCTGGACATGGCGCATCTGCCGCAGGACGATCCCGGGGTCTACGAGATGCTGCGGCGCGCCGACACCATCGGCGTGTTCCAGGTCGAGAGCCGCGCGCAGATGGCGACGCTGCCGCGCATGAAGCCCGAACGCTTTTACGACCTGGTGATCGAAGTCGCGATAATCCGTCCCGGTCCGATCGTCGGCGGCATGGTCCATCCGTATTTGAACCGGCGCAACCGGCGCGAGCCGGTCCGCTACCTGGCGCCCGGACTGGAGAAAATCCTGGGACGCACGCTCGGGGTGCCCTTGTTCCAGGAGCAATTACTGCGGATGGCGATGGCGGTGGCCGACTTCAGCGCCGGCGAGGCCGAAGAACTGCGCCGCGCGATGGGGTTCAAACGGTCGGCCGAGCGCATGGAGCAGATCGAGCGCAAGCTGCGGGCCGGGATCGCCAACAAGGGTATCAACAAACAGGACGAAAACGACCTCGTCCGATCGATTACCTCATTCGCATTGTTCGGCTTTCCAGAAAGCCACGCCGCCAGCTTCGCGCTCATCGCGTACGCGTCGGCATATTTGAAGTACTACCATCCGGCGGCGTTTTTCGCGGCGATGCTCAATTGCTATCCGCTGGGGTTTTATCATCCCGCGACGCTGGTCAAGGATGCGCAACGCCACGGCGTTAAGTTGCTCCCGATCGATGTCGCGCATTCGAACTGGAACTGCACCATCGAGAACGGCGCGCTGCGGCTCGGGCTTCGCTATGTGAGCGGACTGCGGCAGGAAACCGGCCAGCGCGTGGAGCGCGAACGCGCCAGCAGGGGGTTCGAATCGATAGCAGACTTTTCGGCGCGGGTCGGGCCTAATCGCCGCGAGCTGGATATTCTGGCCTTCGCCGGCGCGTTTGCGTCGTTCGGGATGACGCGGCGTGATGCGCTGTGGCAGGCAGCCGCCGTCGAGCGCGAGCCAGGAAGCCTGCTTGCCAAGGTAGCGCCGCGTGCGACACCCACCGGGCTGCCCGCCATGTTGTCAATCGAAGAAACCACCGCGGATTATGCGGCCACCGGACTGACCACGCGGCCGCATCTGATGATGCATCTGCGCGCGCAATTGAAGGCGCGCGGAGTCCTTAGTGCGGAAGAGTTGCCGCGCGCAAAGCACGGCAGCTGGGTGAAGACCGCCGGAGTGGTTATCGTCCGTCAGCGACCGGGCACCGCGAAAGGATTTGTGTTCGTGACGCTGGAAGATGAAACGGGAATTTCCAATTTGATAGTGCTGCCCGATCTGTTCCAGGCCAATCGCGCGTTAATCCGCAGCGCGCAGATTCTATACGCGGAAGGCGTGCTACAGACGGTCGATGGGGTGACCGCGATCAAGGCGCGCCGCTTCCGCGCCCTCTCGCCGCCCGGCGCGCTGCCCGCCTCGCACGATTTTCATTGAAGGCTCAGAAATTTCCCGGCTCGCAGTTCGCCGACACCTCGGCAAGCTCCGCCTCCGCGCCCTGCCCGGTGCTCATTTCCGGTATTTCTCTTCCAGCGCCTGATATTCTGGCACGCGCATGGTGCGGACGAACTCCTCAAAGACTCCGCTCTTGGTGGTGACCCCGAGTTTTCCCGAGCGACTGAGCTCACGCATCGTGTCTCGCGCCGCCTGGTAGGCGGCGAGCATCGTGCCGATGTGGATCGTCATTTTGAATGGATACTTCGCCAGCTCATCCAGCGGCAGCAGGTCGCCGTTATACAGCAACGGAAGGTCGCCGAGCCGCTTCGCCTAGGTCTCCAATTCCTCCCTGGTCTTGATGCCGTCCAGAAAGATCAAGTCCGCTCCCGCCGCGCGATAGGCGCGCGCCCGCCGCTCCGTCTCGCCCCAGCCGTGCGGTTGCAGGGCATCGCTGCGCGCGATGATGATCAAGTTCGGATCGCGGCGCGCATCGCATGCCGCGCGCACTTTTGCCACCATGTCCTCAAGGGCGATCACCTGCTTGCCAGTCAGGAAGCCACAGCGCTTGGGCCAAACCTGATCCTCGATGTGCAGCGCCGCCGCGCCCGCATCCTCGTATTCCCGAATCGTGCGCCACACATTGACCGGATTTCCGTAGCCCGTGTCGGCGTCGCAGATGACCGGCACCCTGACGCAGTCCGCGATGGCCCGGACATTGGCAACCATCTCAAACATGGTGAGCAGCCCGAGGTCGGGGTAGCCCCGCGAGGCCGCCGTCCCGAATCCGCTCATGTACACGGCCTGGAACCCCGCTTCCTCGGCAAGCCGCGCCTGGATGCCATCGAACGCAAACGGCGCGACGATCATTCCCGGCTTCGCCAGCATCGCGTGCAGGCGTGCCCTGGCTTCATTCATGGTTGTTCCCTTCCGGGCGAAGGCAGCGCCATTTCAGGTCAAAACGATTCTTCCCGCCGCCGGGAGCGCTGCCTTTGGTTGGTGGTAGAAGCGGTGCTCCCACCGTAGCGCGCTTGAGCCGAGAGCCGGTCACCGAAAACTTTGTTGAGCGATTGGCTAGGCGAAGTAGTCCTCCGCGCGGATCGCGGGAACGTCGACCTGGTACACCCGATTGTTGCGCAATACCCTGAGGCTTATCTGCTGGCCCGGCTTTCGATTCCCCAGCGTGTCGTAGAGCACGCGGCGTTCATTTATGTCGCGCCCATCGACCGATAGCACCAGGTCGCCCTGCTGCAGTCCCGCCTTTTCGCCGGGCCCGCCTGGCATCACGCCCGCGATTACCACGTGCTCGCGAAGCGTGTAGGACAGTACCCCCAACCAGGCCCGCGGTGCCGCGGTCACGCGGCGCCCGTGCTGCTGCAACTCATCGCGAACGTTAAGAAAATATTCGCCGGGAATTCCGAGAATTGCGCGGCCCAGGTCGGCGAAATTCAGATATGAAATCGCGATCACCTCGCAGCGCCGATTCATAACCGGACCGCCGGTGAGCCCGATGCTCAGCGACGATGCGGTCACGCAAACACAGCGCTCGAGCACAAATTCCCAAACGGCGTCGAAGGGGCCGAGGTAAGTGACGATTCCGCAGTCCGCGCACCGCTTCTCGCCGCCCAGGCTCGCGACGCTGAATGCTTCCTCGCCGGGTACGCAGCTTTCCGACGAAACCACCTTGAGATGGGGCACGACGCCCGCATCGATTTTGAGCAGTCCCAACCCGGTGCTGTAGTCC
>JBKPEA010000155.1:0-25123 GCA_046728175.1 Thermodesulfobacteriota bacterium | reverse complement strand
CCTGATACGCGAGTTGCGCCGCGCGTTTAAGAGTTCGCCTGTGTCCGAAACCGAGTTCTCGCCCTACACGCTTCTGCCGATTCCGGGGAGACGTAACTTGGCGCAGCTCGTGTCTCAAGGCGCAATGGGCGCCCGCGGAGTTGTGCAATGCTCATTCGGTCTCTTGCAGGTGCTGATTGGCTGGCGGGCCGTCCTGCGATATTGGCTGGTCCTGTTTCAGTTGCTCGATCTCAGCTCGTTGACGATCGATTTGAAGCTGCTGTGCTGAGACCTCACTCTGCAGTCGCCTTTGCGCGTTCTGCTGGTTTTGCCGTTCATGCCCGACCACACCACCGATTACTGCTCCCAAGCCCGCGCCGATCAATGCGCCCTTTCCTGCGTGATGAATTCCTGCTCCGACAATAGCGCCGGTGCCCGCCCGCCCCCAGCGCCGAGCGCAGCCGCTCCCTCCTCCTTGCTAGGGGCGCGCCTAAGCCAATTCTATCCGATTAGAGCCTTTTTTTGGGCTTTGAGTCATGGAATGTGCAAATTTTACAAAGAAGCTCTTTCTATCAGCAAACTTCAGACCATTGCATCATGGACGTTCAGAGCATGTGAACCCTGTCCTCGTCAACGAAGCGGTCTTTTGATTTGTCCGCGGACGATTCCATGAGTTTGCAAAACTGCTGCCCAGACGACCGGTTGAGCTCGACTATTTCTGATGAGAAGGTATTGCAGACCCTCAGATGAGCTCGCCCATGCCCATCACGATGTCAGCGATTGTGCGCAATGGACTCGGCTCCCCTAAGCGACGCGAGGCACGGCAATGCGTTTCACCCTAATGCTCTCCCGAGGCGAGTATCGGGATTTTCTTGCAATCGCCCAGGCCGCTGAGGCTTCCGGGTGGACGTCGATTACGATCCCGGACAGTCTTTTCTTTCCGCAAACCACGGTATCACGCTATCCATATGCTGATACCGACAACATCCGTCAGTACATTGCGGCGACTCCTTTCATCGAACCTTTCATTGCGATGACCTGGATGGCTGCGGTTACCAGAACCTTGCGATTCTATCCTGCGGTCATGAAAGTCCCGGTAAGGCAGCCCCTGGTACTCGCCAAGGCGCTCAGTTCACTGGCGGTCATCTCGGGTAACCGCGTGAGTCTGGGCGCGGGCCTTAGTCCGTGGCGCGAGGACTTCAGTTACAACGGTCTCGATTTCGAAAAACGCGGCAGGCTCATGGATGAGTGCATCGAGATCATTCGCGCCGCAATGAGCGGAGGGTACTTTGAATTTCACAGTCAAAACTATGACATCGGGCCGATTAAGCTGAATCCGGTCCCCGATCGTCCGCTGCCGATCCTGTACGGCGGCCACAGCAAGGCCGCCTTGGCTCGAGCCGCCCGTCTGTGCGACGGATGGATTTCGGCGAATGCCGACACAGATACCCTGAAGTCGATGATCGGTCAGCTCAATGCCTTGCGCGAACGATACGGAACCCTCGGCCGGCCCGATTTCGAAATTCATGTCATGGACGTGAGCGCAAGCACCACCGATGACTACGAGCGCCTAGCGGACCTCGGTGCGACTGACATGGTGGCGGGTTTTGCCAGCGAGGGTCAGGACATGATCGATAACGTCCGTCGCTTCGGGGAGAAAATCATCGCAAAGCTCGGATCTCGGCGCGTCTCGTAGTCATCGTATAGTCGATGAACACCTATTCGCGGCGCGAGTTCGTACGTTTCGCCGGTTCCGCTCTCGTCTTCGCCGCATTGCCTGCAGCCAACGGCACGGCTGCGAGGTCATCCCCGAAGTTCGGCGGTCCCACGCCCAACGCGCAATTCTATGTGACCTCCTTCGCGCGCACTCCGGTCCTAGACCCATCCGCCTGGAACCTTCAGATAAAGGGGCTGGTCGCGAATCCACTGAAGATTTCCTACCGTCAGATCCAGGAGCTTCCTCAAATCAACCAGACCCTGACGCTTGAGTGCATTGGCAATCCGCCCGGCGGAACCGTGATTGGCAACGCCGCATGGCGCGGGGTAAAGCTCAGGCCGCTTCTCGACCGCGCCGCAATCAAGCGCACGGCCGTGTGGGTCGCCATGCGCGGGGCAGACGGGTACCACACCGGGCTTCCGGTCGACGATTTGCTGCGCGAGGAGAATTTCCTGCCCTGGATGATGAACGGAATGCCGTTGCCGCCGGAACATGGATTTCCGGTGCGAATTTTCATCCCCGGGAAATACGGAATGAAGCAACCGAAGTGGATCACCGAACTGGAATTTCTCGATCGTGAGACCACCGGATACTGGGAAGCGCGCGGATGGACCAATGACGGGTGGCGCAAAACCAATTCCGGTTTCTTCTCGCCGCGCGCGGAGGAAGGACTTATTTTCGACGGCGCCACCAAGGTGGTCGCACCGGTGGAAATCTGGGGGTGGGCGCTCGGGGGTCCTTCCGGAGTCAGGCGCGTCCAGGTTTCGAGCGATGGCGGGAGAATCTGGCGCGATGCACAACTCGTCGCCAATCAGTCACCGTACGTGTGGACGGTCTGGAAATATCGCTTCACGCCTGATGCACCCGGAAAATATGTAATCACCGTGCGCGCCACCGACGGCAGAGGTCTCGCGCAGCCGCCAAGTGACCCTCAGACCGGCAGCCGTATGAGTGGTCAGCCGCAGTTGCCCCTCGAAGTCACCTCGATCGTTTAGCTACTCGGCGCAAAAGGCGAACCTGGCACCCGACCCTACCGCGCAGTCCTCAAGACCCAGCTCCTCGACAACCAGGAAAATTCTTGCTCCGATTAGATAGGCGATGATGGTCGACGACCTTGTCATCTTCGGTGGGAGTGGCAGTCCCAAGCTGACACTCAAGATCTGCGAATACCTGATGATCCGGCCGGGCGCGGGTGAAGTGCTGCGCTTCTCGGACGGGAATCTGTTCGTGCGCGTGAGAGAGAACGTCCGGGGACGTCACGTATACCTGGTGCAGTCCACGGTCTTTCCGACCAACGACAACTTCATGGAGCTGCTTTTCTGGACCGACGCATTGAAACGCGCCAGTGCTGAATCGGTGACCGTCGTCATGCCCTATTTCAGTTACGCGAAAGGTGACAAAAAGGATGAACCCAGAGTATCAATTCGGGCTCGGGTCTGCGCCGACGCGATCGAAGTTGCCGGCGCCGACCGCGTGATAACGCTGGACTTGCACGCCCCCCAGATCCAGGGCTTCTTTCATATCCCGGTAGATGACCTGTATGCCCTGCCGGTACTCTGCCAAGAACTTGTCCGCAAGCAACTGCCCAACCTCATCGTCGTGTCTCCCGACACCGGCTTCGTGAAGCAAGCGCGTAAGTATGCTTCCTTCCTGGGTACTTCAATCGCGATCGCGGACAAACAGCGCAAGGCTCATGACGAAAGCGCCGAGATCCTCGAGATCATCGGCGAGGTGCAGGGAAAGACCGCGTTGATCGTCGACGACTTCACGATATCCACCGGCACTCTGGTCAACGCCGCACAGAAACTCATCGAGCGCGGCGCGGTTGCGGTCTACGCCGCGGTATCGCATGGGGTCTTCAGCGCAGGATCGATGGAACGGCTTGAGCAGAGTCCGATCCGAAATCTTCTGGTGACCGACTCAATCGAAACCCAGCCGGTTGTGCTTTCTTCGAAGGTTCAGGTTGTTTCTGTGGCGCCACTCTTCGGAGAGGCCATTCGACGGATCCACAAGCGCGAAAGCATCAGCGTGCTCTTCCCATCTTGAAAGCGGGTCGCGGCCCAGACGCTATCTTTCCCTCCGGGCGTCGCCTGGTTCAGGACGCGATAAAATCGCGAAGAATTCCGAGGGCCCGCTCGGGTTGATCATTTAACACCGAGTGACCCGCGTTGGAGATGCGCTCCAAGCGCACCAGTTGCGCCGGAAGCAGCGATGCCATTTCCATGGCCGCTTCGACGGGGCACGCAGGATCATCTTCGCCGCTCAGGATCAGGGTCGGACAGCGAATCGAACCCATGCGCGGCGTAAGATCGATAGTCCGCAGCTCACTCTGCAGAAGCTGCATGGTCATCTCGCCGTTGGCTACCATTCGCATTTGCTTGTTCGGATCTTCCGATTTGCGTGTGTAGAGCGGAAGGCAGTGTTTGGTGAACGCCAGGCCGGTTTTCAGGTTCGGAGCATCGAAAAATTTCTTGGCAGCCCGAAAGGCGCGCCTGCCTCCCAGTCTGCGGAATGTCTCCAGAGACTCCGCCGCATGCGGCCGTGCTTCGGCGCCATAGAGGATGAGCTTGCCCGGATGATCCGGGTAGCGAGCCGCGTAGGCGATCGCGACATAGCCACCATAGGAATGTCCGAGCACGATGGGTTTCTCGATCTCGAGCGCGCCGCACAGCGCACGCACATCGTCCGCCCACCGATCGACGGTCCATCGCTCCGAAGAGGAATGATCACTCCTTCCCGTGCTGCGCATGTCTGGGAAGACGAGTTGGGCGACGTCGGCGAGCGGCGCAAGCTCGTATTTTAGATACGAATGGTCACCACCCGGACCGCCATGCAGGGCAATCACCGTCGGTCGCTCGATCATCCGCAAGCCTTCGGGAACCAACTTGGCTCCGACCACGTCGAAGAATAAACGCCCGCCGTCGATTTCTATTCGCATCGCGATGCGGTGGCGCAATCAGATCATTTCGCAATCGAGTCCCGCAGTCGCGCCGCAATCCGGTCCAGTTCCGCGCGGCCAGGCCGCTTCCGATTGTTTGGCCCGAAGCGCAAGCCAAAACCGTCGTGTTCAAATCGCGGAAAAACGTGGAGGTGCATGTGAAAGACCTCCTGACCTGCCGCAGCCCCATCGGCCAGAAAAAGATTCACTCCTTCGCATCGAACGCCGCTTCGGCGCAGTCCCGCCGCCACCAGCATGCCCACACGAAAAATCTCGCCGCCGAGTTCCGGAGCAAGGTCTGCAAGGTAAACGGCGTGAGTCTTTGGCACCACCAGTACGTGCCCAGGGTTCACCGGCTGAATATCCATCAGCGCAAGCACCGACTCGGTCTCGTGAACGAGACTGTAAGTCTCGGTCCGGTTCACCATAGAGCAAAAAAGACAACTCGACTCGGCAGGGCCCGCCATAACCAGAAATTTTTACTCATGCCGAAGAACAGATCGAGACCGTCGATGCTCGTAAACTCTTGCGGCCAAGTGACGCGTGCTAGGATGGAGTCATGCCCTGGGTGCGTGGCCGTGTCGCCGTGGTCATTCTCTGCATGTCGTGCGTCGGCTCGACCTACGCCGCGACCTCGCCGCCGCCCTCCGAGTTCGGCGGAGTTCCGTTCGGCACTACGCTAAGCGACCTGAAACAGCGCCATCCGGAAGTAGGCCGCAACCCCGACAGCGACCGGCGATTCCAGGTCTATCAAACCCTGGACCTCAAGGGCGTAGGTACCAAGAGCGCCGCAGCATTCAATATCTACAAGGGCCGCGTGGTTGGCGGACAGGTCATGCTCGATTCGTACAATGCGCACTTCTGGTACGACAAAATGGTCGAGCAGTACGGCGAGCCGGACACCTGTGATTATTGCGGAGACCCGGAACTAGTCATCGCCAACTGGATGTGGGGCAACGGCGTTCGGCTGCATATCGGCGGCGAGATGCTGACGCTCCTGACCGAGGAAGGTGCCACGCAGCGCCACGATTGGATTGCGCGAGGAGACAACCCTGTCTTGGCCGATAGTGGCGATGAAGGGAGCGACCTGGGCGAGAGGGTTCGGCCGGTCGTACATCGAAGGGTGACTAAGAAGAAAATCGCCGCGCCACCCCGGCCCGCACCCGCGCCGACGACGGCATGGAGCTATTACTACCAGCGGGCCAAGAACCGCTTCGAGCGATGGTGGTCGCAATGAGGCAAATTGACCCTTCCTCCGCTTCAACCACTGAACCGCGGATAGAACAGGAGACCGCCATCGGGGTGCGCGGTCTGGGCTGTTGATGTTGATGCGCGCGAGCGGCTTTGGCCCTCGCTGTAAGATCAGCCTTTTGGCAGACCCAGCACCCGCTCTCCGATCACGTTGCGCTGAATCTCGGAAGTACCACCGGCGATCGTCTGCGCGCGCGCATAGAAAAACGAGTGCATCCAGCGCCCGTGTTCGACCGCAAAGGGGGAGCCTTCAACCAGTTGCGCGTAAGGTCCCAGGACCTCTTCGGCGAAACTCACCATCCGCAGCATCGTTTCGGTCCGGAATAGTTTTGCGATCGATCCTTCCGGTCCGGGCGGCTGCCCCTTGAGTCTGCGAGTCAGACTCCTCAGCGAACTATAGCGCGCCGCCTGGCACTCGCTCTGAATCTGTGCAAATCGCTGCCTTACCGTCGGATCGTCCGCCGGACGCCGGCCGGACGCGTCCAGGCGAGTGAGCATTCCTCTCAGGCGCTCCGCTTCGCGTTCGATCTGAAGCAGGGCACCGACCGTGATTCGCTCGAACATTAGCGTGGTCACCCCGACTCGCCATCCGTCGTTCTGCGGACCAAGCAGGTTGGCCTTGGGAATCGCCACGTCTTCGAAAAATATTTCGTTGAAGTCATGATTGCCGGTCATCTGAACAAGCGGGCGCACTGTGATGCCCGGAGTCTTCATGTCGACCAGCATGTAGGAAAGCCCTTTGTGTTTCGGCGCCGAAGGATCGGTACGGCACAAAAGCAGGCAGAAATTTGCGCGATGCGCGAGCGTGGTCCACACTTTCTGTCCATTGACGACAAAGTAATCGCCGCGATCCTCCGCGCGCGTGGACAGTGAGGCGACATCGGAACCGGCCCCCGGTTCGGAATAGCCCTGGCACCAGATTTCATCGCCCGACAGGATCGGCGGCAGGTAGCGATGCTTCATCTGGTTGGTACCCCACTGCATGATGGTGGGACCGGCGATATTCAACCCAACCGGATTGATCGTTCCCGGCGCGTTAATCCGATCCATCTCCTCCTCGTGGATGTACTGTTCCACCAGCGTGGCGCCGCGACCGCCATATTCCCTGGGCCAGTGGATCCCGACCCATCCCGCATCGAAAAGGGCCTTGTGCCAGCGCATTGCGCGTTCCCATCGCTTTTCCGGGTCTGCATATTGCGGACCATCGGCGAGCAGCGCCGGGGCATTCTGGTCGAGCCACGCCCGCAGCGTGTCGCGAAATCGATTTTCCTCCGCTGTGAAATCAAAATTCATCGTCAGCTCAGCCGCAAAACCGCTCTGGCATTGTCCGACAGGATCTTCGCCTCATCCTCGGCACCCAGCCCGAGCGCTTTCACCTCCTCCACCGGATGGGCGAGTCCGGCCGGCAGCGGGTAGTCGCTCCCGACGACGAATCGACCTGCGCCGTAACTACTCACCAGATGACCCAGCATCGCGCGGCTGTGCGCGATGATGTCGAAGTGAAACTGCGCCAGATAAGTTGACGGTGCCCGCGGAATTGCCTGTTTGCACTCCGGCACCAGGCGATAGCCCATGTCCAGCCGGCCCAGCAGCGCGGGGAGCGCACCGCCGGCGTGATACAGCACGACCTTCAGCTTCGGATGACGTTCTAGCACCCCGCCATAGATCAGGAGCGCAGCCGCCAGCCCGGTGTCGTAGAGATTGCCAACCAGATTGCCGAGAAAGTACCTGCCCAACGCTCCCGCCGGTGCCGCTTCAAAAGGATGAATGCAGACCGCCATCTCCAACGCTTCCGCCGCGGCCCAGAAAACCTCGAAATCGGGTTCGTCGAGCTGGCGCTCGCCCACCTTGGGAGGAATTTCCACGCCGCGCAGCCCCAACTTCGCGGCGCGTTCGAGTTCCTTTGCCGCGGCGGCCGGATTCTGGAGTGGCACTGACGCGAGGGGCGCGAAGTGCTGCGAATCGCTCCGCGCGAGCGCCGCCATCGCGTCATTGTTCACTTGCGCGATAGCGAGCCCGAGGTCATTGGCAATGTCCGGGTACATCAAGAACGGGACACACGAGATGGCCTGCAGCGCAATACCTTCGCGCTCCATGTCCTTTATGCGCGCCACGGGATCGGATATGGGCCCATCCACGGGGCGCATGGCCTTTTCCTGGATGAGAAAGAATCTGCGACCGTCGCGTTCGACAATCCTGGTCGCGTAGTGCATTCCTTCCCGTGCAAGGAAGTCGATCACTTCGGGCGCCACGAGGTGGTTGTGCATGTCGATTGCGTTCATGGTCTGAGCAGATCCTTGCGCTACGCCTTTGACACGAGCGGCCAAACGTGGCTACAAAATGAAACTGATTTTTCCGTGCGGGCGGAGCGCTTCGTTGTCGAGGACTGCTCTTCGCTCTTTTATTCTAAGATCTTTCCCGACACGAACGAGCTTGTAGTCGTACCGGCCGATGTAGGTATCGACCGATTCGTAGCGCATCCGGTGCACGGCGAAATTGGCGGTCGCGAGGATCCGGTCGCCCTCGGCGCCCAGAACGCGCACGTTGCTGATCATACGGCGGGTGCGCGAATGCGGGCTCTCCGCCCACGCCGACTTCCCCAGCAGCTGCTTTACGCGTGAGCGGATCCGAACGGCGTCGTCCGCGATGATGAACAAGGTATTGCGGGCATCGCCTTCGGGTACGTCGGTGGGCGGAATCTCGTATATGGCGTCGTCGGTAAGCAGTTCGAGCCATTCCTCGAGCCGCCAATCATCGAGCAGCGCCGCTTCCCTATACAGAAGATCCTCGACCTCCTGCCTGCCTGGAAGTTGCCCGGCACTCATGCCGCTCGCCTCGCCCGCTGCATCTGCGGCTCGGTCATCAGCTGGTTCCAGCGCCGCCAGAACGCGCGCATCTGCAGTTCGTCGGTTATGGACGGGTGCTCTCGCTTCATTCCGCGCGAGATGTCCGACCATTCGACCTCGCGGTTCAAAAAGCCGCGCTGACACGATTCGAGCATTTCGACGTCGTCGGGCGTGGCGAAGCCACCCGGCCCGAGGAAAGTAAGAAAATTATCCAGGCGCAGCGCGGAATCCTGCGCGCTCTCTTCGACCGGCGCGAGCGCCCAGGCATTCACCTCCATGTATCCGGGAGAGACCGGATAAAAGGTACGAATCGTGATCGCCATGATGTCGTTAATGACCAGGTTCGGAAAGATTCCGAGGTTGCGGCTGGTCTCACAGATTCGCCACGCGCGCTCCTTGCCGAACCGTTTATCGAACTTCGCGCGCAATTCCTCGAAGTGCGCCTTGCGGTGCTCACCGAACGGCGGAACCCAATGCGCTATGGGGCGGCCCCACGCGCTCTGGTACTCCACCACCGCGTGTCCGTTGCCGAGATCGACCGGTTTCTGATACGGCGGCGAGGTCATGTCCCGCGACCGCACATCGATTCCGATGTCGCTCAGAAAACTGAAGTAGCGCTGGTGGGTAGGGAGTCCGTGGTAGCCGTCGTAGCTATTCTCGACCAGCAGCTTCCAGTTGGCCCGCGCGCTGTATGCCTGCTGCCCGGCGACCACCTTCATTCCTACTTCGGACTGGTCGGCGACCAGGTCGAGGTATTCGCGTGCTCCGGCCAGGTAGTCGTAGAGGCTTTGCGCCGCCGGATCGAAACACGCGAAGACGAACCCGCGATAGCTGTCGACACCGGCGGGAGATCTGAGTCCGCGCTCCTCGCGCGAGAACCCATCGCTGTAGGCGTCTTCGCCTGGTATCCCCACCAATTGTCCGCGCGCATTGTAGGTCCACGCGTGATAGGGACACTGAAAGGTCTTGGCGTTGCCTGACTTCTGGCGACACACCATCGCGCCGCGATGGGTGCAGGTGTTAAGCAGGACGCGGATCACATTGTCGTCGCCGCGCACCAGGACCATCGGGCGGCCGGCAACATTTCGCGAGCGATAGTCGCCCGCATGGGGCACTTCGGATTCATGACCGACGTAGATCCAGCACTTCTCAAAGATGCGCCGCCGTTCCTGCTCCAGACACTCCGGGTCGGTAAACACCCGCCGGTTGACTCGAAACAGGCCCGCCGCCTGGTCATCGACGACGTAATTTTCGGCCGGTCTATCCATGATGAGTCTCCTTGTGCACGGTCACACTTCTTTGCGCGACGGATCCCATGCCCAGTATTGCGCGATCGCGCCGCCATCGACCCGCAAGTCCATCCCGGTAATCATCCCGGCGTCTTCCGAAGCGAGGAAAATCGCAGCCCGCGCGTAATCACTCGGGCCCGGTAATTTCTGCATTGCGACACGCGACCGAAATGGCTCGAATGCCTGGGTCACGCGTGCAACATCGGGCGTTTTACGGCCCCACCGCGCCGCGCGCTCGAGCGACTCGGACGGGTCGGTAGCGGTCGGGGTCAGGCTGTTCACGCGGATGCGGTGCGATACCAGTTCCATCGCGGCAGAGCGGGTGAAATTCAAAAGCCCGCTCTTGCCAGTACAGTAGGCGATGTTGCGTGGCTCGCCCTGATGCCCCGCCGTGGAAATGATGTTGATGATGCTGCCCCCGCGTCGCTGTTCGATCATCAGCCTGGCGACGTGCTTGGTGAAGAGGAACGCGCCGCCGAGGATGACTGCCAGCTGCTTCTGCCACTCGTCGAACGGCATATCGAGCACGCCCTTGCGATTGAAAAACGCCGCGCTGTTCACGAGCACATCGACCCCGCCGAAGGCCTCCTTGGCTTTTGCGACCGCGGCGCTTACCTGCGACTCGTCAGTCACGTCGCAAGTGCAGGCTAGTGAACGCCCGCCGTTGCCCGTGATCGCCTGCGCGCAATCCCGCGCATTTTCCCCGCGGGAATCGACGCAGACCAGCGCGGCCCCCTCTGCAGCCAATCCCTCGGCGATTCCTCCGCCGATATTCGGGCTGGTACCGGTTACAATCGCGACCTTGCCCTCAAGCCTCATGTCCCGCTCACGCGACGAGGAAACATTTCGAGGAGTTGAAGATCCAGGTGTCGATGAATTCGGTTTCCTTCGGTTTGCGGCCCAGTTCGGACAGGGCCCCGGCCAGGCACATCCAGTTGAGCAGCTCCTGCTGGCCGCTGTCCTCCACCGCAGCCGCCGAATAGCCCCGCCACTCGTCGTAGCGACCCGCACAAAGTGCGTCATACAATCGCCGATCGGCGGGGGTGTCCGGGTACAGGAAATAGTTCTTCGGAGTAAGGAACGCGTGCGACCAGCCCGACGACGCCAGCAGCGCCACTCGCCAGGGACTGGCCTTGAGAATTCGCGCCGTCGCCGCACCGAGATCGAACAGGCGCGCAGGTGTGGGAGCGGGAGGATCCAGATCCGCCTCCGCGGGCGGATTCTCGAACGCCGGCAGGCCGCCGCGCTGTGCGATCACGCGCCGGCCGTAACAGTTGATCGCGAACGGGATGATCGTGAATGGAAATCCGGTCCGATCGTAGTCGAGATAGAAAATCGCATTGGTAAAAGCGTGACCGAGGGGATGATGCAGCGGCTTGTAGGAATAGGCCGCATCGAAGCCCGCATTGATCAGGCGGCTGGCAAGATATTTCGCGGCGCTCTTGTCGCCCTTGATGTGAAATTTCTTGTCGGGGGGTTCATTCCAGACATTCCTCGGTGGCGGGCCGAACTCGAAGACCTCAAACGCGTTGATACAGTACGCGGGAACAATCTCTTCGCGAAAATTCTCGTACTGATCATCGCCCCAGATGACGATGAAGTCGGGCTGGAACGCGTCGAGCGCCGCGCGAACCTTGCGCAGCCAGACCAAGTGCTTCTCGCGATGCCGCCTGGCCGCAGAGGCTCCTTCGTCGCTGCCCCACTCCTCGCGCATTGCCGCCGGCCATCCGGCGGGTCTGCGGTACTGTTCGGGCAGGCGCGGATTGGTAAGCATGCGTTTGAGAATCCAGTCCATCGACTCGTCAGAACCGGCGAGCGGCGGATAGTGAGTTATTCCAGCAAGTAGAATCTCTCCCACGGTGACTTTCTCCCCGGCGCACGCGCGCCGTTGTCAGGCGGCTGCCCGGGTGTAATCGCTTTTGGGCGGTTCGACCTTGTTCACTTCGCCTCCGAGGTCGGCGACAGGCGGTAGGCAAGAAGGCTCGCGGACCATGATGGCGATATCGAGTGCCCCCCGCACGCCGGCCCGAATATAGTCACCCATTGGCAGCCTCGGCACGATCCTTTTCTTTCCAGAGCGACAGGTAGTAGCGATTGAGCCGCTCCAGCAGTTGGCCCATCTCGGTGACTGCGGCGTCAATGTCGCCGGCCACGAAATGCTTCATAAATCTGCGGCGCGACGGCAGCACCCACGAGTTGCGCTGCTGTCCGATGTCGCGGATGAAGTGCAGCATCACGTCGATAAGTGCTTCCATCACGATGACCATCACCGGATTTTTGGTCGCGCGCGCCAGCACGCGATGGAAATCGAGATGGATGGCGGCTTGCTCGTAAAAGGAGATCTTGTCGCGAGCCGCTTGTTCGGCCGCTTCGATATTCGTATTCAGCGCGGCCAGGTCTTCGGCGCTCGCGCGTTCGCACGCGATGCGCACCACGATCGACTCGATCATCACCCGCGCCTCGGTCAGATGTTCGGGCTGGATCGCGCCCAGGTGAAACATGTCGCGCAGTCCAGTGACGATGGCCTCTCCGGTGCTCTCGCGTACGAACGCGCCACCCGCGGCGCCCTTCTGAAGACGCAGCAGGCCGGCGTTCTCCAGCGAGCGCAGCGCTTCGCGCAAGGTATTGCGCGAGACCCCGAACTGCTCGGCCAGGGCACGCTCGGGAGGCAGGCGGTCGCCGGCGCGAAGCCGCCGGGTCGATAGTTCGTTGCGAATCTGATCCGCGATTTCCTCGAACGCCCGCGCGGTTTTGATGCGACGAAACGCGACTAGCCGCGGGCGCCGCGCTTCACCGCGCTTGACAGTGCTGGTGGGCTGGTGGTTCATTGGTCCAACCATTGCCATGGTTGAACCGTTACGCTCAAATTGTCAAGCCCCCACCGCTCCCCGCGAAGGACAGGCCACTCATGATGAAAGCGATATTGGTGGTGCCCGGACCCGAAGGTGCGCTCTACGAATACCGCGAGGTTCCGGCACCTGCCCCCAAAGCCGGTGAGGTTCTGGTCAGAGTCCACGCCACCGGCACCAATCGCGGAGAGCTTCTGGCGCGCCCGCTGATTCGTTCCAGCAACCCCAAGTTGCGACCAACGATCGGGGGAATCGACTTCGCTGGCGAAATCGTCGCGCTCGCGCCACGCGTCGCCTCGTGGAAAGTCGGCGACCGAGTTATGGGCCGCGCCCCGGGCTCGTATGCCGAGTTGGTCGCGGTCCATCAGCACGCGCTGATGCGAATCCCCGACCCACTGACCTATCCCGAAGCGGCGGCGATTCCGAACGTCTTTGTCACCGCGCACGATGCGATAGTCACCGCGGCCCAACTGCAGTCTGGTGAGTCTGCGCTGATAACCGCGGGGTCTTCGGGAGTCGGTACCGCCGCGGTCCAGATCGCACGCTACCGGGGCGCACAACCGGTTCTCGCGACGACTCGGTCCGCGGCGAAGGGTGACGCGTTACGAGCGCTCGGCGCGACCTACGCGATCGACGTTTCTAAGACGGACTGGGTTGACAGCGTCAAAGCGGCGACCCACGGTCGCGGCGTAGATGTGATCATCGACAACGTCGGCGGACCGATGCTGACGGACAATCTGCATGCGCTTGCGGTTCGCGGCCGGCTGGTGAGCGTCGGGCGGAACGCGGGCAACATCGGCGAATGCAACCTCGATGAGCTCGCGTTCAAGCGGGCAAGTTTCATCGGGGTCACCTTTCGCACCCGGTCGACAGAGGAAGCGCTCGCGTGCAGCGAACGTTTCGCAAGCGATCTGCTCGGTGCAATCAACCGCGGCGAGTTGAAACCAGTCGTCGACAGGATCTTTCCATTTGAGCGGATCGCCGATGCCCACACTTACATGCTGAGCGATGCGCAAATCGGAAAGATCGTATTGACGATGGATTCCGGATGAACCGACCGGAATCCGGCAATCGACGATCAACCACCATTGATCGGAGACCTACCACCGAGGGTGCAGCGTCGACCGCGAAAGCCGCCGGCAGCAGGCTGCGAGAACAACACTCAGGGGTGCATCGACCTGCGGTCCTGCAGGTACGGATATGTGCTCGATGGGTGCTTCTGTGATCGCGGTACATTTGATACCCGGGAAAGGCGCCGGCGAAATCCAGCGCTCGATTCTGACTCCGGGCGGGGAGCTACGCTAAGGCGGTCCGGGTGAGACCAGCGGCCCGCAGATTTCACTCGCCTTGCTGAATCGCCTTCAATCTGCGAAATCTGCGGGTTGTCCGTGTCCAAACCCAAGAGGTGCGTTATGAAAATCGGATTACTCATGCCATTCACCGGATACACGGCGAACCCCGCCACCTTCGCTCGCACCGCAGAAGGGTTGGGTTTCGAATCGGTCTGGATTCCTGAGCACCCGATTTTGCCGGTCAATCCGAAGACGCCTTTCCCTGGTACCAATGGCCCGATTCCCAATGTCTATTCTCAGATGTGTGATCCATTCGTCGCACTGAGCATGGCCGCGGCCGTCACCACCCACCTCAAGGTTGCGACAGGAATCTGCCTGGTGCCGGAGCGCAGTGCGATCGTGACGGCCAAGGAGGTCGCCACCCTCGACGCGTTCTCGAACGGCAGATTTCTGTTTGGTATCGGCGCGGGATGGTTGCGCGAGGAATCGGAGCTGCTCGGCGTGGATTTTCCCAAGCGATGGACTCAAACCGCGGAACACATCGCCGCCATGCGTGAACTATGGTCCAAAGATGAAGCATCGTTCGATGGCAAGTATGTGAAGTTCAGCCCCGTGCGCTGCAATCCCAAACCGGTGCAGCAACCGGGCCCTCCGGTTCTGATTGGGAGCCTCGACAAGAATGCGCTGAAGCGAGTCGCAAAATGGGCCGACGGATGGTGCCCGATAGGCGTGCCACACGGCTATGTGAAAAAGCAGCTCGACGAGCTACGTCGCACATGCGAGGCGGTCGGACGGGATTTCGCGAAGCTTGACATCACCGCGATGGGCTTCATCCAGGGCGAGCGCGCCGCGGTGCAGGAAGAACTGGAAAACTATCGCAAGGCCGGCGCGCACCGATTTGTGATTGGCGTCCAGAACCAGCTCAAGCCGGAGAACTACGAGGCCGAGCTGAAGCGTTTGGCCAGCCTCTACGTCTAGCGCTCTCGCTTCCTGGTCCTTTCTCGTGAGGGGCGGCGAAGGAGGCCGTATGTTTTCTTGCTCGGCAGGGACGCCTCCACCCGCACCCACCTGCCAAAAGCGTACGATCTCACCCGCGCGGACGGACCCTGCGGATGCTACTCGAAGCTCAGCCCCACGGTTGGATTCTGCACCTGGCCGCCGCACGCGCGCGCCAGCAGCGGTTTCGCCTCTTCGGCGAAGTACTGCATTTGGTCTTCGATCTCCTTGGTGGCAAAACCGCCCTTCTCGAACCACGCGTTGAAGGCGAAATCCTGGTAACCGCACGTCTCTTTGATCCGCATGATCTGCGCCGTTACTTCCGAGGCCGTGCCGAACAGCGCGATTTCCTTGTTCAGAAGCAGATCGGGATCGACCTTGCGCGCAGGGTCGAGCCGTTCCTCGTCGGCATCGGCAAGCACCGCAGCGAACCCGAACGGCCCGTAATAGTCCCACTGTACCTCCAGCGCTTCCTTGTAACGCTTAAGTTCGTGTTCGCGGTTGTGCCCCGGAAGCAGCATATGGATGTAGCGGCCGGTCAGAACTCCGCGCCGTTTTTCCGCATCCCATCCATACTTTGGCCGTCCGCGCCCGAGCCGGTCGGGCCATCCGGCTTTCTCTGATTCACGATAGAAAATCTCAACGTTCTTCTTGAGCCGCGAATTCGGCTCGACGATAAAGTATCCGTTGAATCCGCGCTCGGCCGCCCATTTGATCGAGCGCTCGGTCGTCAGCGGTTCCCACATCTGCGGATGTGGCCGCTGAAGCGGCTGCGGAAACACTTGCAGCTCCTTCAGGACAGTCGCGCTCTGCATGACCGGATTTGCGCCGCCATATGGGTCGGGCGCACCGATGCTCAGGACCTCGTCGAGCTTGCGGCCGGCTTTGCCCGACTCGAAATATGCGATGGTCTGCTGATGGTTCCAGCGTGTGAAAATCGGCGGAATCGTGAAGAACTGTCCGCGATAGGAGAACGACGGCTGTGTCCAGGCCTTGAGAATGATCTCGTACGCTTCCTGATAATACGCGCGATTGCGTTCCTGGTCCTGGATCGTCGCAAAGGGCCAGCCGAACACCTCGGCCTCGCGCGGCTGGTACCCTCGCCCGATTCCAAACTCGAGCCTGCCACCGCTTATGACATCGAGCATCGCAGCCTGCTCCGCGATTCGCACCGGATGCCACCAGGTCACTATGTTCGCGGCCTGGCCGAGACGAATCTGGCGCGTGCGCGCGGCGATCGCCGTTTCCGCCAACAGCGGATTGGGGCTGAATTCGGCGCCTTCAGGCTGAAAATGATGCTCGGTCATGAAGAAATAGTTGAAGCCGAGCTGGTCGGCGAGAATTCCCTGCCGTATCTGCCCGACCAACCCGCGCTGGCTGGATTCATGAACCTCGGCCAGGTTGCCGTCGTTGATAGCGACCCCCGAGGGCGTTCGCATAACCGGAAGATCGGATGCGCCGTTGTGGAATACGCCTATTTCAATCATGACTCCTCCGCCGAGAGACCAATCGTGTCCGCGAGGGTGCGACCTCTGATTGTCTAGGGGTTAACCTAGTCCGTTCCTCTGGGGAAGCGGAAAGGGGCTCGTTCGCATTTCAACGACTCCTATCGTCCAGCCGATGCGCCCGCGGTTTTGCGCCGCTTCAACAACAAGTCGATGTCGAACTTGAACATCTTGGCCGCGTTCAGCCCGAGGATCTTCGCCCGTGCCTCGTCGCTCAGGTGACCCATCTCGCGCTCGATCGCTTCGGCTGAATGCGGCCAGGTGCCTTCTGCATGGGGATAGTCGTTGGCCCACATGAAATTGTCGATCAGGTTCCAGCGTTCGGCGAGTTGGAGTCCCGCGTGATCCTCCTGGAAGGTCGCCCCGCCGTTGCTGCGAAAGTATTCGCTAGGCAGCTTCTTCAGCTTTGGATAAGCCCACAGATGATGTTTGCGATAGGCTTCGTCCATCGCATCCAGCGCCCACGGTACCCATCCGATTCCGCTCTCCACCGCGGCAAATTTGAGCTTGGGAAATCGCTCCAACACTCCGGAGCCGCACAAGCTCGCGACCGGCTCAATCGTCGGTGACAGCGAATGCGAAACGTAGTTGATAACCGCGCCACCCTCCTTGCGCGCCGCGCGCGGGTCTCGTCCGGTCGAGACATGAAAGGTGACCGGCAGGTCGCAATCCTGGATGACCGCCCACATCGGATCGTAATTGGTGAGGTTATAGTTGGGATCGCGCGAATCATGGCCGCCGAAGATCGGTTTGCAGGGCAAGGTCACGAAGCGAAAGCCGATTTTCGCTACCCGTTTGATTTCCTCGATCGCCAGGTCGACATCCGCGGTCATGATGGCCGCCGCCGGCGACATGAAGTCGTTGTATCTGCCGTACATCTCCCACGAGAAATCGTTCCACACCTTGCACTGCGCCATGCCGAAGGCCGCATCCTTGGTCGCGAACATCATGAGGCCTTTGTTCGGAAAGATGATCTCCGCGTCGATGCCATCGCGAATATGATCTTTGATTCGCTCCTCCGGATCCGCTCCAGCCTGCCCACGCAGGCGGTCCTCGCTGTTCTCGCGGGGAACGTCGGCGATCATTCGCGCGCGCACGCGCGATTTGCCCAGGCCTTCGGCGACGAACCATTTCTCGCCCTTGGCATCGACCTCGACGTGCGGTAGCCGATCGCGATATTTCGGCTCGAGCCGCGTGCGCCACAGACTGCCAGGTTCGTTGGCATGGCAGTCTGCAGAGATCATCAAGTATTTGTTCGGATCGTCGGGTCGCGCCGTGCGAGCCCATCCCGCGTGCCCCGGAGTCTCAATCCGATAGCGATTTTTCTCATCGACCTGGTCGTGAACTTGCTCCATGACGGGACCTCTCGTACCGTAAGCCTGGAAATCTCAATGACTGCGTTTTACGCCCCTTCGTTCAGGGATTTCAAACGTCCCGGCTGACACGCGGGGCATTACGAGAGCCCATCTGGTTCTCGGCCGACCTAGAACGTGCCCACACCTTATCGATTTCAACCACGCCTACAAATGCGTTTTAAAGTGCCTCTCATGGAGAGAGGTTAGGAAACGCGTTGACACGATCGACAATCGACACTTGCATGCCGCAGGCAAAGGTTGCGGCGGAAGGTACTGCCACGGCCTCAGATCGTGTCAGACACTCCCGGAATGAAGAGTGGCTGCATCGCATAGCTCGCCACATCGGCCTCCATTTCGGACCGCGACGGAGCCTTGTGTGCTTCACCGGCCGCATCGAGGATCGTGGGCAAAATCGTTGCATCGCTCGAGGTGTTGAGGAATAAGCCCGGGCGACTCAAAACGAAATGGACCGCGCGCCGCAGTGCATCGCGATCGCGGAGCGGCTCGTACCAACTGAATTTGGGACCGTCGCCATTTTGCCATCTTCGCCGCGCGGCGGACTTGATGGTCTGGGTGGCGACTCCTCGCTCGGTACAAATCTTGAGCAACGCCTCCACGTCGGCTGCATACTGTGGATTCTCCAGCATCGTGAAGTTGTACGGAAAGAGCACCGAGTCGAACCCGAAACGCTCCAGACTGCGGCGATGCATCGCCGCCACCTGGGAACCATGGCCGGTCACCCCGATAAACCGCACCAATCCCTGCTCCCGGCCTTCGAGCAACGCCTCTAGCGCACCGCCCGAACCAAGCGCGGTCTTCCACTCGCTCTCACCGACGAGGTTGTGAAGCTGAATGAGGTCGATCTGGTCCACCCGCAGCCGCTCGAGCGATCGCTGGAGACTCGCGCGTGCACCGTCATAGGTGCGATCGCCGGTTTTGGTCGCGAGAAAAAAGAGCTTGCGATGCTCGCGCATCCAGGGTCCGATTCTCAGCTCGGAATCGCCGTACGCTGCGGCCGTATCGATATGATTGATTCCGCTTTCCAGGAGGATCTCGAGGACCCGATCGGCGCGATCCTGCTTCATGCCCCCCAAAGCAGCAGCTCCGAAAATCACTCGGGTACTTTGATGGCCGGTCTTTCCAAACGGACTGGTCGCGATCATGACATCACCTCCGAGCTGGAGTGGTTTCGACGATGGCGCGGCTCCGAGTCCTCCGCTGCCCAGCGCGGCAGTGATTCCATCCTTCCGCGATCGCCTACTCGACCGCAATACGGATTGTTCGGTGCAGACGCGGCCCGCAGGTAGAACTGCTCTTGAGGCCATCGACGAGTGACTACCGCCCCGAAGTCGGCAATCCAAGTGCGGCGCGAATTTTTGGTTTGAGAATCCGCACCAGGTCAGCATCCCAGCAGACATAATCGTCGGGAACGTCAAGCACCACCACCTTCGATGCGTGTTCCGGGCCGAACTGCTCGTGAATGTGGCGATGATGCGCATCTTCCATGACGCAGATGATGTCGGCTTCCTCGAGCAGCTCCTGAGTTACTTTGTTTTTTGCCCAGCGTTCGGTTCCGGCCGACGCGACCCACATGGGAGCGCACATCTCCGCCAGCACCATCGCCGCGGTCGGGCTGCGATCCAGATTCCCGGAACAAACCATCAGAACTTTCTTCATAACCTTGAGGACATACCCGCTATCTGAGGTCCGGCGGCAGGCCCGCGCCCATAAGTTCAACGAAATTGTCGCGATAGAACCGGCGGGTCTCCAGATCAGATGAATTCGTCACAGACGCGCCGAATCGTTTGAGCGGATTGCGACCACCCTCGACGTGCGGGTAGTCGGAAGAAAACATGCAGATTTCAGCTCCGGAGTTGGCGATGATCCAGCCGGTATCCTCGGCCGGATACGGCGTGACTCGCACCTGGCGGCGCACGAATTCGCTCGGCTTGAGGGACAGCTTCTGGAGGCGCTCCTCATTTTTGAAAAACGCGCTGTGCGCAGTATCGAGCGACCGCATCCACCCCGGCAGCCACGAAGCGCCCTGCTCGATCACGCCAAACTTGAGCTGCGGAAATCGATCCAGCACGCGATCGAAAATGAGCGCGGCGAGCGTCTGCATGGGCGGATTGGGAATCGCCATGTAATCGATCGAACGGAAATTCCCGTCACCGCCATGAAAGTCCGGCACCGGCGGCAAGCCGTTCTTGAAATAATCGGGGGAGAGGAGCTGCCCGCCTCCTCCTACGTGAAACAGAATCGGTAATCCCGCTTCCTGCGCCGTGGCCCACAGCGGATCGAACCCGATATGGCTCGGCGAATGTCTCTTGGGACATCGCGAAGGAATCAGCAAACCCTTTGCGCCCAGCTCGATCGCGTCGCGCGCGACCGCTTGGGCGCCGTCAAAATCCGCCAGCGGAACATAGCAGGTCGCCAGCAGGCGCCGGTCGACCGAACAGAAATCGACCATCGCCCGGTTGAACGCCCGCGCCACCGCATGGGTCAGTCCCGGGTCATCCCGATACTCCAGGTCCATCAGCCCGAGAAACCAGGTCGTGAAGACCAGCTGGCTGGAAAACCCAAGACGGTCGAGCGCAGCCGGCCGATCTTCGCGCCGCCATGAACCCATCGCGTCATAGTTCTTGCGCAGCATGATCCTTTCCGGACTCTCGGCCCGCCAGCCAGGATCGTCGTGCCGGTGGCGCAGCGAATTCATCGAGTCGCGGAGCAGATTAGTCGGCCCGCCGAACCATTTCCGCACATCCACCCGGTCTCGATAGGCCGCCTCGAGATGCCCATCCAGAAAGTCGGGCGCCTCCATGATGTGGGAATCGGCGTCGTGAATGGTCTGTCCTTCTACATAGGGCATCGTCTTGCGATCCTGCAGGTAATCATATCATTTTTGCGCTCGCCCGCGGCGGAAGGCCGGCCGCCCGGTAGACATCGTCGATGACGCGCATATTGATGATTCCTTCGGCGCCATCGGTCGGAAACGTACTCTGGTCGCCGCGTACCTGTGCGATGAATGCGCGGAGCTGACCGGTGTAGCTGGCGTCACCGGCAACACTCTGCTGCTGCTCTCCTGAGCTGGTTTTCAGAGTGAGCTGATTTCCCATCTGGGGCGCGACCGGGTTGACTACATAGAGTTCGCCAAGTTCACCCTGCGCGGTGAAGGTCGCGCCGATCTGCGTGTCCTGCGCCATCGCGCACGTCATCCGCCCCGTCACTCCGTCACCCAACTCGAGCTCAACGTCCATCGCCACGTCGATGTTGGGCGGACCAATCCGGGCGGACGCTTTCACGACGCGCGGTGTCAAGCCGGAGAATTCGCGCAGCATATGCAAGGGATAGCAGCCCAGGTCCATCGTGGCGCCGCCCGCGAGATTCCAGTCGTAGCGGATGTTGTTCGCCGGCAGCGGCACCGAGAAGTTTCCTTCCAGATGACGCAGGCGCCCCAGCGTCCCACCCTGGAGAATCTCCCGAACCCGCGCTGCCAGCGGGTGATAGCGATAGTGGAAAGCCTCGCCGAGGAATCGTCCGGTTTCGCGCGCCACTGCGGCCATCCGCTGCGCCTCGGCGGCATTCGATGCGATCGGCTTTTCGCACAGCACGTGCTTTCCGGCGCGCAACGCGGCGATGGTCCATTGGCAATGATGCGAGTTGGGTAGCGGATTGTAGATCACGTCGACTTCCGGATCGTCGATGACCTGTTGGTAGGTGTCGTGAACCCGTCTGATGCGATGGGCATCGGAAAATTCCTCGGCGCGCCTGCGATCCCGCGCAGCCACCGCGACTACTTCCGCATCCCGCACCTCCAGGGACGGCTTGATCAGAGCATTGGGAGTGATTTGCGCGGCACCCAAGGTGCCAAAACGGACCGGATGCTGGTCTGGCATCGTCTGTTCCCCGATGTCTGCGTCGCCAATCTACGTGCCCGAAACTAGTCAGACTCGTCTGCGGAAACAATCGCTTGTAGACTCCCAGCATTGGCGGGGGCATCAGGTCCAAATCACAAGGAGGACTCCGTAAGTGGCGACTTACGATTTCGATCTTTTTACCTTCGGCGCCGGCAGTGGTGGCGTGCGGGCGAGCCGGATGGCTGCCACCTTCGGCGCAAAAACGGCGGTCGCCGAAGAGCGATACCTGGGCGGTACCTGCGTCAACGTCGGATGCATCCCCAAGAAACTGCTGGTCTATGCTTCCGAATTTGGCGAGGGATTTTCAGATGCCGCGGGCTTCGGATGGAACCTCGGCCACCGCCAACTCGACTGGCAGGCCCTGATTGCCAATAAGGATCGCGAGATTCATCGGCTCAATGGAGTCTATCGGCGGGTCCTAACCGACGCTGGAGCGACGATAATGGAGGGACGCGCGACCCTCCTCGATGCGCATACGGTTTCGATAAACGGCCGCCACTACACTTCGAAGTACATTTTGGTTTCCACGGGAAGTTGGCCGGTGGTGCCAGACGTCCCGGGCTCGAACTACGCCATTACTTCCAACGAGGCATTTTTCCTGGAGAGGCGGCCGGAGCGGGTGATTCTCGTCGGCGGCGCTTACATCGCCGTTGAGTTTGCAGGCATTTTTCATGGAATGGGCAGTCACGTCACCTTGGTGCATCGCGGTGCGAAGCTACTGCGCGGATTCGACGAAGACCTGCGCGAGACCCTCGGGAGGGAGATGAGCAAACGCGGGATTGATTTACGTCTGAATTGCACAGTCGCGCGAATCGAAAAGACCTCCAACGGCGTGCGCGCGCATCTGGATAGCGGCGAGATGGTCAGCGCTGACATCATCATGTATGCGACCGGCCGCGCTCCGCATACCCGGGACCTCGGTCTGGAAAAAGCGGGGGTAGCGATAGATGGTGAGGGAGCAATCGTGGTCGATCGTTACTCGCAATCTTCCGTTGTGAACATTTATGCGATCGGTGACTGCACCAATCGAATCATGCTGACGCCGGTTGCGATCGCAGAGGGGCGCGCCGTGGCCGAGACCTTGTTCAACAATCGCCCGATGAGCGTCGACTATACCGGGGTCCCGTCGGCCGTCTTCAGCCAGCCCAATCTGGGCACGGTCGGCCTCACCGAGAGTGAAGCGCGTGAGCAGCTTGGCGATATCGCGGTCTACAAGTCCACGTTTCGTCCGCTTAAACATACGTTGAGCGGCCGCGATGAAATGACTTTCATGAAATTGGTGGTGGACAAGAACACCGATCGTGTAGTCGGCTGCCACATGATCGGAGCTGACGCGGGCGAGATCATCCAGGGACTGGCGATCGCCTTGAAAAGCAATGCCACGAAGGCCCAGTTCGACGCGACCATCGGTATTCACCCGACCGCCGCCGAAGAGTTCGTTACGATGCGCGCCTCAGCTTGAAGCTGGAGCTCCCAGCGCATGTCGTTTTTCCGACACGGTATGGCGTGTAGGCGGTGTGGCGACCCCTAATCCAGGGTCGCATACTTGACGAACTCGCGAGGGACGGGAGATGAATCTGGTACATCGATGGTTATGTCGCTCGCCCGGATGGCGGCGCACCGTTGAGGCACAGCTCTTGCCATGGTCGCTGGCGGGGATCGAGCTGGGCGACAACGTTCTGGAAATTGGCCCAGGCCCGGGGGTTACCACGGACTTGCTGCGTACCCGCGTCTCGAACCTGACCTGTGTTGAAATTGACGAAGCTCTGGCAGGCTCATTGTCGGCTCGGATGGCGGGAACCAATGTTACGGTGCTGCGCGAAGATGCGACCGCAATGTCGCTACCCGATGCCTCGTTCGATGGAGCGGTCTGCTTCACCATGCTGCATCACGTACCTTCCGCGACACTCCAGGATCGGCTGTTGAGCGAGGTCGTGCGCGTCCTGCGGCCCGGCGCGACCTTTGCCGGCAGCGACAGCCGCTACAGCCTCTCCTTCGGTGCGCTTCACTGGTTCGACACCATGGTGGTGGTCGATCCTGAAACTTTTCCACGCCGACTCGAAACGGCCGGATTCAAGGATGTGCGCGTCGACTTGGCCGATCGGGCGTTTCGTTTTCGCGCGCGCCGACCTTGAATCGGTTTCGCCAGAAGCGTCACCATTCCTCGGGTGGCGTCTGACCTCTCCCCGCTTGCCCCTTCGCGCGTCGACCGTGTATCGCGCGGGGAGGCCTTTGGTCTTCTGGCTTTTGGCAACGCGCTGTGGGCCGGCACCTATGCGGCGGGCAAGATCGCGCTCGCACAGCTCTCGTTCATCGAACTGAACGCGCTCCGGTTCACGCTGGCGACGCTGCTGTTGGCGCCCGTGCTTTGGACCGGGCGCAGCATTGCGGCTCGGGAACTCTCGGATCGTCGTTCGCTGCGTGAACTCTCGCGCCTGGTGATTCTCGGTTTCGTCCTCAACAAGGCGTTCGAGTATGCAGGATTATCGCTTTCCACTGCGGTCGATGTGGCGTTGCTGATTGCGACCGAGTCCATTTTCACCGCCGTGCTCTCGTGGATCGTTCTCGATGAACCGGTGACGCCCTCCGGAATTGCGGCGCTGCTGATTGGGTTGGCGGGAGGTTACCTGGTGGTGGCCCGCGGGCTGGTTCCCGATTTCTCGGGTCCTGGGGGCCTTCACCGAATTGTGGGCGACCTGCTGGTGATATTCGCTCTGCTGTGCGAAGCGGGGTACACCGTTGGCGGTAAGGCATCGCTGGAGCGTATCCCACCACTGCTCCTGACCGGATTTTCGGTCGCGGGAAGTCTGCTCGTGTGGATACCTGCAGGAGCGATCGCGGTGGGGTCCTACGGAGCTCCCCACCTGACGCTCTGGACCTGGCTCGCCGTGGGCTACATGGCGGTGTTTGCCACCGTCGGGGGCTACTGGATGTGGTTTCGAGGCCTCAGCGTGGTCGACGCTTCGGCGGCCGCGCCGTTTCTGTTCATCCAGCCCCTGCTGGGCGCGACACTGGGCGTGGTATTGCTGGGAGAGTCGCTTGCCTGGGCAACCATGTTGGGCGCGCTCCTGATACTTTCAAGCCTCATGATCGTGACCTTCGGCGCTTCCAGTCGTGAAGCCGAACTGCTGGTGGCAGAACCGCCTCAATGACTGTCTGTGCTGCGCCGCTTGAGCCTCAATGTTCTCT
>JBKPEA010000154.1:0-26206 GCA_046728175.1 Thermodesulfobacteriota bacterium | reverse complement strand
ATCACCTCCGCCGCCGGTTGCCCGGCCTTGTTCGGCGACTTCAGCGGTACTATGGGACCGTCCGACTTCCCGTGCCCGTTCATCGTCGGCGTACGTCCTTGGACTTCCCGACACGTCCCGTACCTCCATCAGGCACGGGCGGGCACAGGACCTCCCGGTTCTCGTGCGAAGTGTTTCCGTACGTGCACACGGGGTCTCTGACCACGCGGGACCCGAACGCATCTCGCGCTGTCGATGCGCACAGTGTTGCCTTCCGCTTCCTCCTACAGCGTCGGCATCCCGGAGAAAGTTTCTTTCGCGGCTGGATACCCGGCCCGCACGTACCCCTGTCAGCGCTTCGGCGTTTCCCTTGCGAGAAGCTCCGCATGACTCGGGGCCGCCGTGGGTCGCTAGACCTTCGACCTGTGACTCTTTCATTCACAACACTCCGCCGGTTTATCCCGGCGCACTAGGAGCAAATCATGGATTTGACGACGCCAGGGGTTTTCGCTCTCACCGATTCGATGACTGGAAACCAGATCGCGGGCTTCGTGCGGAAAATCGAAAAGCTCGGTTACGGCTCGTTCTGGTTTCCCGAAGCCTTTGGCCGCGATCCGTTCGCACTCGCCACTCATATCCTGAGCGTGACGGACCGTTTAGTCGTTGGCACTGGAATCGCAAACGTGTGGAAGCGCGAGCCGGTCACGATGATAGGGGCAGCGCGGACGCTGGCCGAGTTGTTCCCGGGCCGATTCATCCTCGGAATCGGGATCAGCCATGGCCCGATGATGGCACAGCTGGGGATCAACTACTCGAAGCCGGTCACCTACATGCGGAACTACCTTGAGCGAATGAAGGCTGCTCCATACACGGCGCCGCGGGCCAAATTCGATCCGCCGACCGTGATAGCGGCGCTGATGCCCAAAGTGCTTCAGCTTGCGGCAGCGGAGACCAATGGCACTTTCCCTGTATACGTCACACCCGAGCAAACCGCGCGAATGCGCGTGGCGGTCGGAACTGACAAATGGATTTGCGTGCAGCAGGTCGTGTTGCTCGAGAAGGATCCCGCCAAGGCGCGTCGCGCGGGACGCAAGGTGCTGGCTTTTTATCTGACGCTTCCCAACTACCTCAGCAGCTTCCGGAACATGGGCTTCGGCGACGCAGATTTTGCAGATGGCGGCAGCGATCGGCTGGTCGACGGCTTGATTGCGTGGGGCGATGAGCTGGCTATTCGCGCGCGCGTGGCGACGCACTATAAGGCTGGGGCGACGCACGTCAGTCTGATGGCGGTGCCGGCTGAAGGCACCTCGCTCGAGCGTACGATTTTGCCCGATGAGCACGCATTCGAAGCCCTCGCGCCCGGCGACAGGCAAGCGTGAAAAACCGGGCGCCGCTGGCGGCGACTCCTTACCGGCTCTTGCGTCTCACCTCCGTGCGGCCTCAGGGCTGGCTGAAACGGCAGTTGCAAATTCAGGCTGACGGACTCTCCGGGCATGTGGAGGAAATCTGGAATGATCTCGGGCCGGAAAGCGGAAGGCGCGAATACCGGCACGCCCAGTGACATCCACGACACGCTGGAATTCAGCGCCGAGTCAGGCGTTCGTCCGATGATCGAGACGGTTCCCCTGGAACGGGCGCCGGAAGCTTATGCGCGCATGATGCAAGGAAAGGCGCGCTTCCGAATGGTCCTGGTTATGAAGCAATAGAATGTTCGGCGACCAATTGGCTCGGTAATTACAGAGGCGGAGGAGATCAAATGAAAATCCCGGATTCGATTCAGCAATTGATTACCAAAGCTCCCCTGGCGCACCTCACAACCCTCAATTCCAACGGCGGGCGACAGGTCACCGTGATGGAATTGAAAACGATCAATTCGTGATTGGTCACCTGGCGAGGCATCAAAAGGTCAAGAACATCGCACGCGACCCCCGGGTTGCGCTCTCGATGCTCAGCGACACGACCAATGCGCAAGGGTTGAGGGAGTATCTGGTGGTCCACGGCAGTGCGCGTGTGACTGAGGGCGGCGCACCGGCGCTTTTGCAGCGATCGGCTCCGCTGTACCTCGTGGTGATGTGGTGAGGGGGGATAAACCGACTATTCGAGAAGACTCTGGTCAAACGTTCCGCCGAGGAGCGTCCCTGAAACCGTCCCTTAGAGATCGGAGGAACGCAAAAGCTCAGGAAATCAGGAGTTTTTAATGGTGGAGGCGGGGGAATTGAACCGCCCCGCTGGACTCGCAGCCCGGTACCGAGAAAGTGCTTGATTCTCCAGCAAAATCAGGGACTTTTACCGATTTTCCGGTCGATCGAGGTCACCCCAAAACGGCCCAAAAAGCCTCAATATTCCGGAAAACCGAACCGGGTACGGTCGGACAAAGGGAAATCTCGGAAGGGATAAATTCGAAGTCGACGCCTTGCTCGTCCAGCGAGAAGGCTGCAAGGGACGGAGAAGATGAAGACATTTGGACGTCTGATTCTGGAGACGCGTAAAGCGGCAAGATTGACCCAGAAGGCGGTCGCGAGCGTCTTCGGCGCGGAGACGGTCGCAAAGTTTTACCCCCTACGTAAATGATTTGGAGCATGACCGCCGATATCCCCTGAAGGTGCGTAGTCGAACTAGTGAGGTGGGTGCTCCGACTCCTTGATCCAACTCTCGGCAGCGAAGTCGCGTTCGTGATCAGCCTGTCGGCTTTTCACTTCAACCGGATTGACCGTTCGAGAGAGTCAATCGCCGTCTCGACGGAGCTGATCTTCGTCCCGAGGTCTCCGAACGAACTCATCAGACCGCCGCGAAAACTAAGGAGGCTTTTGTCGGATACTTCATCGACCAGCGAATTCGTCGACGCACTGAATGGCAACCGCGAGAAAAGGATTCCCGATCGTCGTATTCAAAGACGATATGAAAGCCTGTTAGCTGATCGCCCGCAGAGTGTCGGGCGGTCTTGTGATTCTCTGCTTGCCGGGCGAGCCTCTTCTGGATATTGACGTACATGCGCCGGTAGCCGCGATTTGGTGACAGAGGTTTATTTTCAATCCCTGTGAAGAGGAGTTCATGGATACGCGACATCTAATGGATACGCGACATCTAGTTGATCCTGAGCTGCTTGTCGGGCTTGAACGCATGCCCAGCTTCGATTTTTCGACGGAGGCGCTGCCCCAGATTCGTGCCGGACTAGCAGAGATGCTGCGCCAGCAGGGTGCCGCGGCGCCGCCATCTGACGTGCGGGTGGAGGAACTGCGGATACCGGGGCCGTCAGGCGCTCCTGATGTCCGCGTATTGATCTACAGCCCGCCCTCTGCGTCAGCCCTGCGAGCGGGATATCTCCAGATCCACGGCGGCGGCTATGTCCTCGGCAGCCCCGAGATGAATGAGATCCAGAATAAGGCTTTGGTGAGCGAGATAGGCTGTGTTGTCGTCTCGGTCGACTACCGGCTCGCCCCGGAGACGCCGCATCCGGGACCGGTCGAGGATTGCTACGCCACGCTCAAATGGCTTCACGACAATGCCGATGGGCTTGGGGTCGACCCCGGGCGCATCGCGATCGGAGGCGAAAGTGCGGGTGGGGGACTCGCTGCCGCGCTAGCGCTGCTGGCTCGCGACCGGGGAGAGGTGCCGATTATCTTTCAGCGACTGAAATATCCGATGATCGACGACCGCACCGTGGCCCGCAAACCACCTCATCCCTATGCCGGCGAATTCGTCTGGACTGCCGCCAGCAACCGCTTCGGCTGGCGGTCGCTCTTGAGCTGCGAGCCGGGGGGGCCGGACATCCCGGCCTACGCGGCCGCCGCGCGAGCCGAAAGTCTGAAGGGACTACCCGCGACTTATATCAGCACCGGGGCTCTTGACATCTTCTGTGACGAGAATCTCGACTATGCCAAGCGCCTGTTGGCCGCAGGCGTGCCAACCGAGCTGCATCTCTATCCAGGTGCCTATCACGGTTACGAAATTGCCGTCGACGCGGAGGTGACGAAGCGTTCTGTAGCTGACGCCCTTCGCGCGCTGAGACGCGCGCTGGTTTAATGTGGCGCTTCCACAGCGCCACAGGACCTGCCAGAACTCATCGAGTTTTGCCTTATGAGACCGCGGGCGGCCGGTCACTCTTTCCAAAGGCTTTGTGGAAAGCGTTTGCAACAGGGTAGAGCAACGCTTCGCTGACTGGTCTCCCCGTCAGCCGGAGGGCAACTGGCATTCCATCGACGAAGCCAAACGGGACCCAAAGACCGGGCCAGCCAAGTAGGTTGTTTGGGCACGGCCTATGACTGTACCAGCAGCGGATCTCTGACTAACACGCCATCCGCGTAGAGTTTTGCGATCTGATCGTCAGTCATCTCGAGCACGTCGTGCAGGATTCTCTCGTTGTCCTCGCCGAGTCGCGCGGAGCGAAGCTCGGTCCGATCCGGCCAGTCAGAGAATTTTACCGGCAAACCCGGAATCGCAATTTTGCCCAGGATCGGATCGTCGATCCATCGGACGGTCTTGCGCTCATTCAGATGGGGATGGCGCATCGCCTCATTCAACGTCAGCACCGGCGCGCAGGGCACGCGTTCCTTTTCGAGCGCCGCGATCGCATCGTCGCGCTTTTCAAAGCCCGCAAACCATTGCTTGATTATCGCTTCGAGATCATCGCTGTTCTGGGCCCGAAGGCGCGCGCCTTGAAAGCGCGGATCCTTGCTCAGTTCCGGCATCCGCATCGCTCGCACCAGTTGCGGCCACTGATGCGCGACGAGGCATAGGTAAACGTATCCGCCGGCGCACGGATAGATACCGATGAGCGGGACTCTCGCTGGAATGCTTCCCGCGCGGGTCGGTTTAAACTTGTCGCCGCGCAGCGCAACCATCGGCACGTTCGAGTCGTGCATGTGGAAGTAGGTGTCGACCAGCGAAGCGTCGAGATGCTGCCCTTTGCCGGTGCGATCGCGATGAATGATCGCGAAACCCACCGCCATCGCGGACGCGACGCCGGTGGAAACGTCGCCAATCGCCATGGTCGTGACCGATGGCGCCCGATCTTTTTCCCCCATCCCGTCGGTGATCCCCGCGTACGATTGTCCGATTGGATCGTAGCCCGCGCGGGTCGAGAGCGGCCCAGTCTGACCGGCCATCGAGATCGAGCACATGATGATCTTCGGGTTGACGCGGTTCAGGTCTTCGTAGGAAAAGCCCATCCGCTTCATCACCCCGGGCGCGAAATTCTCTACCACCACGTCCACCTTGGGCACCATCGCCAACACCAGCTCGCGCGCCGCCGCCTTCCTCAGGTCGAGCGCGATGCTCAATTTGCTGTGGTTGTGCTGCATGTAATAGGTGCTGTGCGTAGTGCTCTTGTGCTTGCCTTCGAGCGGCTTCAACCCGGCCGATCGCGTGCGATCACCCTCGGGCGCTATCTCCACCTTGATAACTTCCGCGCCCATCTCGGCCAGGATTCTGCTGCAGGTAGGTCCCGCCACGAATTGGCTGAAATCCAGCACGCGATAACCCTCGAGCATCTGTGGCATGTTCGACATGAGTGAAACCTCTCATCGCGCGAGTGCGCGGGCAGGTCGCCTCGGCACACGGATATTCGTTCGCCTTGACTGAATTGTCCAGCACATCAACCTGCGGATTCCCTGCGCCTGCACTCGATACCGGCCGCATCACTGCCGCCTCTGCCCGCAGGTCCCTAGCTGAGTCGCACGGATGGGCGATCAGATCCGTCCCTTCAGGAACTCCAGCAGAAAACGGTTGGTGGGCTCAGGAGCTTCCTCGATAAAAAAGTGCCCGGCGTTGATCGGTCGCGCACGCAGATCCGGAAAATAGCGCGAGAACTGATCCAGAAACGGACTCCCGCTTGGCACTTTTTCGACAGCCGTAGCCGCACTCGTCCCGCCCCTTGTTGGGCGCGCGTACAACCATAGCGCCGGCGCGGTGAATCGCTTATGCCGATCTTCCGGCCCGTAGTCCATGTAATTCGGGAATAGCGGATGCTTGTCGTAACCCTCGGGATGCAGCCACATCTCGGCAATCTTTAGCGGACTCAGATATTCGAAACGCTCGCCGTGTGCGGCGCTCGAATCCTCTTGCACGATATGAAACGGCAGCGCGTCCCGGTAATACGAAATCGCGTGCGCATGTGAAGCTGGATCTGCAAACGCTCGCGCGTACTGCTCCAGGTCGTCGGCGCCGGCCCACGTTCGAGGTGGCGCAGATATGTAGCTCCACGGCGATTCGGGACGCCCCGGCAGCGGCGTTGAACTCTTGCCGGTGATAACGGTCTCGATAAATCCGCGATGATACTTGGCGAAGAACTCCTCCGGATAAGGTTCCGCCTTGAACCAATACCCATGCTGCGCGGGTCGCGGCCAGACCGTGCACAAGGTATCGAGTAGCGCGAGCCGGGTTACTCGATGCGGCCAGTCTATAGCCAGCTTGAACGCGATAATGCCGCCCCAGTCGTGGCCCACGATAGCCGCACGTTCGATCCCAAGCGCATCCATGAAATTGATCACATCTTGCGCGAGTATCTGACGTGTCAAACGAATTCCCGGTTTGTCGGTCTGGCCAAATCCGCGGGTGTCAGGAGCAAACACTGCATAATGCTCCGAAAGCGCGGCCAACTGATGTCTCCAGCTGTAAGAGGTCTCGGGGAATCCATGAATCAGCACCACGGGCTCGCCGGTCCCGCGCTGCAGGTAGTGCATTCGAAGATCCGCGGTCTGAACCAGATGTCCTGATGACATGTTACCGCCCTCTTATCGAACTTGGGATGAAACCGTTTCGAACTTCCCGTGACTCTCGCGTTCGCTACCGAATCAAGAACACACTCAAGAGGAAGCGCGCAACCGTCGTCGGCGTTTTTTCGGGCGGCATCTTCAACGACGCCGGCTCGGCTTTCAACCACGTCAACAGCACATTCTTCAGCGCTACTGGCGGCGAGGGAATTTACCTCGTGAGTGGCGCAGCGCAGATCGAAGGACCAAACACTACCTTTGACTCAGAAAAGCTCCTGAATCGATTGTGAAATTATTGGAGCCAGTACCCACGCCCCCAGGATTAATTTGCCGTGTTCTTCAAAGATCGAGCAGAGGATTGAGAACCTGGACCGCTCCCTTGGGCCGTACCAAAGCGAGACGATCGCGATCGTCCTGAATGCCATCTTAATCAGCTCGGAAACTCGGCTCTTTCGACCCACAATCGCCTTGTTATCCTGACCTGCACCCCCGCTTTGCCGCCAGGTATCAGATAGATGGAGCTAACTCCGTCTGAACCTGGGCAGCATTGACGGGGCCGAGAAGTCTCTCATTGCATTCTCCTAGTAGTTTCTTGACCACACGCCAATAGCACAATTCGCATAAGGGGCGTGTGCAAAATATCGGAATTTGCCCACTAGTCTCCGCTTCGCGTTTGCGCAGTGACTTACGGAATCAGCCGCGCGTCCTTGAAGTCGTCCTTCTTGGACGGATCGCCGACGCACAGCCCGCACTTCTCAGCGTCGATCGTTCACCGGGTCGGCGTCCTCTTCGGTCCCGGACCAAGCGGTGAAGCGCGCACGATGAAACGCTTCGCGGAGCTTGCCGCTCCAATGACGCCGGATCGAGTCGAGCGCGACGCCGCTACATATGTCGACTTCCTCGCTTCGCGCGAATCGGTGAGCGCGGGCAAGTTGGGCGTGGTGGGATACTGCTTCACCGGCGCATTTGCGATGCGAACGGCGGCGGTGCGTGCGGACAAAATCGCAGCGGCAGCGTCGTTTCATGGAGGTGGTCTTTATACAGACGCCACCGCCAGTCCGCATCATGTGCTGCCGCGCATCAAGGCGCGTCTCTACTTCGGACATGCGGTCAACGATCAGAGCATGCCTGCTGAAGCAATCGAGAAGCTCGGTCGCGCGCTGGCCTCATGGGGCGACGAATACCACTGCGAAACCTATGACGGCGCCTATCACGGATGGACGACTCCGGGCGTGTCCCGTCTACAAAGAGAAGCAAGCCGCCCGCGCTTTCGACAAGCTCATCGAGCTGTTAGAAATGACGCCGCTTATGCGTGGCCGTGGCGCAGCAACTGACCCGGAGTCGCGCCGGTCGGTTTGCTATCGTGGAAGGTCTCCTGACCATTCACGATGATCGATCGGTATCCATGGGCGCGGATTACGCGACGCCATTCGCCACCCGGGAAATCATGGACCACTTCGCCGACCCATTCGGGAGTGGTGTCCAGCGCATTCAGGTCATAGACCACGACGTCGGCCGACGCGCCTTCGCGCAGCACGCCGCGGTCGCGGAACCCTGCCGCATGCGCGGGAAGCGCTGATAGCCGATAGTGCGCCTCCTCCAGCGAAAGCTTTTTCTCATCGCGCACGAGCCAGCGCAGGAAGTCGGTCGTATATGCGCCACCGGTGAAAAACTTGGTATGCGCCCCGCCGTCGGAAACGCCCGGGAATGTAAACGGCGAATCCTTGATCAGTTCGGAGGTGAACTGCGCACTCGAGCCGCGATCGGGCCCGAGAAACTCGACCTTGAGATCGCCGGCGATCGACAGATCGAGCATCGTATCGATCATATCCTTGCCCCATTCTTCGGCGATCTGGGCGAGCGTTTTGCCCACGTACTGCTCGAGTTCGGGCTGATCGTTGACATGCTGGACGATCAGCTTCCGAAGCGGGCCTCCGATTGCTGCCTGGATCAGTTCGAGGCGGCGGTTCGCATCTTCCTGTTCCCGTTTGATGGCGGCGCGCAACTCGGGATCCCTCATCTTGGCGATCTTCTCTGCTTTGGTCCCAGTAGTGACGGCGCGCCAAGCGGGACTCGCATCGTAAAGATTCCAATGCTCCAAGGTGAAGGCGAATCCGGTGCGCAAGGTCGCAGCCTGGCCGAAGATAGGCAGGGCGCGCGAATTGGCCTGCTCGAGCCACCTCATCCCGCGCTTATGAAATTCCGGATCGCGCGGAGTGGCGGCGACGAGATTGTGGAGAATCGGCCGGCGCGCTTCCGCAGCAAGGGTCTCCACGAACTCCCGATCCTTCTGCATCTGGCCGGTTGCCTGAGTAATCTGGATAAACCCTTCGTCGCGATTTCGCAGCACGCGCGCCAGATTCAGAATGTCCTCGTCACACATCGTATCGGTAACCATCGGCGAGCCGTCGAAGTCGGCCTGGGTCGAGTTGGGACCGAGGCGCTGAATTGAAAACCCGCACAATCCCGCGTCCATGCCTTCGTCGAGGATCCGCGCCATCAGCGAGCGCTCCTCGGGCGTGGCCGGACGAGTCTTCGCGGCTTCGAGTCCCATCACGTACGTCATCAGCGATGCGGTCGGCATGTACTGAATGCAGTTGACGCCCTTTGGTGCTCGGTCGAGCGAATCGAGGTACTGAGGGACGGTCTCCCAGTCCCAATTCATCCCCTTCTTCATCGCCTCGAACGGGATGGCTTCGGTCCGCGTCATAGTGAGCATCGAGCGCTCGCGGAAATCTTGCTTGACCGGGAAGAATCCGAATCCGCAGTTGCCGAGCACCACCGAAGTGACGCCATGCCATCCGGAAATCGTGCACCAGGGATCCCATCGGATCTGCGCGTCATAGTGGGTATGGAGATCGACGAATCCGGGCGCGACGATTAGGCCGTCGGCGTCGATCACCTGCTTTGCCGAGGCGGCCGCGCGTCCGCCGATTTGGACCACCTTGCCATCGCGGATCCATACGTCGCCGCGAAAAGCGGGAACGCGGGTCCCGTCAACGATCGTTCCACCTTTGATCTGAATGTCGAATTCCGCCATCGCCGTGGTCCTCGCCGGCATTGCGCCTGCTGTTAGCGTTTTCTGCGCCGAACAATAAGGTAGGCTTGTCCCGGCTGTCAAATCACCTGAACGATCGTTTAGGAATTTCACGGGGTTTTGCGCTACACGATCCTGCCAAGTGCCTGGAACGATCTGAGCGCCGCGCTCTCGCCCCAGCTCAGGAGCAGGGCGACGGCAAAACTGAGACTCCCTTCGCAAATGCCGGCATCGCGAGGCCAAGGATCGCGAACTGCAGCCATGACACGAACGCATAGTGCATTTAAATAAATCCCGTATTCGTTGTCGCTCACGCTGTCGAAGATCCAGAAGCGCCGCACCGCGAGCCGAACGAACAGTCGAAGCGAAAAGTTCAAGGTCAGTCCAAGTCCTCCCCGTTCCGGCCAGAAAATGAGTGAGCCGCAGCTTCAATACTGCCCTATTTTGCTGTACTTTTGTGCGCACGCGAGAGTGGCAAACGGCAGACGCGCCGGACTTAGGATTCGTCCTAGGTCTGGTGCGTCGTGCCTACTCTGTCACAAGATGTGGAATTCCCGGGCTTTTTCGCGACGCGCGGCACAATTCTGTGCCGTTTCGTACACTCGGTGCCCGGAGAACCGCAAAAGTATCGCAAAAGTCAACCGCGCGGTTAAATAGAATCGAGTGATGCGGCGAGCCTATGGACGAGTCCGCTCTGGTGAAACAATTTGCACTATCGGCTGTTGCAACCGATGGTCAGTTGGCAGGTATCATGACTAGAAAGCGTGGTTGAGGTCGTGACGGTGGGGTCTGCCGCGGGGACAACACTTGCCGCATACCATCGGGGTCGGTTCTTCCTCTACGATACGGGAAACGCGGCTATCAAATTCCGTGTCCGAGTCACTAGCCTCGATCGCGCGCAATACTTCGTATTCAAATGCAATGTGCGTCGCGAGTGAATAGAGCGGTGCCGCGTCGGGAGCGACCGCCTGGCACCTGCTGCACCTGAATGGCCCCAACGTTTCATCCTCTGCGAGCGGTACAACGAGCCATACACAGCCCTCCGACTCAAGCCGTTGCAGATGATCAATGAATGCTTGCCTGTCTTTGAGAAGTGCCGCCTTGTCCCACATGGCTATTTGAGTATCCAATTTCTGATTTTCACCTGTGGCTTTTGAAACCCGATCCACACGAAACGAAGCATTTCTGAGTCGCGCGCGCCAACCGAGAAGCGGTCGCGCGTCCCAGGGACACTCGATCGCGACGTCGTGCAGGCGATTGCTACGGTGAAGCCCCGCGACTTGATCCAGTTTTACCTGGAAGATCGTTCAATTATATCCTGCAATTCTCATAGACGCCGGGTCGCCCGTGCGGAGGAACGGGTTTGAGATTGAGAAAGCATGGTGCGCTACCGGCGTGCAGCCCGTGGAGCGGTCGCCAGCCGAAAGGTGACGTCACAAGCTTCACCCATAGCAAAACCGCGAATTCGGTCACAGCGTGGCCCGACACTTTCGTTTCTGACGCGTGGCAACTTGGAGTTGGTTCTGTGCTGTTCGCATTGGAAATGCTTCCATGATTTGAGCACCTCGATCCACAATGATCCGAAAGTCTTAAGCAAACAAAACTAAAGGAAAAATTCAGCTTCTTAGGCTCCGAGAGATGGGGGTAGTGCCGCGCGTGTAATAGTTCTTATGATATTTCAGAATTATATAACAATTAACCGCCGATGAGAGTGACGTGCTTCTACCTACCCGTCTTGTCGCGGCCTGTCCAAAGACCTTGGTAAACAACGGTTGGTGAAAAAATCGGACCCCTAACGGACCCTCCTTGAGGTCTTGCGAAAAGGCTCAATTTCCTGAGGAATTCTGGTGGAGGCTTCATCGTGCACTTTCTTGAGGCCGACCGCCTGGCCGGCGAAGACGGTGCTGAGGTTAATCTTTTTGCGCCCGAGACAGATCCGTCCGCAATTGGTGACGACCACGACTGGAAGGGATAGTCGATAGCGGGCAAGCCCTGATAGGGGCGGGTGGCGGGCTGATTCACCTCGGCAGGCAGGCCAGCGTGTAATCAGCCAGGACTTGGATTCGGCGCCAGACCGTCGTACGAATTTCCGCCAGCGACAGCGGAATTGCAGGATCTCTTCGACCGGCACCGTAGCCACGACGTCTAAGGCTTTCGCTGTTCCTTCAGCTTCACTCGCGCCTTGTTTTCTTCAAGAAACGCCCGCAGTTGATCGACGTGCGCGAGCAGTGTGTTCCACTGCTCATAGTAGAGCGTGACCGGAAAGCGGCCCAGTCCATAAACCGATACCGCTCCTTTTTCCGAAACCTTGAAGCTGAGCTTGCCGCCTTTGGCGAGCCGGTTTTCCAGTTCAGCAATTCTGGCGGCCATCTGTTCCGGCGTTAGCGTGCCGCTGTCACCCGCCATAGGCGTTCCATTCCGATTTCATTGCGCAGTCTCCACACGCGGTTAAAGCCCAGCCCTAACTTTCGACGCTCCATCAGCGCTCCGCCAAATGAGTGCCGGTGTAACGGGCATGGGACCGAACCAGGCGAGCATAGCAAGTTGCTCCGCCGTGCCGTAGCCCTCGTGACGCTCGAGACCGTAGAGAGCGGAAAACCCTCCCCGTGCTCCCGCATGATCGCATCGCGGGTCACTTCAGCCACGATCGACGCCGCCGCGATGGTTGCACTTCGCGTGTGCCCATCAACCCACCGGCGTCTATCAGAGACCGGTTTGAAAAGTGAAGGCTGGGTCCAGCCCATCAGGCCATACTGAACAAGGAATTCGGACTTCCGACCGCCACGATCAGGGAGATAAGGGAAGACGCTTCACCGCTCGACCGTCAATCTCGCCTTGAACCAAAATAACGTAACACCGCCGCCAGCTTGAGTTCACGGCAGTACTCCTGAATCACCGCCTCCGACGCTGCGTCACTCATGGGCGCCTCCGTCGGCGAGCAGCAGATGATCGTAATCGGCGGCGCGCCCGGCCTCGACCACGTAGGCGGCGAGCGCATCGGGAATCGCGACGTTCTCGAAGGCAGGCTTGGGAGCGGGCCGCTCGGGCGGGTCGCCGAGGCGTTGGGCCTCCGCCGCTTCCTACGCCGGCCATCATGCGAGCTGGTCAACGCAGCGGCTGACGGTATTTTTTCAAGTGACGCGCACCGGCAGCTCGCTGGAAGGATTTCAAAAAATCGACCAATTGACATCGATAGTCTCTGACACGGAGCAAGTCGCGGATCGTCGAATTTCCTTTTGAAATCAAGAGCGCGAATTTCTGACGGATCGGGCATGCGGTTCTTGAGCGTGTTGCAGAAAAAATTTGCGCGAAAATTCAACGCGTTTCCATGGACAAAAATGATCGAAGTGGGAGTGACAGGGAGTATTGTGGGGTAGCATCGGATAGGGCGGGATGCGCAATATTTTTTCTGCACGAAAGCCGTCGATAGTTCTCGGCTTTTCTCCCGCGCTGTCGCAGCTAAAATGTCGAATGGAGACCAAACAATGCCTAAGTTCGTCACGATCGGATATGGCGATCAGGCCGGATACGACCGCACTCCTCGCACTGTGAGAGATGCCGCCCATGCGCAGGACGCTAAACTGCGCTCGGAGGGTGCTTTGATGGGTATCGCCGGCAAACCGGTGCAGGTGCGCAATCCGGAAGCGGCCCACCTCGAAACGCTCAGCGGTCCGTTCATGTCGTCCGCCTTGCCGATCGCCGGCTTCGCCGTGATAGAAGCGGCTGACATGGCCGAAGCCATCGAAAAAGTCTCGCATGTTCCGTGCGCCGTCGCCCACGGCGTCGTCGAGGTATGGCCGCTGGAGTAGAGCTGGTGACGGTAATTTTGAGGTTACGCCGCAATCATCCACGCGAGGCAGAATTCAAAAGACCCGCCAATCGATTCCGATAAGTCGCTGAACCGCGCAGCGCCGACTCCCTCAGGAGCCTTGCTACCGCATCGAATAAGCGAAAGCGAACTAGGCTGATCCAACTGCGCCTTAAGGGCCGCCTCGTCCTTCGCTGTCACCTCTGGTCTTCGTGGCTCTCAACTTCCTCATCACGGTCTCGACTCTCGTTTGCGATGGATTTCAGTAGGGACATGTCTTCGCGGCCTTGGGATCCGGCCGAGGAAGTTCTATATGACGCGACACACATTCATCGCGTGGGCGCTTTCGGAGGGAGCCAATTTGAAGGGCTTGCTGAATACTGCGGAACATCTGTGCCAATGATCGAGCAGAGCTACGGCAGGTACATTCGCAAGGACTTCCTCGGGCCTCTTATCGCTGCTAGCCCAAAGACTTTGGGAAAGGCAGCATTGGCGAAAAAACCGGACCCCTAACCGGACCCCATTGGGGGTTTTGGGAAAAAGACCCGAATTTCCTAGAGAATTTGGTGGAGGCGGGGGGAATTGAACACACCCTGGAAGGGGATAGTGGGAAGAAAGATGAGGAAAAGTAATGATTTTTCTCAATTCGGATATCCCAAAGACACCTTCCTGACCACTATTTTGGGCACCCGGTGCCCAAGCTTTTCCGGCACGGCGCAGGCGCCATTGGCGCCGCGTACTCGGCGGCGATCTTCTGTTGCTCGTGCTTGGACGCGAGCACGCGTTGCCTGCCCTCGCGCTCTCGCCCGTTGCGCTTCTGGTAGAGTCTCGCGGCGTCTTTGTGTCGTCGTCCTGAGTGGCCTTGTAGGCGTCGTCGGGGATGCCGTTCTCGAGCAACTTGAGATCGAAGACTCCGACCAGGCTGTCCCCGCACTTCACATGATGGTCGAGGAAGCTGAGCGGCTGGCCAGCGTTGTGGCTCTCGATCCAGAGCGCGACCTTGCACAGATCGACCGAAGTGGGTTCTTGTCCACGGCATACATACATTCGCGGATCACGTCGCGTACCGCGCGCCGGAATGGACTGGGCGGGGGTTCCTCTTCGCCAGTGCGGGTCTTGGCAAGCTCGCGTCCCATCCTGCGTGCGGCAGCCAGCAAGAAGTGACCCGACCCGGCGGCGGGATCGATCACCCGCATCGAAAGGATTACCTTTTCGCGCTCATCCTTGGTCTTCGCGGCCTTGAGGCGTTCTTCCATCACGGGTAGAAGGGCGCTGTTAATCAGTTCTCGGACGAGATCTGGGTGGGTGTAATAGGAGCCGGTGGTTTTGCGCTCGCTGCTCCAGACCAGATCGAAAGACGCAGGGGAGGCGGAGAGTTGCGGATGGTACTCAAGCAGGCTCTCGTAGACAGAGCCCAGTTCCTCAACGTCGAGTGCAGCAAAGTTCACGCGCCGTCGCACGCCGTCGTCGTCGAACTTCGACAGGCAATCGATCGCGCGCAGCAGCTCGTCGTTTCGGCAGAAGGCCTCGCGCTCAGAATCGCCGCCGCCGTCCAGATGGGGGCATCCGTGAGTCCCGAACAGCTCGCCGTTCAGCGCCGCCATCCCGAGCATCCGCGCGTCGCGGTCGTCACGAAGGATATGGAAGGTCTGTTTCAACCCTTCCCAGAGGTCGATTTCGGGATCGTCGCCGACATAACCCTCGACGCGTGCGCGCAGACGGTTGACCCCGTAATGCTCGGTGAAGACGGCGCGCCGATCCTGGTTGTCGTGCGAGTCAGGAAACATCAGACGGCGCTCCTCGGCGACCATCAGGAAAAGCAGCCGGTAAACGAGCCGCAGGAGTTCGCGATAATAATCCGCCGCCTTCAATCGCCCCGACTCGATTTCCTCGCGCAAATACTGGCTCTCTGGATGGGCGAGAAAAGTGTTGCCAAAAATCTTTAGCGCATCGAGCAGGCCGTCGCGTAACCGATCGCGGACACGACTGCCCTGCTCGACACCTTCGGCATAGTAATTTTCCAGCCAGCACTCGGAGGCGTCGTCCGATGAACGCGGGAGGTGGGTTCGATGCAGCAGCCGATAGAGCAGATGGAAGTCGCTGTAAACGTTGGACTCCATCATCCCGGCGAGGTCGAACTCTATATAACGGGGCTTGGCTAAACGCGAGCTATTGCGCAGAAGCCTGAGCTTGCGCCCGTTCGTCGCGATTCCCCACACGGAATCGGAAACGTTCAGATACTCCTGAACGGCCGAGTGCGCGCTGCGGCGCGCCGACCCGCGCTCGTCGAGGCTGTCGTCGGCGCTGACGATGTTGACCGGCGGTGCGCTCGGGTCGTCACCGGCCGCGTGCGAGATATTGAAGCTCTGATCGCCGGCGGTTAGCGAGCGTCTGAATTCGAGTTTGTAGCCGAGCGCTTCAAGAAACGGGATTAGAAGCTCTCGCGCGTGACGCTCGTGATCGACTCGCGTCCGCTTTTCGATGCACGCTCATAGCGATGGTTAAACGCCGACCAATACGACTGCGCATCCGAGAATGCGCGCATGATTTCGTCGGAAAGGCGCCCGGACGTGACACCGAAGTCGGCGGCGCGTTGGCCCGGCGCGGAACTGTCGGCGATCTTTTCAAGGAGATCGTCGGGGAGGAGCCCGCCCTCGACGTTGACCGTGACGCGACTCATCGCGCGCCCCCCCCCCGGCCCCAATCCGTAGCATCCCAGAATGGCAGGCGGATGCGGGATAACCCTGGATTTTTCCCTGTTTGATCACCCCGCGCAGACGATTGTTCGACTCCTCGATAGCCGCGCGGCGCTCGTTCAGAACTGTCGCGAACGCATCGGTAGTAGAGTCGAGAAGATCCAGCGCCCAGCGCACGTGCGAGGTTCGCTCGGCATTCGGCATGTTGACGCCTGGTACGAGAGGAGCGTCGATCAGCTTCGCTGCTTCCGCAAGCGGGGTCAGCCATCGAATATGGGTTCCCTCCTGCTCGAGAGCTCCCAGCACCACTTCCTCCGCAAAATTTTCCACTGCCTCGCGGATGATGTAGCGGATGCGCATCAGAACGACAGCGGTGCGCCGCTGAACAGCGGGCGTGAAGTTTGCGCCTGCGCGCGCGAAGAATGGATCGAGTTTGCGATCGAAGGCTTTGGCCAGAACCGCGTGGCAGGTCGCTTCCACCACCGGATGCGCGCGGCCAAGATAGAGAGCGTCCGGGTGCTTAAGACGATTGAATGTGACACGCGCGGGAAATCGGTCGCGACCGATTGCATTCAGACGCAGGGCGAGATCGCCGGGATTCATCACAAACACGCCGCCGCGTTTTTCAGCAGCGAGCGAGCCGTTGAACCGACCGCATACCTCGGTGGTGAATCGGCCGACGGCGTCCGGATCGCCGAGGACGCGATCATTGATCTCCAAATCGGCGGCGAGTTCCTCAGGCTTGATTTCTGGATGCTTGTAGTAGGCCCGATTTTCCTTCTCGCGCTCGGCGCTGCGGTCCCATTCCTCGTGCAACCGGCTCACGCCCTGGCCACCGAGTCCCAAAGCAAGCTGCTTTCCGGTAGGACGCCTGAACAGGACGTTTTCGACCACGGCCTCGATCACCTGCGCTACATCGGCGGGGACGGGTACCGCGATTCCAAAGGTCCCGCCGGATTCGTTCAGCCTTCTTGATGAGAACGTCGAGGACAGTCTGATCGATCTCGCTATCGCGCCCCCAGATCGTGATCCGGCGAACCTTGGGTTTGGGCTGGCCGAAGCGATCGACGCGTCCCTCTCGCTGTTCAAGTCGATTGGGATTCCATGGGAGATCGTAGTGGAGGACGGCGTCGAACTTTGCCTGAAGGTTGATACCTTCGCTCAGACAATCCGTAGCGACCAGGACGTGCCGGCGGTGCGCCTCAAGTTCCTCGATGCGTTTGCGGCGGACCTCGTCCGGATCGTCGCCGGTGACGGCGGCGATTCCTAGTTCAGCAAATTCGTCGTTAAGCCGGCGCTTGAGCTCGCGCGCCACGTAGTTGGCGGTCGGAATGAAATGGCAAAAGACAATCGGCTGATAGCCGTCGCGCAACAGGGCGCGGATAGCCGCCACGGCCTCATGCAGCTTGTTGTCAGCTTCCGCGTCGACAATCGCACGGACCTTTCGGGCGAACTCCCCAAGGGCACGACGTTCGCTGTCCTTCAATAGAGCGCGGGCGTCGTCGAGCGGCGCGCTCGGCGGCTGGTCGGAAACGTTTTCGGAGAAGAGTTCGTCGAGTACTTGCGGCCGATAGATCTCGTCGGGTTCGGCCGCCCCCACGCTTTCGTCCTGCTTGCGCGACTCCTTGCGGTCGCGAGTCAGCGTCGCGAGGGCAGACTCAGGACTTGAGAGAATCGAGCGAAGAATCGCAATCGCGGCCCAGTGCCTGACTCGCTGCTGGGCGGCCCGTAGCCCTGAAGGCTCCGCGAACGCTCCACGCAGATAATTGATCACGCTGTCGTACAGATCCTTGTATTCAGGCGACAGGGAGTACGGGCGTTCTTCGGCGAGCTGTCGCTCAGGACATGGGGTCTCGGTGTCCATCCATTTCTCAATATCGGCACGGCGGCGCTGGACCACGTGAGGTAGCAGGGCTTGACGCGTCGGCTCGCGCAGTGCGCCGATATCGAATTCAGGTTTGAGCAACCCCAGCAGAGAGCGGAAATTCTCTTCGATGCCGCTGTGCGGAGTAGCGGTGACCAGGATCGTATGGCGCCCGGGTTCGGCGGTTAGCGCTCTTACGAGGTCGTACCGTTGTTGTTGTCCCTTTCCTTTGGGATCCGCTCCGCGCGGCCGCGTTGCAAGATGCGCCTCATCGACGATCAGGAGGTCAGGCGGGCTGTGCAAAAAGCATGGCCTTGTGCCGATCGGACTTCAAAAAATCGATGCTGCCGACCAGACAGCGAAAGTTCTCGTAAATCGTAATATCCGGTCTCGGCAGCTCGCGCTCAAGCCGGCAAAGATTAGAAGGCTGAACCACCGCGGGATGAAGCCCAAACTTCTCGTACAGTTCCTGTGCCCACTGGTCGCACAGGTGTGCGGGACACAGGACCAGCATGCGGCGAATTAGTCCGCGATCGAGCATCTCACGCGCGATCATTCCGGCCTCGATCGTTTTTCCAACGCCGACATCGTCGGCGATAAGCAGCCGGACCGGATCGAGCTTGAGGGCGAGAACGAGCGGCAAGAACTGGTACGGGCGCGGTGGGAAGGAGAGCCGACCGGCACATCGAAATGGTGCGGTGCTACTGCGTAGCAGCAGTCGTGTCGCGTCGAGCAGAAGCCTGCTGGGTGTGGGATCGCCGACGGCAGCAGGGTCAGGAGGGGGAAAAGGTCGCGGGCTTCAGGCTCTCGCCTTCGAGCGGAAGAAATAGACCGACGGCTGCACCGTCGACGCCCGTTATAGGCCGCAGATTGACGACATCCTTAGTCGCAGATGGCAGAACGATCCAGTCGCGGCCCCGCACCCGCACGAGGCTGCCGACGGCTAGTTCACCCTGTCTCATGCTTGGACCTCACATTGTCCTGCAAGGACTATAGGCTCTAGTGCCTCGAAGAACACCCTGTTTCGCGCGCACGACAGCATCGCTCTTATCGCCCGATGAGTCGTGCTAACCATCTCCGGCGCCGCGAAAACTGCTGAGGCCCGTAGATCTTCTCCAACGCCTCCAAATCCACGGTAACGGTGTCCGCGAATCGACGCTTGAAAGCGAACGCCGGAACAAGCTTCTCGAAATTACTCGCCTGATTGTTGTCGCCGCCAAAATTTACGATGAGTTCGCGTGAGGAACGATTGATTGCGAACCGTTCGCGATGGTTGGTCCAGATGTCGCTCAGGTGGTCGAGCAGAGGTCGATCGTTCATCGCCAGTCGCTCATCGTTAGTGACGGTTGTCATCCACGACGGTATGTCTCTGACGTGCTCGGTGATCACTTCCCGCAACAGCCGCGACGAAGTTTCGAGCAAATCGGGAGCCTCCAGCGGCTTCTCGCTAATCGCGGCGCGCATCTCCGATACGAGCGGCAGCAGCTTGCGCATATAGGCCTTATAGAGATTCGTGCCCATCCGGGCATGAGCCCGATGAGCGATCTCGAACGAGCGCGAATGCCTATCGGGGATCGCAGCGTCGATCAGACAGGCCACCGCGCGCTTTCGGATATCCGGTGAGACGGCGCTGACCTGCTTGTTCGTGGAGATGATGATCGGCGCATACTGCCCGGCGCGTTCACGGTCGAATTTGACCAGATCGGGCACCTCTCGCGTAAAGCGATCGCGATTCACATCATCGATGACGAGCGGGACAGCTCCCAATTGCTCGCGTAGCCCGAGTGCGCGATTCGCGGTGAATGATACGCCGCGAAGCTGTTTCCACACGCCGCCGAAACATCGAGTTGGCCACCGTTTCGCAGAACCATGATTTGCCCCCGTTCGGCCGGCCGTAAAGGATTCCGAATACCGGGTAGGCCAACGGGTCGCCGGAATTGATGATCGCTGTCTGCCGCAGGCATGGCGCTACTGGCGCGGCGTACAGCCAGCACAAGAACATCCAGTAGCCTCGAATGGCGCCTTCGGCATTGCCGAAGAACTCGCCGAAGCTGGAAAGATATTCGACGATCAAGGTCGCCTCGGCTGCAATGTCCTCTTCTTTCAGAGGTGTCTTGGGGCCGAGCCAGAGGTTGCCGTCCAGATAGACTTCCGCTCGCTCAAGTATTATTTCTGCGCGCGCAATGCGATCGTCGGTGCCATCGGTCGGAGCAGTCTGGTGCGCCTTAAGAGCGCGGAAGAACGAACGGCGGTCACGCGATTCTGCCATCCTTCGCCCGATCGAGCTGAAGCCCCCGCAATCTCGCTCCTTCCATGGTCGCTGCACGAAGCGCCTCCGAAGTCAGGCCGTTCGACGGCAGCTTTGGCCGCTCCTCCAGAATCGTCACGCTCGAGGAGAGAACCTGAACGCATGGCACCTCAGTTAGCGGTACCGGGGCGGTGCGAGGTTCAAGCGGAGCGTCATTGGATGCGGGTTCAACCAGATACTCAGGCTTAATCGGAGCAGCGACGCCGACGTCACGTCTGTAGAACGACTCAAACTCTCGGTAGGCCTTCTCGCCCCCTAAGGCTATGTAGACCTCCTTCTGCCAGCCGGACAACGCCGCCATGCTGAGATTCGCAGAACCTGTTATGACTCGGAAGCGGTCAGCTCCGGAAAGCAGGTAGAGCTTTTCGTGGCTCGGCATCTTCCGCAGCACCTGGAAGCGAAGGGTGCTATCCATCACCCGCGGCAGGAGTCCGCGGGCCGACTTTCCTAGATACTCGGCGAGCGTTTCGATGAATGCTTTCTGGTCGGCGACGGCGTCAACGAAGGTGTAACCTTCCGCGACCTGTGTCACCTGTTCGAGCGCCGCATGCTCGCGCGAGAGTATCCGCTCTGAGCCGAAAGTAATCTCGACATCGGAGAACATCTCCGCGAGCTGAAGGATGGCCTCAAGGCCACTGGAGTAGGTGATCGCCCTCAGGTGATCGAAACCTTGGAAAAGCTCGCGCCAGTTGGTTTGTTCGCGCGAGAGCAACTCCACGTGAAAAACGGTGAGAGGCTCGCGGCCCTCGGCCCGCGCGGCTCCACCAAATAGGTCCGCGGTCTCTCTTTTCTGCTCGTTCTGAGTTCGATCCATCTTTGCGTCAGCTCGCGAGCTTGAATCGCCGTCTGCGAACATGGCAGTGCCTGCTGTGCGTATGCGCATCACATCCCAACTGGTTCCAGGCTTCGAGTTGGGCTTTACCCAGCGCCGTCAGAGCGAGGTGCGGCTTGCCGCAAGGATTGGTCGGATTCTTCTTGCGGGACTCAGGACAAGGAATCCACTCGAGCAGTCCGCGCTTTAGCATTCGGGCGATGAGCGGGCGCGCTTGTTGATCCCAGCGCGCTTGCCCCGGCGGAGTGTTCGCGCGCAGGTTCAGGTAGAGCGTTGGCGGAGGCGGCCAAGCCCTGAAAAAATCATGAGCCGCGTCGAGAAAAAAGAGAAACTCATGCTTCGTCATTGGGTATACATATGCAAATTTGCATACCGAATGTCAGACCTGCTGGGAGTCCTTGGTTTGTACGACGGACTTTGGGGCGATCCGGAACTGAGACATCTGCCGTCCGGTCAGGCAGTCGTCGGTTTCTCAATCGATGAGGCCTACCCGGACAAACACGGGCAGAAGCAGGAGCATGTTGAATGGCAGGAGGTTGCGTGGAAGGTCGTCTGCGGACCCGTGAGTTCGAGGCTAAGGACAAGGGTCAAACGCGCCAACGCACCGAGATCATCGCGTCCCGCGTCCTGTCTGTGGCGAATCGCTGATTTTCAAGCAAAATCAGCAATTCGCCACACATCGGGCTCCTGTCTCATCACGCGGTCGAGCGAGGAGAATCGATCGTGCTAAAGCGAGAGTTAATCGGATTAATGTCGCTGCTGTGTTTCATCACCTCTGCCCCGATCAAGTCGTTGGCGACCTCTTCATCTATTCGACCAAAAATCAGAGTCCTGAACGGCAAAACAAGGCGGAGCGTGGCAAGAGGCAACAGGACTGCGGCCAGGGCAAGAGTCCTCAAGTAGAGGCGCACCCTATTTGGCCTACCGGCAAGCGGTATAGAGGAAGAACAGAAGCCCTGAAAACAATAAGGACGCTCGGTCGCGCCTTGCTATGCATGCAAGGTGTTTGTTCGAAGGGTGACTTTGGTCCTGCCTGTAAACAGCTGCTTCGAGGACTCCCGTATTTCGACCTGATGTCGTAACCAGTCAAAATTGCTATTTACGACCGCACACTTACCGCATACTCAAGAAATAGTCATTGACTAGGAAGCTCGAGCATCGAGGCGTTTTCCACATCCCATCGGAGCGCGGGTCCCTCCTCCGTCTGCAGGCTCGCGTCCTGTCGCTTTCCCAGAGCTGGCGCGTCGCTGGCCTCTTCGATCAACTCTGCTCGCAGCTTTTCCGAGCGCGGAATGCGGAGCACGATTTCCCTTGCAGACTCCACTTCAGAGCGGGCGAGTTTGATGTCGCGAAGCTGGAGCAGTGTGGCGGCCGAGTTCAGCACGATCCCAATCGGGTCGAACGCCGGCGCCACATCCACGTCGTAGCGACTTCCGTCCGCGGAGAACAGCTCACGGCCGTCGCGCGTGGAGACCATCTTCACATTCACGCCGACCTGCCACGCAGAGACCAGCGCCACGTAGTAGGCTTCGTAGTGCGTCACTTCCCCGTAAATTACCGCGTCGACTCCGAGCCATTTGCCTAACATCTGAGGCGAGACCTGGTTCAGGCGGGCCTCGTCGTAAACGTAGTGCTCTTTCATGACCGCGTCGACCTGAATCATGTTCTCGACGAGAAATTCGCGCGACGACAGATCTCCCTGAATCGCGCGGCGCATCCGATTCGCATCTGTCCACGCCCAGTTGGCTTGCTCCTCGGCGTTCCTCCGTGTGAGCGGAATCTTGTCTACTACGAATTGGGCGCTGCCGTGGTCGCTGAAGGGTAGCACAGCAATTTTGGCCGGCGCCACCTGGTCATAGTCGGGCACAATAACGGTCTCGATTCCGCCGGGGTCGGCCTCGACCAAGTGATCGAACCAAGTCTTGCGGCCGTGCGTGTCGAGTCCGTATTCGTCGCGGAAAAAGGTGCGTTGGGAGAAGTTGGCGTCCGTGCATCCGGTCGGGAGCAGGGATAGGACAATCACAGCAAGCACCGCAGTGACCTGGACTAAGCCGGGTTTTGTCTCCGTAGCCGATCGTGAAATTCTCATTGATGCGGCGGGAACCGCCCGCTTTAGGCGAGCGATGGGCAGCGTTTTCAGCGGCTGTGGAGCAGACGATTCGGTCGGTAGGGGCGTGAGTACGCCCGATGTCACCATTGGAAATACCTTCTTGGGCATCGGTTCTATCCTTTTGCTGGACAATACTTTTAGGTGCTGTCAGACAATTGAGGTCGTCTCCTCCAGCCGATAGTGCCACCGTGGCGATGGAACTGCATTGTCCTCGGGAACCTGCTCATTGTTTTGTCGACCGGTTAGGTAGGTCGCAAATCCATCCCAGTTTCTTGCGTCTCTATCTGCACTCTTGCCGCCCGTGGGCCAAGCTGTCCAGATCGACCAGACAGAGAAAGAATGCCAGCAGTCTGAAGGAGCTGTCAGACTGCTGGGGTCAGACTAAAGAGTGCCTGCAGTCCGATAAGAGAATGCCAGACTTACTGGCGTCCAGAAGTCGGATTCTAGGACCAGTAGGAGCCGCAAGTCTGGTCAAAACTGCTCAGTTTCAAAAGAAATACTGGTCAGGATTGCTCACTTTTTGGGAAGAGAACGAATGCGGCGTTATCGATCTTAGTCGTGCAGGACAACGCTTAGAAGAGAACTGTGGACCTCGAGCCTGCCGTTGTATTCAATGAAGCCCAAGTCACGAAACCTGTTCATGAAGAAGCTCACTCTCGACCGTGTCGTTCCGATCATTTCGGCCAGTGTTTCCTGGCTCATCCTCGGGATCACCGGCTCATGTTTGCCGTCCTTCCCGAAATTTGCCAGCAACAAAAGAAGGCGAGCTAGGCGCTTCTCGCTCGAGTTGAATAGTTGATCGACCAAGTCTTCTTCGACTTTGAGATTGCGCGAAAGCAGGTAGGTGATGAACATCTCAGAAAATCCCGGATTATCACTGAGTGCGCTGATCGTTGCCGCCTTCGGCAATCGAAGGATCAAACAATCAGTCAGCGCGCTAACGGTCCCAATGCGCAGGGGCCGTCCAGCCAGACAATCTTCACCGAAAAACTCCCCCGCGCCAAAAATCGCTATAATCGCCTCCTTCCCTTGTTTGGAGACCACACTAAGCTTGACTCGGCCCTTTTCTATGTGGAACGCGTCATCAGCAGGTGCGCCCTGCATAAAGACAATCTGCTTCCTTTTGTATTCCTTGAATGTCCCGCCTCGGACGATTGCCTGGAGGGTTTTCGCATCGAACGGTTTGGCTTCCTTAGGCACCTTTGGCCCCGATTGCAGCGATCATGCAGTGCCGGAAGAAAGAGGTCCCCAGAAATCGCTGTGGAGATTCTCGACGGAACTCAAGCTGAACGAGTCAGCGGCTTTAGCCCCGACCATCCAATCTTAAGAAGTTGCTCCACAGACTACCAACGCCTTCCGAGCACGATTAAATAGACCAAACTCGCGCATGGCTGGCAAGCTGCGGGGTCCGGTCGACCTGCTCTTCCAATCGTGTTGCGCCGCTAGGAGTGTGACTCAATGATCCTGGCGTCGACTGTTGGCTGCCGTTTCGTGCAAAGCGACACAGCCGCCGTGGCCTAAAACCCTGATTTCCCACCTTTCATAGGTAGGTCCGCCGGTCGTTTCGCCCTCCACGCGTCCCGCACGTACGCCGACCAGCGCGTCCGATCGGCACGATGAGTGACTGCACCCGGATAGGCGCCGGTACTGACCAAGGTCTGCACGGCTTCCAGATGAGGGATCCGGAAGACTTCCGCAAGCGACAGCGCGGACCAGTGGGTGAGCGTGACCCGCTCAAAGCGACCGGCCATACTCTCGCGAGATCGCGAACCCAAGCGGCCGTCAGCGAGCGCTTCGGCCCTGGTCCACAATCGCTCCCAGAAGCCGGGCAGCGCTGCCTCCGGCGTCGCTCGCCGTGTAGATCGCGGCCTTGCCGAGCCGATCGGCGAGCTCAATAAGCAGGGTGGTTTTGCCTACCTGGCGCGGACCGGGCAGGAGCTGGACTCGCGAGGGGGGCGCTCCCGCCAGCCGTTGCCAAAGCAGCTCACGACCCTCCCGATAGCCGAGCCGGTAATCTTGAGAAATCAGATTCGAATAATTATTCGAGTATAGTCGAATATCAAGTACGCTTTCGAAGACCCCAATTTCACCGCGCGTCCAAGCGTCAGCCAGCGACCCGCGCTGGCAAGCGAAGTGCCAGCAGTGCCGGAGGGGCATTTCCGTGCTGCGGGATGTTGAGAAAAAAATTCCCCCCTCGCGCCCTCACCATCTCCGGGCGTGAGGGAAAAAGGAGCAGGAATCAGGCGGGCAGAAGAATCCGAGTCGTGAAGCCGTGCTCCAATGCGGCGCGCCGGACAAGCAACTCCGAGGGGTTGGCCCAGCGCCGCGGAGGGCGGCGAGCTTCTTCGCGACCCTCAAGCTCGAACTGGTTTACCAAAGTCACTGGGACACCCGAGCTCAAGCCCGCAGTGAAGTCTTCGAATACAGCGCTTTTACAATCGCCAACGGCGGCACTCGGCTCTCGGTTATTTGTGCCCTGCCGAATTCGAACGACGCTATCATGAACCAATGGCCGCCTAACCCGAGTGTCCACACAATCGGGGCAACCTCATCACCGCCAACGTCTTCAAGCCCTATGCCTCTCTGCCGGGGTTGCCGTATTTGCGCCGCATCTGTGCGAGCAACTCGTCGACCGACGTTCGAGTGAGCACACGATTGAATTGATTGCCCAGGTTCGCGGTCAGATTCACGTTCTCGACCGTTGATCGCGGTCGCCACCCAGTTGTCGCCTGCTGGGATCAAGCTGTACCTGACGTCGAACTGATCGCGCGGGGTGACGATCTTGGTATCGACCATCGCGCCGGTCCGGTGAACTGCTGGCCCGCACAGACGAAGTCAGGATTCTGAAACAGCAGTAGCGTC
>JBKPEA010000153.1:0-17821 GCA_046728175.1 Thermodesulfobacteriota bacterium | reverse complement strand
CATCCTGGAGGGCCACGGTCGCTCGATAGTGCACGACATCCCCGCCACGCTGCGGGATTCGCTCGCCGCGCGTCTGGACCGGCTGGGCCCGGCCAAGGAGGTAGCACAGGTCGCGGCGGTCATCGGCCGCGAGTTCTCCTACGAGCTGCTTCGAGCGGTCGCTCGGGCCAGCGACTCGGAGCTCGAGCCTGCGTTGGAGAAGCTAGTAGACGCGGAACTCATCTATGCACGCGGCATCCCGTCCGAGGCGACCTACCAGTTCAAGCACGCATTGATGAGGGACGCCGCCTACGAAGAGCTACTCAAGACCAGGCGCAAAGAGCTCCATCACCGTGTCGCACAAACAATCACCGAAAAATTCGCTGCGATGGCTGAAGACCATCCCGAAATAGTCGCCCGGCACTGGACCGAAGCGAGTGACGCAGAGCCGGCGATCGCGGCATGGGAAAAGGCCGCAACCGCAGCTGTCGAACGACGCGCCTTCAGGGAGGCCGAGGAATCTTATCGGCAGGCGCTCGCTGTGATTCGCACGCAGCCGGAGTCGCCGGAAACGTGACGCTCAAGAACTAGACCTCGCCAACGCACTGTATCGCGTCCTCCTCGTAACTCGGGGCTACACCGCCCCCGAAAGCGTCGAAGCGGCTGCAAAGGCGCGCACCCTGGCTGAGAAGGCGGGCAACCTCGACCAACTAATTCGACATGTGTACGCGACCTGGGCGGCAGTTCATAACTCCGGCGACCACTTGGGGGCGGCCGCGCTGGCCGACCATCTGCTCGAGCTTGCGCAGCGCGAAGGGAGTCCTGTGAATCTTGGATTCGCGCATATGGCGCAGCTGGAGACGTGCTACTACCTGGGAAACCTGGTCGGCACCGCGGAGCATTTCGGGCGTTTGAACTCTAAGTATCCGCCCCTCACGCTGGACCCCGACCAGCGGCGCAAGCGGCTGCTCGTGAACCTCACCGCGTGGGTGCTCAACACGGCGCAGCTTCAGCCGGTGGTGATCGCGATGGAAGACCTGCATTGGGTCGATCCCTCGACGCTGGAACTAACGCAGACACTGGTCGAGCAGGCAGCAACTGCGCCGCTGATCCTGCTCTACACCGCCCGCCCCGAGTTTCACCCACCGTGGCCGATGCGGGCGTATCACGCGCGAGTCACGCTGGGTCGGCTTAACGATCGGCATACGCGCGAGATGGTGACCGGTGTTGTAGCTCGCGAGGCTCTAACCCCGGACCTGATCGATGCGGTGGTGAAACGTACCGACGGGGTACCCCTGTTTGCGGAAGAGCTGACCCGCCTGATCCTGGAGGGCGAGGGTCGTTCGGTGGCGCACGAGATTCCCGTTACCTTGCGCGATTCGTTGGCGGCGCGCCTGGATCGGCTCGGACCGGCCAAGGAGGTGGCACAGGTCGCGTCGGTCATCGGCCGCGATTTTTCCTATGAGTTGCTGCACGCGGTCTCCTCGATACCCGAAGGCGAATTGCAAGGCGCTCTGGAGAAGCTCGCGGATGCGGAACTCATTTACGCACGCGGCATCGCACCGGAGGCGAGCTACCAGTTCAAACATGCCCTGATCCAGGACGCGGCCTACGAGGCGCTGCTCAAGACCAGTCGCAAAGAGCTGCACCGTCGGGTCGCGGAAGAGATCACCGCAAAGTTCGCAGCCCAAGCCGAAGAGCATCCAGAGGTTATCGCCCGGCACTGGGCCCAGGCGGGGGAGACGGAGCAGGCGATCGCTGCCTGGCGTAAGGCCGCCGATGCTGTGTTCGAGCGCCGCGCGTTCAAAGAAGCGGAGAATGCATACCGGCAAGCACTCAGCGTCCTCAAGACGCTTCCGGAATCACCCGAGCGTGACGGACGCGAGTGGGTACTGATGGACCGCTTCGCACAGGTACTCCAGGTAACCCGGGGATGGGCCGCCCCGGAAGCGGCAGCGGCAGCCGAGCGCGCATGCGCGCTGGCGGAAAAGAGCGGCGACCTCGCACAACTGGTTCTGCAGATGACCGGGTCGTTCGCTACCGCCATTACCAAGGGAGACTTGCCAGCGGCGAGCGCGATAGCGAATCGGATACTCGAACTCGCCGAGCGCGACGGGAGTGCCGCGGTTTTGGGTTCAGCATACGCCTGCCAGGTTACGGCCTGCTACTGTCGGGGCGATCTGAGTGGGGCGGAAAAGCATTTCCGGTCCGGCGCCCCGATGTTTGAAGTCTCGGCCCGCGAAGTTCCATCGGTACTGGGATCGTTCGGCGTCGCCGCTCACGTGGCGTGGATGTTGGGAAATGCCGACGTCGCACGCGATCGAATGCGTCAGGCGATCGCGGGCGCGGTCGCTCTCAAGAGTTCTTTCGAGTTGGCTTACGCGCAGTACCTGGCAGCAGCATTGCAGCTTTTCATGAGAGAATTTAGCCATGCGAAGGCATCGGCCAGTGCGGCCGTGGCGCTCGCTGACGAGCATGGTTATCGGCAGTATGGTTCGGGCGCTCGAATCTTTCTCGGCCTCGCAGAGGCCGCGCTCGGCAATCCCTCCGACGGGATGCCAAAGGTCGAGGACGGGTTGCGGGGCCTGACCGAAACCGGTACCGGAATCATGATGACGCTCTATCTGAGCTGGATAGGGGTATCGCAGTGGCTCGACGGTAAGGTCCCTGAGGCACTCGCGACGGTCGAGAAGGCTCTGCAGGTGAATCCGGCAGAACTGTCCTGGAGGCCGGACACCATCCGCCTGCGCGGGGAGTTGCACTGGAGACTCGGTCACGCACAACAAGCGGAACGGGATTTCCGCGAGGCAATCGCAGTCGCGCAAAAGATCGGAGCCAGGGCCTGGGAGCTGCGCGCCGCGACAAGCCTCGCCAGGACGTTGAGAAAACGCGGTGATGTCATCCAGGCCCACGAGCTGCTGTCCCCAGTTTACTCCGGCTTCACCGAGGGCTTCGACACCCCGGACCTGAAAGATGCGAAGTCGCTGCTGGCCGAGTTGGGCTGATTTTCGGACGGGTACAACGCATTACTCTCTAACAGCGAAAAACAGGTAGTTGCCCTGGCAGGAGTCGTGGACCCGATCCAAGTCAGCGCGATCATTTTCTTCTGCATATTTGGCGGCGCGGTGCTCGGCAGTTGGCTGCGCGGGGTCCTTCCCCAGCATCACCTGGATGGAGAGACCAAGGATCTGATCAAGCTGGGCGTCGGGTTGATTGGCACGATGGCCGCGATGCTCCTCGGTCTGCTGGTGGCCTCGGCTAAGAGTTCCTACGACGCTCGCCGGAGCGAGCTCACTCAAATGGCTGCGAATACCATCCTGCTGGACCGCGCGCTGGCCCATTATGGTCCGGAAACCGGAGCGGCGCGCGTCAGCCTTAAGACTACAGTCGCGGGAATACTGGACGGGATTTGGGGGAAAGATGGCAAAGACCGGGGCGCGACCGCCCCGCAGACCCGCAACGAGATCCTGTTCGACAGGATCCAGGAATTGGTACCGTAGAACGACTCGCAACGCGCGCTTAAATCGGAAGTCGAGTCGATGGCGTTCAATTTGGGGCAGACGCACTGGCTCTTGTTCGAGCAGAGCGGATCCTCGATTTCGGTGCCCTTCCTGGTGGTGGTGGTTTCTTGGCTCAGCATGCTCTTCGTTAGCTTCGGATTGTTTGCACCGCGCAATGCGACTGCGTTCTTTACACTGTTTATCAGCGCTCTCCCGGTCGCAGGTGCGTTGTTTCTGATCATGGAGCTTGATCATCCATTCTCCGGATTGATTCAGATCTCCAGCGCGCCCCTGCGCAACGCGCTCTCGGTACTTGGAAGGTAGTTTCGTACACTGGACCAACCGGCCTCCGTCCGTTCTCGCAAAAGAGCAGTCCGTCAGATCGGGGCCCGGGTTTTCGCAAACTGCCTTGGCGGAGGATTAATCACATCAGGCCAGAGGCCAGGGTCGCTCGCGAAAACTCCTGAGACTGTGGAATCTCGGGATTTCTGCGCCGTTAGGCGAGTCTATGAGCCCTTAAGCTCTCCGATCGCCAACGCTGCGAGATCAATCAGCAGCAGCCTATTGAGTCTCCCGAGTATGACCGCTCCGGGAGATGGCGGAGTGAGCCGGCACTTGATAAAAACTCGATCGTTTGGAACAGACGGCATCGCGACGTGGCGGTCGTCACCGCCGGACGCGGAGCGAACCTGCACACGTCGAAAGGAGAACTAAACGTGATTCCTCGCGGTATCATTTCGTCGGATGGCCATGTGTGCGAACCCCCCAATTGCTATGTCGACTATATCGACCCGAAGTATCGCGACGACGCGCCGCGGATCCTCCCGCAGCCTGACGGCACCGAAGCTTTCGTGGTGCCGGGAATGAAGCGACCTGTAGCGCTTGGCTTTATTGATGGCGCCGGCTTCACCATCAAGGAACGAAACGAGCGCGCCAAACGGCTCAAGTTTGCGGACGTCCGCGAGGGCGCTTACGGGGGCCGAGCGCGGCTCCCCTACATGGACAAAGACGGGATCGCCGCCGAGATCGTTTACGCTTCCGTCGGAATGGGCCTGTGTATGCATCGCGACGCCGAGTACAAGGACGCCTGCATGAAAGCGTACAATCGCTGGCTGCAAGCGATGTGCAGTGAGGCGCCCAATCGGATTTTAGGATTGGCGCAAACCGCGGTGTTGAGCGTCGACAGCGCGATCGAGGATTTTCGCCGCGCCAAGGAAATGGGGATGGTCGGCATGATGATGCCGGGCCGCCCGATTCACGAGGATTACGACCATCGTGACTACGATGCCCTGTGGGAGTGCGCAACCGACCTGGGCCTTCCGATTTGCTTCCATATCCTGACCTCACGCGACGGCCATCTCGGTATGCCGCACCGCGGGCATGAGATGAACAATTTTCTCGGTATCATCCGCGCGGTGCAGGATGTCGTCGGCCTGATGGTGCTAGGCGGCGTCTTCGAACGCCATCCGAAATTGAAACTGGTCTGCGCTGAAGGTGATGCAGGCTGGATGCCGCACTATATGTATCGCATGGACCACGCGGCGAAATTCAATGCCGAGAGTGGCATCATCAAGGGTCTGTCCAAGCTGCCCAGCGAGTACATTAAAAATAACGTCTGGATGACCTTCCAGGACGACCTGACTGCCTTCAACTCCCTGCATCAGATGCCGTACACGCAGCTCCTGTGGGCGAGCGATTTCCCTCACACGGATTCGACCTGGCCTCGCTCGCAGCAGTTGCTGGCCGAGCACACCGCTCACCTCCACGAGGAACAACGACAGGCCATAATGCGCGAGAACGCGGCCAAGCTCTTTCAATTGCCGGCCGGGAACGAGTCCTGGCGCATGTACGACACGGCCGCATAGGAGACGCGGAAGAGACCGGAACCACGACGGTCGCACCACAGCGCGAGGAGTTTGCAAATGAAGATCAGCGGAGCCGTTTTCGTTCAGAACTTCCATGAGCAGCAGGCGGACCACGAGGTGTTCCTTGAAGATCTGAAGCTCGCGGATCTATTCGAGCCGCTCGGCTTCGATGCGATCTGGAGCGTCGAGCATCATTTCTCGCCGTACACGATGGTGCCCGACGTTCTGCAATTTCTGACCTATCTATGCGGCCACACCCGGCGGATCGGTCTCGGCACGATGGTCGTGGTGCTTCCGTGGCACGACCCGGTTCGCGTCGCCGAACAGATTTCGATGCTCGACATCATGGCCCAGGGACGCAGTCTTACGCTCGGCTTCGGTCGCGGCGCCGGGCGTATCGAATTCGATGGGTTCCGGGTGCCGATGAGCGAGGCACGCGAGCGGTTTGCCGAAGCGGCCGAGATCATCAAGCTGGCGCTTTCGCAAAAGCGCTTTTCCTTCAATGGCAAGTTCTTCCAGATTCCCGAGATGAGTATTCGGCCACAGCCGCTGGACAAGGATTTGGTCAACCGGATGTATGGGGCGATCGTATCGCCGGAAACCGGGGACATCATGGCGAAGGCCGGGATGGGGATGCTTGTGATTCCGCAGAAGCCCTGGGAAGAGCACCGCAAGGACTACGACGCCTTCAAGCTGTCGTGTGAGCGCGCGGGTTTCAAAGCCAAGGCACCGATCGCGGGATGTTGGGTCTATTGCGGCAGGACTGAGCGCGAGGCGATGGAAGCCGGGCGCAAATGGAGCAAGAACTACGCGGAGAGCGCCCTCAATCACTACGAATATCACGAGCCGGAACACTTCAAGGCGGCCAAGGGCTACGAGTATCACGCGCAGATGGCGCAAGTGGTGAAGGCCGCGGGCGGCTTCCCGGAGATGTTCGCTGACACGCAGGTGATTGGAACCCCGGAGCGCTGCATCGAGGTGCTGCACAATGTTCAAAACACCCTGGGCGCATCAGAGTTCGTCGGGGTGTTCAAGTACGGTGGGATGCCTTACGATGAGGCGGAGCGCAGCCTCCGGCTTTTCGCGGCGGAAGTAATGCCGGCGATGAAAGCCGAAGCGCGCGAGCAGGCGCATCCAGCCGCCGCCGGATCGTAGGCAGGTCCCGGCTAGCGCAGCACGGCGTATGGGGACCTTGACAGCGCACAAGCTCGCCCATATCGCTACGTCAGACCGGCCAACTTGATTCAGCTCTAGCTGGGGTGGTCAACAGCGAGGCGAAGACCCTCCATCGCTCTGGTTAAACGTGGGGAGGGGGAAGTAAGGAAAGCCGACAACTTCCTCGCACTGCTTAGTGGGTGCGGGGCTTGAACTTCGCGAGCGTGACCTCCTCGGTCACATCATCGAATACTATTTCGACCGGCATGCCGCAGCGGATGTCGTGGTTCGCCCCGAGCAGATTCGCCAGGACCCGCGGACCTTCGTCCAGTTCAACTTCCACAACGTTGTATGGAATGTCTCCCTCATAGCTGCGGAAGTAGGCCTGATGAAACACCACCCACGAACTGATCCGACCGTAGCCGCTGAGCTCCGTCCAGGTGAACTTGCGCGACCAGCAGTCCGGGCACAGCGGCGCCGGGGGATACCAGGTCAGCCCACATCCGTCGCACTTTTGCAGCCGCAGTTCCTTTCGTCGGAGTCCCTCCCAGTAAGGGCGGTTCAACGAGGAGATCGTCGGGAGCGGTTTCTGGTACTCAGATTCTTTCATCCGCGTTACTTGTGATAGATGAGCGAGTCGCCGTAAGCATTCGCCCACTGAATGACTTCGGCATCCTTGACTTGCCTCGCGCCGCATTCGCCGCGCAGCTGCCGCACGATCTCGACCTGATGGTTCCAGCCCATGATGTGCGCTTCGGAGAGCAAACCACCGTTGGTGTTCATCGGGAGCTCTCCGCCGATTTCGATTCGGCCGCCTTGCGTGAAGCCCGCTGCTTCCCCCGGCTTGCAGAAGCCGAAGCGCTCAAGCGCGATCCAGGCAACTATCGAGAATGCGTCGTAGGTGAAGAGCGCGTCAACCTCCGCCGGTGTTACTCCGGCCATCTGGTACACGCGCTGCTCGCCGGCCTTATATTCAAACACTGATTGTTGAGCCACGCCGAGACCGGGATATGCCCAGATGAACTCCTCGCGGCCGCCTGGCAATCCTTGCATGCCGCCGATGTAGACCGGAGGTTTTTTCAGATCGCGCGCGCGTTCCGAGGTCGTCACGATCACGCATGCTGCCCCATCGTTGATAAGGCAATAGTCGAGCAGATGAAGTGGCTCGCAGACGTAGCGCGATCGCTGATGGGCTTCGACATCGATGGGTTCGCGCATAATCGCCGCGGGATTCATTGCGGCGTGCTTGCGAAACGCGACCGGCACGGAGGCGAGCGCGCGGCTGTCGGAGCCATAGCGATCAAAGTAGCGTCGCGCCACCAGTGCGGCGCCCGCGCCAGGTGAGGTCATGCCATACACGGGATCCTCTCCATGGCCTCCCCCCGCCTCGCGCGCGCCCTCGCGGTCGCCGGCCCCGCCCATCATCGGACGCCGCATTGACGAGAAGCTCACCGAGGCAAGACACGCGACGGCATCAGCCAAGCCGGCATTCACCAGCATCGCAGCCCACGTGATGCAGCTGGCGGTGAAGCGCCCGTGAGCCCAGGTCTGATTGCAGGTCCGCAGCTTTAACCCCAACAGTTGCGCGATAGAGTCTCCGTCGGCACCGATTGGCGAACCGAAACTGACGATCATTCCGTCCAGCTCATCGCGCGTGAGGCCACAATCGTCCAGCGCGGCGGCAATTGCGTCGGCGGCCAGATCGATCGGGCTGCGCATCAATCGCCGCCCATACTGCGAATTGCCGACACCCGCTATCGCAGCGCGGTCCTTTAGTTCGAAATTAGCCATCGTTGCTTTATGCGTGCGAGCCTATAAAAAGCTTCCGCAACTTCCAAACGCCCGCGATCAGAATCAACGCCAGCATCGAATACGCGTTTGGAGAGCCTTTTTGGCAGTGGTATAGGAACCGGAGATCGGCGTAGCGTACGGTCTCGGTGAGCCTGGAAAGATTACGCCTATCGCTCGAAAAGCTTCCCGGGGCTAGTGGGAGACGGACAACTCATTCTGGAAGATCGTCATGGAAGATTCCCAAGCACAGGCACTGAATACCCAGTCGGAACGCATCGAGAGTTTTGACGCGATAGTGATTGGCGCCGGCGTTGCCGGACTTTATCAAATCTATCGCTTACGCGAGCTCGGACTCTCCGTGCGCGGTCTCGAAGATGGCGGAGGCGTGGGAGGCACCTGGTACTGGAATCGCTATCCCGGCTGCCGCTTCGACTCGGAGAGCGAGACCTACGGCTATTCGTTCTCAAAGGAACTCCTCCAGGAGTGGGACTGGAAGGAGCACTTCTCGGGCCAACCGGAGAACGAGCGCTACCTGAACTACGTGGCCGACCGGTTCGATTTGCGCCGCCACATCCAGTTCAACTCGCACGTCATTTCCGCGCTGTACGACGAGCGCGCCAACCGATGGGAGGTCCAGCTCGAGAATGGACAACACATGCGCGCACAGTTCCTGGTCGCCGCGGTGGGAATCCTGTCGGCGCGCTACGTTCCCCCGTTTGAAGGTATCGACACCTTCGGGGGCGAGTCGTATCACACTTCCAGATGGCCGAAGGAGAAGGTGGATTTCAGCGGCAAGCGGGTAGCGGTAATCGGCACCGGTGCCACCGCCGTCCAGCTCATCCCGGTCATCGCCAAGGAAGTCGGTCATCTCACCGTATTCCAGCGCACGCCCAACTACTGTGCGCCGCTCAGGAACGGGCCGGTGAGCGAAGAAACCCAGCGGCGGTTCAAGACAACTTACCCCGAGATACACCAGAGAATCCGGGAAACCACGGGAGCCTTCCTGCACGAGTTCGACCGGCGCAAGGCGCTTGAGGTTCCGCGCGAGGAGCGGCTTGCGACCTACGAGAAATTGTGGGCGCTGCCCGGCTTCGGAAAGTGGTTGGGCAATTTCAGGGACATCATGACCGACCGGGCGGCGAACGAAGACTTCTCCGAGTTCGTGCGCGACAAGATCCGCGCGCGCGTGAAGGATCCTGCGGTGGCGGAAAAACTCGTGCCCACGGACCACCCGTTCGGATCCAAGCGCGTCCCTCTCGAAACCGAGTATTACGAGGCCTACAACCGCGATAACGTCCTGCTGGTCGATGTCAAAGAGTCGCCCATCGAGCGCATCACGCCCAAGGGCATCAAGACCCGCGACCGCGAATACGAGTTCGATGTCATAATCTATGCGACGGGCTTTGATGCCATCACCGGCGCGGTGACCCGCATCGATATCCGCGGAGAAGGCGGACAGGGTCTCAAGGAAAAATGGGCCAATGGCCCGCGCACGCTGCTGGGTATTCAGTCGGCCGGCTTCCCGAATCTCTTCATCGCGACCAATAGCGCGTTCTGCAACTATACGGTATGCGCCGAGAGTATCGTCGAATGGATCACCGACGCGATCCGCTACGTCCGCGCGAACGGCTACTCGCGCATCGCACCCATGGTGAAGGCGGAAGACGCCTGGGTCGAGCACGCCAACGAGGTGGGGAGTCGGACGATGTTAAGCGGCGCTAACTCGTGGTTTATCGGCGCGAATATTCCAGGCAAGGCGCGTGCGATTCTCCTGTACGCGAGCCCGGCGCCCGTGTACCGGGCCAAGTGTACGGAAGCGGCAGCCAACGGCTACAAGGATTTTGTCCTGCAGTAGTCACCTCGGAGGATCGGAGAATGCCCATGAAATTCGGTATCGGCTTTGCCACTTCGGGAAAATTCAGCGATCCCGGCCTGTTGGCCCATCTGGCGACCACCGCCGAGCGCTGCGGTTTCGAATCGCTGTGGAGCGTGGAACACGTCGCGGTTCCCGTCAAACACCTGCCTTATCCGGGCAGCAGCGATGGCAGCATGCCCGGCGGCGACGATGTCGCGATTCCGGACCCGCTTATCCCGCTCGCGTATGTGGCGGCGGTGACCAAAACCATCAAGCTCGCGACCGGAATATTGATCCTGCCGCAGCGGCATCCCATCTACACGGCAAAGGAAGTCGCGACCGTGGATGTGCTCTCGGGCGGACGAGTCATCCTCGGGATCGGCAGCGGATGGATGAAAGAGGAGTTCGAGGCGCTCGGAATAGACTTCCATCACCGCGGCGCGATGACCGATGAGGCGATTCAGGCGCTGCGCGCGCTGTGGAAAGATGGAGCCGCATCGTTTGAGGGCAAGCATTTCAAGTTCGGTCCGCTCCATTCCAATCCCAAGCCGGTCGGCAGGAACGTACCGATTCATGTGGGAGGACACTCGGCCGCGGCGGCCCGGCGCGCCGGACGTTACGGTGACGGATTCTTCCCGACCGTGATGAATCCGGAGAAACTCAGGGAGCTGTTCGCAACCGTGCGATCCGAAGCGCAGAAGGCCGGACGCAATCCGGATGCGATAGAATTTTCCTGCCTGACGAGGTCCCTCAAGCCGGACGACCTGAAGATGCTCGCGGACATGGGAGTTTCGCGGGTGGTGGTAAATCCTCCGGGCACCAAGCCGGAGGTAGTGACCCGTGGGCTGGAAAAATTCCGGGAGGAAGTCATGTCCCGGGTGTAGACGGATGTCTGTTATTTCCCGCGCGACCCTCTGGGCGCGCTTGAATCCGGACATTGCCAGTCACCGTCCTCGTCAAGCACTCGCAGGAAGGAGCAATGCCGAATCAGGAAGTCACTTACGCCGCCCAACTAACGGCGCTCCAAAATGAAGTCCTGGAGTTTCTCCGCACCTTCGAGTCGATCCAGGAACATCTCCGACCCGGATCGCTCGCCGACAACCAGGCGCGAATGGTCGGCGCGGCGCGCGACATCTTTCGCCGCTTCGAGTCGAGCTTTGTGCCATCGACGCCGTCCGCTGGCCTGGAGGAATTGCACCAGTCGCTCTGCGCCGCGGTCCGCGAATTAGGCAAAGCTTACGAGCTGTTCATGACCCACCCGAGCCCGCAATGGACACTCATCTACCTGTATAGCCGTGCTGCATTCTGCCGGGGTTTGTATCAACTGTATGCCTTGCGCGAGCAGTTACCCCTGATCGCCGGGCACTTTCTGCTCGATGGCGCGCCAGCGCCCGTCCCGGCCCCGGCGGCCAGCGCGGCGACGGGGTTCATCCAGCGCAAGCGCAACCAGGAACGTTCGGACTACACGCTCTACATTCCAGAAGATTATTCTCAGGAGAAACCTCTGCCGCTGATCGTCGCCTTACACGGCGGCCACGGTCAGGGCTCGGAATACATATGGACATGGGTGAGGCCGGCCCGCAGTCGCGGCTACGCCATCCTGTCACCCAAGTCATGGGGCGACACCTGGGACATGAGCCTGCCCAGTCTGGACACTCGGTCGTTCCTGCGCATGTTCAACGAGGTCACTAACGAATATTCAATCGACCTCGCGCGAGTTTATCTGACCGGCCTCTCGGACGGCGGCATCTTCACCTACATTTTAGGCCTCGATCACAGCCACTTGTTCCGCGGCCTCGCCCCGGTAGCCGGCGCGCTCCATCCGGCGGTCGATCCGATGCTGCGTCAGGAGCGCGGCAAGGACGCCCCGATGCTGGTGATTCACGGGGTCCACGATTTCATCTTTCCGGTCGCATTTGCCCGCCAGACCTGCGAGCTACTCGAGAGCATCGGCTACCGGGTGACCTACCACGAGCTCCCGGAATGGGGCCACGCATATCCTTACTCCATTAATGAGCAGTTGGTGCTGCCGTGGTTCGAGTCGCTGCCGGCCAAGGGCTCAGAGCCATAGTGATGCTCCGGTTTCGTTTGGCAAAGATTCACGTCGCTTCGCTCGGCTGACAGGATGATGCGCCGCTAAACCATTCGCCCAGGCAGCTTCCGGCGCACCACAGGAGTCGGAACTACGGCCTGAATTGGATTGCTCGGGGGACCAGCAACGACGGTTGCGACACGATGCGATAGGCGTTCTCTACCCACTCACACACCCATGGGCGAGTGTCGCGGGGGTCGATCATTTCTTCCATCTGAAAACGGTTTAGCGGACCTATGGGGCCGCGCGCGCTTTCTATGCGCGCATTGATCTCCGCACGCAGGGCGGCCGGGTCGGCGGCCTCGGCGAGCTGGCGTTTGTACGCGGCTTCGATCCCGCCTTCGGGCGGAATGCCGCCGACATCGGCGGCGGGCCACGCGACGCGTGCGCTAGCGCCGCTGCGGGGCGTTGCGAAGTTGTTGCCGGCTACCCCGAAGCTGCGGCGCATGATGACGGTGAAGATCGGAACCTCGACCTGTGCAAACGCGATCATCCACTCTCCGCCCTTGCGGATCGTTCCGGTCAACTCGTGCTCCAGGCCCACCGCGAAGCCTGGATTGTCGATCAGGTTGAGGATGGGAAGGTGGAACATGTCGCAGAGGTCGAGGTGGCGCTTGAGTTTGTCGCACCCGTCGGCCGTGAGCGCGCCGCCATTGACGTGCCGGCAGTCGGAGGCGAGCACGCCCATCGGATAGCCGTTGAAGCGGACGAAGCCCACGATCTGATCGGTCCCCCACAATGGCCCGATCTCGAAGAAGGAGTCGCGATCCGCGATCAGGCGGATCGCCCGGCGCATGTCGAACGTCGTGGTGCGTTTGCGGGGGATGATAGTAAACAACTCTTCCTCGCGGCGATCTGGTGGATCACCGGGGTCCGGCGGCAACACCGGGGGCGCTTCGTAGACGCTGGAGGGAAGGTAGGAGAGGAACCGCTTTGCCATCGCGGTTGCCTCTTCCTCCGAGTCGGCGAGATTGTCGACGGAACCATTCCGACAGTGGATATGCCAGCCGCCCAGTTCCTCCTTGCTGATCTCGTAACCCATCGCGTGGCTAACCACCGGAGGGCCGGCCACGAATAGCTGCGCGATGTCACGCACCATAACCGAGAAATGGCCGAGGACCGCCTTGGCCGCGCCGATCCCCACTACACTACCCAGCAGCAGGTTCACCACCGGCACCTGGCTTAGCTGCGATACGTACATCGTGCTTCCGAGATGGCCCGGCAGGAACGAACCACCTTCTCCCGATACGCGCGGGCGGCCCGCAACAATCGCGCCGGAGCTTTCCTCTGCCCTGCTTTCTCCCACCCTCTGCTGCTTGGGTACCATTGCTGCGATGCTGCCGCCGCCCGAAGAACCGTCCAGCAAACGGACCGATGGGCAGCGCAGGTCGAGGGACAGCCGGTCGAGGTGCGCGGCCTTGCCGCCGATCGCGCCGTCAGAATGTCCGCCGCGCGAGGTAAAATCGTCGGCGCATACCACCGCCGTGCGGCCAGCAATCTTGCCCCACCCTCCCACATGGTTGGCGGGCGTGAAGCCCGCGATGCGTCCCTCGTCGTCGTAGTCAGCGAAACCCGCAAGGCTTCCAACCTCGCGAAAGGTGCCGGGGTCGAGCAACAGGTCAATCCGCTCGCGGCAGGTCAGTTTGCCGCGGCGCCGCTGGCGGACGACGCCCGGATCGTTCGAATCGGGCGCGAAACGTTGATGAGCGATATCTTGCAAGGCCTGCACGTCGGCGAGCATTGATGCCCAGGTGTCTTCGCCATAGCGGCGCGGCGACGCCGCAGCGCCAGAGCGCCTGGATGGAGCTATGGTCGCGATGATCTGCCCTGCGGCGACGGTGGCGCCAAGCTCGGCGGGGCTGATCGCGGTCACGACCCCGGCACAGGGCGCCGTGATCGCGGTTTCCATCTTCATCGCGCTGATGACCATCAGGATCGCGCCGGTCTCAACCGCGGCTCCGACTTCCACCGGAAGCTCGATGATGTTGCCGGCCATCGGGCTCTCGACACTCTCCTCTCCCAACGGGACGGCCAGGTTGACCGACGGGGGCTGCGTGGCGGATATGGCCAGCCCGTCCCTACCGCCGCGGAGCACCATCGCCTGCTGTTCGAGCAGCGCCAGCGAACCCGACGTCGAAGTTTTCGCGCCGGCCGGAGTGGCAAGGTCGGGATGCTCGTAGAGGAAGCTGGTGCGCGCGTCACCCACGCGCATCGCCGGATGCGAGAGGATCGCACGGAGCTGACGAAGATTGGTCGGCAGGCCGGCGATGTGGAACTCATCGAGCGCGCGCAAGGTGCGGTCGAGCGCTGAGCTGAAGGTGTGCGTCGAATTCGACTGGCAGATTAGCTTCGCGAACATCGGGTCGAACTGTGGTGGCGGCGCGTAGCCGAGATAGCCGCAGGAATCGACCCGCACGCCCGGGCCGGTGGGCTCCTTGTATGCGGTCAGCACGCCGGTCCCGCTCGCTACGATGCGCGCCTGTATGGCAAACCCGCGAGGCGCTGCGACCGCGGCCTGGTCGGGGATTCCCAGGATTTGCAGGGATTCGCCGGCCGCAATGCGAAACTGCGATTCGACCAGGTCAATGCCGGTGACCTGCTCGGTTACGGTGTGCTCCACCTGGATCCGCGGATTGCACTCGATGAAAAAGTGTTCGCCGCGCTCGGGGCTGACCAGAAACTCAACCGTGCCGGCATTCACGTAACCGGCGGCGCGGGCCAGGCGAATCGCGTCTTCCAGGATGCGTTGCCGCAGGCCCGTTTCCAACCCGGGTGCCGGGGCAATCTCGATGACTTTCTGGTTGCGCAGCTGGACCGAGCAATCGCGCTCGTGGAGATGAACCAGGTCGCCGGCGCGGTCGCCCATGACCTGAACCTCGATATGGCGCGGGCGGTCGAGCAATTTCTCGATGAACAGGGCGCCGTCGCCGAACGCTGCCAGAGCTTCACTCTGGCAGCGCACGAATGCCGCTGCCATCTCATCCGCAGATGGGACGGCGCGCATCCCGCGCCCACCGCCGCCTGCGGCCGCTTTCAGCATAACCGGATATCCGACCGCTTCGGCCACCGCCGCGGCGTCCTTCGCACTTGCCAGCGCCTGCGGGCTACCCGGAATGATCGGGATGCCCAGCGAGCGGGCCAGTTCGCGCGCTCTCAGCTTGTCGCCGAACAACGCCAGCGTTTCGGGATGCGGCCCGATAAACGCGATGCCGTTTTCGCGGCAGCGTCCTGCAAAACCGGCATTCTCAGACAGAAAGCCATAGCCAGGATGCACGCAATCGCAGCCACCGGCCTTCGCGGCTTCGATCAGCGCGTCCACGTCCAGATAGGCACGGACGGGATCCTGCGAGGGCGCCTGCGATCTGAGCGCACGCGTCTCGGTGGTCACGCGGATATGGAGCGAGAGCGCGTCGGCAGGGGCGTATACACTTACCGACTCGACACCAAGCGCCTCGGCGGCGCGCGCGACACGGATGGCGATTTCGCCCCGGTTGGCAATCAGTACCCGCTTGAACAAAGGTCAACTCCCCGGCGGCATTGTAAAGGGACTGCTCAGGAGACGATTACCTTTCGCGGTCGCATCCTTGCAAGGCTGACCACTGGCGGGGGGGTTGATGTTCACGAGCGCCGGTGGAGTGCTCACCGGGTCGCGACCGTTGCTTGGCGGCGCTTCAGGGCGGACGGGTGGCGATAGATCCCGCGCAGGTAAAGATCTTCGACGGCGGCGTCCCAGCGGGCCAGGCCTTCCTCGCTGCGCAGCCGATGATCGAGGTAACGGTTCAGCGACGGTTCCAGCAACAACGGGCCGAGGACCAGAATCATCGTGTTGAGCGGCGTCCAAACCGGGTCGAGGTCGCGGCGCAGCAGATGACTGGCCTGCAGGCGGCGGTTCAGGGTACGGCTCAGCTGCACGATTGAATCGAGCAGGCGGCGGCCGACCCGATCATCCTCCAGGATGACGCGGCGCAGGTAGGCAACCAACTCGGGATTGCGCCGGATAAAGCCTATGACGGCAGCGCCCAGGGTCAGCGTCCGCGCGGTTCTTCCGGGTTCCAGACCGGCGCCCGCCAACTCTGCCACCTTACCCGCGACGTAGGCGCTGACCGCAGATTCAAGCGCCCACTTGCTTCTGAAATGGTGCTGCACCAGACCGGGTGACACGCCGGCCGCTCTGGCGACCTCGCGAATCGAGGTGGCGGCCACTCCCTTTTCGCCGAACAACTTGAGCGCGGTATTGCGGATGCGCGCATACGCGGTCAGATCGGAAGGCTGCTGTTTCTGTATCGGCAACGGGTGAAACCCTCCAGTTAAAATACACTTGTATCGTCAACAATACAATTGTATTGTCGGCCACTATGAACCCGATCACCATTCGCCGGCTGCGGAACCACGAGTTGCCCATAGCCGCGCTGCTGCTCAGTCGTGCGATGTGCGACAATCCGATCGATGTGCGCGCGTTCGGCGGCGAAGCGCCGCGCCGCCGCCAACGGCTGGAGCGTTTCTATTCTCCGGTGCTGCATGGCTTGTATCGGCGCGGACAGATTCTGGGCGGCTTTCGCGACCAGGAAATGATTGCGATATGCGCCTTCGCCCCGCCCGGACATTGTCAGGCCACGCTCGCCGAGAAGGTGCGAATTCTTCCGTCGGTGGTGCTGGCCAATCAAATCCCCACCGCCGGGCGCGTCCTTCAATGGACCGGCGCGTGGTCGCGACGGGATCCATCGGTGCCGCACTGGCACCTGGGTCCGGTTGCGGTTGAGCCCGCTTCTCAGGGTCAGGGGGTCGGGCGCGCGCTGATGGCGGATTTCTGCACGCGGATGGACCACTGCGCAGGGCTCGCATATCTCGAAACCGACAGGCGCGAGAACGTCCGCTTCTATCGGAGCTTCGGCTTCTCGGTAGTCGCGGAGGCAGACGTGCTGGGTGTGCGAAACTGGTTTATGTCACGTGTACTCACCGATACGTCTGAGTCAGTTGGCCCGCTTCATGGGCGGGAATAATCTGACGCCACCTATGGACAATGGCACAGGCAGGTTGCACGTGATCGATCGGCCGGCATTCATCGCAATGTTGCTCTGTTGTCTCGTGACCGCCTCGGGAGCTCACGCTGCAAGCAACGAACTGAATCCACTGGGAATCTGGGCGACCGAGGGCGACGATTCTCACGTCAAGATCGAAAAGTGCGGAGCGAGCCTGTGCGGCACGATCGTGTGGCTCAAGGATCCGCTCGGTGACGATGGAAAAGACGCGGTCGATTCCAAAAATCCGGACCCCACTCTGCGCACCCAGAAACTGGTGGGCCTTGCGCTACTCAGCGGTTTCGAACCGACCGACGACCCCAACATCTGGAAGAACGGCCGGATTTACAATCCCGAGGACGGCCGCACCTATTCCTGCAACCTGACGGTGCAGGATGCCAACACCTTGCGTGTACGGGGCTATGTCGGCTTCTCGCTGCTGGGGGAGACTCAAATCTGGAATCGGGTTCGCTAAACCTCATTTTTGGTTGGAACTCCTGACATATGAAGCGCAGATTGGCGATCCAATCGCATGGTCACCGCACCCAACCCGGCGCTCCCCTGCT
>JBKPEA010000152.1:0-13509 GCA_046728175.1 Thermodesulfobacteriota bacterium | reverse complement strand
ACCCCCCCCCCCCCCCCCCACAACAACACAAGGCCACCTTCGTCGGCAGCGTCAGATGTGTATAAGAGACAGGTGTACCGACAAAACCGGCACGCTCACGATGGATCGGGTTATTCTGGAGTTGCATTGCGACGTTGCCCTGAAAGACGACGATGGCGTATTGGAACTGGCATTCCTCAATAGCCATTTTCAAACCGGGCTTAAGAACATTCTCGACCGTGCTGTTCTCAGGTATGAGGAACTGCATCAAAAGCTCGCGACAGCGGACTATGTCAAAATAGATGAGATCCCCTTCGACTTCAGCCGCAAAATGATGTCCGTCGTCGTCGGCAAGCCGGGCGGTACGCATCGGCTCATCTGCAAGGGTGCACCGGAATCAGTCTTCACTAAGTGTACACAGTTTGAGTTGGATGGAGAGATCTCGCCAATGGATCCACTCCTGCTCGAGGATCTTAAGGAGGAATATGACAAGCTGTCGGTCGATGGTTTCCGCGTTATCGCGATGGCGTATCGCGACCTGGAACCGAAAGCCGCTTATCACAAAGAGGACGAAAAGGACCTTATCCTCAAAGGCTACATCGCCTTTCTCGACCCACCCAAGGAAACCGCGGGGCCTGCGATCGACGCCCTTCAGAAACATGGCATCGCGGTCAAAGTGCTAACCGGAGACAACGAGCTGGTTTCCCGCAAGATCGGCAAAGAGGTTGGGCTTCCCCTTGAAACCGTCCTGACCGGCGAAAAGATCCAAGCGCTGAACGACAACGATCTGGGTGATGCCGCGGAAAAAACGGCATTGTTTGTCCGGCTTTCACCGGCCGACAAGCAGCGCATCATTAGGGTTCTCCAGAGCAGGGCGCACGTCGTCGGATTTATGGGCGACGGAATCAACGATGCGCCGGCACTCCGTATAGCTGACGTTGGAGTCTCGGTGGATACCGCGGTGGATATCGCGAAGGAGGCGGCCGACGCGATTTTGCTGGAAAAGAGCCTAATGGTGCTGGAGGAAGGCGTGATCGAAGGCCGTAAAGTCTTCGCCAATATCCTCAAGTATGTGCGGATGGGTGCGAGCTCGAATTTTGGCAACATGTTCAGCGTCCTCGGCGCCAGCCTTTGGCTGCCTTACCTGCCGATGTCGCCGATAAAGATCCTGACCAACAATTTGCTCTATGACTTTTCGCAAGTGCCGATTCCCACCGATGAGGTGGACCCGGAGCAGGTCTGGAAACCGCGCCCCTGGAACATGGACGAGATCGCGCGATTCATTCTGGTCATCGGTCCGTGCAGCTCCGTCTTCGACTATACGACCTATTCGATCATGTGGTTTCTGTTTAAGTGCAGCAATCTCGGCCTGGTGCCGCCGTTGGAACTCGCCGCACGCTTTGCCCATGCCGCGAATCCCGATTCGACCTACGCGGCCGCCCTGTTCCAGACCGGATGGTTCGTCGAATCGTTACTGACGCAGACCCTCATCATCCACGTCATCCGAACCAACAAGATTCCGTTCCTGCAGAGCCGCGCCAGCTGGCCCCTGATCGTGACCTCCGGTGCGATCATGTTGGTCGGAGCATACTTGCCGGTTTCCCCGATCGGCCAGTGGCTGGGCTTCGTCCCGCTGCCCGCGCTTTATTGGCCACTATTGCTAGCGACGTTGGTGTCGTATGTCGCACTCACACAATTGGTGAAGATGTGGCTCGTTCGCCAGCGATGGATTTGAAGGCTGGCACTGGAAGCGCGTTTAACGCTTTTGAATCGCCTCCCATGAAAATTCACCAGCTCTCCCCCGCCGATGCGATAGCGAGCCTCAACAGCAACCCGCAGGGGCTCTCGTCGGTCGAGGCCGAGCGGAGGCTCGGCGAGTACGGCTTCAATCGAGTGGAAGAGGTTGCGCGCGAGTCCATTCTGCTGCGTTTTCTGAAAGAGTTCATTCACTTCTTCGCTCTGATCTTGTGGCTCGCTGCGGGGCTGGCCTTTTTGGCTGAGTGGAGCGACCCAGGCCAAGGTATGGCCAAGATCGGCTACGCGATCCTGGCGGTTATCCTGGTCAGCGGGCTGTTCTCCTTTTGGCAGGAGTTCCGGGTCGAGCGCACGCTAGCGGCGTTGCGCGGGCTGCTGCCGCAACAGGTCGATGTGCTGCGCGAGGGTAAGACGGTCCGCTCGCTCGCAGACCATCTCGTCCCGGGGGACATTGTCGTGTTGGAACAAGGGAACAACATTCCTGCGGATTGCCGCCTGGTTGAGGCATTCGGAGTTCGCGTCAGCGACGCCACGGTCACCGGGGAATCGCTTTCCAAACTTCGAAGCGCGGAGCCCTCCACCAAGGAGGAAATAATTCATGCCGAGAACATCGTGCTCGCCGGCACCTCGATGCTCTCCGGAGAGGCCAAGGCTGCGGTGTTTGCCACCGGCATGCATACAGAATTCGGCAAGATCGCTCACCTGACACAGACCGGCCGCGAAGCCGTCTCTCCGTTGCGCGAGCAGATCGCGTACTTAAGCCGTTTGATCGGCATTCTTGCGGTGGCGATCGGACTGATGTTCTTTGCGATCAGCCGCATCCTGGGTGTTCCGTTCTGGGAAGATTTCATCTTCGCCATCGGCATCATCGTCGCGATGGTACCGGAGGGATTGCTGCCCACTTTGACGCTTGCCCTGGTCCTGGCCACGCAGCGAATGGCGAAACGCCACGTTCTGATTCGTTACCTGCCCTCGGTCGAGACGCTCGGCTCGACCACCGTGATCTGCACCGACAAGACCGGCACCCTGACGCAGAACCGGATGACGGTAAGGCGTATCTGGCTCGGCGCGGGCCCGGAATCCTCAGCCAACCCTGGCGTCGGGCAGGAAGCCGCGGCGCTGTACCGACCTTTCTTTATGACCGCAAGCCTGTGTCACGATCTGAGGGAAGGCGACGACCATCAGGGGCGAAAGGTGCTGCTGGGCGATCCGATGGAGGTCGCGCTGGTCGAAACGGCGGAGCGGTTTATCTCCGCGCTTCCACCGTGCAAGAAGCTCGATGAGATTCCTTTCGACATCAGCCGCATGCGGCTGTCAACGGTGAATACTACGCCTGAGGGCCCAGTGCTCTTTTGCAAGGGCGCCCCGGAGATGGTCAGTCCGCTATGCGACCGGATCCTGGCAGACGGCGGAATACGCCCGTTCGACGCCGACTTGCGCGCCAAAGTTCGCCAAGCCCAGGAAGCGATGGCCGCGCAAGGCTTGCGAGTTATCGCAATGTCCTACCGACCGCTCGAGGAACAATGGCAGCGCGCGACTGTGGAAGAAAATCTTATTTTCGCTGGACTGGCGGGGCTCGAAGATCCGCCCCGTCCCGAAGTGCCCGAGGCGCTGAGCAAGTGCCGCGAAGCCGGTATCGCCGTGATCATGGTCACCGGTGACCATCCCTTCACCGCCCAGGCGATTGGCCGCGAAATCGGACTGATACGCTCGGACAAACCGCTGACAATTACCGGCGACGAGTTACGCGCACTCACCGAAACGCAGCTGCGCCTCGCGCTCGACGCACCGGAAATCATCTTCGCCCGCGTCGGCGCGGATCAGAAAAGACGGATCGTCGAGGCGCTGAAAAAAAAAGGGGCACGTGGTGGCGGTTACCGGCGACGGAGTCAAGGATGCGCCGGCGCTCAAGAGCGCCCACATCGGAATCGCGATGGGGATCGCGGGCACCGACGTCGCCAAGGAGGCGGCCGATATGGTGTTGCTGGATGACAACTTCGCCAGCATCGTCAACGCGGTCGAGGAGGGGCGCGCGGTCTTCAGCAACATCCGCAAGTTCCTGACTTACATTTTGGCCCATAACGTGCCCGAGTTGATTCCCTACCTGATCTTCTCGCTGTTCAGCGTCCCACTGGCGCTCACACCGATTCAAATCCCGTCGATCGACATGGGAACCGATTCGCTGACCGCGCTCGGCCTGGGGGTCGAGAAACCCGACCCGCGGAACATGCAGCGTCCGCCCCGCTCGCAGCATCAGCGGCTCTTCGATTGGCCCCTGGCACTACGGGCCTACCTGTTCCTGGGCGCCATCGAAGCCGCGATCGCAATCGCGGCGTTCTTCTTCGTGCTGCATGCAGCCGGGTGGCGGTATGGACATACCCTCGCAATGCGCAATCCGCTCTACTTGCGAGCGACCACCGCCTGTTTCAGTGCGATCGTCGTGCTGCAAATCGTCAACGTGTTTCTGTGTCGCAGCGCCACCCGGTCGATTTTCTCGACCGGGATTCGCGGCAACCCACTGATCTGGGGCGGCGTGATAGTCGAGATCGCGTTGGTCGCGCTTATCGCCTACACGCCACTCGGTAACTTCATCTTCGGAACCGCACCGATCGGCGCCAAGGCGTGGCTTTTCATTCTGCCTTTCGCGGCCATGATGCTGGTTGCGGAAGAAGTGCGGAAATGGATCGTGCGGTCCCACCAGCGGGCGTAATCTTCGCGGCTCATTACTTGTCCGAAGGGCGCGCACCGCTTCAAATCGATCGCGGATAGGCAATGAGGATAGCGATCCGCGTTCAATCGTTTTTCTGTTTTCTGTCCCTGCCTCCCTGGGTTCGTCCGTCGCGTCCGAGAACCATAGCCGTGCACTGGGCAGGTACAAGCAGCGCGAGTGCTTGTGCGAGCAAGATCAGCTCCGAAGCGGGAAGCCCGACGAGGTCTTGAAGCGGCGCGTCACCGTGGTTCTGCTTGCGCCGGGTCCGATCCCAGAGTTTTCTGCGATGCCACTTAGCCGGTTCGATTTCCAGTGCGATGCTTACGACGATTGCAGAGTCGGCAGGCTCATCCGTCTTGTGTGGTCGACCGGTCTCGCGGCTCGCAGCGCTCCGGTTCGAGTTCATCCGGTTCATTGCACCATGGTTCCATTGGCGACCGGCAAGGTTTCCATGCTCCCGCGAATCGCAGATCACATAGACGCAACCGTCACGAGAATGAGAAAATAGAGTGGCACGACCAAGCAAGCTGAACCTCCAAGGAGCTCGAAAACCATGGCATGTATAAGCAGTGTGCTCCTGACTGATGACCGCAATGACCATAGCAATCAGGCAACCGTCCGGTGGGAATTAACGGAAGGACACTCCGGCAAACATCGGAGAGCCTTCACAAAACTGGGCAAGCACGGTAAGCAAGGCGAAGTCGTCATTGAATGGGATCGCAACGTCGATGATTCTGAAGACTCTGATGAGCACGAGATCGGTGGCGAGGGATGACCCAAGCTCCTCTGAGTCACGAGCATCGAGTGTCTTGCTAGAGCCGACCTTAGAGTCACGGTAAGCGGGGTCTTAACGAACGATCAAACTCGCTCACGCCCAGGGCCAGGTCAATCGCAACGTCGCGATGGGCAACGATGTTCTCGGTGGGCGGAGTTGAATAATGGCTATCAAACAATAGCTATCAAATGAGTATCTAAGCCGCGGCCAGGATGATACACGGCATACCCATTAGCTGATTAGCGCAGCTAATTTGACTCAATCGATGCACAGTTAATATACTTTGGTTGTCGGAATCGCAAATGATCGAGTCCGGCTTTGATCCAGCTCGACAGTGGTCCTTCTGCTCGCCTTTGACCGCACTCCGCTAGACCAACACTAATCTTCAGACTGGAAGGCTTGAGGGAGGCCCTATGAGACGACCTCGTCTTCATTTGCCCTGGAACGCCTTGTGCGCGGTGCTGTTCGCCGGCGCCACTATTCTGACGATGACAGGCCAAGCTGCAGCTACAGGACCGTGGCAGAAATCGTGGGGGGACTATGATTGCCACGAGCGCTGGCACGACGCCAGTTGGTGGCTCCAGTACCGGCACGCCTGGGTGGCGGCGCATCACCCGGAATGGACTGAAAGCTACGCACAAACCTTCGGCCAGATCGGCGACTATGACCGCCTGCACAAGTGGCACTACGGTGACGGGGGGTTCGACCGCAACCCTACTGGACTAACTGCTGACGAGATGATGAGCGAATCGTCCAAGGCTCGAGAAACGTCACCTCAACCTGCGTCCATCAACAGCGTTCGCACACAGGAATAAACACATGAAAACGATTGATTCCCGAAAAGTAGTGGTAGTGGCCGCGATGCTGGCCGTGACCTTAGCGGCAGGCTGTTTCCGACGGTGGATCCGGCTATTCCAACTATCCTTATGGCTACAATGGCGGGCGGGAGTATTCCTAGAGCTACCAGAATTCCAATTCGTACAATGCCGGTTACCAGAATGGAATCCGAGCGGACGAAGAGCGTGATGGCCATCAAGACCGCGACAATGGCGATCATGTCGTAGTGACCCACGATCGAGATCAGACGCGACCCGAAAAGCAGCCTCCGAGCGTCGATCATGACGCTTATACCAGGAAAGAGTCACAATCGGGTCACCAGTCTGAGGGGAATTGATTTTGTTCGATTTGTCTAATCGGCGCAGGGCTAAAGGTGAGCAGGAGACCGAAGCGCGTTAAGCGGGCGATCGAACTGCAACCGGGTACCGAGCTGCGGGTCGAGCCTTTCGAGAGTCAGCCATGAAACGCTGCCAGAAGAATCAAATCCGATGCGCACTCATTCTTGCCGGAGGTGCCGGCACGCGCCTGTCGGAGGTAACTCGGCGCATAACCGGTGATACCACCCCAAAGCAGTTTTGTTCCGTGATAGGCAGCACATCCCTGGTCGAACAAACTCGTCTTCGCGTTTCGCTCGCAGTCCGCGACAATCGGATTTTTGCTGTGGTCACCCGCGCGCACGAACGCCACTACCGCGAATTGCTCAAGCAGATACTCCCGGAAAACCTGGTGATTCAGCCCGAGAAGCGCGGAACGGCTCCCGCAATCCTGTATGCACTTCTGCGATTGTCCAAAGCCGTCGACCATGCATGGGTGGCGGTGTTTCCGTCGGATCATTTTGTCAGCGACGATCGTGAATTCATGCGCCATGTCGATTTGGCCTTCGACGCGGTCGGCTCCCGCCCGGAGATGACCGCCCTATTGGGGATCACACCGCACGCCGCGGAGTCCGGATATGGCTGGATCGAGCCGGGTGAACTCGTGGTCAGGCGCGCACCGTTGTTCCGCGTACGCAGGTTTTGGGAAAAACCTTCTAGCGATCTCGCGGGAGAGCTACTGCGTGCTGGTTGCATGTTGAACAGCTTTGTAATGGTGGCGCGGGTCTCGACGCTGATCGGACTGATCAGGGTCGCATTGCCCGAACTGTTCGCTTCGTTCTCCAATATCGACGACCTGCTAGGTACTGCGCTGGAACCGGACAGTATCGAAAATCTCTACCAGCGAACTCCAATGGTGAGTTTTTCGGACGAAGTGCTGCAGCGCCACCCGATCCATCTAGGCGTGCTTCCGGTTCACGGCGTTGAATGGAGCGACCTCGGCGAACCGCAGCGGGTTACGGCGGTTTTGTCCCGCCTCGGACTTCATCCCGAATGGGCGGCTGCGTAGCCGTCAGTCCAAGGAAGAAAAGCGTAAAAGAAAGTGGATAGACAGAAAAACGCGAGTCGCGCAGAGATCTTAAGTGCTCACATAGGCTCCGCACCAGCACCGTCTAAGTGGCTCTCGAGAATGAGTATGGCAGCCGGACTCACCGCGGCTGAAACATACTGGATATACGCCATTTTTGTTGCACACGCGCTTACACCCATAGAGGTGTATGTAACCGATCGATCAACCAATCGCCGCCTTCTATCCGGCCAAATCGGCTACGTTGAAGAAGTCTTTCATTGGAATGGTCTATTCCCGACCCTGGCGGCTTCGCTAGCGGTGTTCGCTCTGGTGTGGTGCGTGCTGCGCGCGGCTCTTCATGGGCGCTCGGCAGGTCTAAGCGACACAAATTGACGAAGAGGGCTCTATTCGAACTATCGGTGTAGTTTGCCGGCTCATACCACACCTGAGTCGGCCGAAAATAATACGCATCAGTGCGAAGCCCCCTAGAGGGTTTCTTCTTGCGCTTGCGCGCCCCGCGCACCGGGCGGTAGGCCTGCTGGACGTCGGATCGCGAGCTGCACCATTCGACAGTCGTCAGCATCAGCGGCATGTCCCGATCCCTGACAACTTAGATTCTATTCTTGTCGGCTATTGACGAAGACAGACCTCATCGTCGCACGAGTGCGCAGCGATTTTGTTCCGGCGCCGACAGCGATCGTCACGGCTCGCTACCGATCGCCACCGGATTCGGTGCTGGTCCATCGGTTTGGGATCCAAATCCGGAGCCATAGCTTTGCCCATCCGTCGCGGGTTTCAGATCACCTGTTGACACCAAGCGCGCATCCTTGCCGCTCTCCTCGGGAGCTAGAGGCCTACCTCGCCTCCGATTCGAAGCCACCTTCCTGGTGTCCGTAACGACTTCAGCTCGAAGGCGGATCGTCAGATTGATTCGATCCCCTCCTGCGACGCGGTAGTCCGCTATTGTGAAGCAGGTCGTAAAGCGCGTGGCGCGAGATCCGAAGAATCTCGGCGGCGCGAGTGTGATTGCCGTCCGACGCGTCCAGCGTTCTGACTGCGGCCTCCCGCTTTATCTCCGCCATCGTTGCGCCGATTCGAACCACGAAATGATCCTCACGGTGCCGTACCTTATGAACCTCCTCCGGGAGATCAGCGACGGTCAGTCGGCCGTGGCCGCACGTGACTACCGCCTGAGCCAGAATGTTTCGGAGCTCGCGAATATTACCGGGCCACGGATACGTCTTGAGAGCGGCGAGGCATTCTGAGTCCACACCGTCGACTTCCTTTCCTTCGTCTAGGTTGATGGCCTCTATAAAGTGAGGCACGAAATCCTCCAAATCTTCGATTCGTTCGCGCAGTGGAGGGATGAGGAAGTTGAATACTTTGAGCCGATAGTAGAGGTCGGGGCGCAGCCGCCCCTGTGTGATCGCATCTTGTGGCGATCGGTTTGTCGCCGCGATAACGCGGACATTGACAGAAATTCGCCCCTGACCACCAAGCCGGGCGACGTGGTGGTCCTCAAGAACGCGCAGGAGCTTCGCCTGAAGCTCCAGCTTCATTTCAGTTATTTCGTCGAGAAAGACCGTTCCGTTGTTGGCCTGTTCGAAAACGCCGAGGCGACGCTCAACCGCGCTGGTAAATGCGCCTTTTTCGTGCCCGAACAGTTCGCTTTCAATCAGGCCTTCGCCAAAGGTGGAACAGTTGATCGGGATGTAATTGCCTCTGCGGCCCGATAGGTCATGAATCTCTTGGGATGCGACGTCTTTGCCGACGCCTGTCTCGCCTACGATCAAGATGGCGGATTTCGACGGCGCGGCTTTCGCAATGAACTCGCGCAATCGGAGAATCGCTTGCGATCGGCCCAACATGGGACGCAAGCATCAGAAGTCTCTCCGTTCCCACCTTTCCGCCGCCGCCACAGCTCGAGAGCTTCCAACGCTCTCTAACCTTTCAATCAGCGTCAGAACTGGCAGACAAAACAACTTGTCAGACATTATGAGCGCGAATCGACAAAATCGCGCTCGCCCGCGGTCCCGCCGGCGCGACACTGCGCCACCGCGAGTGATCAGCAATGCACAAACTCGCTTAGCTTGTCTACCATTCGTAAGGTTAAGCTGCCCAATGGTTTCCATTGGTCAGGCTTCACTGAACGAGGCAAAACAGTAGGAGCCGTCAGCTATTTCGTCTGAACGCGAAGTTTCCTCTGCGATTTCATCGAGTTCACAGCGAGGCCGTAGACCCGAAGAGTGTCGCGGCGGACCGTAGTGCGGCTGAGCGCTTGCGCTCAACCCGTCGATAATACGCCCGGCCAGCGCGCTATCTCACTTCTTGCTCTGCCCACCCATGAAGACGTCCGCATTGGGGGGTAAACAGGCCAACGTTCTGAGTTGAGGCATCATCCGTTTCGGTCGAAGTCGCCAGTGTCCGCTCGTCGTGGTGAGATTTCGGGCTACGAATCAGATGAACATCCAGATCGCCCGTTTGATGGGTGCACGCCGCACCCGTCTTTGCGTCGATAGCAAGAGAGGTCAGGCAAACCGGCAGAGTCCAAATGCAAAGCTCAGCGACGGCTCCGACGATGCTGTAGCCCTCCTGGGACTTAACTTTCTCCCAATAGGTGGCCTGGTTCCAATCGATCGGTGGCGGCGGTGCCGGAACATGCGGGAGACCAGAGGCGTCAACTATATCAGCAGATTCATAGCCACGAGCGTGAACGCGAAACACGACATCTTGGTCCCGCCTTATCTTGAATGCCGCAGGAGTGATCCCCATCTGGCCATCGCTTACCTCGACGATGGCACCTGGGGGATCGCTTTTGACCGTAACCTTCTCAGTACTGCCGTGAGCGAGGTACAGGCAGGACGAAAGCCCCGTCGCGGCGAGAATGGCCACAGTTGATCGAAATAATGTCAGCATCATCACGGCTGACAAAAGGTATCTCGCGACTTTCAGTTGCACAAGTTCCAAAAACTCCGGCGGCTCATAATCCCTGCGCTTGAGGTCGGGCGTGTGATCGAGCGCCGGGCGCGCGCGGGAATTGGGGTCACGAGTGTGTGTGAGAAATATGCACAATGCACACTCTTCACCTTGATGGAGTCGCTTTGGTGTCAGGCGATCGCGGAGTTCCCCGAAGGTCCCTGAGTTGCACTAGCAGCCGACCGGCAGCGGTGTGGCGGAGTGGAGAGGCATCAACCGGGAGGACTCCACAATGCCCGACGTTCAAATCTCTGCGACGACTGACACTCGCGAATATCTGAACATTTCCGAAACCGCCGATCGCTCACGCCTCGCCCAGAAAACGCTTTAAAACTGGATCAGTCTTCGCCGACTCGGTCCGAAGGAAGGCGTCTGCCATCTTGGACGCAAGGTCGTGATTCACTGGCCGACATTCGAGGCCGTCGTCATCAGGAAAGGATCGCTCTCGCGCGCATAGAGCTTGTTGAGATCCGATATGGCACATCAACCCAGAATGCCGGTGCCGTCGAAATGCGATCTCGATCGACTGATCGCCGATTCCTCTGAGGTAACCCGCCTTCCTCCTGAGTCCCTCGCCAGCGCTTTAGCGCAGGTAATTGCGCGCCTCGCGGAGCTGAAGAATCTCGAGGGAATACTCCTTTCGATCCTGTTCAACCAGCGGTTGGTAAAAGACCCATCAACTGAGGGTGACGGACGACTCTTAAGCGCGGCCGAAGTCGCTAAGCTCTTCGACGTACCTGAGTCGTGGGTTAGAGAGCAGGCGCGGCTAGGCAATCTTCCATCGATTCGTCTGGGCCATTACGTCCGCTTCAAACCCAACGAAATCGAGCGCTTTGTCGCCGCGCGAGACAGCACGGCTGCTTGAAATTCCTGAAACGCAGCCGTCGCCCGTTTCGTATTACAGGTGAGCGGCACGCAGATACCGCGCTGTTAGCATAGGGCATCGTGGAAACTGCCTTTGTGCGCGTAATCGGTGTACGCTCATTAGCTTGACCGGGAATATGCGGACGGAACGATGGCTTCAATAAAGCGGATTCATCGAACGCGCTGCACTGGCGGCGCGTGTGAATGCCCTTGGCGGGTGGACTATCGACCGCAGGGAGCGTCGGGGCCGAGAGAACGGCGCGACCTCCCGACCAAGAAAGCCGCTGAGCAATTTCTTGCCGGCACGACCGTCCGCGTAGCCCGCGGCGAGTACATTGATTCCGCAAGAATTCCCACGTTCAAAGCCGTGGCCGCGGAATGGTTGAGGGAAAAGTCCGGTCGCCACCCATCAACCTTGCAGGGCTGGCGTGTTCACATTCGGCATCTCGCTCACCTCGAGTCTCTGCGCCTGGACAAGATCAATGTTGCGAAGATTGAGAAGGTCCGCGATGAGCTCGCCGGCACGTTGGCACCAAAGACGATTGCGAAGCTAATGACCACTTGCGCCGCGATCTTCAAGCTTGCGATCCGGCGAGGATATGCGAGCTCGAATCCGGCGGCGATAGCGGAGCGACCGCGTCGCGAAGTCACCGAGATTAGTGACCAACAGTATACGGAATCTGAAAGCGGCCTTCGTTCGATTCGACCCGATGAAGTTCTAACCCCTGCACAGATCAAAAAGCTTCTAGAGAACGCTGAGCCAGGTTTATTCCGCACGCTCTTCGCGACAGTCGCTTCTACCGGACTCCGACCCGAGGAGGCCTACGCCCTCAGATGGTCTGACCTTTCGCTCAGCCAGAGCAAGTTGTTTGTAAGACGCTCGCTATCTTGGGCGCGCGCCGAAGACGAGAAGGGCAGGGTGCGGCCGAAGTTCTTTGAACCAAAGACCCAGGCCGGATTTCGTGCGCTGCCGCTACCCCCGGGACTTGTTTTTGCTCTTAAAGTTTGGAAGCTCCAGTGTCCAAAGTCGGAAAACGACCTCGTCTTTTGTCGTCCAGACGGCCAGCCGCTGCATCGGTCGAACGTTTTGAGGCAAGGGCTTTATCCCGCTCTTGAGAAGGCGGAGCTCCCGCGCGCGAACGTAAAGACTCTGAGGCATTCATATGCGAGCGGCCTGATAGCGTCCGGCGCGCCGGTCACGGAGGTGCAGCATCGTCTCGGGCACTCCGATCCGTCGGTGACGCTGAAAGTTTACTCGCACTGGTATCGCGACGAGGATAGCGGGGCAGTGGATCGATTTGCCTCCGGGTTTATTCCGGACGAGGACAGCAGTGAACAAGCCTTTTTCCGGAAATCGGAAAAAGTGGACACAAAGTGGACACTAAAACGGTCGAAAAAACAGCGTTTGAATTCAGTTGTGCCGCTAACTAGCCGAAAATAAAAGAGAATAATCGGCGCCCCCTTAGCTCAGATGGATAGAGCACAGGATTCCTAATCCTGGGGCCGTGGGTTCAAATCCCGCAGGGGGCGCCAGTATCCCCGTGAAATCATTGAAGAAACGGCGGTCAGACTCAAGGCCGCATCTTCACACGAACCTTCATGTAGACGCTGTGTAGACGCCTCGGCAGAAGGCTGAAGTGAGAGGAAGCGCTCAGCGTTTCGCTCTTGGGGCTCGAGTCGCAGGCGGAAGCAACTCGGAACTGAGCTCGCTTTCGTGAGTTGCGGGGCGCAGGGGACAGGATTTTCGGGCGGCGTGATTAACCATCATCCCTCGGGGTCCTTGCGGCCGGGATTTCTACCCATTTCTCTATTTCCACACCTTTGGTCGTACCTCATGCGGACTCAACCAACAGCGCAGGCTCAAGGCCCTCCCCCATCACGACATCCAACAGTTTCGGCACTACCACTAACAGCATCACGCACCGAGAAGGAGGCCCATTTGCAGGAGTGATCTCAGGATTTCCCTTAGCCGGGCCGCTTGCTAGTCCGAACCCCACTTCGCCCCTAAGCAATTCTTGCAGTCTGGCACGGTCATCGAGCCCTCGCAAATTTGAGAATCGTTTCGAGCGGCAGGCGGGTGCAGGTTTCATTATTGATACCTGCATAAGTAAAGTCCTAGCATAGGCGCAAAGCAAGAGGACTGTGTCGGATGAAGGAACGCAGCAGGCTGGGGCGGTGCTGCAGCGAGCGCGCGTGCCGACGCCCAGCCTTGGCGAGCAGCGCGACCTCG
>JBKPEA010000151.1:0-23839 GCA_046728175.1 Thermodesulfobacteriota bacterium | reverse complement strand
GGATGGTACATGGGGAACAGCACCACACCGTTTACCCGGATGGTCATCGGACGCCTTGGCGTGAAGGGTTGGCTGCGTCCGGCCAGTTCGCGCCACGCGATGTAGCCCAGACACGCGATCACGTGCGGCTGTGCGATCGCGAGTTCCGCCCGTAAATGATCGCGGCAATTGGCGATTTCGCGGGCGTCAGGGTCGCGATTGCGGCCCAATTTATCCCGCGGGTTACAGCGCACCAGATTGGTGATGAAAACGCCGGAGAGCCTGGCCTGGGCGATCATCTCATGCAGCAGTTTGCCAGAACGATCGCCGCTGAAGGGCAGGCCGGTTCGATCGCCACCGTGACGCCCGGGGGCAATTCCCACAAACATGACCGCGGCGGGAACCGCGCCAGCGCCGGGAACCGGCTGCGTGCGGCAACGCACGAGTGCGTCGCAGCGCACGCAGGAGCGCACCCGAGTCTGAAGGTCGCAGAGAGTCAAAGTCGATTTTCCTGGGTGATGGCGCGTCCCACCCGCCACTCGGCAAGCCACCTCACTTCGCCCGGTTAATTTTCGGAGCGCGGCGACGCTCGAGAAAGATCCGCGCGCGATGTTTGAGGCCCGATCGCTCGTCGCGCGGTGCGGCGCGAATCTCTTCGGTGAATGCGAATATTTCATCAAACAGCCGCGTCGTATCGATTCCGCCTTTCACGGGCTTCATGTCATCCAACGTCAGCATCGCTTGCGACAGGAGGTTTATCGTGGCCTGGCGGCCGCCACGCTCAAAGCGCAGGTGGAGGCCCGCGGCGATGCGATTCAACGCGCCCGCCAGGTCCTTCAATTCGGGATCGATCCCGGCCACCGACTTTTCGAACAGTTCGGCCGCATCGAAGTATTCGCCGCGATTGAACGCGGCGACCGCATCATCCAGTGAAGTACTCACGGCCCTGAGCAAGACATTAACCGCAAGCGGAGCTCGACACTAAGCCGGAGTTTCCGTCTTCCGCTGCTGTTCTTGCCGGACTACTTTCCCAGCGTTGCCGACTACAGAAGTTCTTTCTCTTCTACCGCCCGGAACTCGGCCTCGCCGAGGGCTTCCGCCTTGCGGGTCCCGTGGCGCTCGTAGAGCTCGAACAGCGCGGACTTGTGCGGCCGTACCTTGCCAAGCGGGCACTTCTGCCAATCTTCCAGCGACTCGTCGCAATAGCCCATCCGGTTCTCGCCGCACTTGGGCTGGAGGAACACCGCGAGCTCGGGGAGCACGCGCTTGATCTCGGCACGCATCATCGCGACCATCCGGCGAATCTCCCATTGCGCCCGCACGCACAGGCGCAGATCGCAGATGTGCAGCATCTCGGCGAAATTCACCATCACATGGAAATTGGTGGGTGCGGCGTTCGGCAGGACGAAGCGTGCATCCTCCGCGGGGATGCCCGCCTGAAGCGCCCGCTGGTAGAGCTCAGAGGTGCGCGCCAGCAGCTCGCGGAACTCAGCATCGAGCTTCGCACGCGCCCACGATTGCGGCAGCACGAAGGCGAGCTGGTTTTCCTTGAACTTCACATAGCGTTGGCTCTGCTGTTCGAAGCTGATCCCGATGCGATGGCGCACGAACTGATGGGACAGTGATCGCGAGACCCCGGAGATCCCGAACCAGAACACGACCTGCTCGAGGGGAGAGGCATGACCGGTCTTGAGCCGTTCGCCGATAAAAGAGCGAATGCGCTCGTGGGTAATCTTCTCGCTTTTGATCTTCTGCCAGATTTCGAGCGGACTTTCCGACGAGTAGCAGGTACGAAAAGCGGCGTAGAGTTTCTCGAGCGGCTCGTGCGCGTAGTCGATGAGCCTGACCTGCATCTTTGCCTGATTGTTCACCGCTGCCGGCCGCCTCCCATCTCGCGGGTCCTGGTCACCACGCAGACTCTCATCTTATTCCATGCGCGCTGAGCTATGTAGCGGTCGCTTAAGAATTATCCGCCCGCCATACACAGGGGGGTCGCAAACAATCAGACCCGCCTCGTGTGGAGGCAGCACCGGGACCCCGGTGATTTTCACCGAACCCCAAAGGCGGCGCGTCGTTCCTCACTGATTGAATCCCCCGGCGCGCGTTGCGAAAGTGCCGGTCGGGTCATGATCGGATTCTTGTACAGGCTGGTAAAGCCATTGCTGTTTCGGCTCGATGCCGAAACCGCGCATCGTATAGTCCTCGCGATGATCTCTGCCTGGCCTATCTCCGATCCGCCCGCGGCGCCACGAGCATTGAACACGCGGGTGTTCGGGCTTGAGTTCAGCAATCCGGTGGGCCTCGCCGCCGGGCTGGACAAGGACGCCGCGGCACCGGCCGCCTGGCAGTCGCTCGGGTTCGGCTTCGCCGAGCTGGGTACCATAACCCCGCGACCGCAAGCCGGCACCTCCCGACCACGCATATGGCGTCTGCCCGAGCAGCGCGCGTTGATCAACCAGCTCGGCTTTCCGAGCAAAGGCATGGAAGCGGTAGGACGGCGAATCGAGCAGTTTCGCGCGAAGGGGCTTAAGCTCCGCATCGGCATTAACGTTGGCCCCAACAAAGATACCCCTGCCTCAAGAGTGGCTTCCGACTACGCCATGCTCGCCAGAGGGCTGGGCGCGATTGCCGACTTTATGGTGATTAATCTGAGCTCGCCGAACACCCCCGGTCTGCGGGCGTTTCAGTCTCCGGAACGGCTTCGCGAAATTCGTGCGGCAATCGACGAGCCCCGGCGGTCAACCGTCTGCTATCTCGTCAAGCTCTCGCCCGATATCGATCCCGCGGAACTCGGCGCGATTTGCGACACGATTGTGCAGCTCGGATTTGCCGGAATCGTGGCAACCAACACCACGCTGGCTCGCACTGAGCTCGGGATCGCCTGGGACCAGGCAGGAGGACTAAGCGGCCGGCCGTTGCGGGAACGTTCTCGCGACATGATTCGCGCGATTCGCCGCCGGATCGGCACCCAGGTTCCCATCATCGGGGTGGGTGGCATTGCCAGTGCTGACGATGCCTATCGGCATATTCGCGCCGGGGCGAGCCTGGTCGAACTCTATACGGGCCTTATCTACGAGGGCCCCACACTGGCTGCGTCGATCAACGCGGGGCTGGTCGCCTTGCTCCGCCGCGATGGATTTAGCTCTATTAGCGATGCGGTCGGCGTCGATGCGTGAGCCGCCGAGGGGGCCGAAAGGTTTCGATGGGTCAGAACATGGCGCAGGCAAAGTTGTTGGTTGACGGGCGATGGTTTCGGGCGCACCGGCGCGACCGAAACGTGATGTTCGTCGACACTCGTACCGCGGATGATTATTGGAAGGGTCACCTCAAGGGCGCCCGCCATTTCGATCCGTTTCCGTTTCACTACACCAATACCGACGAACGCGGAACCCGCGAGTTTCGCATGCAGCTCGAACTGATTTTCTCGGCGATCGGCATCACCGGACGTGAGACGGTAGTGTTTTACGAAAACGACTCCGGGATGCGTGCTGCGCGCGGGGCCTGGCTGCTTGAATGGATGGGGCATCGGCGAGCGCGCATGCTCGATGGCGGGCTGGGGGCAGTCACTGGCGTGGCGCTGACCAAGCTCGCCCCGACGGTCAAACCATCGCAATTCAAGGGCAAGCCCCGTGACGAAACAGCGGCCTCCGCCAGCTACCTGATCGAACGACTTGGGCGGCCCGAAGTGCAGATCTTCGACGTGCGCAGCGACGAGGAATATTTCGGTGAGCGGGTTCGTGCCCGGCGGGGCGGCGCGATTCCCGGCGCCGTGCATCGCGATTGGACCGCGAGTAACACTGTGCAGGGATATGTGAAGCCGGCCCGCGAGCTTCGCGCGGAGTTCGCGGCGTTGGGTTTGCGACCCGACGCGGAGATCATTCCGTATTGTCAGGGCGGCTATCGCTCAGCGCACGCATATGTCGCGCTCAAACGGGCCGGCTATCCGCTGGTACGCAACTACTGGGGCTCGTGGGCGGAATGGGGTAATCGCGAAGATGTTCCCATCGAACATCCGGTGCGCCGCAAATAATGCCGTCGATCTTTCTCCTGACCGGGTTTCAGCCATTCCGCGGCGAGCGGATCAACCCTTCCTGGGAAGTCGCCCGGCGGCTCGATACTGAAGTGATCGGAGGGATGCGAATCAAGTCGGTGAAGGTTCCGGTCGGTTGCGGCACCGCGGTGCGGCGCATCAATGCCGCCATCGTACGCTACCGGCCCCGCGCGATTTTGGGGCTGGGCGAGGCGGGCGGCCGCACCGCGATCTCGGTGGAAAAAATCGCTATCAACCTCGCCGATGAGCGCGCCGGCGTAGCCAATGCCGATATCGGCCTCACCGTCAGGCCGGTCATCGGAGGCGGGCCGCAGGCGTATTTCACGCGTCTTCCGGTCGGCGGAATTCTCCGCGAGTTGCGCAAGCGTGAAATTCCGGTGCACCTCTCGCTCAGCGCCGGTGCGTATGCCTGCAATGCCCTGATGTACGCGAGCCTGCATCTGATGCGCCGACGGCAGGGTGTGCCTGTCGGATTCATCCATCTGCCTTACGACGCGCGCCAGGGCGTGCGCCATCCCGAGAAAGCGAGCATGGCCATCAACACGATGGAGCAGGCGATTCGCACCGCCATCGTGACCATCGCGCGCGCTGCATGAATTCGACCGACAGTACCGAATCGTCCGGTGCCATTGGTTGAAATTGCCTGCCGGTGTATGGTCGCGCCATACAAGCGACCGTCATGACGCGGACTTTGACAATAAAAGAAGACCAGTTGCACGCCATCACAAGGGCGCTTCAGGGTAGTCCGTAGGTTCTACTCTTCAGGCCGACGAGCCGAGCTCTTCAAGCAGAGCTCTGGCGGCTTTGAGGTCCGGATTATCGAAACCTTCGGTGAACCTCGGTAACAAGAACTGAGACCGTCGAGCGCCTCCCCGCTTCTGCCTACTCTCCTCAGCAACCTGCTCAGACTAACCGTGGCACACCGCCCAACATTCTGGCGTCGCTGCGGCTGGCGATCGCGGCCGCTTGACGAAAGTTGTGCTCCGCATCCGTCTGCGCTGTCAGCACCGCCATTGGTGTAGCAGACCCATCGGAGACTTGTTTCAGAATCAATTCACCCCTTATCCGGTGGAGTTCCGGCTCAACAAATCGGTCGCCGTTCCATTCCATGAGCTCGAAGGCCTGATCCAAAAATGCTGACGCCGCGGTTGTGTTGCCCTGGTTGGCGATTGCCTCGGCCAAAGCGCAGCAGTACCACGTCGAGATCAATTGGTATTCAGGCACCGGTCGCAGTTCGCGCAGCAAGGATTCCGTTACGGCCTTGCCCTGCGCGATCCGCGCCATGAAGACGTAGGCCTTCATCGACGCCTCTGCAAGGGCGAATCTATGCTTGCGGCACAATTCGATACCTTCCCCACAGCATTCAAGCCCTCGTGCATACTCGTGGCGAATCAGATAGTTCAGCGCTAGTTGCGTGAGACAATAGGCAAGGCTAAACGGGTGATCCAGCTTGCGCGCCAGGGCGAGCGCCTCAGCGGCTTTCTGCTTCGCACAATCGGCGAACCCCAGGGTCCAAACCGCTTGCGCATCCTGACAGAGACAATTCATGCAGGGATTCTGGCCAACCTGAAACGCGATGGCGCGGTGCACCTGCTACGGACGCGCGCGGTCTTTTGGCCGCCGCTTGCTCAAGATGGCGGAGCTTGACCCTCTGCAATCCTGGTGAGTTCGGGCGCGAGCTCGGAGATTGCTACTCGGCGCTGACTGATACGAGCCTCTTCCTCGTCACCCAGCTCTGCGACGTAGCAACCGCGCGCTGGCAAATAAACCACGCTGCGGTAGGGGAACCCTGGCCGAACCCGCGGCCACGCGCGCTCTGCGATCACCCCTTCCATCGCGGCTTGCGCGACACACTCGCGCGGCACACCCCGGGCTTGGTAAATCAGCGCCACCGCCGCGCACAGTCGCGCGGTTCGCCGCGGCAGCTCGACGCGCTCCATGCGGCGAATCACCTCGGCGACCAAGGCCGCGTCGGATGACTCGGCACCGCCAAGCCAGCGATGCGATCTCACGCCGGGCTCACCGCCGAGCGCATCGATCTCCAATCCACCGTCGTCAGCGAGGGTCGGAAGGTGTGCGCGCGCAAAATAGAAGCGCGCCTTTTTGAGCGCATTTTCCTTGAAGGACGCGCCGTTTTCCTCCGGACGGTCGTGGATTCCCGCGTCGTCCAGCGAAATCGCCTCGAGGGTGAACTCGCGCAGCAGAAGGCGGTACTCGGTGAGCTTGGCGGGGTTACTGGTCGCAATCAGGAGCCGCTTCATCACTTCCCCGGCTCACGGCGCTCCGCTCGATAGGTGGTCTTGAGAGTCGCGCGCTCGCGATGCTCCTCCAGCGCCAATTCGATCAGCCGGTCGATCAATTTCGGGAGCGGCAGGCCCGATGCCTCCCACAGTTTCGGGTACATGCTGATCGAGGTAAAGCCGGGAATGGTGTTGACCTCGTTGACATAGATCTTCCGCAGATCGCGGGTGGCAAGAAAATCCACCCGTGCCATGCCACGCAGCGAGAGCGCTTTGAACGCGCGAGCGGCCATCGTGCTGATCTTCTTCGCGATCGGTCGGGGCAGCGCGGCTGGAATCCTGGTCTCGGAACCGTTCGGGTCGAGGTACTTCGACTCGTAGCTGTAAAAGTCATGCTTGCCCTTGACGATGACTTCGCCGGGCAGGGTCGCCTCCGGACGGTCGTTGCCCAACACCGCGACCTCGAATTCGCGGCCCACGCAGGACGCTTCGATCAGAGCTTTGCGATCGTATTGAAAGGCATCTTCCAGCGCGGCGTCGAGCCCGGCTGCGCGTTTGACCTTGCTGACCCCGATCGACGAGCCAATCGCGTTCGGCTTCACGAACACCGGGTACCCGAGTTCGCGGGCCAGGCTGCGCGCCAGGGTCGGGTGCTCCTGCCACTCGCTCCGCTCAAGCGAGTGGTAGTCGACTACCGGCACTCGCGCAGCGCGCAGCAGCCGCTTCTGCAGGTCCTTGTCCATCCCGATTGCGGAGGCGAGCACGCCCGCGCCCACGTAGGGAATGCCGGCCAGCTCCAGCAAACCCTGCACGGTGCCGTCTTCACCGTAGGTTCCGTGCAACACGGGAAAGAACACGTCGATCGGACCAGCGGCTACCCCACCGGTTCGCGCAATCACGCCAAGATTTCCACCTGCGGAACTCGGGGCGATCACCAGCGATCGATTGTCGGGATGCGGCAGGAGAGTAACCGGCGTGTCGCCCGCAGACAGCGCCCGCAGATTGGGGCTCGCATCGGCGAGCACCCTGAGCGCATCGTTCTCCAGGTACCACCGGCCGTCGTGATCGATTCCGATCGGCACGATCTCGTACTTGTCACGGTCCATCGCCGACATGATCGTCAGCGCCGAGCGCAGGGAAATCTCGTGCTCGCTGGAGCGCCCCCCAAATAGCACCGCCACGCGGCGTTTCCCCGTATCATCCATCTGCACAACGGATTCTGGCACGACTGGAAGGGAGGTTTAAGCCAGCCGGCGCGAGAAATCTTGCCGGCGAGGCTGAACGACGCCGAGCGAACTCAGGTGGCGCCCCGGCGACTTGAGATTCCCGCGTGAAGCGCTGGGTTACTGCCGGTAATTGGGGGCCTCCTTGGTGATGAACACATCGTGGACGTGGCTTTCGCGATTGCCGGCGTCAGTCACGCGAATGAACCGCGCCCGCCTACGCAGTTCGGCGAGGTTGGCCGCGCCGGTATAGCCCATTCCGGACTGGAGGCCGCCGACCAGTTGCTCCACGTTCGAGGCGAGCGATCCGCGATGCGGTACCCGGCCTTCAATCCCTTCCGGTACGTGCTTGCCTTCCTCGGCCTGCTGCAGTCCATAACGGTCGAACGTGCGTTCCGTCATCGCGCCCATTGAGCCCATTCCGCGATAGAGCTTGTAGGTGCGCCCCTGGTACAGAATTGTCTCGCCGGGGCTTTCCTCGGTTCCCGCAAACAGCGACCCGATCATGGCAACCGACGCGCCGGCCGCCAGTGCTTTGGTGATGTCTCCCGAGAAGCGGATCCCGCCGTCGGCAATCACCGGAATTCCGCGCGGCTCGGCGATCGCGACCACATCCATGATCGCGGTCATCTGCGGCACGCCGACGCCCGAGATAACCCGCGTGGTGCAGATGGAGCCCGGCCCCATGCCTACTCGCAGGGCATTGACGCCCGCGTCGATCAGGGCCTTGGCCCCCTCCGCGGTGGCAATATTGCCGGCGACTACCTCGAGCTCCGGGCACTCACGCTTGGTGGCGCGAATCGCGTCGAGCACGTTGCGGGTGTGGCCGTGGGCCGTGTCGATGCACAGGACGTCGACGCCCGCGCGACGCAACGCGGCGGAGCGGGCCTCGCGCTCGGGACCCACGCCAATCGCGGCGCCCACGCGCAGGCGGCCGAAGCTATCCTTGCTCGAATGCGGATGGCGGGTCGCCTTGTCCATGTCCTTTACGGTGATGAGCCCACGCAGGCGATGGTGATCATCCACCAGCGGCAGTTTTTCAATCCGATGCTTTTGCAGAATGTCCTTGGCGGCTTCCAGCGTGATGGAGGGATTGGCGGTGATGACGTTCTGGGTCATCACCTCGCGCACGCTCTTGTCGAGGCGTTTTTCAAAGCGCAGGTCCCGGCTGGTGAGAATTCCCACCAGGCGGCCTTCCGCAACCACCGGCAGCCCGGAGATGTGATGCCGCTGCATGATTGCAAGCGCGTCGCCGATTCGCTGCTCCGGGCTGACCGTCACCGGGTCGTTGATCATCCCGCTCTCGTACTTCTTGACCATTTCGACTTCGGCGGCCTGCCGTTCGATCGACAGGTTACGATGGATAAATCCCAGGCCTCCCACCTGCGCCATCGTAATGGCCGTAGCCGATTCGGTCACCGTGTCCATCGGACTTGAGACCAGCGGAATCCGCAGGCGCACGCGGGGGGTCAGCAAGGTCGAGACGTCGCAACTGGTCGGGAGCAGGTCAGAGAATTGCGGCAACAAGAGAACGTCGTCGAAAGTTAGTCCTTCAGGCAGCTCCGAAAGAGGCATCGCGAGTCCCTCCTAAACAAAAAGCCCGCAGCTCTCCTGCGGGCCTTCAACCGTTTGTCGAGTTTGCAGCGCGTACTGAGAATACAGTGGCGCCATAGTTATTGGTAACAGCGCGCCTGCTTCGAAGCAATACGCCGTGCCGCTACGACCAGGGTAGGATCGCCGCAGCGGCTATCTGCGATTGGGTGTGGGGCGGCTGGTTTTGGCCATGCGGCGACACCCATGCCTTCGCGCCGATCTCGCCAGCGATCTCCGCCATGACCTCCGGGCAAAAGTAGTAGCTGCGAATGTAGGCGATGTGTCCATCTTCTTCTTCGAGGCGCTCGACGTTGATCAGCGCCTCGTTGGACGCTGCACCGGCCCACACTACCAGCAGCCACTCGCCTTCGAAGGATACCGCCTCCGCGCGCCCCGGAGCCGCCTTCGCGTTCTCGAATGACACCCGGTAATGATTCATTCGTTTCCCGCGCTCGCTGCCGATTCCGCAAACCTCGAGGGTCGTGTTGTCCAGCAGCAAATCGGTTACTGCTGCGACGTCGCGCGCGTTCAAGGCGGCGACGAAGCGGTCGAGAAGCTCCTTGGAAGGTGTTCGGTGCACGCGTTGCATGCTCGGGATTTCCTCCAGCCTCGCGCGCCCCCGGTGGAGCGCGGATTTAACGGCCCCGACTGTCGTGGAGAGGATTTCCGCGATTTGCTCGAGAGTGAAGTCGAACACCTCCTTCAGAACCACCGCGGCCCTTTCCTGAGGCGCGACTCGACTCATCAGAACCGACGCCGCTTCCAGAGCTTGGATCGACCGCTCGCCGGTCGAGGAATCGTCCGACCGGCTGAGGCTCGAGGTCATGAGGTGCCGGCGACGCATCTGGTCGATCCACAGGTTGGTTGCAATGCGGAAAAGATAAGCGCGCGGACCCTTCACCTGGCCCGCCTCGGAGCTCACATCGCCTCTGCCAATCACGCCGAATCCTTTAAGGAGCGTGTCCTGTAAGAGGTCCTCCGCGTCCCAAATGTTGCCGGTCATCCGACGGCAGTATCGATACAGCACCGGCCGAGTCTCGCCCACGGTGTCCAAATATCGGAACCAGGCGGCGCGCAAGAGCTTGGCAGTCTCGTCTGAAACGGGCTTATCAGCCATTTTTCAAGTCTCCTTGACACCCAGGACGAACAAGGGGTCGAAAAGATACCTCTCAAACCTTCGTCTTTCGCGTGCGCCTCTGTCCTGGAAAACACACTTGCGCTGGCCTGTCCGACCGCGTGGCAGTAATCTCCGCTCCCTCGCGCTGAAACGGCGGTCTGCGTCCGCGGGTGCGCGCCAATCCAGTCGATCGGTCTGAGCATCAAGCCCGACCGCGCGGGGTTCGGTTCCTATTTATCTCCCGGTCCAGTTCGGCTGGCGCTTCTGAAGAAACGCGCAAATCCCTTCCTGCGCGTCGCCCGCCATCGCGTTAAGGCTCATGACTTCCTTGGTGTAGTCGTAGGCCCGAGCCTGGTCGAGATCGATCTGGGCATAAAACGCCTGCTTGCCGATCGCGATGGTGAGCGGACTCGCTTCCACGATTCGCACCGCGAGCCTGCGCGTTTCCTTCACCAGATCGGCATCAGGAACGACACGATTAACCAGGCCCCATTCGGCCGCGGTCCGCGCATCGATTGGGTCGCCGGAGAGCAGCATCTCCATAGCGCGCTTGCGGCCGATCGCGCGCGCCAGCGCGACCATCGGAGTCGAGCAGAACAGTCCGATGCGCACGCCCGGGGTCGCAAAGCGTGCACTCTCACCTGCGAGCACCAGGTCGCAGGTCGCCGCGAGCTGGCATCCGGCGGCAGTCGCGATCGCATGAACGCGGGCGATGACCGGTTGCGGAATCGCCTGGACCGTCTGCATCAGCTCGGCGCATAGCTCGAATTCGTGGCGATAGAAGGCGAGGTCGCGGCCCTTGAGCTCTTCGAGATCGTGACCCGCGCTGAACGCGGGGCCGGCGCCGGCAACAATCACCGCGCGTGCGTCCGGTTGCGCTCCGATTTCTCGGAGCGCCGCGATCATTTCCGACATCATCGCGGTGGACAGCGCGTTGCGCTTCTCCGGCCGATTCATAGTGATCGTGACCAGACCAGCCTCACGCTCGATAATCAGATTGCGATCGCTCATCGTCGGTACCTCCGGCTGCTCTCCAGAAGCTTCGCACAACCCGCCCGCGAGGCAAGCACCATCCACCATCCCCGCTCTCTCCGAGGCGGTGCCAGCCCAATCGATCTTTAGACCTGTCAGTCTTCGCCGCTTTCTTCGCTCTTCCACTCTTCCGGGTAGAGCAACAACAAATCCTGACCGAGCGCCCGTACGAGAAACCGTTGGGTTTCGTTAATCGCGCGCTCCAGAGCGCGCCCGCCGACCAGCCAGTGGCCGCGGCTCCGCATCGTTACGAGCCGGGCTTCAATTGACTGCGCGAATCGGGTCACGCTCTCGATAGGCGCAAAGGGGTCTGAATCTCCGGCCACGATCAGGCGCGGCGCCGCACGCGCGGCAGGGGCGAATTCCACTTCGCCCCGTGCGATCTGAAACGCCAGTGGTGCGCTGTCGGGCCCCATCGCCCGGATCGCGGCTCCGCGCTGGTATGGTTCCGCATCCGCCACGAACTCAAATCCTGCCTTGCCCGCGGGAGGGTTCAGCGGACGTCCGCGCCAGCGCGCCATACGCGCCGACCAGGTGGTGACCAGCGGGGAGGCAAACCCGGGGACCGCCGGCGCATACGCTACCGCCGCTTTTACGCTGGCGCGTTCGGCGAGCTTCAGCGCGGCCAGCCCGCCGACGCCGTGCCCTATCACAATCGCCTCGCGCGCGAGCGCATCGAGCGCTTCGCTCACCAACCCCAGCAAATCGCCAAACGTAAATCGCGCGAGGGGAGGCGTGGTGCCTTGCCCCAGCATCGCGCGCAGGTCCGGCGCATAGGCTTCCCAGCCGATGGTGGCAAGGTAGCCGAGCAGCGCGCCGAGATGGCGCGTCGAGGTAAACATCTCGGGCAGCAGGACGATCGGCCAGGCGAACTTGAGCGGCTCCGGCCGTTCGACTTGCGCGACAAAGCGCCCGAGTTTCTCCTCCACCGCTTCAGGCCGCGCGCGCTTCCTGCGCCATCAGGCGTGCGAAGCGAAAACTGGGGAACCTGGCTTCAGAACTCATCTGCGCAAACTGTATCATCTCGTCGGCGGCCCATTGCTCGCGGCTCGCCGCCCGATAGGCGGCCAGGGTGGGGGCGCTGAGGGTCAGGTCTCGCGAGGCGCGCTCGCTGGCCCGAAAGTGCCGCATCAGGACCTCATCGCGACGCGCGGTAAATGGCGCCATCGCCTCTGCGCTGATCGACTTTCCGCTGCTCGAGGAGAAGCACGCAGGCAGCAGTGCGCACGCAATCTCGGCGCTGATGAGCGCCATGGAATGTCCCTCACCGAAGAGCGGGTCCACGTGCAGACCGGAGTCGCCCAGCAGGATTGCGCCGTTGGCGACCGGGTCGCGGTAGGTGTTGAGGAGCAACCCCGAGGAACGCACCTTGCCGGCCCTGGTCGCGCCCGCGAGCATCGCGCCCACCGCGATGGACTGATTCAGGTGGCGTTGGAGATTGGCGCTCAGATCGGTACGGAACGAGCGCATCTGGTTGGCATCGAATGCCGCAGCCGCGACCACGCGATCATCTTCACATCGGCACAGCAGGCTGCCCGCGCCAGGAGAAGCCTCGAACTCGGTGACCAGCTGGTCGCCAAGCCGATCTCGCGCGACGCCTTCGAGGTAGGCGTAGTAGTAGGCGCGCGCGCAGGGTACCTCCGAGCGCCGGAACGCGCCGAGTTTCTGTTCGGCGATTTTGGCGACCGAGCTGCGCATCCCATCCGCACCGATAACCAGAGGTGCATGAAACTCGGATGCGCCGGTCTTACCCTCGCCCCGAACGCCCAGCACGGCATCGAGCTCGATCACCAGGTCGGTCACGCGAAATTCCTGCTGAATCGTGACCCGGTCGAAACTCCCCGCCAGCTCGAGCATGACGGCATCCATTTTTTCTCGGCCCAGGCAGAGGCCGCGCCGGTCGTTGCCGGCAGCTTGCAGATCGGCGCGGAAATCAAAACCAGGACCCAGCGTCCGCATGCTGCTGAATCGGAAACCTCCGGCACGCTCGAGCCGTTCCATCGCTCCGATGCGGCTTAGCACCTGCGCGCCGCCGGAAAGCACGATGTGCGTTGAGAGGGTATCGGATGGAAACGCGGCCTTGTCGAGCAGGAGCACGCGCAACCCTGATCGTGCCAGCATGATCGCGGCAGCGCTGCCGGCCACGCGGGCACCTACGATAATGACGTCGAGTTCCTGGACGTTATCCACCCGGGGCCGCCTCGTCGAAAAACATCATTAGGTCCGGCGACCCGGGCAGGCAAACGAAATCGAATCGGCATCGGAAGTGGCCCTTTGCGGGTGCGCGTCACGCCTCGCTGGGCTTACCTCGCCCAGACGCCTTTGCGTTTCGCTCCACGGCTGCGAGGACTTTCACGTCCTGGCCGCGGATTATCTTGGGCGCCCAAAAAGAAAGAGCCCCCTTTTTCAAGAGGGCCCTTTCGGTTGACAGCTCAGTTCAGCGGCTAGCTCGGCATCTGGCCAGCCTCCAGGGATAAACCTAACCCCGAAGGTAAAACTCGTTAGTTATCTCTTCTTCTTTTTGGCAGCCTTTTTCTTCTTCATATCACTCAGCGCTTTGCTCTGGATTTGCGGACCCGCTTACGGGTCTTCTTTTTTACTGGCATAGATACCTCCTTCTAGTGCCGCCGCTGACTGAGCATCTATACTAATGGATGGCAGTCTTCCTCCACCCTTACCGTTCGATTATAGAAACCTGTTCTTTTAAAAGCAATAGTTGCGCGACCGATTTAGAAAGAAATTATAAACATCCAAGAACATCGATCGTTGCAAGATTTTCAGTCCTTTAAAATAGCGTTCACGCATAAGTCGGCTTGAACTGCCCCCAGTGCTTGCTTTACGATCGCGCGATGGCTCGGTTAAGCAGTTATATTCGTCGCGAGTGGTTGTCGCTTATCCTCGGGCTAATACTTATCCTGTTCGCGGTGAGCCTGTTTGCGGGTCCGCTCGGGCCCCGCGACCTGCTTTCGCTGCGGCGCCATCGAAAGGCCCTCGAGGCTGAGCGAGAGGACCTGCTCGCCCGCAACGCCGCGCTCAGAACGAACGTTCAGAAACTTACCTCGGACAATCGCTACCTTGAGCGGTTAATTCGACGCGAGCTTGGCTACTCGCGGCCCAACGAGCTCGTCTACAAATACGCGGATCCGGACGCGACCAAAAGTCACTAGCCAGACATCTCACGGCACCGGCCGGCTTTTGGAGCAGCAAACGGCCTTGTCGCAGAAGCGGCACGAACCGCATCGCTCGCGGATGGAGTCTCATCGTCCGGTCGAAACGTAGAGCGTTGAACCGCGAGAGACCGAAGTGGCCTTGAAAACGATCGATGCCCGCATCGCGGAGACCAATTACTGAGATTCAGCGCCTACGCCAATGAAGCTCCCTTGGCCAGGTGCCTAGATGTAATCAATGTTTGGTGTTCCCAAATCTCCTCGCGTGATTAAGAGAATCATCGCCCTCAAGACCAATCACGGCTCATGTCGCTGCGGCGCAGTGCGTTACGAGGCCGATCTCGATCTGGCGGCTGGTACTATCAAGTGCAACTGCCCCATCTGCACCAAGATGCGCAACTGGGGTTCCTCGGTCAAAGCGGACGCATTTCGGCTGATTGCAGGTGAAGAGGGGTTGAGCGACTACCAATTTATGAGCCGTCGAGCGCATCACGTCTTTTGCAAGCACTGCGGCATCCGAGCTTTTATGCGCGCGGACGTTCCTGGAATGGGCGGTGCCCGCGCACTGATCCAACTAGCCACCCTCGATGACGTGAGTCCCGAGGAACTGGTCTCAGGTCCAGTCCGCTATGTCGATGGTGGTCACGACAATTTTGCGAATCCGCCCGCAGAAACGCGGCATCTGTAGCTCAAAACAGGCCACTCCATCCCTCATAATCGGCCACTTCGCCTGAAACTGGCCAGTCCGTCTCACGATCGAAGCCCGCTCGCCGGTCGCGACCTGGTGCCCGGCTGCCTGGTACTGAGATGGGTTTCGCGCTCGCTAAAAGATGGTCTTTCCGATCAGACGATACGCGCGCGCCTGACGTTCCAAATCTTCCCGGAAATCCGGATGCGCCAGGTCGATGAGCGCACGCGCGCGCTGGGGGACTGATTTGCCCTTCAAATTGACGATCCCGTACTCGGTCACCACGTACATGACGTCGGTGCGCGGGGTGGTGACGACGTTGCACTCGTCGATGCGCGCCACGATGCGGCTTGCGCGGCGGCCCTCGCGCTCGTAGGTCGAAGCCAGACACAGAATCGCCTTGCCACCGCGCGATGCGTACGCGCCGCGGATGAATTGCAGTTGGCCGCCGGTGCCGCTGATTTGCCGCATGCCGGCGGTTTCCGAGCACGCCTGTCCGCTCAGGTCGATCTGCGCAGCGTTGCAGATCGCGACCGTCTTGTCGTTTTGCATGATGCGATGCGGCAGGTTGGTGTAGTCGACCGGGCCGGCGAAGCACGCGGAATTGCGGTTTAAGAATTCGTACATCCGCGCCGAGCCGGCCGCGAAGCAGTAGGTCATCTGGTACTGGTTGAACGTCTTATGCGCGCCGGTGACCTTGCCGGCTTCGTACAGGGTGACCAGCGAATCCACGAACATCTCGGTGTGCACACCCAGGTCCTTGATCGATGATCCCGCCAGCAACTCACAGACCGCGTTGGGCATCGCGCCGATGCCGATCTGCACGCAGGCACCGTCCACGATCTCCGGTGCGATCAACTCGGCCACCTTGCGATCCACCGGGCCCGCCGTGGGGTTTTTGAGTTCCGGCAGCTTGCTGGCGCCACCGTCGACCACCCAATCGACATCGTCGATGTGCACCCCGCATTCAACTCCGAACACGTAGGGCATGCTGGTATCGGTTTCAACGATCACCTTCCGGGCCTTTTCGGTAATCGCCTTTTCATAGGTGACCGAGGGACCGAAATTGAAAAATCCGTGCTCGTCCATCGGCGCGCAGCGCAGTATCGCCACGTCGACATCGACGAAGCGGCGATAGTAGTCGGGCGCCTCGCCGAAGTTCATCGGAATGTGGCTGCACAACTCACGGTCGTGCATCTTTCTTTCGAGCCCGGAAAAGTACCACGAGTAGTAGGTAAGATGACGCGCCTCGGGATCGGCCTCGACCACCGCGCGCGGCGATATCGCCAGACATCCGCGAAGTTTCACACCGTGCAGCTGCGACACGCGCGCGGCCAGCGCGCGATCGACGACTTCGGGCTGTCCCAATCCGAACCCGTAATCGATCCAATCTCCCGATTTGATCACTGCCGCGGCTTCTTCCGCGCCGATGGTCTTGCGTTTTAGTTCTGCCTGAAATGACCTGGACATCGACTTCCTTCAGCTTGACTGCGCATGCAGCTTGGGATTTTCTTCTTCGCGCGAATTATTCATCAATGCCAACTAATCAGCCAGCCAGGCAAGTGGAACCTGCCCCCGCCGTCGATCGCGCCTCACAAACGATTCTGTTCCTGACGGTGTTTGTCGATCTGCTCGGTTTTGGAATTGTTATCCCGTTTCTGCCGATGTTCGCCGAGCGGCTCGGCGTCAGCGCCTTCGGCATCGGCTGGATCCTCGCCGTCTACTCGCTCGCGCAACTGCTGTTTGCGCCGGTCCTCGGGCGCATTTCCGATCGGGTCGGACGCCGCCCGATCATCATGATCGGGTTATTCGGCTCTTCGCTCAGCTACCTGATTTACGGTTGCGCGAATTCGTTCACGCTGCTGCTGCTGTCGCGCGCGCTGCATGGCGCCTGCGCGGCGACCGTTCCCACCGCGCAGGCGTACATCGCCGACACCACCACCGATGCGGGACGCGCCCGCGGAATGGGACTGATCGGCGCGGCGTTCGGATTGGGATTTGTGCTGGGCCCCGCGCTGGGGGGTCTGCTGGGCCACTCGAGCCTTAAGGTTCCGGTGTTCTTCGCCAGCGTGCTCACCTTCGCCAATCTTATCTTCGCGTGGCAGCGCCTGCCGGAATCGCATGCGCCACAGACCGACGCGCCGCTTTACCTAGCGACCCTGGCGGACCCGCTGTTTTCACTGCCCCGCCAACTGTTCGGGCATCACCTGGCGCGCCTTTTCGGCATCGCATTTTTGCTCACCTTCGCGCTTGCCGCCCTCGAAGCGACGTTTACCCTGATGGTCCCGCTCTTGTATGGCTATGGTCCGGTGGCCCTGGGCCTGCTGCTCGGGTACGCGGGCCTCACCCAGGCAGTCGCGCAGGGGTGGCTGCTCGGAAAAATAGTCGCGCGGCTCAGGGAAATGACGCTGGTGACGTTGGGACTGGTCGCGCTCGCGATCGGGATGTTCCCAATGGGCATGCTCAGTAACCTGGATGCACTCCTGCTTTTGCTCGGGCTCGTGTCGGTCGGGTACGGAGTGGCGAGTCCCTCGGTCGCCAGCCTGATTTCGCGCCGCGCCGGGCAGCATCGGCAGGGCGAGGTTCTGGGCGTGAATCAGTCGGCGATGTCGCTGGCGCGCATCTTCGGTCCGATTGCAGGCGCGTCGATTTATGGAATGATGGGGCCGGCTGCCCCGTACGTGGGTGGCGCGGTCGTGGCCGTCGCCGCCCTGACGCTCGCGCGCGGAGTCGCGCCGGAGAGACCGAATTGACTGTTTACGGAACGGTAGTCGCCTTTCATCTCCTTGCGGTGATTATTTGGATCGGCGGGCTGCTCACGCTGACCAGCGTGCTCGCCCGCGTTCCAGAAGAGGTCGGGCTACCACGCGAGCGTTTGCTGGGCACCGTGCGCAGCACCTATCGGGGTGCGGTCAACGTCGGCGCGATCCTCACCGTCTTCATCGGCAGCATCATCATCGTGCTGCGACCGGAAGTCCTGCATCGCGGTTGGCTGCATCTGAAGCTGCTGCTGATCGCAGGCATCCTCCTTTACCAGTGGCGTTTGTATCGCCGGATTCGGCATCTGGAGGAGAATCCCGGCGAATCTTCGGGGGCCGAGTTCCGGATGGCGCACGGGATTTTGAGTTTGCTGGTCTTGGCGATCCTGCTGCTGGCGATCCTCCAGCCCTTCTGAGCTTCGAACTCTCGCGCTGGGAAGGGCCGCCATGGGAAGAGGGTTGTTCCGAGGGGTGCCGGGAGTGCCGCGGAAAACGATCGCGGGTCAATCCGGGGCGGTGCTCCGCGCCCGATTTTTCCGACTACTTCGCTGCGCGCAGGGCTGCGCGCGCCAGAATTCGGGTTGAGTCCAGGGTTGGCAGCGGAGACTCGAGATCGTCGATCAGTAACGGAATTTCCGTGCAGGAGAGTGCGACCGCGTCGCAACCTTGTTGTTTGAGTTTGCCGATGATCCTTACGAACTCCGCCCGCGCCTGATCTTCCAGGCGACCGTAGACGAGTTCGTCAAAGATGATCTGGTTGATTCGTTCCCGATCAGCGCGGTCAGGAATCATGTGTCCAAGGCCGGCGTCCTGAAACCGCTTCGCATACACGGGTCCTTCCATCAGGTAGCGCGTGCCGAGCACGCCCACCGCCCGGTAGCCGCGCTCGCGGGCGACGGTGGCCACTTCCTCAGCGATATGCAGCCACGGTAGCGGAGCATGTTGGCGAATCAGATCCACCGCCAGATGCGCGGTGTTGTCGGGACAAATCAGAAAGTCGGCGCCCGCCGCCGCCAGCTTGTGCGCGGATTCCAGCAGTAGTCGTGCTTCATCCTCCCAGCGCCCCGCATCGATATGCTGCATGTGCGTAGCCAGCGCCACCGTATGCATGGTCACTTCGGGATGATTGTGGCGGCCGAAAATCGCGGCACCCTCGGCGCAGATCGTCCGGTAGCATAGGGCGGCGCCCTCCGCGCTGACCGCGACGATTCCGATGTGCTTGGGCATCCGGAGTGGTTGGTTAGTAGCGGTCCTTCAGTTCGCGCGCCTTGGCGAACAACGCCACTCGATCGTCGCTCAGCGACGGATCGATCTTCTTCAGGCTCCTGCGCAGCTCGGCGCTGTCGGTGCGCAGAAACGGATTGATCTGCTTTTCGTCGCCAATCGTGGATGGGACCGTCCATTTGCCGGCGGCGCGCGCCTTCACCGCTGCGTCATGCTTCGCCCTGAGCGCCTGGTTGTTCGGTTCCAGGGTGAGCGCGAAGCGCAGGTTCTTTTCGGTGTACTCATGCCCGCAGTAGACCGCGGTCGAGTCCGGTAGCGCCGCCAGGCGCGCGAGCGACTCGACCATGGTAGCCGCTTTGCCCTCGAAGACGCGCCCGCATCCGCCGATGAACATCGTGTCGCCGGTAAATACCGCATTGAGCGCGGGAAAATGGTAGGCGACGTGGCCGTTGGTATGCGCCGGGATGCCGATGACGCGACCTACGAGCTTGCCAACCCGGACCGTGCCGCCGTCGTCCACCGGATTGGTCAGCGCGGGAATCCGGCCGCCCTCGGCGCGGGCGCCGTAGATGTGGAGGCCGGGAAGCTTGGCGGCGATGTCTTGATTGCCGCCGCTGTGATCGGGATGCCAGTGAGTGGTGAGAACCGAGGTCAATCTGACCCCGCGCTCGCGAGCGGCGGCGATGACCTTGTCGGCCTCGGCGCAATCGACGATCGCGGCCTCGGTGCTCGAATCATCGACCACCAGATACGCAAAGTTGTCGGAAAGCTGCGGCACGATGAAAATACCCATCGCTGAGTTCCTCCGCGGCCGCGCCGGTGCGCGGGTTCAGAGTCCGACGATATTGTAGCCCACGTCCACGTAAATCGTCTGCCCCGTTACGCCGCTGCCCAGGTTGCTGAGCAGGGCCACCGCCATTTTGGCCGGCTCATCGATCTCCATTCCCCGGCGCAGGGGTGAGCGTTGCGCGACTTCATGGGCCATGGTGTGAAACCCGCTGATCGCGGACGAGGAGAGCGTCCGGGCGGGACCCGCACTGATTGCGTTCACGCGAATGTTTTTCGATCCCAGATCAATTGACAGGTAGCGCACACAGGCTTCCAGTGCGGCTTTCGCCACGCCCATCACGTTGTAGTTGGGAATCGCGCGCACCGCACCGAGATAGGTCAGCGTGACGATCGACCCTCCGCCGCGGGCTTCCATCAATGGTTCCGCGGCGCGCGCCAGCGCGACGAGCGAATAGGCGCTGATTTCCATCGAGCGCGCGAAATTCCTGCGGCTCACGTTCAGGAAGCGGTCGCGCAGGTCTTCGCGCTCGGCGAACGCGACCGCGTGTACCAGCATATCGATTCCGCCCCACTTCGCCTGGAGCGCGCCAAACGTCGTGGCAATCTGATCGTCGTTGGTTACGTCGAGTTCGCCGATCACAGTGGCCTCGATTTGCGCGGCGAGCGGCCGCACTCGCTTTTCGAGCACCTCGCCCTGGTAGGTCAGTGCGATCTCGGCGCCAGCGGCGTGAAGCTGCTGCGCGATGCTCCACGCCAGGCTCTTCTCGTTGGCGACCCCCACTACCAGCGCGCGCTGTCCCTGTGCAATTCCCATAGTCGCTGTCCTTGGTCACCTCTAGGAGGTTCAGAGTTTGATTTTCAGGCCGTCGAACGCAAGTTTCATCTTCAGCTTGCGCTTATGTGCCAAGACCTCGCGGCCGAGATGGCTCAGCAGCATGCGTTTGACCTTGAAACGACTGCGGTTGGCTGCCAGCTGCGGATAGTTCATGTGAAAAGTCAGCTGCGAGCTTTCGTAGTACGTGCATTCGCAGATGAACAGATCGGCGCCCTCCGCAAACGACACCAGCTCCTCGTTCCACCCGGAGTCGCCCGAGTAGACAATCGTGCGGCCCGCGATCCTCAATTTAAGCGAGAGCGAAATGTCGGTCTCCATGTGGGGACTGCGAATTGCACTGATCATGGCGTGCCTCACCCGGACTTCCTGGTGCGGCTCAATCTCGATGAAATGGAGCCAGGGCCGGATTACCCCGACATTGAAGCGCGGGTAGGCGAGCTTCATCATCCGCCAGCACCGGCTCTCGAGGTTGCGGGGACCGACGAAGTGGATAGTGCGGTCCGGCCGGCTTTCGTAGAGGTACTCAAGCATCAGGAACGGGATGCCGCCGTAGTGATCGCCGTGCAGATGGCTGATCGCGATCACATCGAGGTCGGCAGGGGCGAGCTTCTTGCGCTTCATGGAGCCGAGCAGATCGGGCCCCGCATCCATCAGGACGCAGGTCTCACCGGCTCGAACCAGATAACCTGATTGGGAACGCCCGGCGGTCGCGAACGCGTCCCCGGACCCGAGTACGGTCACGTTCATCGGCTTGGAACCGGATGACGCGTTGCTCGAATTCATTCAAGCGGCGCTCATGCTAATATCATCGCCAGAGTCGGCGCACTTCGCAACGGTCTCATCATGAAACAGATTAAAATCGGAGCCGGGTTCGGCCTGTGGCGGCTCGGGATGCCAGCGGCGGAAACCATCGCGCGCGTCGCGGAGCGCGCTGAGGACTGGGGACTCGATTCGTTCTGGCTCTCGGATCACCTGCTGGCACCTTCCCCAGAACTCGACGTGGTGGCAACTCTCTCGCTGCTGGCATCGCGCACCTCCAGGATGAAGCTCGGACCGAGCGTACTGTTGCTGAACCTCAGACATCCACTGCTGGTCGCCAAGTCATTCGCCTCGCTCGACTATCTCTCCGGCGGGCGGATGGTAATGGCGGTGGGTACGGGCGCGAATCTCGCCGACTATGCGGCGTGCGGGATTGCAACCGAAGCGCGAGGACGGCGGCTCGATGAAGGAATCGAAATCCTGCGCGAGGTGTGGACCAAGCCCAAGGCGAGCTATCACGGGCGCTTCTTCAACTTCGATGACGTGACTATCGAGCCGCGTCCAGTCGCACGCAGCAACAACGATTCCGGCACCATGGACATCTGGGTGGGCGGGCGCTCCGACCCGGTCCTGAAGCGTACTGCGCGTCTGGCCGACGGCTACTTCGCCTCATTTCAAACTCCGGCCGAGTTCGGCGCCAATATGGAAAAGATTCGCGGCTATGCCGCCGCATACGGTCGCGCGAATGCGCGCATCGAAGCGGGACTGATTCTGCTCTGCCGGATTGCCGGATCGCGCGAGAAGGCGCTCGATGAGATGCGCCCGATGATCTCGGCGCTCGGCCGCGGCGCCGAACAATTCCTGGAACGCAGCGTGTTTGGTTCGCCCGAGGACGTGATCGGGCGGCTCAGCGACTACGTTGCGCTGGGTCTCGACAAGTTCGTGCTGTGGCCGATTGCAGACCCGCAAGCGTGGCCGCGGCAGATCGAGCTGGTCGGCCGCGAGATCGCCTCGCACTATGCGCGCAGCGCCTGAGCACCTCCGTGTCTCGGCGGTCGCAATTGCGGCGCTCGCGGTGTTTGCGGGATGCTCCAAAGCCCCGCCGCCGCCACGGCCCTCGATCTATGCCAGCGCGGAGGAGGTGGAAGAGAATTTTCGCGGCAAATCATTTGTGCTCGGCACCGACAACACCGTCGCCCAGGTGCGGCCGCCCGTGTGGGACAGGAATCGCTGGCTTAGGCTGCCGTTCTGGTTCGGCATCAACATCCTGGTCCCCGGCGTGCAGCAACCCAAAGAAGGCGATTACTACGTGGTGAGCGAGGCGCAGCTTGGGAAACCGCTCGAGGCGCCGGGCGAATGGATGATCGAGGCGGGCAGCTCGCTCATCAAGCAGGAAATTGTCCTGCAGACCGGTCGCACGCATTATCTCACGAGCGGCAAACTACTCCCGATTATCGTGCAATACATGGGCGAGCGCGGTTTCACCCGGGCGGACGGCAAACGGGTGGAAATCCCGGTGGTGCGCGAGGTCTCCGCGCCCATGAAATGGACGCTGGGCGGCGGGATTCCCAACAGCTACGCGCGCTATCGAGTCGAATGAAACTCGCGCCGCCCATCGGCATCGCGCTCGCGCTATTCCTCAGTGTCTGCGCGGTGGCGTGCAACCCCAACACGGCGCTCGACTTTGGTCCGACCGGCGAAATCAGCACCCCGCCGCAGGATCAATTGAGCCGCGACATCCTGCGCGATTTCGACGGTCGCGACTTCACGCTCACCAATGATGATCGCCAGGCGCACGTGCGGCTCAGCGACTGGGCACCCGACCGCCGCATCATCATTCCGTTCTGGCTCGGAGTTAATCCGCTGTACCCGGGATTTCTGCGTCCGAGCGTCGGCCGTATCTATGTGATGAGTGAATCTGTGGCGGTGCGGCCGCTGCGCAACAACGAATATCTGGTCCGCGCGGGATCGAAACTGTTCAAAAGCGATACCTTGTTCGAAGGCACGCACACCCGCTACACCGAAATGGGCAAGATGCTCCCTACCGTGGTGCGTTTCGTCGGAACCCGGGTCATCACGGTGCCCCGTGATGCACCCGCGAGCGGAACCATTACGGAGAAGGTTCCGGTACTGCGCGAAGTCTCCTTGCCTATGCATCTGAATGAACCGGTTCCGGGCTACGCAAAGTTCGAGGTCGCGAAGTCGACTGGGTAGCGCAATGTGTCCCTGGATCGCGGGTCTGTCCTTCACTGGTTCGCCCATCGGTCGGGGCGCCCTCGGAAAGACAAGGACTCTCTCCACTAGTTTAACCGTCATCTAAAGGTAGGCGCTCGTGGCTGTGGCTGAGCCGAAATTCCTCCCTGGACTGGTGGGCGCGCGAACC
>JBKPEA010000150.1:0-14621 GCA_046728175.1 Thermodesulfobacteriota bacterium | reverse complement strand
CTCCGCATCGCAGACCGGCGTATCGAGCGAGGGAACCGTCGTAATGATTTTGACCTTGCCTTTGAACTGGTCGAGCCCCGCCGGTTGCAGTGTTTTACCTACGATGGTGAAGCTCGGAGCCTTCTGGCCGGGCTTGAGTTCAGGACCGACCAGTGTCATTGGGTTACCCCTCATCGTAACGGCGCCTTTGCGTTCTTCCGCCATGAGAAAGATCTCCTTATCTCTGGATTGTATTTAGGAGCAGAATTCCGAAATCCCGACTCTAGTAGGTCGCCCGAAATCTGCCAAGTTCCCAGTTCCTCCGGCGCCCGAAGTTCTCTCAGCGCTTTGGCGGCAATTCCGGAAGGAAGGGGCAGGGTGATGGCCCGGCGTGGAACCCTCCCAGTTTGTCGCTGCCGCACGTCAGCGCGACCAGCAAACCTAGTGGACCCGGAAGTGATTAACGATCGGTCCAATAATCGCGCCGAGGACGAGAATACCATTCACGCCAAAGGTGATCATTGCCCCGGGGCCGCGCTTCTCCGGCGCGGTGATGTAACCGGTCCCGTACATGATTCGGCCGACCAGGAAAATCAACCCTACCGCGATCGCCAGCGATGCACTGACATAATTCGCAAACAGGAACAGCGAGGGAATCAACACTACGAGGGCTTCCATAGAATTCTGATGCACCCGAAAGTAGCGTTCGAAGGTTGGGTCTCCTGTGGTTGCGGGCGCCGGTACATGGTAGGTACCGCGCGCTCTTCCCACGAGGATGCCGAAAATCATGTATTCAAGTACTGCCAGGCCGACAATCGCAGCCACGCCATTCATGGTTCGCTCCTCTCTGTTCCCCCCGCGCCTGCCGGGCGCAAGGCAACCCTTCAGCCCGAGTATCGCGCGCGCCGGTCCACTTCCTGTCTGTCTGCGGCTTCCTTCGAGGGTCTCTCCGGCATCCAGCCCTTGGTGTAGTCTCGCTCTTCCCAGCTGCGATCGTTGGCGTCCCAGATGTAGGGCAACTCGACGATTGTTCCCGCCTGCGCAATCGTCTCAAATGCGTGCATCGCATCCAGGACGATGCGTTTCTGCACCTCGGGCTGATTGGGTTTGCCCGTCTGATGGCCCAGCGGAAAATTGACAAACACCGCACGCGGCGGCTTGACAGCCTTGGTTATGTCGATCGCGGAAGTCATGCACAGACTCGGAATCCCGGCCTCTTCGACTACGCGCGCTATCAGTCCGACGGACTGATGGCACACGGGTCAGGCGGGCACCAGGTAGAAAGCATCAACTTTGGCGCGTTTGAGTTCATCCGCGATTTGTGGGGCAAGCTCGGTGCGTACTCTACGTGCGGAGTAGATGCCGCCCATGAAGCTGAAGCATGGATCGTGCAATTCGCCGATCACTTTCTCGCGCTCCAACTGCTTGAGCCGTTCCCACGGAAACACGCAATTGGGATCGATTTGCGCATCCTTCGTTGGATATCCGAAGTGCCAGATATTCAGATCGTCGCGGGTGGCGCTGGTTGGAATGCGCCGGTAGGACGCATCCTCGCGATGGAAGCGCGGTTGATCACGGTACATGATGCCGCCGGAACTGATGAGTGCCACCTTGCACTGCGCGATCGGCTTGGTGAGTGGCGTCCAGGGCACGGACTCGTTGGTCACCCACCGATACGGATTGTTGAAATCGGCATACAACTCCCGAGTCCGCGGAATGTAGGACACTGGCATGCTGGTAACCTCCAGTCGCGAGCCTAGGTCGCCTGCGGCGGGAACATCATCGTGCCCGCATGAAATTCGCGCGCCACGAAATCGATAAAGCCCCGTCGAACCGGCCATTCGAGGCGGCTGTCGCGCCAGTGAATTCGCCCGTCGGGACCCACCAGCTCGCTGCTGATATCATGAACCTTGGCAAGCGCCTGCACTAGCCGCTGACGATCGCCCCGCACCGCGGGAATCGCCGTCATCCGGGCGGTCCATGCCTTGAGCCGTGGCATCCCGCCAAGGTCAATGCCCATCCCCCGCGCCGCGGGCACATGGCAGATGGCCGCCAAATCCGCGATGCTGAGCGAGCCGCAGAAAAAGTCACCCTGGCCAAGCTCGCCTTCGAGCTTTTGCAGCAGCTCGGCGAATTCCGCGCGTGACGCCTGGCTCATCGCCGCGGCTTCCGGAGCGGATTTTCGCGCTTCCGCAATCCAGTAGCCGTAGGTGACCGCGTCACACGCGCGATCGCACAGATCTTCGATCTGGCGCATCCGCGCTCGTTGAAAGGGATCGGGCGGTCGCAGAGGCGGGCTGGGAAAAGCATCCTCCAGGTATTCGCAGATGATCGTCGAGTCTGCGAGGGTGCGGCCGTCGTCAAGAATCAACGCGGGGACTTCCGCGCGCGGGCTGGCCGCAAGCAGGTCCGGCTTGTGGTCCAGAGAGTAACAGCGCTCGACAGGCTCGTAGCTGAGGCCCTTGAAGTCCAGTGCCATGCGGACTTTGCGCGCGTACGGACTGGTGGCGAATGTGAACAGTCGCATCGATCACCTCCTCGCCGAACCGATGCAGAGATTAACTACTGGGGCCGCAAAAATACATGAGCACGACCGGTGACCGCGGCAGTTTAATCGAGACCAGGGCACTCATGAACCCCGGAATGTCGCGACAGCGCGGCTGCTGTCCTGACAACTCAATGGCTGGCTCCGTTTTCTACTTGAATGCAGGCAGCACCTCGCGGCCGAAGCGTTCCAGGGATCGACGCGCTTTGGCCGGATCCAGACCGGGCAGCTGCGCAACCGTAATCAACTCGGTCATCGGGCCTGACTCGAGTACTTCCGTGATACGCGTGCGGACTTCGTCGGGCGGCCCCAGAATGCTGGTGCGCTTCAATCGCTCCGGGTCGGGTCGGATCAGGACCTTGCTCATGTCGGTGGTGCCGGCTGCCGCGCTGAGCCACTTGCCGTAGTGCTCGGCCTGATACATGAGCGCATCGCCGACCTCGCGCCATGCCTCTTGCGCCGTGGCGGCGATATAGACGATGCGGCTGTTGACCAGGCTGAAGTCCGCAGGATTGCGCCCCGCCTGCTTGAGCGCCTCGGTGTAAATTCCCATTTCCTTGCGTCCGCCGACACAGGCGAACGACAATCCCATCTTCGCCGCACGCCGAATCGCTTTCGGCGCCCCCGCCCCCCACAACAATTCCGGATAGGGATGGCTTACCGGTGCGGGCAGCACCCGCACGTCTTTGAAGTGAAAATACTTGCCGTTGAAGCTGAAGCGCTTGCCGGTCCACGCCAGCTTTAGAATTTCGATGGTCTCCAGGGTACGTCCCAGCCGCTCCGCGCGGGGCACACCAAACCCATCGAACTCTTCCTGCCGGTAGCCCTGCCCCAACCCCAGGCGCAAACGGCCGTTCGATATAACGTCCACCACCGCCGCGTCTTCGGCCAGTTTCAGCGGATGCTGAAAGGGCGCGAGCAGCACGAAGGTTCCGATGGTAACGCGCAGGGTGCGCGCCGCGATCGCGGCCGCTGCCGGGAGCATCGCGGGAAGATAACCATCGTCCGTGAAGTGATGCTCCGTTAGCCAAATCGAGTCGAACCCGAGCGCCTCGGCCAATTCCACCTGCTCCAGTGAATCACGATAGAGCCCGGCAAAACTACGCCCGGATTCAGGCGGATTGCGGAAGTCAAGCTGATAACCGAATCTTACTTTGCGCATATTCGCCTCGCAATCTTTGCGTCCCCTCGCGGATCTGAAAGTCCGTGAATGTTCTCAAGACTTCGCCGCGTGGACTGACTTCCCGCGTACGGCCGTCGTCTCTCAACAGAGGTCCTCAGGTCGCTCGCCCGGTCTATGACCGGTGCTGGCCCGCCGGCCTCGTTTCCTTACCCGCGCTCACCCCATCGATAGCCCGCCGTCCACGATCAGTTCCGTTCCCGTGATGTAGGAGGCGTCGTCGGAGAGCAGAAACACGATCGCCTTGGCAATCTCCCACGGAGTCCCCTGCCTCCGTAGCGGGATGCGTGGTGCAACCGCCGCTTCGCGATCGCCGATTTCGCGTCGCACCATGGTGGAATTTATGAGCCCGGGCAGAATCGTGTTAACGCGGATTTTGTCGCGCGCGTGGGATGCCGCAGCGGAGCGCGACAATCCCAGCAGTGCAGCTTTGGTGGCCTCGTATGGAATCAGCCGATTGCTCCTTAGCGCTGCCATCGACGAGACATTCACAATCGCGCCGCCACCGGCCTTCGCAATTTCCGGCACCGCGTATCGCATCGTAAGGAAGTGGCTCCTCAGGTTCACTGCAACCATCCGGTCAAATTGCTCGGTCGTGGTCTTGAGCAAATTGCCACCAATTCCGATTCCGACGTTGTTCACCAGCAGCTGCAGACTGCCGAATTCGCGGACCGTCGCTTCGACCGCCCCGCGACAGTCCTCCTCCTTGCTCGCATCGCACACTACTGCCTTGGCGCGACCGCCTTCGGACCGGATGGCGCCGGCAGTTTCCTCCGCCAAGGTGAGCTTGAGATCAGACACCATTACTGCCGCGCCCTCGCGTGCGCACATAATCGCCGTCGCGCGCCCGTTGCCGATGGCGAGTGTCTCACCCGTGTTGGGAGGTCCGTCGGCGCCTCCGCCGACGATCAAGGCAATCTTGCCGTCGAGCCGGCCCATGGTCGTCTCCTTCTCGGTGGATGAATTGAGACATAGCGCAGTCGCTGCGGACTTGAATAGTGCACACGCCGAAGTCGCCTTCCTGCGCGTTCGATTTGCAAAATTCCGCGGAAGGGTCCGCTTAAGCTGCCGTTGATTTCGCCAGCCAGCTCCGGAAATACCTTAAGGGTGTGGCCGAAAGGGGCTGAAACAAACTCTTAAACACGAGGCCCGGGCCTGCCGTCAAATTGGCGTAATAAGAGCGGGCTCGGCAAGTCCACACGCGCGCAGCAACGGACCGGCGTCGGAAACAAAGCCAGGCAGTAGCTATCGCTGCGCGTCGTACACACTGCCCTTGCATGGTAGTCTTGCGGCGCGAGTTTTCCGCAACGGGGCGAACCACGTGAACGTGAGGATCGAAGACTACGGCCTTATCGGTAATACCCGCACCGCGGCGCTGGTTGGCCGCAACGGCTCTATCGATTGGCTGTGTCTGCCGCGATTCGACTCGGGGGCATGCTTCGCGGCGTTGCTCGGCGATCGAACCAATGGCCGCTGGCAAATCGAGCCGGCCGGCGACGTAAACCGGGTGACGCGCCGGTACCGGGGCGACACCCTGATCCTTGAGACTACTTTCGAGACCGCTCAAGGCTCCGCCACGCTGATCGACTTCATGCCCATTCCCAAGCGCGACGATCGTATCGACCTGGTCCGTCTGGTCCGCTGCACCTCGGGCAGCATGACCATGCGCACAGAATTCGTCCTGCGCTTCGGCTATGGCCGTGAGATCCCGTGGGTGCGCCGCGCCGACTACGGTCTGCGTGCGATGGCAGGACCGGAGGCAGTCGAATTGCGCTCGCCCGTTCGACTGCTGGGCCACAACCTCGCTCACAGCGGTGAATTCCCGCTCACCGCGAACCAAGAGGCTTCCTTCCACCTGGTTTGGTATCCGTCCCATCGCCCGACGCCGCATGGTGACGACGCCCACGCGCTGCTCTCAGCGAACGAAAAGTGGTGGAGTGACTGGTCTGCCAGATGCAGATGGACGGGCGAATGGCGCGATCCCGTCATGCGCTCCCTGATCACGTTGAAAGCACTCAGCTACGCACCGACTGGCGGGATGGTTGCGGCACCTACCACCTCTCTGCCCGAAGCCCTGGGCGGAGTGCGCAACTGGGACTATCGGTTCTGCTGGCTGCGCGATGCGACCCTGACGTTATATGCGTTGCTGATCGCGGGGTATACCCAGGAGGCTCGTTCATGGCGGGAGTGGCTGGTTCGCGCGGTGGCGGGTCACCCGCAGGATATGCAGATCATGTACGGAGTCGCCGGCGAGCGCCAATTGACCGAGCGTGAAGTGCCGTGGCTAGCGGGCTATTCCAACAGCCGGCCGGTGCGCACCGGCAACGCCGCTCACGAGCAGTTCCAGCTCGATGTATACGGCGAAGTGATGGACACCATGCATGTAGCGCGCAAGCATCGCGTTCCGGAACAGAACTATGCGTGGGCGCTCGAGAAGAAGCTCATGGACTACCTGGAGTCGGCCTGGGATCAGCCCGACGAAGGGATCTGGGAGGTGCGCGGGCCGCGCCGCCACTTCACCCATTCGAAGGTCATGGCGTGGGTCGCGGTCGATCGCGCAGTCAAGGCTGTCGAAAAGTTCAAGCTCAATGGTCCCATCGAGCAATGGCGCTCGCTGCGTCAGCTAATCCACGACGACGTTTGCCGCAACGGTTACAATGCAACCCGCAACGCCTTCGTTCAGTATTACGGTGCCACCTCACTCGATGCCTCGGTCCTGATGATGCCGCTGGTCGGCTTTCTTCCGGCAACCGATGGTCGCGTGGTTGGCACCGTCACGGCCATCGAAAAGGAACTGATGGTCGATGGGTTCGTGATGCGCTATTCCGGGTCCGGCAACGTCGATGGATTGCCCAGCGGCGAGGGCGCGTTTCTCGCTTGCACCTATTGGTATGCGGACAACCTGGCCGCGCTGGGCAGAGCCGATGAAGCGCGCACCATTTTCGAGCGGCTGCTCGGGATCTCCAACGACCTTGGCTTGATGGCGGAAGAATACGATCCCGCCAGCAAGCTCCAACTCGGGAATTTTCCGCAGGCATTCACCCACGTCTGCCTAATCAACACTGCACACAACCTCGCCGGCAAGCGGAAACCCGCGATGGAGCGAGGCGCGGAGTAGCTTCGCGCCCGTCACTCGAAACGGGCGGCGGGTCGGGAGCGCGGAAACCGCTTCACGTACTAGAAGAACATGGCGAGTGCTCGATCTGCCTCGATCAGAACGCCCTCATGAAAATGCGCGGTGCTCAATACCGGCGTGTCTTCCTCGATGAGGCGCTTGAAGAATGCTTCACCAATCTGTAGCTGCTGGGCCCGCTGTTCCGGCGCTCCCTCCGAACGCGGCGTCGCGGTGACCATCCATCCGATGGTTCGTCCATCGGGGGTCGGGGTTCCGGTCGCCATCGAGCAAACGCTCATCCCGTTGAGTTTGCCGGCCAGCGCGATGGTGTTGGTCCCGGTCACGCGAATGCACTGATCGAACCCCCCGAGGGCGGGATCTTCGAAGCGCACCTCGTATTGAATTCGGTAGTCGCCGACCTGGATTTGCTTCGGATCGAAATCGATTTTGAGACCGTGCAGCACCCGCAAATGCTGAAAGTCCATCGAATTGGTAAACGGCACCCACGGTTCGACCGGAAGATCGAAGGCCTCGATGGTGCGATATTCCAGCCCGGTCTCTTGATACCCTGCAAAATCCGGAACCTCGAACAGCGGCTTTTGGCCGTTGAACGCCCAGATGAGTCCCCATTTTTCAGCGGTCGGAAACTTGAAGACCCGCGCCGCCCTGGGAATCTTGTCCGAGGCCGGAATCCTGGTGCACTTCCCGTCAGGACCGTATTGCCAATGGTGGAACGCGCACCGCACATCCTCGCCGATAACTTTCCCGACCCCGAGATCGGCGCCCAGATGACGGCAGTAGGCGCTCATTACGGACGCTCGCCCGCTCTCTCCCCGATAAACAATGGCGCGTCCCTCCAGGAAATCGCGTCCAACTACCTGACCAGGCGCTACTTCATCGGCGCGCGCGATCGCATACCAGCTCGCATGGACCCCGGCGAAGACGCGGCGGTGCGGGCCGATAAGCCTGATGGTGCCGCTGAGCGTGTAGTTCCGGCTGCCATGATTTTCCTCCCGAGGTGTCGGCCGCTCAGCTAAAGCGCGGCAGCGTTATCGCGAACATCAGGGCGTCTTCGTCGACCTCCAGCATCATGCCGGAGTCGGCTGCCTCAATGCGCAGAGCCGAATGCGCATCGATCGGATCGTCAGAGGCAGAAGCGTGCAGGGCACCGCCTACCACGAACAGCAGTTCGCATGTCGCCAGTTTTTGAATTACACGTTTGGCGCCGCGCGGCCCGCGGATGAAGCTTAGCTCGAGGCCGCGCTCCCCAAATGCGCCCAGTCGCTTGACCTCGATTCCGCCGCCAAGCCCGATCCAGTTGAAATTGTCGGGGAACATAACGACCGGCTCGTCGAACCGCGGCGCCGGATACTCTACCTCACGGCGCATAACGTGCTGCCACACCGCTTCATAGCCGTCTTTGCGAATGATGCGTCCGTCGGCAGTAGTACGCGTGAATACTCCGCGCTGGAAGTTCCCGTAGTCACAGAGTTGCTGGTACCCCGCGTTCAACTGGTCGTAACTCATGAAGCCGTAACCGCTCGCGCCCCCCAGCTGCAGCACCAGCGTTACTGACACGGCGGTGTCCTGCTGCGGTCCGTAAAAGGTACCCTCGGGAAAATAGCCGACCGCACCTCTCTCCAGGTTTTTGCCCGGAGCGTAGTTCATGACGCCCTCCAGGCAGAACCTGACCTGGTCGAAATTGTGACGATGGCGCGGCGTGTAATAGTCACCCGCCGTGCGCACGAGACTCAACTCAAAGTTGTCGCAGGCGCCTGGATTTCCCTGGATCAGCCGCTTGAAATCGATACCGCCTGAACGATGCCCGGAGACCGGTCCGAAGCTCATTCGCGAGCCATGCGCCATCTGCATGATGGCGCCTGTAGCGCGTAGGCCTCGATTGCGTCAAGCCCGCCTCCAATCCCGCGGACCACACAACCGCGCGGGCCTATTTGAGCAGTTGGAACAGGTTGCTGTAGTCGTCGGTCCAGGGGCGGACCCGCCGCAGCCCATCGCGCGATTTCAGGCGGCTGGCAATTTCCGGCCGGCCGAGCACCTTGTCGTTGCGAGCAAGCAGGACCCAGTCGCTCGCCCAGTTCATCGCGTCCTTTTCTTCGCAGCTTATGAAGCCGTAACGCAGATTGAGGGCCCTGCTGTTCTCGGCGAGCACGGGGCGCAGATCGAGAAACACGTTGGAGACATGAATCGCCAGGACGCCGTCCGGATTGAGCTCGCCCAGGTAAATGAGCATCGCCTGGCGTGTCAGCAGATGAGTCGGGATCGAGTCTCCATTAAAGGCATCGACCACGAGGACGTCGAATTGCTGCGATTGGCCTTCGGCGAGTTCACGCTCCATCGAAAGCCGCGCATCGCCGGGAACGATGACGACCTCAGCACTCGAATCGCGCAGATAGCTGAAATACCCGCTCGGGTCGTTGGCCAGCTTGATGATGGTTGGATTCAATTCATAGAAGCGGAAGTAATCGCCCGGCCGGCCCCATGCGGCCATTGTCCCAACGCCGAGACCGACGACTCCGACGCGCAAGGCGGAATTCCCGTCGAGGGCACGTCGTGGATGGTTCATCATTACCAGGCCGATCCCACTATCGATGTCATAGTAGGTAGCCGGGTAGTAGCGAGCTTGCGGGTCGGTTGACGAATACAGTTGCATGCCGTGCGAGACGCGGCCGTTCAGGAGCCGATAGGAATGCCACTGGTGGTCGGGGCCTTGGTTCTCAACCACGCGAAACACGCCATAGAAGTTGCGCGCGATCCACAGCGTGTCGTGGAGCGCCACCTCGACCGTTTCGACATAGATCACGCCGAGAACCGTGATCACGGCCAGCATTGAAAACTGCAGTACGATTCCTGGCCTCGCCAGCCACCGCGGCCGATTCTTCCACCGCGGCATCAGTGCAACCGCGCCGATAAGGATTAGCACCACCACCGAATAGATCCGGGCATGCTCAACTACTCTGATTAGCAGCGGGTAGCCGAGGGCCACCGCCAGAATTGCGATGCCTACCGCCGGTGGGCGGCGATGGATCCACGACTCGCGATCACGCACCAGTGCAATGGTCATCAGTACGACACTCGTCCACACGGCGAATCGAAAGTCCCAAAAACCTCGAAACAGCATTGGGGCGACGACCACCGACAAAACGCCACCCAGCACCCCTCCTGCGGAAACCATCAGGTAAAACACCGTGAGATCACGCCGGTGCGGCCTAAGCCGGACCAGCTCTCCGTGACAGACCATGCACCCCGCAAACATCAGCAGAGAGAGATTCCCGACCTCGATGGCCAGGGTGACGATCTGCGGCGACAGAATGACCCGCCCGATCACGGGCGCGATCGCGGTGACATGGATAACTACGAGGAAGCTGGCGGAGATCGCGAGACCCAGTAGCGGATGAAAAATTCCGCGCCGGTACCATCGGTCGCCGTCAAAGCAGATGATGAAGGACAACAGATAGAGGGCAAGCGGCAGAATCCATAGGAACGGAACGGGCGCGACATCCTGCGTCATCTGACCAGTTGCGCCATAGAGGAGAGCTGAAGCGCAGGCGGCGAGCGCGATCCAGAGCACCTTGGTACCCACGGTGGGATCCACAGACTCGGGATCGGCTGCGCGCGCCAGCGCCTGTCGGCTGCGAAGGGGCAGCCCGCATAGCAGCATTCCGATCGCAAAGCACCCATAGAGCGCAGCCCACAAATTCGCCTGGGTTCGGAGAGCGAGAGTCGGCTCGACCACGAACGGATAGGTGAGCAGAGCGAGCAACGAACCAAGATTGGAAAGCGCGTAAAGACGGTAGACGGAGGCGTCGGGATAGATGCTCGCGAACCAGGACTGGAGCAGCGGCGCGGTCGCCGACAGCACGAAGTAAGGCAATCCGACGCTCACCCCGAGCACGAGTAGAATGCGCAGCACTGGAAATGCGGGGTGCGCGGACTTCCAGCTCGCGCTGGGCATGACCGGGGAGTTAGACATCAGCGCCGGGAGCAACATCGCGCTCACGCATATCGCGATCAGTCCCAGGTGAATGATGAACTGGCGGCGCGGCGCCAGTTTCGTGCTGGCCAGGTGTGCGTAGGTATAGCCGGCGAGCAGCAGAGTCTGAAAAAACAACAGGCAGGTCGCCCAGACCATCGCGGTGCCACCAAACCACGGCAGCAGGTATTTCGCGATCATCGGCTCGATCTGGAAGAGGAGGAACGCACCGACAAAAATCGTGAGAGCGTAAATGCGCATTTTAGGGGCGATGAATCGCCGACAGGTTAGCCTATGCGCGCCTGGACACGAAAGGGACTATCCGTCGGACGGACTTGGGTGCGGAGACGTACTAGCTTGGCACCGTCAACCGCATCAGCTCGGACACGGTTGCCACCTTTTCAACCTCCAACACGGCGCGCGCGAGTTCCTCGGCGTCGGAGCGCTCGAGAACTGGCGCCGTCAGCGCACGGAACTTCCTCGTGAGTCGTTCACGTTGAAGGTCGAGATCGGAGGCGGGCTGTCCGGAATCAGATTCCGCTTCGAATTGACGTCCCCGGGCGGTAATGGTCACGCGCGCCCGAGTCTGCGGGGTTTTTTCGATGGTGACGATGCGGATGCGATCGCGGAGCGCGACTAAATCCGGATTCATCACCCGAGCATCGCTGAAGGTCCCGAGGTCACTGGTGTCTTCTCCGCGCAGCGCCATCGCGGTGGTGGCGCGCAAGCTGAATTTTCCCTCGAGTCCGGTGGTCGGCGTCTGGATATTGCACACCTTGAGCAAGCTGCGCGCCACGCCGACCTCCACCTCGTCAATCGTCTTCGGATCGAGATGGTGTTCCGCCTGAATGTGCGTCGCCGCGTTGATGGGCGCGTGCGTAAGATAACACGATGCGTGGTACTTGAAGAGCGTGTCGCGAATCAGGAAGCGCCCCGCGAACTGATCGATGGGCTGCGCCGAGGGCGCGGCGCCGGCATGGGTCGCAAGAAACCCCTGGTCAGTCTCGAGAATTGCGGCACTGGAGGTAAACCCGCCGCGTGCCGCGAGCGCACTCAACAACCCGTTCGACGCAGCGCGACCGGCGTGCAGTGGTTTCCCCATGGTGCCAAAGGCCGACTTCAGTCCGGCCGCTTGGGTTCCCGCGAGACCCATCGCACGGAGCCACCCGTCTTCGTCGAGTTTTAACAGATGCGCGCACGCCGCGGCCGCCCCGAACGCGCCGAGGGTGCCGGTGGAGTGGAATCCGATTGCGTAGTGTTCCCCGCCGACGATCGCGCCCAGCCGACACTCAAGCTCAACGCCAGCGATGATCGCTTCCAACAAGGACTGGCCATTGGCCGCGGTCGTTTCCGCCAGTGCCAGCACGGACGGAATAACCGGAACGGACGGATGACCACCCATTGCCATGTGGGTGTCATCGAAATCGAGCGCATGACCGGCCGCGCCATTGAGCAAAGCGGCTGTCAACCGCGAGCATCGTTCCGGTCGGCCGACTAGCGTCGCTTCGGACGATCCTTCTCGCGCAGCGATCTCGGTTAGCAGTATCTGCGCGAGCGGTTGACGCGAACCTGCGACCGCGCATCCTAGAAAATCGAGAAGACATTGTCGCGCTGCCTCGCGCGCATCGCTGGGGATCTCTTCCCAGCGAATGTCGCGAACCGCACGCACCAACGCGCGCGTCGCACCTGAATTTGTGGTTTGCATGTTCATGACCCAACTCCCGTGCGACGCCGCTTCTCGAACGCCCTAGCGGGTCGTGTGCGTTACGTTCAGGCGCCGTCGCGATTCTTGAAGCGCGACAGGCGCGGATGGGGCGCGATGGTGAGCAGGTCGCGGCTATAAAAGGACCCCAAGTACTCGATCAGATTGCGCATCGAGACGACCGCGACCGGACGCTCCTCCTCGTCGACCATCGGAATATGCCGGAAGCCCTCCAGGACCATGAGGTTGAGAGCATAAGCGACGCTGGAGTCCGCGGGGAGGGTAACCGGATCGCGCGTCATCACCTCCTCGAGACGCGTTCGTTCGAGGTCCATCGAAGTCGCCGCCACCTTCATCAGGATGTCGCGTTCGGTGAAAACCCCGGCCAACTTTCCCGCTTCAACAACCAGCACGCACGCACGCCGCTCGTCGCGCATCTTGCCAATCGCATCGGCTAGCGAAGTGGCACCGTCAAGAATCAGTGGCGGTTGGGTAACGACATCAGCGAGCGTGTCGTTGGCCAGCGCGGATTCAAGTTCAGAGGGTCCCGGGGATTCCTCGGCTTCAAGCCGTAACGCTTCATCTTCATCGACAGGCATGGCGCGTCAGTCTCCACTGTCAGATTTCAACCCAAACATATTGCCCAATCTTGATTATGGCAAAGCGTAGTAGTGGTGACTCAGTAGGAAGGCTCGGCCGCCCCTATGTCGCCAGAGAATTACCGAGGGAGGAGGAAGGGCCCGGCGGTATGTACGGGGCTCGGCCAGTCCCGCCGAAAGTTCCTCGAGTTGGCTTCCGACTGCGCTTGAACAAAGTAGAGGCCGCCGATCTCGCCCGAAGGGTCGACCGCGATCTTCAAGGCTAAGGACCTCGCAGCCTTTGAGAAATCGAGATTCACAACCCGAACCAAGTTCCCACCGACTTCGGCTCGAGGCGACAAATTGCCACGCTGTTTAGTGCCCCCAGCGGAAGGCGGCGTTATCCTAGTTTTTTCAGTGTTGGGTTTTGCTGGCCACCCACGCCAGAAAGTCGTGCCAATAAAAACGCGCGAGGCTTGGACAACCTGGGCAGCATGGCGGAGGAGGTCCCTGGTTATCGCGAGTTTTTACGAGCCTGCACCCCCGATCATTTCTGCAGAGTCCACAGGAACTGAGAATCCCTTCGTCGAACAATCCATTGCTGCTCATTAGCGTCCAAACGCGCGCCGATTGGATATACCTTGAGGTCAAAACACGCCGCAGTTGGCATCCCCAGCTCTACCCACGAGTGGAGCGTGTCTAATAGGCGCTCCTCGGCTCGCGCGCTGCCGTAGGCGAATAGCCGGTCATCTTTTGCCACCACCAGAGAATGATTGTCCGCGTCCCACAAACCGAAGTAGTGATGTTCTTTTTTGCGGCCCGCGTCGTCCCTTGCGGTCTTGAAAGCGCGAAATGTCGGCTCCACGATTCCCAGAAAGGAACGGAAGCCCAGAGTCGACCATACGAAAATCTCTTTTCCCTTGCCGCCCCACCAAAAGCGCCGCCGGCTTACTTCCCTACTCTTGAGCTCGCTCCATTCCGGCACCGCTTTTTCAACCAGGGCGGGTTCCAGATCCTTGAATTCGTAACTGCCGCGCAGCTGGACAAACCCACAGATCATCGCTTCCACCGACTCAAAGTGATTGCCGGTTTTGCGCAACAGAAACAGATTATCTCCACCACCCGGAGTTTTGATCACGACTAGCAGCAATCCTTCCTCTCGGATCTGCTGGTAGAAGTGGCGCGGCAAATCGAATGTACCCGCCGTAAAGATGGCACGATCGTAGGGAGCGGCGTCCGGATATCCTGTTGCTCCGTCGCCTTCGACCACATGAACGTTCGAAATTCCCAGTGACTGAATGGTGCTCGACGCCCTGCGGGCCAACTCCGGAATAATCTCAAGACTCTCGACGTGCCCACCTGATCCGACTAGCTGACCGATCAGTGCGGCGTTCCATCCGCTGCCGGTCCCAAGTTCGAAGACGCGGTGGTCCGGCTCTATTTGCAGCAGGTCGAGCATCCGAAGCACGAATGAGGGTTGTGAGATCGTGGAAGGGACGTTTTCATCTTCTTCCTGGTTTCCGTGCAGGAT
>JBKPEA010000149.1:0-14660 GCA_046728175.1 Thermodesulfobacteriota bacterium | reverse complement strand
CCCATGAACTGGCCGGCGCTTGTTCGGTTTCGGTTCCAGGTGGTCTGGCTCTGGCATCGCGCCCTGTCGCGGCGCAGCCAGAACGGCCGGGTGCGGTGGGACCGGATGTCGCGGATTGTCAACCACTGGTTGCCTTTTCCTCGTATCCATCATCCGTATCCGCTGCGCCGCCTCGGCGTTATCACCTGAGGCAAGAGCCGGATGCGGCAATACCGCTCGTCCGGATCCGTTTAGGGGGTTATGGGCAACCACGATTCCTACTCAGACTGATGTTGTTCAGGTGATTCGCGGACTGCGAGCGCCCCCCCAAGCCTAGACTGAGCCCGGAAGTGAGAGAACGTGGCGCGGAACTAATTTCAGGGCCATTTTGCCACTTTCTGATCGCGCTGACTGAAGCATTGACGCTCGAAGACGGTGATGCCTCCATCCGGCCGCGACTTGCTGTTCAGGAATCCATGGAGGCAAGATCCTCGCCCGAATCGTTTCACTCGCGTGCACTCGATTCTACGAGATGATGCGGCACGAAAAGCTCCGACCCTTTTGTGCTGCGCGGCGCGCTGGTGCAGGTGTCGGTTTTTGCCGGAGTGGACAGATTTGCAGCGTATACCGCAACACCGGCTTACCTCACACGCCCTCACGGCAGAGCAGGGCTCAAGAGCAGCCTTCGCACCATTTGCACGAGGGCAGGGGGCCTATAGAACGGATGCCCGCGGTAGATCTCCTCGCATTTGTCGTCCAGCGTCTTGATCGTCTGATACGTCTTGGGCGCGGTTTCGCGCACATTGCGGATTCGCTCGCGGACAAACAGGAGATTTTCGGGATCGACGTAGCCAGCCTGAATGAAACCGCGGGTCTTTTTGGCGCATCGGCATGGATTCGCCGGATTCACCTGACGGAGACGGCGCGGTGTGCGCATTACGTGCTTCCGGCGGCGTCGCAGTATGAAAAATGGGAATACACTTTTTTCACCTTCGAATTTCCGACCACTTACTTTCACCTAGCTCGCCGGGATCGCGCCCGTCCTGCTCTACAAAACGCTGGGACCGGCCTTGCCTGACGGCGCGGCTAATGCTGCACCGCTCTGGTTCGCATGCCACCGCATCGCGAAGGAGGATCCGGAGGCGGTGCGTGCAGCAGGAATCCAGCGAGAAGACCTTCCGCTTGGCGAGGCGCTCTTCGAAAAGATCCTCACCAGCAGAACCGGCACGGCGTTCACGACTCATACTTACGGTCAAGTGTGGCGCTTCGTCGCCCACCGCGACGGTAAGATTCATCTTGCCGTTCCGCAGAAGCTGGACTGGCTTGCTTGGCTTGACCCTGATGCTGAAGCGAACGACCCGGAATTTCCGTCCATCCTGATCGCGGGACAGCGCCGTTCCTACAACGCCAATCAAATCGTCCGTCACCCTGGATGGAGGCGCGAAGATCCCGACGGCGCTCTTCGCATTCATCCACAAGATCTCGAGACATTAGGAGTTCCGACGGGTGGATGGGTGCGCGTCGCAACGCGCACTGGCGATATCGTCGTACGCGCGGAGAACGACGACTCGCTGCGCCGCGGCGTCGTGTCGCTTCCGCATGGATACGGCCAGCTTTATCCGGACGGCGAAAGCGTGGTAGTAGGACCGCGTCTCAACCTGCTAACAGCGAGCAAAGATTGCGATCCGATCGCGGCGACGGCTTATCATAAGAACGTTGCGGTGCGCCTGACGGCGGCTGATCCGCATAGCGCGGCCGCTGCGGAGGAGATGTCGGCGCCGCGTGCGGCCGATAGCTGCTGCCTAGGAGAAGTCGATGAGCGACCTCAGAATTTTTTCTTATCTTCCTAATCCTCGGATCTGGAAAGCAACTATTGCGGCGCGTCTTAACGGCGTCGAAGTCGAAGTCATCGGCGCCTCACCAAGGGAATTACAAAGCTGGCTCTGGGACTTCGATTCGCGTCCATTAACGACCGATGATAGCGCGCAGCCCGGAGAATCGACGGCGGGCAAAGTCGGGTTCCAAGGCGCGCTGCGCAAGACGGCGGCATTTCTGGAAGCCCACCCCTTTGGCACCGTGCCAGCCGTATTCAGCCCCGAGGGCCGGATCGGTATTTTCGAATCCAACAGTATTATGCGCGCGGTTGGCGCTTCTCGGCGAGAATCGCTTCCCATTGTACGGTCGAGGGCCGTATGAGGCTTCGCGGGTGGACAGCTTTCTCGACGCGAGCCTTGTCTTTGCACGCGATTCTCAGATTTATCTGCTCGGTCTCATGAGCGGCAGCGTGTCGGCGGAGACCCGTGCGCGAATGGAGGACTCATTCGCAGCCTTCATGGCGGGAATCGATCAAGCGCTCAACCCAAACCGCGAGTTCCTGGTTGGCGATCAAATCACACTGGCCGATATCTGCTTTGTCGCTGAACTATGCCTGTTCCATAATGAGCGGCCCCGGCTCGACTTACTGAGGACTAGCGGCCTTTCGGCGATTCTCGATGACTCGCGTGCTAGGGAATATCCAGCGGCCTTTGAACATTTGGCGCGACTCCGAAAACATGCAGCGTTTGCTCCGGACGTCGAGCCGTATTTGGTTAAGCTGGGGCGGGTAGCGCTGTCACGTTCACAACCATTTAGAGAGGAAGAACATCGAGGCCGTGCCTACCTCGGGGGAACGTTTGACCCCGAGTCTTCTCGAACAGTCGGTTTATCCGCCGTCCGGCGCCAACCTGAGGCTTGGAATCCAACGCCGATAGTGGCGAAGAATATTTGCCGATGATTCCGGCGAATCGAAAGAAACTGGAAATTCGAGTGGTTCGAGCCGCCGAATCTGCTCTCCAGGCACAAAACTATGTCAGGCCAATCGACGTGTTGCTCGGACTCGGATGGCTCAATTCCGAAGCGGAGAAGCGGTGGCGCCGGGGACAGACCAACTATCTGGAACGATCGGTACAGGTGAATTTAAACAAGATATCGGAAGCGATGAAGCAGTTTCGCCTGTGGGCGGATTCGAAGGGATTATTGCCTCGCGAGTCGCGTTACATCTCACAGACGCGCGATCGAAGCACGCTTCGCTTCAGTTTCAATGGAAACCCATCGATCGAACAGGCGTATAGGACACATTGGATATCGCCTGCGCTTTCAGAAAAGAAGCGGGCCCGCATGGCGGAGAAGACAGATCGGCCTCCGGAATTGGTAGCGGTGATGCCTTTGAAGCCGGGGTGGAAATGTCATCGTTGCGGCGGTACTGGCAGCTTGCTGGTCATGGAAGATCAGGGCCCCGCCTGCTTGCGATGTGTCGGCATGGATGATCTTGAGTTTGTCCAATCGGGTGATGCCGTGCTTACGCGGAGGCTCAAAGCGAGGAGCACCCGCAGCGCCGTCATTGTGCGTTTCAGCCGCTCCCGCAAGCGATATGAACGGCAGGGTATACTAGTTGAGACCCAGATCCTTGCCGAAGTTCGAGAGCAATTGGCAAGAGAACGAGGGAAGGCCGAATATCCAGATTCATGAGTGTCGCTGGTTCGACGACGCGATGAAGACCTTGCCCATATCGGGCGCGATAACGGGCGTAGAGATGCGGGATGAAGAGGTTAAGCCATGCCCGAGGTGAGCCGCTTTTTCGGAATCATCATTCGGATGTTTTACAGCGGCCACGAGCCAGCGCACTTCCATGCGATCTACGGCGAGTACGAAGCTTTGATCGAAATCGACACTCTGATCGTGTTCCGCGGGTCGTTGCCGCGTCGGGCGGTGGCGCTAGTATTGGAATGGGCTGCCCTACATCGCTCCGAACTGCGTGATGATTGGCAGCGGGCGCGCGCAGGAGAAACCCTAAACATGATCGAACCACTTGACTGAGGTTAAAAAGTGATGGCCCTTCTGAGAATTCGTATGGTCGAAGCGCTAGAAGGTTTCAAGCTAAGGCTGACCCTGACCGATGGCTCGATGATTGAGCGGGAGGTATCGCACCTTCTGATGGGTCCCGTTTTCGAAGGGATTCGGAGTGACCCGAAGCTATCTGCCCAAGTTCGCGGTGAGGGCGGTACAGTGGTATGGCCGAACGGCGCCGACCTTTGCCCCGACGTTCTCATCTGGGGCGGCGCACCACCGGAAGAGGGGCAGGAACCGGCGCATCCACCGCAAGTCTGAGGGGTGGAGGACGTGACAGCAAAGGGGAGCACCAGATGCCGCTGTCGAGCAGGAAATGGCGCTTATCGACGGCAACCGTCGCAACCCGAACTCCGTCGGCGGTGGAGGTGGGCTACAAGCCCGCCTTGGTCGATAACTGTGGACTTCAGCTCGTCGATGCACAGATCGAAGCGCGCGACAGGCTGTCTCGATGCGGTTATCATCTAACCCTTCCCTGGAGTCCTTGGTACGCACTTCGTAGAAAACGCGTGCAGAGATTTTCAAAATCTTGGTGAGCTGCTGAATCACCGCATCTTCGGGCAAGTAGCGTCAGTCCTGTTCCTAATGATTGAAGTAGGGTGGGAGAAGCTCTTGCCGATCCTCGCGTCGTAGGGGTCGGCAGCCGCTTTGCGGCGTGCATGGCGCGGCCGTGGGCCGAATAGATCAAGCTAGACCCGATCCTCGATTATCCCCGGCGACGTGGCGCTCTATCGCTGCGATTGTTGCGGTCAAGCGCTGAAAACCAGGCGTCCCTCAGGGACGGTAACCGGTAGTTTGCGGTATGAAGGCGAGGCGAAAAATCCGCAGAAACTCTACCGTTTCCTACCGAGTTCATTCTCAGCCGGATTTTCAATTCCCCGCCTCCACCAGAATTCCGTAGGAAATTCGGGCCTTTTTCGCGGAACCCTCAAGTGGGGTCCGCTGGTTTCTTCGCCAGCCGCCACCCTTCGGAGGCTCTTTGGGCGTGCCGCGATTAGAGGCCCGAGGAAGTCTTTGCGGATGTACCTGCCGTAGCTCTCTGCTCGATCATTTGCACAGATGTTCCGCAGTATTCGGCAAGGCCCTTCAAGTTGGCTCCCTCCGATAGCGCCCACGCTATGAATGTGTGTCGCGTCATATAGAACTTCCGCGGCCGAATGCCAAGGCTGCGAAGCCACCTAAACCAGATTCCTTTCGACTCGTCGTCGACTGGTCTTCGCGCCGCTCCTCGCTTCGGCCACCACGTGTCCGTCATCGGCTTCCCTTCGGGGCTGAGAAAGACGAATTCCGAGCCGTCGGAATGAAGTCTTCGCGGCAGCCGCTTCAGAAGATCAACGACTCAAGGGAGCATTGGAATCTCGCGAGTCGAACCCACTGTCTTGGGTGCGTTATCCTCGCCCTCGTCGCGGCTTCGCGATATCGAGATGATCCCTCGCTTCAAATCGATGTCATTCCATCGCAGCGCAGCGGCTTCTCCGTGGCGCCTTCCGGTCCAAAACAGAAAGAAAAGCCACGGACACCAGTACGGTTCGTTCTCTGCGAACCATGCCAAGATGGCATCTTGCTCGTCCGAGTCGAAAGGATCAGGTTTAGCGCGATTCGCGCGCGGCCAGTCTAGACGAGGAAATGGACCCACATAGCCTTCGCGCTCAGCGTCGCGCCAGAGTGATCTAAGATGCCAGTCAATGATATTGCGAACAGCTTTGACCGTTCGCGTCGTTCCGCGCTGAGTCTTCCCTCGCAGCAGCGCGGCGGGAAATGTTTCCATCCGGCTCTTCCTTAAGTCCTGAAACAGCACTGATCCCAAGTCGGGCAACACGATAGCGTCAAAGCAGAGACGAGGTCGTTTCGCTGTCGACAATCGAACGAGCGGAGGAACCTTTCTTTCGATCCACTCCTCGTAGTAGCTGCGGAGAGTCCTCGCCTTCGGTTGCGGACTCGGCGTGGGCATCAAACGTGGCGGACAGTCACCGAGTAGTTCTAGCAGGGCTCGATGAAACTCAGACCGTGGCGTAAATTCTCTTCAATGAGGAGCGCTTTGGCATTCACTATGCGACGGTTGCGGCCCTTTGCGCCATCGTCGCGATATCGCGTCGACACGGCGATGTCCTGCCCCTTCCAGTAGATCCGGAAGCGGAGGTAGCTGTGCTGGTTGGTGACGACTGTGACGCCCACTTACTGCCCCAAGTTGGTAGCGTCCTAGTCTAGGAGGATCATTCGCGCGTCACCCGTTCCTCAATGACGTAGGCCCTCGTTCGCGTCCGATTCAGGAATTTCTCTTCGTCTTCCACAATACGTGCGCCGACCCCAGGTTTGGCGAGCTCAGCCATCCATGCATCAAACGCTCGTCGGTCTTCAAAAACCAATTCTGTCATTACATCGAAATCAACCTCGCCGCCTTCTGCTGTAAGCCTCTCGCTGACGAGATATCTGCGTTTGTACACTCTGGGAACAGGTGCCAGGCTGCAAATCAGCGGAACGTGCTTGTTCTCGTAATGGTCGATAAATTCTTGCGTACCGAGACCATCTTTCTTCGTCAAAAAGCCAAATACCTTGAACATCCTATTGCTCCTATAGAAAAGCCCATTCGCTCAGCGCATATCGAACTAGGACACTAGCCCAAATTTCTTCCGCCCGGTTCAGCCAACGGGAATGCTTCCACGCGCCCATGATTGCCTTCGAGCCAGTCTATGAGCGCATCGCGTTTCCATCGAGGTCCTGGACCTGGCCGTCGAAAGAAATGCACGCCTTCTCCAAAAACGCCACGCGCCTTCATGTTCTTCAGCGTTTTGCATTTGACTCTCAGTAGCTCGGCAGCTTCGAAAGTGGCGAGATATTCAACCACGGCAACACCTCCTCGTAGGTAAAAGAGGAGAGAAGGGACGACCCAAGACAGCGGCGGGTCGCCCGCTCGAATCAAAACGGAGCTTTCGACTCGAGAGAAGCGACCGAGTCTTCAGCTTCGCTCACATCGGCCTGTTCTGCCGGTGGCGCTCCGAGAGACTGGACGTGAGTCGCGACGATCTCAGAGCAGCGCTGCTTGCGACCGTCAATCGTGGCCTCGTATTCCCGGTTGCGCAGGTGACCTTCGACAAACACTTGTCGGCCCTTCTTGAGATACTGATTGCACGTTAAGCCGAGCTTTCCGATGGCCACACTCTGTGCCATTCGACCCGTTCTTGGCGCTTGCCCTCCTTGTCGACGTACGAGTCGTCAGTGGTGACCGAGAAGTTCACCAGCGGGAGGCCACTTGGGTTGTAGCGAATTTCCGGATATTGGCCCAGGTTTCCGATCATCATCATGCGGTTAAAGCGACATTTGCAGGCCTTCCCCATAGATAAGGATATTACGCGTATCTGCGTAAATCTCATAACACTGGAGACGTTTCGGTGCAAGTCCTAACTCTCGCGCATCCGCAGAAATGCGGTATTCTCAATTCTCGAGGAGGCACCAATGGCGGCAAAGAAAGCTGCGGACGGGGTATGAAGACCTTCGGCGAGGTGATCTCTGAGCTTCGCAAGGAGCGCGGTTTAACTCAAAAGGCGTTAGCTGCGCAGGTCAAGAAAAAAGACGGGGCTGCGATCGGGATCGCCTACATCAACGATATCGAGCACGACCGCAGAAACCCGCCATCGCCCGATTTCGTGGCGCAATTGGCGGCGGTGTTGGGAGTACCACTGGAGGTTCTCCAGTGGTACGCAGGACGGCTCCCTTCGGACGAGAAACGGGGCGATCCGTCGCATTAGCAGATTGTGGCAGCCTACCGCGCTTTTCGGAGAGAGATAGACAAAAAGCGGAGGTGACATGAAAGAGCGCACCGCGCCGAGGCGCCAGCTGCACCCAGTTTATTACACGCGCGACCAGCTCGACGAGCTGTGTGAAAAGATCGTCGTGGACTTCTGCATGGCGCGCTACGGGCAGGAATTGAATCCGATGTGACTCGGGAAAAAAACGCGAGTCGAATCCGATCGGTGCTTCCGCTCACGGGAATCACTTGTCTCTCTTCAAGCGCGCACAGCAACTTCGCTTGCAGTCATTTGCTGGTCTCGGTTATTTCGTCCGGGAACAGAGTTCCGTGGTTCACTTGATCGAAAAACCCTTTGTGTTTTTCCTGAGCACCGGTTAAGGCACCTCGTTCGTGTCCGATTAGTTGGCTCTCGATCATTCTTCGGGGAGCGCGGCGCAATTGATGCTGTGGAATCGGCCCTCTCGCCCCGAGCGTCGGTGAATCTCCCGCGCCGCTTCCTCCGTACCGGTTCCGCTCTCACGGGGTAGATCGGCACCTCATCGCTATTACTCTGCAAAGGTGCTGGCGGCCCACGTCGAGCAACCATGCGATCTCTCCAACGGATTCTTCTGCCGCAGATGCGGATCTCGTCTTCCCCGAAGATGACGCCCGGATGAGTGGACGCTTTCCTTATCTCTTCGCGTCGATAAACTGCCGGAAGACACGGGGGATCATCTCAATTCCGGCGAAGGGGTAAGCGGTCTTCTACTCGTCAGACTCTGGCGACGCGTGCAGTTCGAGCCAAAGGAGAGATTGCAATGAGAGAAGCGAGGAAAGCCTGGGCTGCGTGGTTGGTATCGGCTGCATTGTTGGCGGTTCAATTTGCAACAGCCCCGCCGGAGGCCCGGGCCGCCGATTCGGGGTTTTCATTTGTCGTATATGGTGACTCACGGTCGATGTTCTATCTTCCGTACAAATCGGACCAGGAAGTGGAAGCTCGCCAGCTGTTGGCGGAAATGTTTGAGCTAGTGCTTCCAAAAAAAGAGGCTGAGGCTGTAGTCGAAAAACACGTCAAGTTCATCTATGACCCAGAGAACCACGAGTTGTTGGAGATAGTGATGCCGTTCGACACGATGACCGAAGTGACTACGCTGACGTTGGACAAGGGTTGGGTCACGAAGGCCTCGGTCGAGGACGTAAAACTGCTTCCAGGAGTGCACCGCACGATGTTCGAACTCCAGGGCGGTCAGTGGGTCGCGCGGGAGGTTGCACAGAATATCAACAGCGGCCGCGCGAAGTTCGCTCTCCATACCGGTGACTTGGTCTGGTGGGGCAAGCAGGCCAGCGTGCCCTCCGAAAACCTCTACTGGAAGCTGGTGAACGATGACCTTATGAAGCAATTGCCGGCTCCAGATGATCAAATGCGTGCCGCCGGTCTGGGCGGTCGCTTTTTTCCGGCCGCCGGCAATCATGAGGTGTGGCAGGATCCAAGCGCGCAAGGCTTCTTGACTACCTTCTCGTATCTGAAACAGCTCGGTGCTTCAAATGATCACCTGATCTACGAGTTTGATTACAACGGTGCTCGCTTCATTTTCCTGTGGACCGGGAAATATGAAGAGACCCAGCCCACGGACTGGGCCGCCACTCGACCTCCATATGATGAACAGATGAAGCAACTCGAGCAGTGGCTGGATGAGGCCAAATCAGCGGGCATTCACAAGGTCTTCATCACCTTCCACTCCCCGGTGTTTTGCGGCTCCGGCATGGGGCCCCTCCCAGAGGCTCACAACCCCCACAAAATTCTCGCATCATACGCGAAGGGTCTCGACATCGTCGTCTTCGACGGCCACGTTCATACGACCGAGATCTATGAGGTAGACGGGGTAAAATACCTGCTGCTAGGGGCCGGCGGCGCAGAACAGGACCCGATTCTTCCAGGCCGCACCAGCATCAGATTACCGGCGGACTATCCGCCGAATCTCTATGCTAAGCCGCAACCCCCTAACGAAGAGTACGGCTACCTGCTCGTGGACGTAGAACCCGGACAAAACACGAAGTTCACCCTAGATCGCTTTCGACCCTGGTCGGCCAAACCGTTTGAAAGCGTGAAGCTGTATTAGCGAGCAGTGCGCGATATGGATGATTCCTTGGGTGACGATGAACGAGCTGACGACCATCGCGTCGGTAGTCACGCATGCCCAGTTCATGGATGGCCCGACGATGCGTTTCCGGCGCTCTCGCTGCGCATCGTGGCGCGAAGCGTGACCAATTTCCACGAGGGGCCGACGGAGGCTACAGGTGGACATCGGCGGGGTCGAGCCGGCGGCGTTTGGGTCACCAAACAACTGGGAGAACGAAGAGCAGCCCTCGGTCTCGATCCGGAAGCCCTGGGCACTCAAGCCGGCGGCGAAACGTAGGGTCTTCAAATCGGGAACGATACGTGCACGCCCTTGATCGTCTGGCGCGTGCGCTAGAGTAGCGCAGTGCAAAATAGTGTCGGGAATCTAGCAACCATCAGATCGGAGAGGGGCCATGCAGAAGAAGATATTCACAATCCTGCATACTAATGACATGCACTCGAACCTGATCGGAATAGGACCCGCGTCGGAGTACTCGCCGAAGACACTCAACGACGACGGCACTATGGGCGGCATTGAGCGTATTGCCTCGCTAATCGCCGAGCGTCGGAAGGCGCGCGAAACCGAGGGACCGGTATTGGTTCTGGATGTTGGCGAATTCAGCATCGGTACGGCTTTTGGCGGAGCTATCCAAGATACGGGAGCCGAACTTCAATGCCTATCAATGGCAGGATATGACGCGACGACCATCGGCAACCATGATTTAGATTTCGGCTCCGACGCTCTAGGGAAGGCGATTGCGCGGCGAATTTCGCGGGCCGGGTGCCGCTGATTCTCGCGGCTAAGACACATTTCGATGCTGGCGACGCAGGGCTCTCGCGCCTCAAAGAACTAACCCGCGCGGAAGTGATCCGGAGCCACATGCTGCTGGAACGTGACGGCATCCGGTTCGGTCTGTTTGGCATAATGGGAACTGACTCCATCCAAATTCACCATCAATCCCGGCGCGATCACGTTCTCCGATCCTATCGAGGCGGCTCGAAAGATGGTGCGACAGTTACGCGCCGATAGGGGGCACGTGATCATCTACATGAGTCATGGCGGCGTTTGCGAACCGGAAGCGGGGCCGATTACCGAAGGCGAGGATATTGACCTGGCGCGCGTGGTGCCTGAAATCGACGTCATTGTGGGGCGGTCATACCCATACCTTCGCGCGTACGCCAATCATCGCCGAGGGCACGCCCGTCGTGCAGGCCGGCTGCTATGGTCAGGCGCTGGGGGAACTAGTGGTCCGCATGGAAGGGCATGAGAGGAAAGTAGCCTTCTATCAGCTGCATACCATCGATGATGCCATTCCGGGTGATCCCCGCCTCGCCGATGCAATGGAGGGGTTCAAAGCTGACGCATCGCGCATCGTCTTCGCGCCTCGAGGCTTCGCGATTGACGAGCCCCTGGCCGTGATCGATCGCGATTGGTCAAACACCTTCTTCGATCTAACCGCCTCGAGGCCGCTCGGCAATCTGACGGCGGACGCCATTCGCCACGCCACCAGGGCGGATGTGGCGTTGAGTGCCGCCGCATGGTCCGTGCGGGTTTAAAGATGGGTAACAGTGGGGTGCAGACGGCGTACGATATCTTCCTACTTGCTCCACTTGGCATCGGTGTTTCCGACCAAAGCGCGGGCGGGTCCCTGGTGGTTGCCTACCTCACCGGTAGAGAGAGATTAAGAACTGTCTGGAATTGCTGCTGATCGGTAATCCCAACCAGCCCGGGCAGTACTTCCCGCGCGTCTCTGGAATGCGCTTTCACTATGACTTGTCGCGACCGACTCTCGATGCTGCGACGCAAATTGAACTCGGCGATCGAGCCCATGGCTATCACACCATAGACATATCGGAGGCGTCGAGTGGCCTGTACGGCGTCGTCTGCAATCTTTATTGCGGCCTGATGCTGGTTGCCATTTCCCAAGGGCGGCGTCTCGTTCGTGCCGAAACGAAGGGACGGGACACCGCTACAATCGCGCGCTGAGGCGCTCCGCTATGCGTGAGGACGAACTGCAGAATGTTTTGAAGGCCTTGCGCAAGGGAGGGATAACCATAGTCGCGATTCATCAGCATATGGTTGGCGAGCAGCCGCGCATTATCTTACTCAATTACTGGGGCATCGCCTCGGCCCATGATCTGGCGAAAAGGACTCCGTGCGGCGCTCGATGCCACCCGAGACAAAGATCCGCGACGAGATCCAGATAGGTGATACAAGCAGGACCGCTTGGCGTTGCCTCCAGCGCGTTTCGGGGATCACTCCGGAACGGGGTAGCTCCACAAGCTTGCTCTTCGGACGCAAGATCAGCGCATCTTGCTGGTTGCAGCGACCGACACAGTTGGACTCGTCGTGTTTCTACTGAAAGCGCTTACGCCTGCGACGTAGGCACAAATCCGGAGGTCGGTGATGAAGCTCGCTCCAATAATGTTCGTGGTTGCCGCGCTGGGCGCTTTGTCGCCACAGACTTTCCCGGGCCGAGACTAGGAATAGGGTTTGATGGTCTGGGTTTTGCGCCGATACTGCGCAAGGTAATGGTGCCCGGCGGTGGTACGGGAAAGCTGGCACTGATTGACCCCGACTCACAACAAACCGAAATGGTCGGTGGATTCAGCGAACAGACCGGTTACGCGGGCGGCCACGGCGAAGGAATAACATCGGCCGACGCATGTCGCGGTCTGCTGTATGTGACCGACCGTGGCGCCAAGCTGCTGGATATCCTCGATCCACGAACGAAAAGATTGTCGCTTCTGCCCAACTAGCCTCTGGACCCGATTATGTGCGCTTTGTTCCAGATACCAACGAGGCGTGGATTACGGAATCCGGCGCCGAGCGGATCGAGATATTTACCTTACCGAATGAAGGGGCGGGCGCTCCGACTCATAGTGGGTTTATCCCGGTACCACGGGGGGGGCGGAGTCGCTCATAATCGGACGCGAAAGGGCGTTCACTCACTTGTGGAACGGCAAGACACTTGCGATCGACCTCAGGATCCGCAAGATCGTCGAGCGTTGGTCGAACGGTTGCAGAGGATCGCGGGGCATAGCACTCGACGAAAAACGCGGCTTCCTGTTTGCCGGATGCGATGAGGGAAGGTTGAGCGTGCTCGATGTGAAGACTGGCAAGTTGCTGAGCGAAGCTTCCTTCGGATCGGGCGTTGACGTCATCGCTTAAAACCAGAAGCTTGCACACGCCTATTTGCCAGGCGCTAAAAGCGCAACCATTGCAATTGTAGCGATTTCGCAAAACGGAACAGCGAAGGTATTAAGGACTGCCGACACCGCAGAAGGCGCTCATTGTGTAACTGTCGACGATCGCGACCAAGTGTACGTTTGCGACCCTGTGCACGGAAAGATTTTAGTATTCAAGGACTCCTTGGACTGACTTATAATCTCGAATTGACCATCACCGGCTCCTGACAGGGTGCCGGGCGGCTTCAGCAGCATAGAAAACAGGAGAGGCTCAATGGCCGACTACGATGCTGTAATAATCGGGACCGGGTTCGGGGGCTCGATAGCTGCCCAGCAGCTGACTGAGCGGTGGAGCGGCAAACTCCCAAATCGAAAAATCTTGATGCTTGAGCGCGGCGCCTGGTGGCAAACTCCAGACCCGCTTGGGGTTCCGACCAACCCGCCGCGCCTGGCGGACTATTTGACCGCAAAGCAGGAGCCGGTGCGCTTTTGGCCACGCCCCGATCACAAGGAGGGTCTTCGGTACATTCTTGACATAGTGCGAGGGATTAACGGACATGTCCGTAATCAGAGTGGGCTATACAATTACTTCGCATCCGAGGATGTACATATTCTAACCGCCAACGGCGTCGGCGGCGGTTCATTGATATATTCGGGCGTGAACAAAGAGCCCGATCCGTCTCGCTACAATGGTTGGGCCATCGCTCTTGACTCGCCGGCGTTCGACAGCGCGAGAAAATGGATGGCCAGCAATCGTGGAGCTCTTAGCAATATAGTCACGAAGATACCGAGTTATCAGGATTTCAAACAGAAATGGGGACCCGATCTGACGAACCATGAGTACTTATTTCTGGACAGATCTCGTGCGCTGAAAGATGCGGCAAAGACCATGGCGCTCCCAGCCGGCGTTACGAAGGAAAAAGACTGGGAGGCCTTGGACCTGTCAATCACCGAATTCGATCACGATCAGGACCCGTCCGGCTCGCTGACTCAGCACACGTTCTGTGAAAGACAGGGACGGTGCATTCTGGGCTGCCTTCCGGCCGCACGCCATACCCTCAACAAAATGATCTTCAAGCACTTTCTTAGTCCTAACAGTTCGCATCCCAATGTAAGTATCGACGTTTGGTCGTTAACGGAGGCGCTAACCGTTGCGGTTGATGGTAACGCCTATCGCGTCGAAATCGCGGATCATGGTAACAAAGGACGTCCTGGTTCAATCACTTCCGACAGAGTCTTCTTTGCTGCGGGAGTGCTGGGTACCAATCATCTGTTGTTGAAGTGTCGTGACCGGGGCCTGCTCGCGCTGAGTCCTCGACTAGGATACGGATTTTCGACTAACGGGGACTTCGCGGGTTTCGTAGCAAACACGCAGAAGGTCGTTCATGACGGTCGCGGACCCATCAACACATGTGCCGTAACCTTTTCCTACTCCGATGGGGCGGCCGGACGGAAACTTATCACGGTGGAAGATGCTGGCATTCCGAAAATGCTGGCGCCGTTGATTAAAGCCGGTCTGGAGGTGCTCGATCGTGGCCTGCCAGGGCTACTCATCGATGGGCTGAAGGGTCTGTGGAATATTGGCAAAGTTCCCGATCTGATGCAGTTACTCGGCGGACCTAATCCTGCTGACCCGCAAAGTTTCGCGACAGAAGATCAAATGCTGGCGAACGTCTTCTTCTTCAACGTGATGGGGGTCGACGCGAGCGATGGCCAGTTCTCTCTGGAAAGAGATGAACTTAAACTCAAGATCAATACACC
>JBKPEA010000148.1:0-17419 GCA_046728175.1 Thermodesulfobacteriota bacterium | reverse complement strand
CTGACAGCGCTCCTGATACCAGCCCCAGACGACGCCCTGGTCCTGAGTCCCGCTTCATCACTCGTGAATAGCGTCAAGAATGACGGGCCAGAGCTGCTCGTGCCCGATAGAAGCGTTCCGGTGCAACGGAGCTTGTTTTAGAAGGCCGATAGAGCCTCGCGGCTTATGGTCGGCTTTACTCGTACCGGATGGTCCGCACTTCCATCCCCTTCGGCCCATCGCGAAAAGCGGTCAGCCGGATTCATAAGCGGCTCTCGAACCTAGCCGCGCCCGTGTCGCAGCAGCTTACCCGGCGTCGCGCCGGTCGGTTTGCCGTCCTCGAACGTGAGTTCGCCATTCACGATGATCGCGCGATAGCCACGGGCGCGCTGCACTCTGCGCCATTCCCCGCCCGGCAAATCGTGTACGATCTCACCCGCGAGCTCGCCCTCGACCCCGAGTTGGTTCAAGTCATAAACCACGACGTCGGCCCATCCCCCTTCGCGCAAGGTTCCGCGATCGCGGAAACCCGCCGCGTGCGCGGGCAGTGCGGAGAGGCGATAGTGCGCTTCCTCGAGCGTGACCCGCTGCTCATCCCGCACCAGCCACTGCAGGAAATCTGTCGTGTAGGCGCCGCCCAGGAAGTACTTCATGTGCGCGCCGCCGTCCGACACTCCGGGAATCGTATAGGGCGACCCCGTGATCAGCTCGGCCATGTGCTCCGGATTGCTGCATGGCACGGGGCCCCGAAACTCGGTCTTGAGCGCGCCCGCAATCGAGAGGTCGATCAGAACTTCGACCGGCTGCTTGGTCTCTTCGCGCGCAATGTCGCCAATGCTGCGTCCGACATATTTCTCGAGTTCGGGCCGATCGTTGACCCACTGCACGATGAGCGTATGCAGCGCACCGCCGTTGGCCTTGTAGACCTCGCGCACCCGATGCTCCTCTGACTCGCGGATCGCTCGCTCGCGCCACGCCGCGTCCTTCATCCGCGCGATCCGCTCGGTTACCGGACCGAACATCACGGCCCTCCAAGCCGGGATGCCGTCCCAGAAATTCCAGCCCTCGAGCGAAAATGAAAAGCCGCTGCGCATCGTGAAGCTCTGTCCGAACATCTCAAGTCCGCGCGTGCGGCAGCGCTCGATCCATTCCATGCTGCGCCGATGAATCCGCGGGTTCTTGGTGTCGGCCGCGATCACGTTGTACAGCACCGGCCGTCGCGCCTCTTCCGCCAGGCGTTCCTGGAAGGCCAAGTCCGCTTTGGGATTGATCACCTGCGTAATCTGGATGATCCCCTCGTCGCGCTCGCGCAGTACTCGCGCGAGGTTGAGGATATCGTCATCACACATCGTGTCGGTGACCATCGGAGTGCCGTCGAAATCAGGCTGCGGGGAATTGGGCCCAAGCCGCTGGATCGAGAAGCCGCACAGACCCGCGTCCATGCCCTGGTCGAACAGGCGTCGCATCTCGGCCCGCTCGGCCTCGGTAGCGGGGCGCGCTTTGGCGGCCTCCAGCCCCATCACGTAAACCATCAGCGAGGCGGTTGGCAGATACTGGATGCAGTTCACGCCCTTGGGCGCGCGCTCCAGCGAGTCGAGATACTCGGGAATGGTTTCCCAATCCCATTTCATCCCAGCGCGCATCGTTTCGATTGGGATCGCCTCGTTGCGCGTCATCGTCAGCATCGAGCGTTCGCGATACTCGGGCTTTACCGGCGCGAACCCGAACCCGCAATTGCCAAGCACCACGGAGGTTACGCCGTGCCATCCGGAGTAGGTGCACCAAGGATCCCAGCGAATCTGGGCGTCGTAATGGGTGTGGAGATCGACGAAACCTGGCGCGACGATGAGACCGTCAGCATCGATCGTCTTGCTGGCGAAGCCAGGCACGCGTCCACCGAGATGGGCGATTCGGCCGTTCCGGATCCAGACGTCGCCTCGATAACGAGGGACGCGTGTCCCATCGACAATCGTTCCGCCCCGGATGTGAATATCGAAGTCTGCCATCGGGCTCTCCCTTCGAAACCAGATTTGACAACGACTCGACGATGACAACTGTGTCTATACTACCCAGTACCCGTTCCGACAATCGATCCGCGAGTCCGCCATATGCTGACGCAAAATCGCGCAATCTCCTGGGATCAGGTCGCGAACCGTCCTCACCTCACCAACAAAGGGCGGCGCACCGATCCTCGGCCTTTAACGACCAGTCTCTGTGGGCGCTATCTTCGACACGCGACCACTTGCTCTGGATATGCTGTCGCGATGTGCTCGCGGTGATCCAACCCGCCGAGTGCCCTCCCGGCGCTTCTTGCCCGCGTGGCATGGCCGCTTTTGCTCAGAGCACTTCTCTCGATGGTGATTGCTTGGCGAGCCTTCAAACCGGCGGCGAGGTTAAGCGTCTCACCTTGCAAGTGACGCAGGAATTCTCCGGATCTTTGGCTTTTTTGCTAGAAGATATCGGCAGACGCGACTGGAACTATCCCGGCCAGGGCTGGCTGCGCGGGCGGACAAGTCTGACTTTCACATCTTCATTTTAGGGCTCCAGGCTGGAAGTAGAGCAAGATCACGTCGGCCGCTATCCACAGCAGCACCGTCAGTAACAGCGGCGAGTCGCGAATCAAAATACGGGCCGGATCGCCACCTTCGTTGCGTACGTCGACCAGGTACAGGTAGCGCAGAATGCCGAACGCCACAAAGGGTACCGTCAGATACAGGTACCGAGTTCCGAGCTTCGCTTCGACTTCCGCCGAGGCGCTGTAGTTCATGTAACTAATTAGTGTCGCCCCAGCGACAATCGCGACCATCTGATCGATCAGGCGGACGCTATATTGCGCCAGCACGCCACGATGCGCGATCGCGCCGACGCCCATCGCTATCAGTTCATGCCGGCGCTTTCCGAGTACCAGAAGCATCGCCAGCACGAAAGTGATGAACACGAGCCACGGCGACACTTCCGCACCGATCGCGACCCCGCCCGCGAATGCCCGCAGCACGAACCCAATCGCTACCGCGACAACGTCGAGCACCACGTACCGTTTGGCCCACAATGAATATCCGACCTGAAGAGCGACGTAGAGCGCAGCGATCCCGAGGAAGTTGAGTCCGAGCGCGATGCTCAGAAGGGTCGCAATTGCGCCGAGCGCGATGGCGAGGCAGACGGCTTGCGCGAGCGTAAGGTCGCCACATGCCAGTGGCCGATCGCGCTTTTCCGGGTTGAGGCGATCAGTCGATCCGAAATATCGTTGACTACGTACGCTAAGCCCGACCATGCGCAGAACGCTGCGAGCGCAACCGCGGCCAGGACCGCATCACACGGGTTAAAGAGCCGGTGGCTGAAGACGAGCGCTGCGAGCACAAATCCGTTTTTGACCCACTGCCATGGGCGCGCGAGCACGATCAGTGCGAGGCCTGTGCCGCGTTTCGTGGCATACCTGTCCGGCGCGGTATCGAAGCTGGGACAACTCACCTGCGTGACAGTGACCGGGAGTTGCGCAACCATCTCGTTCAGAAAATGCCGCGCTCGGGGGAAAAAGTCTGTGTCTGACCGACGACCGGTGGAGTCCAGGAAACGTACCTGCCATCGTGCCAGCTCATCCAGCGCAACGTTGAATCTTCGAGCGGTACCGGGAACTGGAACAGCACCTGCTCAGGGTCACCCTGCGCGTGCAGAGCTTCGACCACGACCGAGAGACCGGGCAGCTCGAGCCGCTGCCCCAGCGAAAAGTGATCATTTTGGCGGCGCACATAACGACTGAACGCCGTCGGAAAGAATCCAGCGGGAAAACGTACTCGCAGCGACCGGGGTCCGACGCGCGTCACCTCCAGCGTGCCTCCCGAAGAGAGTGCGCGCACGTGCCGCGGCATCGGCAGCTTCTGCAGCAGATGCACGGCCCAAATCGCGGTGACGAGGTAGATGTGGTCGGGTGGGTTAATCAGCACCAGATCCTGGGATTCGATTCGCGGATCGCTTGGAACACTTGCCATCGCACGCATCATCCTGGAGCTGGCGTCTGTCTGATAGGCGATCCTAACGATCCCGAGCAACGGAGCGGCGACCAAATGAGTTAGAAGGAAGATTAGAGTTGCCGCCAACGCAAATCCCTTCCAGCCACGGGGTACCGGTGCGACCGAAGAGTGCGCGACCACGATCTCCGTTAGTTGAGCGAGAAGTGCCATCGAGCCCAAGCCGACGAACCCCAACAGGCGATTCTCCGGACCAACCGCGCAAATCGGTACCAACGAAAGCACCGCGCCAAGGCCCCAGAACCGTGCCACCCGATCGCGCAGGAAGAGTGGGACAAAAAGAACCAACAACCACGCCGCGATCGCGAAGCCGAAGACGCTCAAATGGAAGAGCGCCGGCGAGCCGGGGGCGTAGGCCATACTCAGCTCCGCAGGGAGCGGCGACCACTGTCCCATCAGGAGGAATGCCGCCCGCTGACAGAATGAACCGGCGAAGCCAAGCGGATCACGAAGTGGATCCACGTAAAAGCCCGAGCCATGAGAGCCGAAATTGCCGAGCCTGTAGATCAGTGCCCACGCCGCCAGGACTCCGCCGTGAGGCAGGAGCCGGATGAGCCTCGCTCGAATGCCGTCCCGGTCGACGAACAGCGTGTAGGAAAAGAGGTATGCCAGCGTGGCCAGGCCCATCTCGCCGGCGGATAGCGACAGCGCCGACATCAACACGCTTAGCCATCTAGTCCTCGACTGCCCGTGCTTTCGCCAGCGAACAAACGCCAACAGGCTCAGGAATCCGAAGCAGCAGGCAATCAAGGCGTTGCGGTTGGCCAGATATGCGGCCGGCAGAGCATGCGCGCCGTCCAGCGCGTACATCAGGGCCGCCAGCCCGGCTACCCAGGTAGCACCCAGAACCTCACGATAAAGCAGTGCCGCCACCAGGACCGCCGCTGACAGCCAGAGCAGACTGTGTAGATGCATAAGCGCGGGATGGTTCGGCCAGAGGCGATAGTCGAGCAGCATGGTAAGCGTGCTCGCGTAGCGCAGAAACGCCTGATGCAGATCCGGCGAAGCCCACCACGGCAGTGTCCCGTACTCCATCTGCCTCAGGTTGTGTGCGCGATCGATGTATTGGATGAAGGTATTAATCGGTCTGGAATAGCCGTACCCGAGGAGTGTGGCGCGCTGAAAATAATCGTCGAGCTGCCAGCCGCCGGTCAGCGCCGGCATCATCCCCACGGCCGCCAGGATGGCGACCGCCAGCGGCAGCCGGTGGTCGGCGAGCGCCGTCCCGATGCCGGCCGCAACGCGATCGCGCATCGACGCGGGATTCGATTGCCCTGCCTCGGCCGGAAGTGTCTCTTCTGAGACCAGGTCCCGTTCTATCGATTCTTGCATAATAATGAAGTACACTAAATTTATTGTGTGAACTAAGTCAATGCAGCGAGCTGGCTGCGGCGCGGCCTCGGGAAGAACCGAGTCAGTCCCAGATTCCGTTCGCGAGTCGCGATGTGTAATTAATCGGGCAATGGGTTTGCGCGAGGAGAAGAAAGCCGAGCAGCGCCGCGCGATTCTGAATACGGCGGCCACGCTGTTTCGAAAACGAGGTTACGAAGAGACCCGCGTCCGCGACATAGTCGAACGGCTGCGCATCAGCGAGGTAACTTTCTTCAATTACTTTCCCACCAAGGATGCGCTGATAACGGCCTTCGCGCTCGAGATGCTCGAGTTCTCAATCGCGTCTGTCAAACGCGAACTCGCACGCCATGATTGTAGCGTACGCGAACGTATTCGCAGCGTGATCCGTCAGTGGGCGACGTCGTGGGACTCGGATCCCGAGTTTCACGCTCTGGTTGCAAAGCAATCGAGGTTGATGACGGATGTGAGGGGCGTTCTGCGCGATAGATCTCTTCAGCTCTACGGGCAATACGAAAGACTCTTTGCCGAAGGCCAAAAGCGCGGCGAAATTCGCCGGGATCAGAAGCCGCTGCATCTCGCGGAAATGATGGAGGGGATGCTCATACTCATTGCTGGCAACTGGGTTAGCGGATGGTGGAAAAACAGGTCCGATTCTCTTGAGGACCGTTTCATGAATGCCATGGATGTCTTTCTGGAAGGGTGCGCCCCGCCCAAACCGGCGAGATTTCGAGCCTCCGGTCCCGGTAAGAAAGCGGGAGGACTCCGAGTGATTCGTTGACCGCTGTGGATCGTTCGCTTCGCGTATCTGGATGACCTCTAGGTGCTCGTGCCTACCACGCTCACGAAGTTCGACAAGTTACGAGTCCGACAACGGAGCAGTAGGCCCTCGTATCTCGGAATATCTCCCCTCACCAGTATGAAGTGATCGCCCGACGCGCGTTATTCGCCCGTGGGACGGCTGCACTTTTCTCGCGCTGAGAACTTAGCTCGCGCTGGTGCGGGCACAGCCCGAGGTTCTGAGGTCCTTACTACACCCTCAATGAGATCAATCTCCTCAGATTACGGTCACGAGTGTCGAACCCTGAGCATTGCCGAGAGTTGGAATGGTCGCAGTTATCGTTGCAGTACCCGGTTTCTTCGCCTCCAGTCTACCATTGGTATTGGGCGATCCGGTGCTTTGTATGTGCACGACATTGTCGTCTGAAGAAGTCCAATTGGCCTGTAGCGTTACCTCCTGAGTGGTACCGTCTGAAAACACGGCGGTTGCCGTCATTGTCAACTTTGTCCCCGTGGGCACTGTGGGATTGGCAGGCGTCACAATAATCGAGGTCAGGGTCGCGGCGGTCACGGTGACCGTGGTTGAGGCGAAAATACTATTGAGAGTTGCGGTGATTGCTGTGGTCCCTACCGCCAGACCCGTGACTACCCCCTGAGTCCCCGACGCGTTGCTGACCTGGGCAATTGCGATATTGCCGGAGGTCCAGTTCACGTGGCTCGTGCAATCGTGGATTGTGTTATCGCTGAAGGTGCAAGTTGCGGTCAGAAGCACCTCGGTGCCGTTGGCGATCGAAGGATTGGCTGGAGTGACCGCTATCGAAGTCAGGGTCGCGGCGATCACTGTCCAAGCCGGAAACTCCGCCCTGAGTCGCGCTGATGGTCGCACTGCCCGCGCCCGTCCCGGTCACGAGGCGGGTGGGTGAGACCCTACGACCCCGCCGGCCCTTACCATGGCGGACCTGTTCCAAGAACAATCATAGTTGTGTTGACGGACTGACTTCCACTGTCGATTCAAGCGGCAACTTCACTTGCCCAATTCGAACCTGGAAGCCGAAGACAAAAGCACCGCGACTGCGTTCCATGAGCCGCGCTACTGCACGGGACCTGATTTGGATCACTCCTGGTCGGATAGCCATCTCGAAGCCAACTTCGAGGATCCGGCCGGCACGCTGCTCTCCAGCCCCAACGATAGCTTCGTGCGGCGCAACGACACAAATTCGCAGTGACAACACCCGACAGCGGTCCCGAGGCTGCGGATACCGAGGACACGATGGGCTTTTACACGCAAGCCGATTTTCCCTTTCTACTACAATCTGGCGGAGAACTTCGCGCTCGATGATCGCTACTTCTGTTCTGTCATCGGGCAAACCTTTCCCAACCGCGCGTATGCCGCCGCGGCGACTTCTTTTGGCCATCGGACGACCGCTGAAATTCTTCCGCCGCCAGGTGGATACAAGCCAATCACAGCACAATCTAGGATCTGCTGGACGCGAACAACGTAATTTGGACGAACTAGTTTTCCGATGTGCCGATTTCCGGAATCTTCCGTCCGACTACCTTCCGGTTCGTTATACCGCGACACTCCCTACGGCTTTCGGTGTTCCTGACGCAGGCGGCAACCGGCACGCTGCCGTCCGTTTCGTTTGTCGATCCGAACTTCGGGTTTTATTTTCGGCCCTAGTACCGAAAAACGACGAGCACCCTCCCACCGACATCCGCAAGGGCGAAGCCTTCCTATCGCAGGTCGTGAAGGCGGTTCGCAACGGTCCCAACGGGAAGGACTCGATCATCTTCATCACCTATGACGAACACGGCGGCTTTTACGATCACGTCCCGCCGGCACCCGCACCTCAGAATGGAGCGCTCAATCCCGACGGCATCGATCCGGGCCAGTGCGCCGATCTCTCGAACCCTCCTTTGAGCGAAGTGCCAGGCAACGGCGTCCAGGGCACCGTGAGCCCGATGGAGGCGCTCGCAATCTGTGCGGCCTTCACTCCTTCCGGTCCGTATCCTGCCGACTACGCCAACTTCAATCAGCTCGGCTTCCGAGTCCCGTTCATCGCAGTGTCGCCGTTCGCCAAGCCACGCTACGTATCGCATACGGTAGGCGATCACACCTCGATGCTCGCGCTGATAGAAAAGCGTTTCTTGAGTGGCAACAACGGCAACTCGCATATCCAGTCACTGACCGCGCGACGCCAACGCTGATCCGCTCGAGGACATGTTCAACTTCTCGAATCCACCGTCGTTCAATACGCCGCTGACGACCGCGCCCCATTCGAGTCCGATGGACCCCGGTTGCCCGTTAGCTCCGGGGGGGGGCCGCAGGGATGACTGAGTCACTGGAATCTATTGCGCGATACGGGACCGGTGAGCATTGCGCCATCGGTCCTCGCTTTCAGCCCGGTGCCGCGAGATGATGGAGTCTGTATCGAGCTACGCGCATATGGGAACGCTTCCCAATGACGGCTACGTCATCGCCACGCTAATTGTGGTCGCGCCGCACGCAACCATCGTCGTGCCGCAGCGCAGGGCTCCGCGTTACGACTCAATCCATACGTTCCGAATGTTTGCCATCTTTGGGACCGGGGCTTTTGTGAGCTTCATTGTTCTTGGGCGACTGGGCTGGTGATATTGGTTTTGAGACAAGCACAGATCCGATGAAATCGTCGTCCGCTGCGCTTGCCATCCGCATCTGGAGGGAGAACGCACTAAGATTCAGGTTCTCCGCGAGCTGGAAGTCGCTGTGACGGTGGTGATGCGAAGGAGAGGCATATTGAAACTTCGACACGTCGCCACTCTCGTAGTCTTGGTCGCCGCCTACGGATGTGGTGCACGACCACTTGCTGGAGTGGTCGAGGGCCCAAGCAAGGTCAGCCGCGGCGGATGCACTATGAACCTGAACCAGATTTGCCGGAGTCTCTTCAATCAAACCGAATTTACGGTGAATGGCGTTAAATACGACGCTCGTCGCCTGGAGCAAAACGGTCCGCGGCACCCAGACCTGTTGATGAACTACAGATACCCGAACGGGGAGCCGCTCGCGGCCGTCAACTGTCAGCTTGACATGAGTACTCACTTAGTGACCCGAGCAAACCTCGCCAGCGGACCAAATATCGACGATAAGGCGGTCGAATACGTGCGCAGTCAGGGCCTGTGCCTGGAGGAAGCTGGTTTCTTCTCAAACTCATGGCGTCCGAGTCAGGGGCAATATTTGATGCCATGAACCTGCAACACGCAGCCGTGCTGTCGCTCATGGGTTGGTACCTGATGGTGCCCTTCCTCTGTCGAATTCACCAAAGAGCACGCAAATAGCACCGTTGTCGCAATGGACAGAGGGCGGGCGCATTTCGATCGGAGGAGTCCTCCGACACAAGGCGTGCCACGTTCTCACAGCTCGACCCAGCGCTGGGTGACTATCGTGGGCTTCCGCTGGAAGAGGTGTATGACGCACAGTGTGTCGCAACCGACGATTCGCGCCTCAAACCGACGCTCCACGACGCCGCCGCCGTCGCCTAGGCCATACTTCAAAGATGAAACTATCAGCCAGCGAGTATCTTGCGCGCAAAATTTGAATCAGGGGTTGATCTGGAGGAGCTGATGCTGCCGTTGATGATCGAATTTACGGGCGCAGATCGCTTCTTCATCGGCTCCGACTATCCACACGCGCAGGGAGTCGTCAGGCCGGTTGCGAAAGTCCGGGAGCGGCTGCGAGCGGAGCCGCAGAATCCGTTCTGCTCCACTCGGTATCTCGATTTTAGATTATCTTGGGAGAACTATCCGGAGTGCTCGACCGCAGGCATTACGTAGCGATCGAGAACTTGGAGCGCGACCCGGCCCTGCCGATCACTCGTGTACATCCCCGAGTTCAGAGCGACCACCATGTCGAGCTCCGGTATGACGTACAGTCGCTGTCCGCCGAGCCCAACCGCGGCCGTCCACTCCACTTCGTGGCCATTAACCAGTGAGCGGCCTAGCCAGAACTGGTATCCATAAAAAAACAGAAATTCACCCATGATGTGTGGCGCGCTGGCCGCATCGATCCACGCCGAGGAGATCACCTGCGTTCCGTTCCATGACCCTCGCTGAAGAATCAGCTGTCCTATCTTCGCGAGATCACGCGGGCGCAAACGAAGGCCGCCCGCCGCATGCGGACTTCCGTTCGGATGTTTGTACCAGGTGAAGTCGGTGATGCCGAGCGGCGCGAATAACAGCGTGCCCGCCAACTGGTCGACGGCCTTTCCCGTTGCTTTCTTCAGAATCGCGCCCAGCAATTCTGTCGATCCAGAATTATAGTTCCAGATTTTGCCCGGCACAGCAGCCATATCAGGCGCCAACGCGGCGTGCAGAGGATCGGCCGAAAGGTCCATCACGATTTCACTGTTAACGGGACTCGTATAGGGAACATCTTCCTCATGCCACTCAAGCCCCGAAGACATCGTAAGTAGATCGCGAATCGTAATGCGACTCTTCTCCGGAGTGCTAAGGTCGGCGTACTCCGGAAAAAAAGAGAATATCGGGGCGTCGATGCTTTTGATCCATCCGTGATCGATCGCACTTCCCACCACCAGCGACACCACGCTCTTGCTTACCGAACGCTCGTCATGGCGAACGTTTGGTCCAAATGTCACGATTCCGGCCTTGCTGGCCAGATGCTCATCATCGCCCGTAAAGTATTGCTCGAACACCAGCTTTCCATGGCGCACGACTAACACCGCGTGAACATTGTCAAGCTTCGATTCGGCGAGCCACTTGACCATCGAGCAGAGCGCCGCCTTCGACAGACCCACGCTCTCGGGCGTCGCGACTTGCCAGCTGTCGATGCCGCTAACTGGGTCCCCGCACGCATTCGGGTCCGCGCGAAACACTGCAACCGTCGCACGGTTGCAACCGGCGATCGCCAGCGTGACGATTAGCGCAACGAGAACGGTCCTTAGGCTGGTCACAACGTCCTGGAGCACTGCGCGGCATATTCCATGCGCATACCCCTGATCAATAGCTATCAGTGAACGCTCTGCTCACCCGGATATTCAACTCGCGACGCCAGATCCCACCGATTCGAGGTACGCCATCCTACTCCAGCCACTGCGCGAGAGCGAGGTAGAAAAATCCGCCGTCCCGTCCTCCCACGATGGCCGGCACGGGTTGGTTCTCAGCCCCAAAAGCAACAGCGCGGCTTGCCGCAAGCCAGGCCAGCGTCTATTGTCTGCCGACAATAGACGAGAGATCTTGGGAGTTTAAGACAAAGGGCCATGATCACACGAACGCGGCGCAACGCATCGATCGCGGCGGCCGTAGTTACGTTCGCTCTTGTAACCGGCATCGGCAATCAGCCGCCCTTCCCCTGGAGCTGCCTCGCGCGCGACCTCGGATGCGATGGCTGCCGCGAGGCTGTGGCCGGCGACGAAGATGCGGTCCTTTGCCACCTAGCCGCGGAAGCGCAATAGATTTTCGCGCCTTTGCGAAAGAACTGCACAGGCGGTGCGCATCAACACCGTGGGAGCCGCACAGAAGACATCACTCTTTGGCCCCCGCAATTTTGAGCTCGGCAAGGGCATCTTCGTGAGAGCCGCGGGTGATCGAATAAAATGCGACTGTCCCCATCGCCAGAAGGTACATGCTGACGACAGTGGGAACGTAGACCAGAGCAAGATGTCTAATCACGCTGGGATCAATGCTACCGAGCGACGCATGCGCCGGAAACCTGACGAGTGTCAAAATGACGCCGCCGATCAGACCGCCCAGGCCGGAGACGGACTTCGCGACAAAGCTATTGGCCGCGAAGAACAGTCCTTCAGCGCGGCGCCCGGTACGAAGCTGACTATCTTCCACCACATCGGCCAGCATCGACGACACTATGATCGCGCAGGTAACCGCGAGGATGTTGCCGAACAATCCAAATACCATAAGCGTGGGCAGGAGGGTCGGCGAGTGGTTCTCCGGGAACAATTTGAATAGCCGAAGTGAGATCGGCGCCCAATTGACTACCATCGAAATGGCCCAAAGCCCGAGGGCGGCCTCCCGTTTTCCGAATCGCTTTCCCAGGTGAGGCGCCAGGAACATTGCGACCAGTGGTCCCGGAACGAGGACCGCCGTAAGCAGGAAGATTTCTCGCGCAGTCAGCTCCCAGAAAAAAGTGGAGAAATAAAAGTTCAAGTTGGTCACCACCCCGGTCGCTGCGGAACTGAATAATGCGGTCAAGGTGACCACCAGGAAAGAACGGTTTTTCATCGAGTCCCACATTTCTGTGAGGACTCCCCACAGGGTCAGTTTCCTGTCCGGGGGCGTCGAAAAATACGGTACGAATTTCTGCGTTCCGAACGCCGACACGAAAATCGCCACGACCATGACTACACAAGCCGTGAGCGCATAGGCCGGGTAGTTGGCGGGGTCGAGTTGGCCTTGGGGAAAGCGGGGGCTCGCGTGAAAAAAGACCCCGAATCCCAGCATCGTCATGGAAAGACCACCGGTCCAGCCGAAGAAGTAGCGGTAGCCGAGCATAGAGGTCCGCTCGTCATAGTCGTGAGTCAGTTCGGCGACAAGCGCCGAACTCGGCACTTCGTACAGACTGATCAGTGACCGGACCAGCACCGCGACCGCGACGAGATACCAGAACAGTTTTTCATTCGGCCATCGCGGCGGGTTCCACAGAAACCAATAGGCCAAAGACAAGGGAATCGCAGAGCAGTACATCAGAGGATGCCGGCGGCCCCAGCGGGTTCGTAAATTGTCTGAGAACTCGCCGATTAGAATGTCGACGAAAGCGTCGCAAGCCAGCGCCACCGCAATCGCGCTGCTCGTGGTAACCGCGGAAAGCCCGATGACCTGGTTGTAGAAAAAAAGCAGGAAATAGGAAAAGCCCTGATCCTTGACGCCGAATGCGACCGACCCGAACCCATAGAACAGCTTGGTCCGCACGCTCGTCATCTCGGCCCGTGCTGAGGTTTTGTCTATGTGCGTCCCGTCCGGGACCGGAGCGGCTTCTGGATGTAGAGACAACGCGTCCATCGATGTTGTCAGTCCGACTCAGCGATCGGCCGCCTCATCGTCTGCGTTCGCGAGGAGAACGTCAGTTGCTCACAACCTCCAATGACATTGCGCACCAGCATCTGCGCGGGGGGATGACCTTCTCATACACGTGGAGTATGGGCGCTAAAGCAATCTTTCGACTAGATCGTTCCGTCCTTGGTTTTTAAGAGTTGAAAACGATTAGCGTGGTCCTCAAGCACGGGAGCAACGATGGGAGCGCCGCAGTGGCCGCCGGCACGTACAGGTAACCCCGGACTTATAGGGCCAAGGGTCCATACACGAAAACTCTACAGGGGTAACCATTAATACTGTGTTCTGCGAAACCGTTAGACTCCTTCGCTCGCCTCATTTGGGCTCGACGATCTCAGCACGGCCACCCGCTAGCTCGTTCTCTAGTACTGTTCCTTTGAAAAAGTCGCGATTATTCGCGGTCCAGAACGTAACCGCGTTATCGAATAAAAACGAGCGCAGAGACCCTTCGTCAATCACTCCGTGTTCAACGAGTTCGTACGTCTCTTCGGCTATTTTGGACATGTCGGACACATCCCAATGACCGATATCGGATCCATAGAGCGGCTTCAGCTTCGCGTCGAATGGGATCCCGCGAGGATTGAATGCCATAGCAGTGAGTGGATCGTCGCCTTCGCAGCCAAAGTAAAACCTATCCACGAAAATGTCCCGAATATCTTCGGCGGACCGAATACCGCTCTTTTCGAACTCATCAATCGGCATGTCGGAGGAAGGAGTCATGCCGGGAGTGAAGTCTTGGAGATTCGCCAGTTCGCCGTCGGTTTGACGCCGCGCATAACGTGCAACCAAACTGGCGAATAGCTTCTGGTCGACCAGCGCAGGATTCAGGAACTTGCGCATCGCATTGCCGTTGCGCTTTTGCCAGTGGCTGACCAAATCGCAATAACACATAATCGCCCACGCAACGCCCCCTTCCAGAAAGCCGAACCGCAGCTTCGGGAAACGCATCGGCACGCCTCCCATCAGCAGGCCCTTGCAGATGGCCTCCGCGCTGGCGGCGAAACTGCCGACGTGATTGTAAACATAGTTACTGTGTGACTGACGGCTGCCCCACGTGTAACCGAGCGAATGAAACGTCGGCGCAATGCCGAGCTCCTGGCACTTGGCCCAAAAAGGGTCGTAGTCGTAATCGCTGTCGATTCCATATACGTCGAGAGTGTAGGCGAACCGCGCAGCCTCGCTATATTTTCGAGCCACCATCGGAATTGGCCGCTTAACGAAGCTGGCCATCATCGCGCTTTTCATTCCGAGCTCGTTGACAGCGTATTCGAGCTCTTCAATCGCTTCCTTGGGCGTGTGCATGGGAATGACGGCGGCCGCCGTCAGACGATCGCCGAGTCCAGCGGTCATATCCGCGCGCATTCGATTCAAGGCGCGGCAAGACGCACGCCGGAGCTCCTCGTCTTCTATACCGATCAGCGAAAAGCCGATCGTGGTGTATAAGACCGTATAGTCCAGTCCGAGTTCATCCAATCGTTCGTACAGCAACCTGGGCAGCATCGCGGTGGCACGATCCAACGTATTGGAGGCCGGCATTCCCCACCACGGCCCACGTGTTATTCCCCTGTCGCGCGCTTCAGCCAGGCTCTCGCCGCGAATCACCAAACCGTATCCGCCTCCCGAAGCAGCGAATCGTTCTGCCGTCTTGGACCCGCCCTCTGATTTGATGTATTCGGCCAAAACATGCGGATTTTCTACCGTGTGTCCATCGGAATCGACGATGGGATGATTAAGACGGGCACGGATCTTCTGTGACTCGGAAACATGATGCGCGGCTGTATTGCTCATATCACCCTCCCGCAGGCACTGCCTGACCCTGATCCGTCAAAGCTCCTGAATTTTGCTGTCCGCCGATTCAATCACCTAATTCAGACTGCAGGGTCATTCAGATTGCAAGCGACTCTCGGGTCCACTATTCGACTATCAGACATGCAGCTCTGACGAATGCCGCCGTCGATCCGGAGCTTCTCGTTAGTGATCCAATCGCCTCCGTCGCCTGCCAGGTAAGCGACGGTCCCTCCGATATCGCGCAGTTTGCCGATACCCAATGCGGTGCGTTGGGCCAGCACGTCCTGAAATTCTTTTGGTAAATCTCGAGGCATTTTTGTCTCGATGGCGCCCGGCGCCACAACATTAACTGTGATTCCCCGCGGGACAAGTTCGGCGGCGAGGACTCCAGAGAATGCCTCCATGGCTGCCTTAGCGCCCGCGTAAGTCGAAGTGAACGGAGGAAGGAGGGACGTGATGGCGGTTGAAATGTTGATGATTCGGCCATGATTCGTGAGGTTGCGGGCGGCTTTCTGCATTACGAAACACGGCCCACGCGCGAAACCCGAAAACTTTGAATCGAACTCCTCTTCGGAGATCTCCGCGACGGGTCTCGGGGTACCACCTCCAGGTCCGCGTTCTTCACAACTATATCGACGTGACCGAACTTCGCGATCGTTTCTCGAAACAGGCGGCGGATCTCCGCAACGACGCTGACGTCGGCCTGAATCGCGATTGCCTTACCGCCCTTCGCCTCGATACCCGAGACCACGTGTGAGCCTCGTCCCGGCTGCGACTAGACGTTGACGACTACCGAAGCGCCGTCCGAAGCTACCTGTTCTGGGATCGCACGCCCGATACCTCGAGAGGAGCCTGTGACGATCGCGACCCCGCCGTTAAGGGACATTCGGAAACCCTCCCCACTTGGCTGAATTGACGAACGCCTTAATCAGAACCGAAGATGAAGCTCGGTTCGCCCGATATTTTGCTTACTTGTGCCCGGCATATTTGTCGGACTCCATCACTGGCGTAAAGCCTAGCGTTCAGCGCCACTAATGCAAGCTGTATTTGCATGTGATATGCGACCTTAGTCTTTGTTTTTCTCTCTTGTCTCGGGAGTAGGCTTGGACCTTACATCGCTGACTTTCTTTCTGGAGAGTTGTGATGCGCATGGGGATGGGTCCATACATGAACTCTTTCGATTGGACAGCTCAACGCGGCTGATCTGGACTAGGTTGTAGGGCACATCTATTTCTGTTTCTTTTGCTCAAGAGGCAGCTTCTGGCTCCGTCCCCCGCCGCTTCTGAGGGCAGATCGGAAAGAGGTACCCACCCTCTCATCGATTCGAATCGCGCGGTGACGAAGGGGGTCGCGCGAGAGCGTCGCGATCTGGTCGGGGGTTCCGCGCGCGATGACTGCCGTTCCCGAAAACATGGTCCGGGCCAGAACTAGGTTCGCCGAAGTCTGGGAAGCCAGATATTTTTTGCGGTGCGGGTGCAGGTTTTCCTCGGCCTGCAATTAGAACGACCAGGCGGTTCCGCACAACGATTCTCCTAATCCAGCGCATCGAATAACATCTCGGTCATTCGTCGGCGTTTGACGGGAGGAAGGACACCCCGGGTGCGTTGCTCGAAGTGCGGGGCAGAAATCCCCGAGGGCAAGCGGTTCTGCGGTGATTGCGGCTCGGCCCTGGTGAATCGCTTGTGCAGTGGCTGTCCGCCATACTGCAGGTTTTTCTCCGAGAATTCGCTGCTGCTAAATCTGCCGCGGCGACCGCGGTCGCTCTATCAGACGAGCACGGATTTCAGCAGTATGCTGCCGGGTCCCGAATCTTTGTGGGCCTAGCCGAGGCTGCCCTCGGCAACCCCGGCCGCGGGATGCCCATCGTGAGACTGGGTCTAAAAGTCTGAATGATAGCGGGTTCGGAATCATGATGACTTTGTTTACGTGCGCTATCGCCTTAGCAGAGGCGCTTGATGGCAATGCGCTCCAGGCACTCGAGACCATAGAGAAGGCGTTGCAGATGAATCCGGCAGAACTGTCCTGGAGGCCCGAAGCCATCAGGATACGCGGGGAACTGCGGCTCAGACTGCACCAGGCCGAAGCGGCGGAACGTGATTTCCGCGAGGCAGTCGCACTTGCGCGGCAGATTGGTAGCCGCGCCTGGAAGCTGCGTTCCGCGATGAACCTTACACGGATGCTGAGACTGCGCGGCGATATCGGCCAGGCGCGCTCTGTACTGGAGCCCCTCTACTCCAGCTTCACCGAGGGCTTCGACACCGCGGATCTGAGGGATGCAAAGGCGCTGCTCAACGAGCTGAATAACTGACTGCAGCAACAGAGGCATCAGTCCTCGAGCTATCGAGTCGAGCTGAAAAGAGGGTTAGGACAGACCGGCCGATGCCTGCATCTGGCAGCCCAAGAAAGTTAAAATTCCAGAACGTTGGAGAGGGTTATAT
>JBKPEA010000147.1:0-28111 GCA_046728175.1 Thermodesulfobacteriota bacterium | reverse complement strand
GGGTTGCTGCGGCTGTTGCCGCACCGGAAATTCAAGCCGGTTTTGAGTTTTGCGCCTGCGCAACAACGACCGTCAGCCAGAATTAACTCACTCAGGTCGTGTCGTCCGGATTGGTTTGGGACGGAACCATCTCGCCTTCGGACATCCAGTCAACCAGCAGGGTGTACGCTACGGCCAACACTACCGGGCCAATGAACAAGCCAATCACGCCGAATCCGATGAGACCGCCGATGACGCCGGCGAAAATCAGGAGCAGCGGAAGATGCGCGCCCCGCTTAATAAGCAACGGACGGAGAACGTTGTCGAAGGTTCCGCAGAATATCGACCACACCAGTAACCCGGTTCCCCATAGCACGCCGCTTCTCGAATAGGTCCAGATGACCGCGCCAATTAGAACCGGAGCGGGGCCGATCTGCGCGATCGCCAGGACAAATATGAGGGCGGTCAAGAATGCGACGAATGGTACGCCGACGATGGCGAGCCCGATTCCCGCCAACACGGACTGCGCAATCGCGGTAACCACAATACCCAGCGCGACGCTTCGAACCGCGAGCGCGGCGAGCTCGACCGCCTTCACCCCTTGAGGTCCTACCAGTTTCCCAAAGAAACTCCGAAGACTCCCCGCCGCCGCCTCGCCGTTCGCATACAGAATTGCGGCAATTATGACGGTGAGCAGGAACTGCAGGAGCAGCAGCCCAAGATTGCCGACCTGGCTCAGAAACCACAGACCCAGCGTGCGGATCCACGGCAGGAGATATCCTGAAATCTGCTCCGAGTCAGAGGCCGCCAGTTCCCGCCAATGCGCCGCGACCCTCGGTCCGACCAGCGGAATCTCCTCAATCCAGTAGGGAGGCCCCGAGTGCGTCAGGCTTGCCAACCACTTTGACCATCCGGTGATCTGTTCGACATTGCCTTCGATCGTGATCACAGCAATGTAGAGAGGCGCGATCAGTATCAAGGTCAACGCGATAGTCATCAAGGCGACTGCCAAAGATCTCCTGCCGCCCATCCACGACTGTGTCTGTAGCAGAATCGGCCAGGTGGCGACGGCGACTGTGGTTGCCCACACGGCAGCAACCACAAAAGGACGGATGATCCAGAAGCTCGCCGCGATGAGGGCACCCAAGGCGAGCATCTGCAACGTGATACGAACCAGGTCTGTCGTCCGGTTGGTCGGCATTTGTGGCGTCCGCTTCAAAAGGTCACGATGAAGCGGGAGCCGAGGAGACTCTATACATTTTGAGCGCAGTTGCCAGCCGAATTCTCGCAGACCTGCTCGCTCGATGCGTTCCCGGTATGCGTCGACCGATTCCTGTCACAATAGTGCACACCAATCAACGCATCTGAATACCGAGACGCGCCGACGCCGCCCGATTCAGGGAAGTCAGGCCGAAAACCGCAAGTCACCTGTCGCGGATGGATACAATGTAGTGATTCGTGCCTCTGGATCCACGCGGGTTTCGAGGATTTTCTTTGTGCAACACCTCAAGCAAGCCTTTCGCTGGAAACTCGTCCGGGGAAAGTGAGAATCGGATTTCGCGATCAAATTGAGGATCCGCGCGGACGAATTGCGCCAAGATGTACCACGCACTTTCACACCTTTAACCTCGAGGTAGTCCTCGGAGGTAGGTCGCTGCGAAAGAGTGCAGAACCCGGACCGTACGCTCTCGATCCACAGGTCTGGAGAGGTAGTACTGCACCCCACGTGATCGGACCTGCCGTTCGCCTTCCCGGATGTGCTCCGAGGCAATTAGGCAACCAGTGCATCCGGAGCCCATCTATGCACCCGATCGAGCAACCATCCGCAGGTTGGCTTTTCAATCGCGATATCATCGATCACCACGATCCCGATATCGGCTTTCTGCAGGAAAATGCCTGCTTCGTTGGGCTCCGAACATTGGTCAACACGCCACCCGTCAGTGAGACCCTCCCGGATCAATCCAATGATTGATTCATCTTGCGAGAAAATCACCGCGATTCGAACCGAGTTACCGGCGATTTGCGCGCCTTTCCAGAATCGATCGGGTGCCGGCCGGAGCCGCTTACGGGTATTCACGTCCCTCTCAGCGCTTCTGCATGCGCTCGAGCCTGAGGAGGCACAAGCGCAAGGCGTGCCAGTCGTGCTACTTTCTCGAAGTCTTTGAAAAACCGGGAGATTTCGAGCCCGAGCAGATCTGTGCTACAGCACTTGTCTTCTTGCACCGCTCCGACGGCAGGGATTTGATTCCCTCGGAATCAGCAGCAGCCGAGCAGCTGACTGATTTGATTTAGATGGATTATGAGAGCAGCAGTGACCCATCCAAGGCCCTGCCCCGCAGTCATGCCGCGAAGCAGCGAACAAGCAGTTTCGCCGTTCGATCGGCACGTTGGCGGACAGCTGGCGCACAATTATTCAAGGCGCGCTGGAGTTCACAGAAGGCGGCAAGGTGCAGGCGGTGAATCTGTTGAGGATCTCGCGCAAGGAATCGTATGCGAAGATCGCCAAGAATGGACTCGAATAGATCTTCCGCTGGAGGGCAATAAAGCCGTTGCCGTGGGACGAGAATTACTACCCGAGATCGATGACAAACCTGCCGCCTGCGATCCGACTGAAGGCGATTGAGATAGCAAACGCGCTGCTCGAAGAGGGCTATGAAGAAGGCAGAGCAATTCGTATTGCCATTGCCAAGGCCAAGGAGTGGGCCGTGAACCGCGAACGGTCAAAATGAGTCGACTTGACGGCCTGGCCGGCAAGCGGACCACCGAAACGTGAGTTTACCGGCCAGCCACATCGGGATCGTCAAAAACTGATTGAGTTGCCTCCGATGGGACGAATGCACGCATGGCTCAGAGCGATCGATCTGGAGTCCTCAACTCGCCCCTCCTTCTTCGGAGCCACCCTCAAACCCACCGAAGGGTTTTGTGTATGTGTCAATATGCTCCAGCCCTGTACTGCTGAGTTGGGGCAGAACAGAAGACGAACTTCGGTTCTTACGTGGTCTCGGAGAAACCGCACCTAGCCGCGAACTATGGAAACCGCGCCGATTCGCGCATGTCGCATGACCTTGGCCGCGTTTAGAAGGGTCCTGTGGGCCCCCGAGGGCGATGGTTGGTCATCACGGATCGGACGCGCTGCTCAGCCACCGGTGCGGCCGCGCGGGCCGTGAAGACCCAAACTACTACGAATATCGGGGTCGGTCACGATTCCGAGCAGCTTTCCGCGGGCAACCACTGGCAGCTGGTTAATCCGGTAGCGTTTCAAAAGATCGCCCGCCCGCTCGATCGAATAGGACGGTGCGACGGTCATCTAGCGCTCGCAGGTCGAGTATTCGTCCAGGAGTCGCTCGGCTGCGCGCCAATCGGGCGAGTCCTTATGGTCCATTTTGACCCTTACTGCTTCAAAGCGTCACCAGCGGCCTGCACGACATTCAGCAGCGCTTTCAGCAGATCAGTCGTGGTCACGATACCCACGACCCGTCCGTCATTTATCACCGGAAGGCCGCCGACTTTGTGTTGCAACATCAGCTTTGCCGCGGATTCCACGGTTTCCGATTCAGGTATCGAAACCGGGCCCGATGCCATTGCCGCGTGGACCCTGGTCTGAGCGAGATAGCCTAAATGCTGTCGCAGGTCGCGCTCGGAGATCATGCCAACCAGCCTTTTGTCGCCCTCCACGACTGGCAGTCGGCGAAATCTCCCAGCCTTCATCAGCTCGTTTGCCTTTTCGAGGGTATCCTGCTGACTAACACATGTCGGGTTGGGCGTCATCGACTTGGATATCTGCATTTTCCACAACTCCTCAGGCGATCTCACCTTCTTAGCAAACCTCTTGCCGAGCGCGATCACCCTTGTTCAGCGCGAGGTGAGCCGCCTTGACACGGTTCGCCTCAAGTGCGCGCGTGAAACTGACTCGATCGGATACATCGCGATGCCAATTAACACGCCAAAATCCGTGGAAGCTCCGACCTTGCTGATGGCATGACCATCGCTAAAGTAGTGGTGACTAAGGAGGTCCGCCATGTCCTATCCATTCAGAAGGATTTTGAGCCCCATCGACTTTGACGACAATTCGCTGGCGGCTCTGGATGTCGCGGCACAAATCGCGCGCGATAACGACGGGATGGTGCTGCTATTACACGTGGTACCGGTGATCGTCCCTCCGACCGGCGGGGCCATCTACGTCGATATGTACAAGGGTCAGGAGGAAGCCGCCCACGAGAAACTGAACGAGATTGCCGCTAAGCGACTGGGCAGGGTCAAACACGAGCTGCTTGCTCATATGGGCGAGCCCGCCGGCTCGATCCTGAACGCCACCCGACGCCATGCGGTGGATCTGATCGTTATGGCCACGCACGGGCGGCGCGGCTTTTCGCGCGTCCTGCTCGGCAGCATCGCCGAGATGGTCTTGCGCAGTGCTTCTTGCCCGGTTCTGTGCGTAAGGCGGGACGATGCCGACAAGAGCCAGGTGGCCCGCTGGATGAGCGCGAGCCCGGTTACGGTGGACCCCGGGGAAAAGGTGGCGGCGGTCATAATGCGCATGCAGCAAGGTAATTTTCGTTCCGCGCCGGTGGTCGAAAATGGCAGGCTGGTGGGGCTCATTACCGATCGTGACATCCGCGGGCAGATGGGGCGAGTCGATACCACCGAAGTAAGGGTCGCGATGTCGGAAAATCCGCCGACGGTGACTCCCACGACGCCCGTGCACGATGCCGCGCGGGTCCTTTTCGAGCAGAAGACCGATGCGTTGCCCGTGGTGGAAAACGGAAGGCTGGTTGGTGTGATCACCAACAGCGACATCCTGCGTGCCTTCCTCGATCAGGACTAAGCCTAAAGAAAGGGCGATGGGAGCATCCTAGTTTCGATCGAAAAAGCGCATTACCGGCGGACGAATCGGGCGATCCATGGGGAGGTCGCCCGAGCTGTACGGGCGGATTGAAGCGAGATCCCCATCATCGTAGTCGTTACCCCGGAGGTGAGTAGCCCTGAATCCACGATCGCGCATACAGAGCGCCGCAGAGTCTCATTTTAGGTCGACGATTGCCATCCAGCGTAAACTATTTTTTCCCTTCTTGTGCGTAGAGCGCGACAAAGTCACCCTCGGTAAGGATTCCCACGAGACGATCATTCTCGATTACGGGGAGGCAGCCGATCTTGCGTTCCATCAGCACGCGGGCGGCCTCCGCGAGTGGGGTGTCAGGAGTAGTGGTAATCGGATGGGCGGTCATCACTTCCATGATGATGAGGGTTTCGAGTAACTTGCGCCGGGCACGCTCTCCATAACCAATTGCTTGGGCCAACGCTCCGCGAAACAGATCGCGCTGAGTCAGCACTCCAACTATTCTTTTTCCATCTTCGTCCAGAACCGGGAGGTGCCGTATCCGGCCCAGATTCATGAGGTCATCCGCAAGTGTGAGTTGCTCGTCCCGACGCAGGACCTTAACCTCTGAAGTCATCACGTCTTTTACTCGTGGCACATCCATTGGTTTGGCCTCCGCACGAAGAAATTTCTTCGATTTGCACAAGACCTGATCGCGGTCTCGCAAGGAGATTCACACGCGCCTCAGACAAATCCGACCGTGTCTGACCGTGTCAAAAGCATGCTTCTAAGTGGCTTATAGCCGCGAGTCAATCAACAATCAAAAAGGCAGAATCCTACAAAATTAAAGGTCTTTCGTACTGGGTTCCTTCGGATAAAAGAGTAGATTGATCAACTACGTTGACCAACCCGACGTGCCTCACCCGTGGTGCGAACAATGGGCCAGTTTTTTCACAAGATTTTGTGTCCGATCGCTTTCGATGAGCAATGCGTGGCGGCTCTCGACTTGGCCAGGACGGTGGCGGAACAAACGGCTGGGCGAGTTCAGGCGCTTCACGTGGTAGCTGTCGACGCCGAGGCCGACACAGGCTGGGAGAAGGGTGCGACTCTTCAGCTCAAGAAGATTGTCAACGAGCGGCTTGCCGGGAAAGTCGATTATGAGTTCGTTGTCCGGACTGGTTCGGCGTCGAACGAGGTGCTGAACGCTGCGAGGGAGTTCGGTTCGGACCTAATTGTAATACCGACACACGGGCGGGTCGGCCTGAGGCGGATGATTTTGGGGAGCGTGGCCGAACGCGTCATTCGCGAGTCGAGCATTCCGGTGCTGACGCTGCGCCATCCTGACGGACGCGTCAGATAAACTTCGCTGCCAGGCCTAGAACCCCAACATCATAGGCGGGGTGGTTCACCCGACCCCACGGGCGCGGATTGGTTTGAGCGGGCTTTCGGTCAAGGCAATCTGGCCCCGCATCGTTGACCGATTGGGTCTCACACCCACGATACGTCGTCTCGTGGTGCTTGAGCATTTGCGTTCTATGTGGCGGCGTTCCTGGGGATCGCCCGACCTCCCAGTATAGGCCCAGTCTCGCCGATTCCGGCGCGGGAGATCGAGTTTACGTTTTCTCTGTTTGTCTGGTTGCATTCGTCATCATTCTCGGGCTGACGTGGAAACGTCTCAACGCAAGAACTGAACTGGCTATCGTCGCACAATAAAACGCATTCGCGATCGAGGCGTCCTCGCCATCAAGCAAACACTTAAAGGGCGGTCGCTGGCGAGCGGGTTCATATCATTACAACACCGACGTAGCGGCACCCTCGCGTGCGATATTTCGCCTAACCTACGTTCACACCGCCGCGCACTCGCGAGGACCCACTCCGGAGTAATGCATCGGCATTTTGGGTAGACTATTTTTGTTTTTCTCGTGCGTAGAGCGCGACAAAGTCACCCTCAGTGAGGATGCCCACAAGACGATTGTTCTCGACTACCGGGAGGCACCCGATCTTTCGCTCCATCAACACGCGGGCGGCTTCCGCGAGGGGAGTATCTGGAGTCGTGGTTGTCGGCTCGGTGGTCATGACTTCCTTCACAAGAAGTGAATCGAGTAACTTGCGCCGGGCGCGCGCGCCGTAACCAACTGCCTTTGCCAGAGCTCCGCGAAACAGATCGCGCTGGCTCACGATTCCAATGACTTCTTCCCCATCGTCCTCCAGAACCGGCAGGTGCCGGATTCGCCCGAGATTCATGAGGTCATCCGCCAGCGTTAATTGCTCATTCCGTCGCAGCGTCGTAACCTCTGCACTCATTACATCTTTAACTTTTGTCACGTCCATTGGCCTGCGCTCCGCATGTAAGGGACTGGTTCCTCGTTCACCGACCTTATAGCGATTTTGGACGGAATTCACACAGAGCCGAGGCAAATCGACGGCGCGCGCTCAGCACAAGGGTTCGACCTGGGCTCTAGCCTAAGATTCGGCTCGGGCACCTGAACTTCCGTCTCGAAGAAGACCTAGCGGTTCCTGGGTGGCGTACTGCGCCACCTCTCGCCCATATTAGTACTGCCGGTTATTCACACGATGCCGGTAGGAGTCAGTGTTCTCTACGATGGGAGGGGAGCACTTCAGAGGGTTCGCTGAGAACCACTAGGCAGCGGTGCTGGGCCCGCATGAAGTGCAACGGCACTCCGGATTCATTTCTGAGAACTTCAACGTCGAAACCTCGGTGCCTCGCGGATGAATCTCGCAAACGTCGCGCGTCGAACGAGGCGGCCCAGGCTCACCAATCTTCGTCGCTTCTCTCTCTAAGGTTCTTTGGGTGGATCTCAAATTGAGTTGATGACTTTGGTGTCTGAGTCGTAAAGCCGCGCCCCGCTTCCAATCGCGTTGGCGTCAGATGGCTTTTTCCATTCGCTTAAGCTTAGCGTAAGCTCGCGACGGGAGGGCAGCATCGAAGTGCAGGACGGACGGGCATCGGTCAGGGGGCCGAAGGGAGTAGTCCTGGTAAGGAAAATGAGCGTCGACGACGCGGTCGCGCTGATCTTCACCGAGTGTTTGCAACATTGGACAACCAACGAGGCCAGTGTCCTAAAGGGTGCCGATCCCGAAGGAATCCATGAGATGCGCGTGGGCCTTCGGCGGATGCGATCCGCGCTCTCCGACTTCCGCGCGATTATTCCGGCTCCCCAACTCGCCTGGATGAAGCGAGAAGGCAAATGGCTGATAAGGGGCCTCGGCGCTGCCCGCGACTGGGATGTGTTTCTTGCGGAATTGCTTGAACCAGTCGAGGCCGCACGCCCTAAAGACCACGGACTGACCGAGTTACGGACTGCTGCCCGAGCCGAACAGAAGCGGGGCTATGTAACGACGCGGGGTGCCATTCGGTGCTCGCGCCATTCCAGATTCGTCGTACAGATGCGCGATTGGCTCTCTGCCCAGCGCTGGCGTCAACAGAAGGACCAGGCATCGCTCGATGAGCCGATACAGAAGCTGGCACGCCGAGTTCTGAGGAAGCGGCACGATGCGGCGCTCAAGCTCGGACGTGATTTCAGCGGGCTTTCTCCCGAACAGCGTCACCAACTGCGGATCGCCCTGAAAAAACTCCGCTATACAGCCGATTTTTTCCGGTCCCTCTACCCGAAGAAGCAAGCGAAACCCTACTTTCGTGCGCTCGCCCAGATGCAAAAGTGCCTCGGTCATATGAATGACGTCGTCGTCGCGGAGCACCTGCTCGAGCGGATGGCGAGCGCGCACCAACACCAACGAGTCTTCGCGCATTTGCTCACCGCTGCGGGCACGGTTATCGGGTGGCACGCTCGCGGGGCCAGCGCCGCCGCTCAGGAAGCCGAAGAGCGCTGGCGCAAATTCTGCGATGTGGGGTGCTTCTGGTAGGAGCGCCAGGTGGGTGGCTAGCTATCCAGCTAATCACTTCTTGCTACTTTCCTTGACCCCTAGGTGGAACTGCCCTGAACGCTAGACATCCAAACTTAGATCGCAATGCGTACGTACAGCGCTAATAACCCCGCAGCTGGATACCACTGGAAAACATCAGCAAACGCTCGCCTTGGGATCCAGAACGTCCGGCTGTCTCTCGCGCGCATCGGACCCGCTGCTAAAGGAAGCTACGTGCACTGGTGCGTTCACGCACGCGTCTTCCTGATAGCGCAGTGAAGCGAGTCAAACAACTTGCCTGGTCGACCTCAGCATTCTCGAGTCCGGCCGTTATCCGAGAGACCTCAATACTCAGTTGGTGACCGCGATCCGGCGCCGGCACGCCAAAATAGCCACAATGCTATGGCATAGACCAGCGAGTTGGTTCGGATCCGGACAATGCGAATCGGTCCAAATGGTCATTCTGACAGTGACTAAGAGAAGGATCGGACCGTGAGCACCGGAGCGCGCGACCCACGCACGACTCTTTCCGCTACGCTTCCCAACATCAGATGTCTGAAACCCTGCCTACCGTGGGTAGCCATGACGACCAGGTCAGTACCGAGTTTTGCCTGTACGTCTATGATTATATCTTCTGGTCGTCCGATTTCGACAATGACCTCCCGCTTAATCCCTGAAGGGATCACGGTCAGCATCCGTTCGAGTTCCTTCCGCGCGACTTCGATCTGGGGTTCATAGATTTCGCCCACGGCCAAACCTCCGGTCGCCCCCTCATCGAGTGATGGAGTGATTTGCACCACATGTAGGAGGTGTACAGTCGCCCCGCTATCCAGAGCCAGCGACGCCGCCTCCTTCAGGGCCAGGACGGAGGCTTCATCGAAGTCGACGGGGCATAGTATCCGTTTGTACGGAAAAGGCATTGGGCGAAGTCCCTTCAGGCAAATCAGGTCAGTCTTGGCTGAGGTGGTTCGTGGTAAGGCCGTGACCGATCTGCGTTTGACCTTACAATCGGGCGCCTACTCTTAGAAACATAGCCTCTGAGCTGGAGTCCTTCCAGGCGAGAGCCGCGCCGAGTGGGCCTCCTTTAACTGAGGAGCAAGCCCAGGTCCTGTGCAATTCGGCGCAAACGAATGTTGTGCGCTTTCCCGCCGGTAGAATAGAGCAATGCCGCCCCAAAGCTCCTTGGCGGAACTACGCGAGGTCACTTGCAGGCCGCTCTTGAGCAGCACGCGGTCTTGGTTTCGCCCGAGCCCGCAACCTTGGGTACATCGGGAAAGCTCTTCAACTGCCTCATGCACGATTCACACTCGTCTGCCGACGCGACCACATCGAGATCACCGACCGTTTCGCGCCGGCGGCGGAAGCTGCCCGCGATTTCGAGGTCAATAATGGCGTGGCACCTATGTAGATGCGCGATCAGCTTCGCTGCGATCCCGGCCGCTTCCGAAAGCAAGATCCGCTTCCCCGCTCCGGCCGCAGTCTTCGCCAGACCCTCGAGAATACGCGCCTCGCTTTTGGGGCCAAATCCGCGAATTGTGCAGCTTGCCGGAGCGAACTGCGCGTTCGAGATCATCGCGGCCGTGGAGGTGCAGAAGATCGATCAGAAGCTTGACTCGCTTGGGACCCAGACCGGGAGGTCGCATAGCGCGCGCCGCTCGCTTGGGAATCTGGCGGCGAGTTCGCTATGAAGTGGCAATTCTCCAGTCTTGACCAGCGTAGCTATCTTGCCCGCAAGGTCGATGCCGATACCGGGAATCTGGTCGATTTGGTCCGGGCTCAGCTCGGCGACCACCACGGGTTGGTCGCGAATCGCGCGCGCCGCGTTGTGGTAGGAGCAGACGCGAAAAAAGTTCTCGCCCCTAAGCTCCAGCATCTCGCCAATATCATCGAGCACCTTGGCGATCTCGTCATTCTGCATCATCGCTATTTCATCCAGCGGTGCTGCGTAACCAGCAACGCCGCGCGATGGTTGAGTATTGCCTTCTCATCCGCGCTTTTCCGGCGGGAACCGAGACTGTGCGGTTCAGGCCGGCCTGGCTGCTCAGTTAAATCGCGTCCCGTGCTCGGATCTTGAACCGGGATTTTGAAGTTCGCCAACTGCTGCGCGCTTATCGCTCGGGAATCCTGAGCGAGGCCGCCTTTGAGGAAGAGATGAATCGGCTGGAACGAGAAGACGTGGGGTGACAATGTTCAAAACCAGAAATTTGAAGCTTTGGGGCCAGGTCTACCGATCGGAACGCGATGCGGTGCTAAGTCTTTTCGACCACCTGCACGCAACCCAGATCGATGCCGCGCTGGCGTTTGCGAAGTGGGCCGTGGTTTGCCGGACGCCCGGACTTCGTGCGGGTCTGGTTCTGATCGCCGAGCGAAGCAGTTCACATGCTCGCGCGCTGGAACGGCGTGCTCGAGAAATTGGCGGACAACTCCATTCCTTAACTACCAAACATGGCAGCAAGCTGGTCGAGGTCCTCACAAGCCCGGACATTTCTGACCTGGATAAACTCATGGGGGTGGTAAACTTTATTCCCAAGCCGCGCGAGGTGGCGGCGCCGATTTTGAACTTTGTCTCGATGCTCAAGTGGGACGTGGAATCGAAAACAGATTCTTCGTCTGATCGCTGATGATGAGGTTTCGACCGCGGCGTGGCTCCACGACACCTGTGCCGCACTCACTGGACAGTGTCCCAAGCAGGGGGAAAATGCGCTGGCGCTTAAAGATCTTCAGGGACCGGCTTGCCGATGAAGCTTTGCACGTAAGTAGATGGCGACGACCATCACCGGGACGGCGCGTGTCCGCTTATGAAAGCGCTCACCGGCGCGAAACAGCGTCGGCAAGGTGGGGAGCCAGGATTTTCGAACATCAACTGGCTCAGGAGCAATCGTTCGCAATGTTCACGGGTTGTGAAGCTTCGCTTACCACATCGCTCAGCCTACTTTTCCATTCACTACCTTCCCGATCAGTTTCAGTTCATCGCGCGCGAGCCTCGGCAGCAAGAACTGCGAGCGAACTCTTTCTCGTACTGCCCGTCCGAACCGGCCGCGCTCCCCAAGATGCTGCAAAAGATGTGTGATGCGTCTTGCGCAGTCTTCAACCCCATCGACCAGATATTCGTCGAAACCCTCGGGAAACTGCATAGGTATGCCGCCCGCTCGTCCGGCTACGACCGGTTTTTCCTTCCAGAGCGCTTCGGAAACGACCAGGCCGAATCCTTCGCGAATCGATTTCTGAACAACGACGTCGCATCCGCGCTGGAAGACGTTAACCTCCATGCTTCCCATGCCTGCCACATTGGTGAAAACGAACAAATCCGGATCTCGTGCGCTTTCCTCCTGAACCAGGTCCAGCAGCCGCCAGCCCTCCGGATCGTCGCCTGCCATCGCCCCTATCAGCGCCAGTTGGACACCGGAGATCTCGCGTTTCACCATGCGATAGGCCTCTACGACTCCGAACGGATCCTTCCACGGATCGAATCGCGATACCTGCAGAAGCAGCGGTCGCTCGAGGTCGATCCCGGAATCCGAGATCGCGCGGCGGCATAGTTCGATCGGGAGATCGATATTCTTGGTGGCAAACGGATCGATAGCCGGGGCAATAAAGCTGGCGCGCGCCTGGTCGAGCCGTGGGAGCAGGAAGGCGGGCATCGTGAAGATGAGAGCGTCATACTCATCGATATAGGGAGCGAGAAAATCGACGACCGACGCGTCCGCGGCTGAGCTGTCGACGTGACAGCGCCAGATCCATTTGGCGTTGCGTCGCCCCGCGAAGTGCCTGATCGCGGCAGGTTGGGGATCGTGAACGACGATCACATCGTAGTTCGCATCGAGCAGCTCCGCACTTTCCTCGTTCACGCTCAGGTATAGAGCCTGAGCGGATTTAGGCAGATCGTAGTGGGCCCCTTGCAGAGCATTGTGAAACGACTTGGTGACCGTGAAGAACTCGGGAGCACCATGGATCAGTCGCCATTCGGCGGAAATTCCGAGCCCCTGGATTAGCGGCAGGTAGCACGAGAGTAGTTCTGCCACTCCGCCGCCATAGGCTGTGGAGTTGACATGACAAATGCGAACTCCGCTGAGCTCGCGAGCCAGCTGCATCACCTCGTCCATCAGGCCGTCGCCGACCAGCAGGCGATAGCGGTCGACATTCGTTCGCATCGATGCACTATGCCGGCCGATCGCGACTCGTGGCAGCATCTCATCTCACCTCGCTTTCCGCTTTGTACAACTCTTGCCCGACAGGGGATCTCCGAGCAAACAGGATCTCCGCACCGGATAACTTCAATTGTGGCATTTCGTGGCGAGGTTCCGTGCACGCGAAAGCTTGGGCGCGTGTTCGTCGGCGCGAAAGCTAGCTGCCGGACTCGCCGTGGATCGCGAACAGCGCCCTTCGCAGCGCTGGGAACAGTCGGCGCTCCTCGTCGTCGATCGCGTCGTCGAGATCCATCGCAAGACCGACCAACGCTCGCCCCGCATCGCGCGCATGCGATGTGACGAGATTGTCCGCATTGGCCTCACCGATCATGGCGACCAGCGTGCGAAGTCGACTGTGGCTCCGCTGAATCCTGCGCCTCGTCTCTTGCGAAAGCGGTTGCCGCTGACTCAACCACGGAATCACTTCGGTATCTTCTGCTTCCAAATGATGCGATAGGATCGGCTCGATGACCGCCCATACTTGAGCGGCGTCGTGCCGCAAATCGAGCGAGTCCGGATTACGTGTGAGTCGCAGCCCCGCGATCGCCGCGTCGAGCAAGCACGATCTCAGTCGAGAGTCCTCGCGGTTTAACTCCTGGTAGAGGCGCACGATTCCCGCTTTCGTCTGATCCGACCTTTGTCCGGCTGGTTCCTTGTGGCTCACGATTCTCCGACCTCTCCCATGACTCAAACAATATTCCGCTACTGCGTTTCAGCTGTCCTATCCTTACATCGCGCCCGTTTCAATCTTTATCGATGCCGTTCGCGTGCCCGTCTGGATCGATTGCAAAAACCCAACCAGTTTTGCAATGAGTTCCTTAACCTCGGCCTCATCGCCACCTGATTCGACATAGAATTTCCTCCCCCATACGGGCATGTCTCGCGGCCCGTGAGCTTTTACGTCGGACCGACCGTCGATGAATTTCGCGATCACCTCTTCCGGCAGCGGATTTCCGAATCGCTGGGACAGCATACGCAGGTTTGCCGGTGGTGTGGTGAGGGTTGAAGCGAGTGGTCCCTTCCCATCGCCTTGGGTACCATGGCACGAGGCGCAGTACTGCATGAATAGCGCTTTGCCATCTCCCGCCGCATCTGCCGTCGCAACGCGTGCAACCAGGGTCAGCAACAGCAAACCAGCTCGAAACCGCCATCTCTCCCCAAACTGAATCAATTCGGTCCCCTCCTGCTCACCCGATATGCTCCTGCCACGAGTTCCGACGACGTCACAAATTACACCCCTCTTAGCGCTTGCGATCGGCAGCCGGTTTCGCGCCTGCCGACCTTTCTACCTCAATCTTCACTTGCTTGGCAGCAGCTTCCTTTGGGATGGTTGCAGTTAATTCCAGCACGCCGTTTTTGTAGGTCGCTTTCAGAGCCTCCGCTTTCACCCCTTCCGGCAACTGGATGGTTCTTTCGAACGATCCGTAACGCATCTCGCGTCTATAAAACTGTGCATTTCTGGTATCCTGCTTTTCCTCGCGCGCGCCCTTAATCGTCAGAAACCCGCCAGCAACCTTGACGTCCACGTTCTCCGGTTCGATCCCGGGAAGGTCTACCCGTATGGTGAGCTGGTTGTCATCTACAAAAAATTCGAGAGCAGGGCGCAGCCCCAAAGATTGCGAGGCTTTTGGCGAGTGATGACCAAGTCCGAAGTGCTCGAGCAAATCGTCCACTTCGTACCTAAACCTGTCCAATTCCGTGGCAGGATGCCATTTTTCCGGCAGTGCCATCGTGAATCCTCCTTGTTAGCCTGTGTTTTGCTTCAAGCCATTTACGGTGCCTCTCCGCGCGCTTGACGACCAATTCCAGGCGTCTCACGCCGCGCCCGTTTATTCTCGCATTCGACGCCGGGTGCCGCGAACGTAACCGCGAGCAGCCTTGCGACAGAAATCGCCTGATGGCCCTGGCACAGGTGGCGTCCGCCTTTTCGAGTCGTGAAAGCGCCTGGTCACGATATTTGAGCTGCTTCCCGTGTTCGGCCAGCCCGGTGTGGGTTTCACCTCGACATTGAATCTTGGAGCATCGATGGGCGATGGGCTCTGACTATTACCTTGCGCTTGTTACTGATGCGATGGCGGCAAGCGTTACCGTCGGCGAGGCGCTGAACTCATATTCGCTAGCGTGGATGTTCAGGGGCCCAGATATAGTCAAAACCCACATCCTCGGCAGCGCGCATCGAGCTGCTCCCTGACGATCTGGTGTCTGCTCTTGTTTCCGGCAGGATGCTCGAAGAAATGCAGCATACCAAACTTCATGGTCCATTCCTCGCCTCAGTTTTCTTCTGCAATCATTTAGACGCATTTGCCATGCCTTTTCGGCTGCGGTGAATGACAGTATCGAGCGACCTCGATTGCGAGTTCTACGGGTCATTTGGCTTCTCTTCAATAACGAAATTCGATTCGTGCTGAGAAATTTGGGAGTCACTTCAGCCATGTAGACCCCCCTTTAATCGCCGGGCAGGATGACGGTTCAAACCAAGCGCCCTAGCTCCTTTGAGCTTCATTAGTCACGAACTCGCGTGGGCTGGCTCGAGGCACTGCGATCGCGAGATGGTGCCTTTTCGCTACGCCGGCCGGCGAGTCTTCAGCGTAAACCGAATTATTTGCTAGAGCAGCTCACGAAAACTCACGGAAGCTGCAAGGCGCCAAGAAGATCAGCGCCTGCTAATTGGCTGGCCTGCATTTTCGCTCTATGTAAACGGTTGTCAGCGGAGCTACCGTGAGGAGTTCGGCGCCGCCGGCGGTTCTTCGATCGGCGGAGGAATATATTCTGGAGGAAATTCTTCACGGCGCCAACTCAGCAGGATCAGTGTGAGCGCTCGTGCCTCCTCAGGCTTGAAGCCGAACGTGGGCATGGTGGTTTTGGGCGAGATTTTGTCCGGGACCATCAAGTGCTCGTAGGTCCAATTGAAAACGGTGTGCGCACCGCTCACATGGCTGAAATCCACCAGTTCGGGATTCCTGTCGCCGAAGTAGGTCAACTCGGGTGCCTTGGTTCCCCCGTGGCCCTCGACACTGTGACACAGCCGACACCTGTTTTCTTTGTAGAGTTTTTTTCCCAAGTTGATCTGCTCCATCCCGGGTGTCGCAACATCGTGCCGATGACAGAAGTTGCATCGCATTTGGATTAAGTCGCCTTGTTGCAGGCCGTAACGGCTCGCGATGGTGGAGGAAAGCATCGGGTCGTTCCAGTCCTTGTCGCCGTGAGCCGCGTCTTTGCTGGTTGCCCATCCCTGGCCTCCATGACAGGTAGTGCAGCCAAAGTCTTGAAACGGATGCTTGTCCATGTAGGGAAGATCAGGATGCGGCGCGAGCGGCTGTGGCAAGCTCGCCGGGAGAATCGAACTCCACTCATATCCAAGGTGGCAGGTAGTACAACGGTCGACCAAATGAATTTTCGCCACCCAGATCTGCTTGATGCCCGGCGTAAAAGTGCGCGCGTGTTCAGTTCCACCGTACTTCTCCAGAGCCACGCGAAACCGAGCCTGCACGGGCCGCCAAGGAGGATGGAACTCGCGCCAGAGTGCGAAAACCATTAGTGCGAGGAATACGAAAGATACTGCCACCAGCCAGCCAAAATCCCGACTTTCGAAAGATTGGTTCGCGGGCTCCATGACTCAGAGAGCGGTCGGGGCCTGGGGACGTGGGGTCCCCGGCCAATAGATCCGCCAATTCGGACCACGCAGAAAAACCCCGATCACGATCAGCAGCAAGATCGCGAGCATCGCGGTCATCAATACTCGGTTTTGTGCCCGGCGGCTGGCCGGAAACCATCGGGCCTCGGCATCGCGCGGGGATCGATCGAGCCACGGCCAGATCGCGAGCACCACCAACAGGAGGCCGGGCAGGAGGATCCCCCCGAGAAAACCACCACCGATAGTAACCCGCCCGAGATGGACGGTGGTTGAGGCTACCAGTTCCTGCAACCACACGAAGTACCATGGAGCCTTAGCCGGATTCGGTGTGATGGCGGCGTTGGCGGCTTCCTCAAGGGGCGCATTGAAAGCGATCGCCGCCAACAGGGTGACATCCAACACGGCCAGGAATACCAGGATCATGCGGCGGGTCAGATTTGGCGATGACGCCACCTGATCTTCGATTTCGAGCTCGGTCGAACTCATCACCTGGACCGAGGTGCCCGGCGTCAGGCCAAACAGCGAGTAGCTTTTGGTCTTCGGCATCAGCTTGGCTTCGGTCACCCGGCCCGCGCGGATTACCTCGATCGCGGCGAGGCCTCCGTCTTTGCGCACCCTCCACATGTGGTAGGCGAACAGCACCCAGACTACTGCCGGCAGAAAGAACACGTGCAGTACGTAAAATCGAAGCAGCGTCTGCTGATCGATCTGAGTGCCGCCCAACAACAGGAACCTGAGGGTTCCGCCGACCACCGGCGCCTCGCGCGCGATGTTGGTTCCTACCGTCACCGCCCAAAACGAAAGCTGATCCCAAGGCAGCAGGTATCCGGTGAACGACAACAGCAGCGTGGCCAGAAGCAGAACGATGCCCACTAGCCAGTTGGCGCCCCGATTCCCACGATACGCGCCGGTGAAAAACACACGCGCCATGTGCAAAAAAACTACCGCGACCATTCCCTCGGCGGCCCAGCGGTGTTGGTTGCGCAGGACGCGGCCGAAGCCCACCGCATACTCGAGATCTTTGATGCTGCCGTATGCCCGCTCGGTGGACGGCACGTAGAAAAACATCAGCATCACTCCGGTCACGGTCAGAATAAGAAACAGCGAGGCTGCCACCGTCCCGAGCCACAGCGAGTAATTCCAGCTAATCGCGGCGCGCGTGACTTTGGCCGGGAACCAATGCAGCCAGAGGTTGCGCACGATCGCTTCCGAGGATTCCCGTTCGCTCTCGGGCGACCAGGACCACGAAATTTTGCGCCACAGGTCTGCGAGTTTTTCGCGCATCTCAGCCCGGTCTTTTTGGCGGGACGAACCGGAACCCCGGGGCGACGTCCACCGCGCTGTCAACCTCGAGCGACCCGTCTGGCGAGATGCCGGTATCGAGCCAGCTCAGCCCGCGGGGCGTGGGACCGCTCAGCACGCTCCCGTCGGGACGGAACCGGCTGCCGTGGCACGGACAGTCGAACTCGGTTTCGCGCCATTGCACCGTGCATCCCAAATGCGGGCACACGGCGGAGATCACATGAAAAGCATCATGCTCGCTGACCACGAACAAGCGATGCGACGCATCAAAGGTGAAACCAGGCGGGTATTCGTCAGGACGCTTCAGTTTGAAGCGAGTGGGCGGTTCGTACAGCACGTTGGGAAAGAACGCACGCGCCGCAGCGCCGAACTGTGCAGCAAACGCCGCGACGACGGATCCCTTGCCGAGCATCCGGAGCACTCGGCGCCGCTCGTTATCCACCGGCGGGGTTGGTTGCTTCTCAGGAGCGTTCACCGTATCCCCACCTCCTCAAACTGAAAGCGCTCCATAGTGATCGCAGCGGTGGGACACCGTATGGCGCAAAGACCGCAACGGATGCACTTTTCCTCGTCGTAGAGAAACGCGCTGGCGGCGTGCCTTTCCGCGATCGCCTCAAGCGGCGCCTGGTCGTGAACTCGATCGGCCGCAACGAAGCGAAGGCAGTATTCCGGACAGATGTCCACGCAGCGGTTGCACAAGATGCACTTACTGCCGTCGTAAATAGGGTGAATGTGACAGTAAAGACAGCGACCTGCCTGCGCGTGCGCTTGTTCGGGCGAAAACGCCGACTCAACTTCGGTGATCCCGCTGCGCCGCGTGAGCGGGACGACGGGGACGGAGCGCGCGCGCAACTCGTATTGGTCGGGCATCGTGTACGAGTCGGTGGGCAGTTCCTCGATGCGAACCTGTAATTCACGAACCGGCAATTTCTCGCCGTGCAGGTAACAGTCGATTGACTGCGCCGCAAGCTTGCCGTGCTGGGCTACGGTTATGAGTAGTGACGGCGGAAACGCCGCGTCGCCACCAGCGAATACTCCGGGGATGCTGGTCGCCAGCGTCACCGGATCGATCTTGAGTGTGCCTGCCGCGGTTACCGCAATTTCATCTCGACCCAGGAACGACAAATCCGGCGCTTGTCCAATCGCCAGAATGACCGTGTCCGCATCAAGAATGCGCCGATCGCTGTCGTCGAATTCCGGCTTGAAGCGCCCGCCCTCGTCGAACACTCGCAGACAGCGCACCAGTTCGATTCCTGCTGCCTTGTCGTCGCGCGTAACGATTCGGCGTGGTCCCCAGGAAGGCAGGAAGCGGATGCCTTCTTCACTAGCGGCCTCCGCCTCTTCCCTGCCTTGCTCCGACTTCAGCGCCGGCATCTCGTTTTCCGACTCGAGACTGACCACGGTGACTTCCATCGCACCGCGCCGGGCAGCTTCGCGGGCCACGTCGAGCGCGACCCGGAAGGTGCCCACCTCGACCGCTTGCTCGTCGGCGACTGAGATCGGCAATCCCGAAATCATCTCCCGCACCGCTGTGCGGGCAGCGTCGATCGCGACCAGGCCTCCGCCGATCACAACAACCTTGTTGCCGACCGGAACTCGATATCCGCGATTGATGTTGAGGAGGTAGTCGATCGCCTTGACCACCCCCTCGGCCTCAGAATTTTCGATCGGCACGCTGCGGCCGCGCGATGCTCCTACGGCCAGAAAGACCGCGCCGAAACCCTGCCGAAGCAGATCGTGAACCCCCAAGTTCAGGCTGAGCTGCGTATTGAAGCGGAATTCCACTCCGAGCCGTTCAATCTCTTCGGTTTGTCGATCGATGACTTCCCGCGCCAGCCGGTAGGCGGGAATGCCGTAGCGCATCATCCCGCCGGAGCGGGGCATGGCTTCGAAGACCGTAACCCGATAGCCCATCACGGCCAGATCGTGCGCGCACGCGAGTCCCGATGGTCCCGCACCGATCACCGCTACCGGCGCGGCGTCGCGTCCGCGGTCCGATCGGCGCAGCAGCCGATCGCCGTGAAGCGGCGTCACGCTTGCGTCGCCAGCCCCCGCCAGAACCTGGCCGACGACCGCGGGCGACAGTGCCTCAGGACCGAACTGTTCGGAGACGAAGCGCTTCAGGGCCCGAATCGCAACGGGGGCGTCGATCTTGCCGCGTCGGCAGGCGTCTTCGCACGGCGCGCCACAAGCGCGCCCGCAGATTGATGCGATCGGATTGGGCGAGCGCGCCACCCGGTATGCTTCCTCAAGGCGGCCCTCAGCAATGAGTTGTACATAGCGGCCCGCGTCGGTCTTCACCGGACACGCATCGAGACAGGGCACGTTCCTGCGAAACCACCAGAGGTCGCGCGGTACTGCCTGGACCTTGCGATCGGCCATGGTCCCTTACCGAATGCTACTTCTTGCAGAAAGTCCGCACATAGGCGACAAGGTCCCGTATCTCGGAATCATCGAAGCCATCGCTCCACGCCTGCATGTCCGGACTGAGACCATTCGCCTTTCCACCGTTCTTGATCACGTTGAACAGAGTGTCTTCTGAGAGCTTTTGCGTAGCGGCGCAATCGGTAAAGTCGTGTGGTTTGGTGGTCAGCGTTGCTGCGCCGGAGCCGTCGCCCTTGCCGGTGTCGCCGTGGCACTTCGCACAGAAGGTCTGGTAGTTCTTCTGCGCGGCACTCGGGTCGCCTTGGACCATCTTCGGCGTCGCGATGGTTGCGGCCAGCGCTGCCATGACTGTGCAAAGTAGCGTCAACTTTTTCACTAACGATCCTTTCTGCGCGTCAAACGGTTAGTCTCGGCCACCCTTCAGGTATTCGACAATCGCGCGTGAATTCTGAGCCGGCATGTTGGAAAGCCCCCGCATGTGCATGATGATCTGGTCCCATTGATACGGCGCAAACTCGGATCCGGGCCGTGCGTTATGGCATTGCGCGCAGTACACCGGCCAGAGCCTGGCACCTTCCTGAAATAGTTGTCGTTTCTCCGCTTTGCTCATTTCCTGCGCGTTAACCGCGCCACCGACCACTCCCCAAAACAGAAGCGCTGCAAAAACTATCCTTGTGAGCTTCCTCATTTCCCTTCCTCTTCAGAATCCGATCGTGAACTGGGTGAGGAACGCACGATCGTTGGGGGTTGCACCGACAGGGGTGGTCGTTCCGTTGGGGTTGACAAAGGTCCCCCCTGCGCGCGGCAATTCAAAGTCGAATTCGTTTTGCCAGACGATGGAAGGAGCGATCCAGTAGTCGAGTCCCAGTGCCACCTCGCGGGAGTGCGGCGCATACAGGGCCGGAGAACCGTTCAACCCGAAGTCTGGAATGAAGCCCACCTGCACGCCGCCAAGTCCGATCCCGGTGGCGCCGTTGACGTCGTCGATCGCGACGAACTGTTGGTTTACGCCGGAGTACCGAATCAGCGGCTCGAGCCTGCTCAGGGCCCGGCTTAGCTCATCGGGTACACCGGGCACTTTCAGGTCGTTCAGGAAGTACCCGGCCTGCACGTACCAGCCCTGGCGGTTGTCTTGGGGAAGCCCGTTCGGCATTTGCCGGTAGGATTGCAGCCACTCGCCGCGCGCCTGCAGATTGCCGTTGAGATACGCGAAGTCGACGCCCCAGGATGTCAGCCAGTTGCTGCTCAGCCACTTGCCGTTGTAGGTGGACGCGCCGAGTTCCAGACGCCCCAGATTCGAGTCGAGCGGCAACGGGTAGACGCGAATCCGTGCGCCCATGGACTTGCCGTTGGTCTGTTTGTTGGCGGCGGCGGTCGGCGATGTGCTGATCGCGCCCAACACATTCTCGGTATAACTCGGACCCTGCCCGCCCCAGACGGTGTAGTCAAAGTCCTGCCCCAGGTCGCCCCATTGCAGACCCCCTCGTGCCTGCAGCCCCAACTCGGCCGGCGGCACCACCGGTTCAACTCCGAAAGGCAGAGGGGCGGTAACGAAGCGGTTAACCCACATTGGGCTTTGAGTTTCGTACCAATCACCGAAGGGCTGGTCGAAGAGTCCGGCGACCAGGGTGAGTTTGTCGTGTGGAAACAAGAAAAACTGGGCCGTGGAAAGATCGACACCGGTTCCGGACTGGCTGAAAACTGCACTCATCACACCCTCGAACAGCATCCAGTCGTTCGGGCGGTAAAGAACCATCGGCTCCCAATCCAAGAAGAAATCGTTTTGAGTCTGATTAGGAAATCCGGTGTACGCGGAGCTTTGCTGATCGTAGATAAAACCGACGCCGGCTGAGCCAGTTAGGGTGAACGTGTGACTGCCCAGATATCCGTTAACGGCGCTGGCCATGGTCTTGGGGCTCGGTCCGGCTTCGGCCTGCGCCTGCAGGCTCTTTACCTGCTGGGCCGCCTGCGATGCGTTGCTCTTGATTTGCGCGTTCGTGGCTTTGAGCTGGGAGCTTTCACTTTCGAGCTGGTCAACACGCTTCTCCAGCTTTTCCATAAGTTGAAGATCGCGCGTGCGATCCGCCTCCAGTTCGCGTATCTCTCTTCTGATCTCGCTTAGGCTCTCGCGCCCGGTCCCCTCGAGGCCCCACGCGCGAAAGAGTGGCGCGAAAAGTACTCCCATCAAGAGAATGGCTGGTCCGAAGTATCGGCTCCCCCGCATCGCGGCCTTCCTCCTGGTGCCTGCTCTGGCTCGGCAGAAATTGTCGTCGAGTTAGTAACGACTCTGCCCTCACGCAAAGTTCGCGCCACCGCTGTTTTTAAATTTGCTTCGAAATGAAGATTTATCTGACGAGTAACCCGATCGTTCCCAATTTTGATTGGTTCTACGGCAACTCTGGAATCCTCGTCGTGGCGCGAGCGGGTCGCCGGCGAGGCTGTCAGCTGCGAGCGTGGCTCAGATCGGGGAAGCTGAGACCCTGAGCCACTGTCGCCTTCGGATACAGTGTGACATTTAGTGAGCGGCTATTTCGATGCGCGAACTGGCGAACGCAATCGAGAGTGCCTTTCACATTGGGCGGTTCGTCCTTGATTCGTCTGCAGGACCTGCCGCGGGCACCGACCGGTGGTCATGCTGCGGAGCGGCGGTCCGTCAGTGGCGAGTTTCCAATCGGCATTTTCACTGCAGGGAGCGCACTATAATTCAACGCGCGCTCGAATCTACCCAAGGCACAAGGTGCTGCGGGGGGCGAAGCTGCTGGTCTCGCGCAAGAAGCTGTACTTGAAGATTTCCAAGGATGGAATCAAATAGATCGACGCGGCCAGAAATCATGCGGGTCCAGAGTCAACAAATTCCTCAACTACTCCTCAAGGATTCGGTGGGCGCCGGCAAGACCCAGGACTTCGTTTGCTCCCTGCTGGATTGTTGAGACCCGTGTGTCGCGGAACAATTTTTCGATCAGGTTGCCGGGCGTAAATCCGTCCGCGCCAAACAGCTGCATCGCCTGGTCGGCGACCTGAAATGCAGTCCTGGTGCAGTAGGTCTTGGCCGCAATAGCGTTTTCCAGCGACGGAATCGGCGCTTCCCAGTTATAGACCAGCGTGGCGCGGGAGAGCGCTCTGGACGCCTCCACCTCGGTGAACATCTTGAACAGCCGTTCCTGCACGAGTTGGTGCTCACAAATTCGTTTTCCACCCTGCCAACGGCGCTTTGAGTGGGTCAGCGCCTCTTCGTAGGCAGCGCGGGCGGTGCCGGTAATAACCGCCGCCATCGAGGAATGGCCGATCGCGAGTAGTCTTGCCACTTCCTGCTCGAAGCCTTCGCCCTTGAGCGCCCAATCGCGAGGAATCCTTACATTGTCGAAGACCAGCGCGCCCTGGTTCATGTCCCGCTGGCCAAGTTTACCCGGAGCTTCTTCGCGCGAAATTCCCGGCGTGGTCAGCGGGACCAGAAAGAAACAATGAGCCGCCTTCGACGGTTCAATCGCTGCGGAACACAGTGCGTGGGTCGCGATTCCTCCATTGGTCACCCAGGGAGCCTTTTGTCCCTCGACCACATAGTCGTGCCCGTCCGGCCGTGCCACCAACTGGGCATGGGTGGTTGGATAGCGAAACTCGTCGCTGCCGACCAAAAAGTGGTCGGAGCCGTGGCGTAGTTCGCTCAACGCCCAACACCCGATCCAGCTCGCGTCACGGTTTTCGGCGAAGGGCTGAACAAACTGCGCGAGCAATTCAGGTCTTCCATCCGCGATCACAGCTGTTGCGGGCAGGCTCGATGCGACCAGACTGAGTCCGATACCCGCACTTCCCCAACCCAACTCCTCGAAGAGAATGTGAATGCCGATGGCCGGCAGACCGAGCCCGCCGTGGCGCTCCGGTATCAGGGCAAGATGATAGCCGAGCCCATACGCGGCTTTGAGTACCTGGCCCAGGCGAGACTCAGCCACGCTGAAGGGATACGCTTCCACACCGCGATCGATAGTCATGGCTGCAGGTCGCATCACTTCCATGGCAAAGTGGTGCGCTTCATCTCGCAGCGATTCACACTGTCGGGGCAACCCTAAATTCAATTCTCTGTAGGTTTCCATTGTTCTTGCCTTGAAAGCGTGCCTTTGGTGGGAGTTCGCCAAATCCCGTTTTTGGAGAGCGCTTCACATGTCTCTTTACACGCCGAGACCCGCGCAGCCACGCGATCGAGGACTACTGTGCGACCATTTGTTTTGTCGCCTGGATGACGTTCAGCAAGGCCTTTAGTAAATCGCTCGTGCTGACGATCACCACCGTGCGGCCGTGTTCGACGACCGGTACCGCACCGATTTTGTGCTGGATCATAAGCTTGGCCGCGACTTCCACCGAATCCGAAGGGCTGATTACGAGTGGGCAGCTAGTCATCGCCACGTCCACGAAGGTCGACTCCAGATAGCCAGTGTGATGGCGTAAGTCCCGATCAGAACAATGCCTATCAGCTTGCCGTTATCGACGACCGGCAGCTGCCGAAACCCTCGCGCGGCCATCAACGCTCCCGCCTTGGCCAGACTCGCGCGGGGGCCGACGCAAACCGGATTTGGCGTCATCCAATTTGTTACCTGCATATGGTGTACTCCGAGTGCTATCAGAGTGCCACGCAAATGACCTGCCAATGAGAGTTGGTTCAGTCCCGTGGTGTTAGAAGCAGTTGGGCATCAGGGTCACCCTGCGGTGGCTCAATAGGATACGCGACGAGGCGGAGCAATGTGGAGTCGCGGGTGAGACGATGGTTTGCGATGCGCGGCAATCGCCCATGGCCGGTCGCCAGAGCCCATCTTGGTCTGAACTGAGCGATCGCCGAAACCTGTGGGCTGTAACAGCAGACGGGCCGTAGCGCGAAAAGTTGGTCGCTTTCCATCGAGCCGCAGGTCGAACGAACACGCCCGACCAGCAGCTCTCATCGTAAGCCCTTCATTGTCCCGGGCACTTGCGTCCCATCATCATCCACCGTGAGGTTTACGGCCGCCTTGTTCCGGTTTGATGCGATCGAAATCTCGGTGAGCGATGTCGTCAGTTGCGTCTGAGGTCGCGCGCTTAGCGCTAACTCCGTTCGCGCAATTCGCAGAGCAGCGTAATTCTGCCTTCGAAATCGTCGATGCCGGCTGCGCAGAACGATCTGACAGAGCGGCGTTCGGGTTGGTCTAGCTTGCCCTGATGTCCGCGCGAGACGTCTTCCTTCGGTCGTTCGGCTTCCATCCTTCCCCGATCGAGCGATTAGGTCAGTGTGGACAATGTCTTGGCCTGACACATTTCCGCTGTATCGTTTGGATACAACTCACACATGAATGACCAACGGGCCAGCGAAGCTCAGGGCCAGAGCAAGCAGGCACGTGACTTGCTGAAAAGTTCGTGCGCAGCGAGCGATCGAAAGATTGAGCCGGGAGGAATTGACCTTGGCTTTACCGGAAAAATGGCATCCTGCGAGAGAGCTCGAAAGATTCAGACACCAGGTGGACGATTTGCTCGAGCATTCCGGATTCGAGCACCACGGGCTGAAGAATTGGGAATCGCCGTCCCTCCGTCCCGCACTAGAATCGTTCGTGAATGGCAATCAGTTCATCACCCGCGTCGACCTTCCGGGCATAGATCCGGAAAGCATCGACGTCACGGTGGTTGGAGGATTTCTGAACATCAAGGGTTTGCGCGAAGAAGACCAGGGGTCCAGGCAGGCGCAGTACTATCGGCGCGAGACCCGCTACGGAGCGTTCGAGCGGACCATTCAGTTGCCCGACGGAGTGAAAGCCGAGGACCTTAAGGCGACTTACAAGAACGGCGTTTTGGAACTCACTGCAACGCTGCCCAAGGAAGGCGCTTCCAAGCAAGTGAAAGTCCATGTTCAGAAACAGGAGGAGGCGAAGCCCGCAGTCGATGGGAAGCGCTGACCGCGTGCGCTGTGCGAGGCAGCCGCCCCTGGTGGCGCCGAACCCCGAGGCAGCTGATGTGGCGAACAAGCGAGTGACACTGTGGCGATGCATTTCATGAAGAGCCTGGCCTTCGCCCTGGGCATGCTGTCGCTGAGCTGGGTTGGCGGCCTCGCGATTGCCGATGAGGTCACGCAGGGCAAAGCGCTATTCATGCATTACTGCGCCTCGTGCCACGGTCCCAACGGTGCAGGCGATGGTCCGCTGGTCTCGAGCTTGAGGACGCCGCCCGCCAATCTGCGTGTGCTTTCGCTGCGTTTTGGGAACCCACTACCCAAAGACGTCATAGCGCGCTTCATCGATGGTCGTGATGACGTTAAAGCTCATGGGCCGCGCGACATGCCGGTGTGGGGCGAGAGGTTCTACGCTCAATCAAATGGCGAAGAGGCCAAGGTCATGGAACGCATCGCAAGGCTGGTTGCGTTCCTGCAATCCATCCAGACGGGAGCACGCACTGCATCGCTAAGCCTTGAATGGGCCGCTCGGAAGAGAGCGAGAAACCAAAGCTGGCCTGCAAAAATTTTAGTTTTCGTACCTCGCGCAAAGGGAATCATGACCGGCAGAGAAGATCACCCAAATGACTGCCGCCGAACCGAGCCGGTAACAGAGCGGATACATGGGCAGTTGTATCATTTTCAACTCGGATCGTGCCCGCTCAATGAGGCGATCGCGGGACTGCGTTTGACGCGTAAATCCAGACCCGCACAACTTGCGGCGTACTCAGAAACTAATCGGAGCGACGATCGAGCCGACCCGATCGCATCAGGTGGACGATGAAAACCCCGAGATGCTTCCGTGGTTGAAGGTAAAATGGTCTGCCACGCGTCACCGTACAGCGGATCCACGAGACTTATAATCGGCTTTACACATGGTCTATGGGACCATTCGCGATATCGAATAGAGGAGGTCTTTGCGCGATGGCTATTTTAGGACTCGATCCCGATGTCGATCCGATTGGCGGCCTGTTGAGCTTGCAGGGCGAACTAGAACGATTCATGCGTAATCCTGCCTTTGGGGCAGGACTTTCGGGATACGGCGTTTTCCCGCCAATCAACATCTTCGATTCGACTGAGGGCGCAGTGGTGGTGGCGGAGCTTCCTGGCTTGGACGCATCGAAGATCGAGGTCGCCGGGGAAGGCCGCACACTGACGATTAGCGGCGAACGGCAGTTTGCACCCGATGTGAGCGGGCGAGGATACCATCGACGTGAACTTAACGAGGGTAAGTTCTCGCGCTCAATCCAATTGCCCGAGGACTACGACGTCAGCCGCGCGGAAGCGCGCTATGAGGCCGGGCTGCTGGTCGTTCGGGTCCCCACGGCCGAACGTGCGAAACCGCGGCAAATCACAGTGCAACGTGCATGACCGGAGGTGAATAGTCATGGCCGAAATCACGACCAAAGAAAAACAGGAGCTTTCCAAGCCCCAGGAGCAGACGCGCCCGGGGCGATATTACGTGCCCGACGTGAATATCTACGAGGTCGACGACTCGTTGAAACTTTGGGCGGAGATGCCAGGAGTCAAGGAGAAGGACCTCGACGTCACGCTCAAAGATGGCGTGCTCACGATCATCGGCAAAGTCGCAACTGAGATGTATGCCGGACTCAGGCCTAGGTACACGGAGTACAATGTCGGCAATTACTATCGTGAGTTCGCCCTGAACGAGAGTATCGACGAAACGAGAATCAAGGCGACCTTGCGTAATGGTGTGCTGGAGTTGGAGTTACCGAAGAAGGAACAAGTAAAGCCGAAGAAGATTGAAGTACGCAGCACATAGCGCGAGCTTGAACCAGAAACCCCTCTCGTGAGGGGTTTCGGCCATCCGTCGACGTGCGCCGTGTGACTTAGTACTCCATTTTAGAAATACGATGACGTATTTACCGATGAATTCCGATAGCGAATTCTGCTATCCTCCATCTCGGTGGAGGTGGTCGGATGCCAAGGGAGAGTCCGTACCGGATAGAGCTATCATCGGA
>JBKPEA010000146.1:0-42780 GCA_046728175.1 Thermodesulfobacteriota bacterium | reverse complement strand
GGTCCCGGTTAGTGCTTAGATCGCTCCAGCCCAAAAACTTAAGGAGCTGCACAGGATCACTCATGGCATACGCACCCGAGCAACGCGCGTTCTACGACGCCGACAGCCACATCATGGAGCTCCCGGATTTTCTCCAGAAGTACGCCGACCCGGAACTGCGCGCCGAAATGCCGGCAGTGAATTACAGCGCCTCGCTCATCACTGACGAAGAAGTGGCCGAGATAATGACCCGCGGCGGACACCATACCCCGGAGCACATCGCAGAACAGCTAGCGATGGGCGATCACCTGATCGAGCGATCAAAGGAAATTCAGGCGTTGGGCGCCTTCGACGGCCGCGAGCGCACCCAGGCGCTGGACTTGCTCGGTTTCAAAAAACAGCTGGTGTTTGCGACCCACAGCCTCGCCATGCCGTTTTCGGCCGACGCCAGGATCGCCCCCAGGCTGCGCTATGGAGCGGCGCGCGCCCACAACCGCCACATGGTCGACTTCTGTTCAGCCGACCAACGCCTGATGGGTGTCGCGGCGGTCCCGCTCGACGACCCCGAGCTCGCGCTCGACGAGCTCGAGTTTGCGCTGCGCTCGGGCCTGAAAGCTATCTGGATTCCGCATCGTACCTGCGGTGACAAAGCGCCAGGGCATGTCGCGTTCGATCGGTTCTGGGCCCGACTGGTCGAGGCGGATACGCCGTTCGTCATGCACGTCGGAGGCGCACCGCTGCAGTCCGCGCGCGAATGGATGAACAACGGGCGACCGCCGGTGAAGGACTGGATGGGCGGCGGCGAGAACCTGCGCACCAAGGACATGGCCATCCTGCATCAGGCGATCGAGACTTTTATATCGATGATGCTCATCGATGGCGTCTTCGAACGGTTCCCGAGGCTGCGCGGCGCGGCGATCGAACTGGGGGCGGGGTGGGTACCGGCGATGCTCACTCGGCTCGACTGGACGGTGGGAATCTGGCGCAAGACCGACACCAGCCTGGCCGCTTTCAAGCGCAAGCCGTCCGAGCAGATCATCCAGCAGATGGCTTTCACGCCGTACGTGTTCGAGGAGGTCGGCGCGTTCGTCGATCAGTCGCACCCTGATCTGTACCTTTTCTCGAGCGATTACCCGCACACCGAAGGCGGGCGCAACCCGATCAGCCGCTTCGAAACCGCGCTCGGCGATCGCGCCGAGACGATTCGCAACAAATTTTACTCCGAGAACTTCCTGCGCATCTTCCCGGAGGCGCGCGCGTAAAGCGCGAGCTCCAAACCGCGGCGCCTCAAGCGCGGAGGGTTTTGACAAAGGGCAGGGCAATTCCGCTCTGCCCTTTGTTGGGCCCCGCTACTCCTTGGGAAGCGGAGAAAAGTGCGCGCTCACGATCTTCCACTGGGACCCGCGCTTGGCGAGTACCATCGTGGTCCGTCCGCATTGGACTCGGGGAGCGCCTCCGCCCTTCGGTGTGGTCGCCAGCCGATCGTACGAGTTGATCACAGCCGCAGTGTCGGTGATGGCTCGGTAAGAGGGCTGATGGAACGAAAAGGTGGTCGATTCCGCTCCTGCCACCGTACTCTGCAGGTACTCAAGAAAGCTCTCCTTGTTGTCGAAGCGGTACGGGACGTGGTCGAAGATCTCGACGTCATCATCCAGGGCGGTGATGAACGGCCCGAAATCGCCCTTGGTCGCCGCGGCAATGATTTGGTCGGCCGCCCGTTTGATCTCTTCCTGTGCTGACATTGGTCGCTACCTCCGGTGAGCAGATTGGTCGATCACCCTCAGGATGGACCACGTTTTCGCGGGAGACAATTACGTCGAAGGTAAGCACACGGGAGGTGGTGATTTACGCGTCACTCGAACCCCTGCGCAGTGCGCGAGCCAGGTTCGCGTGAAGCCGAGGAGAGAAACCGCAGCAGAGTCTGGTTGAACATCACGGGATCCTGCAGAAATGCAAAGTGGCTCACTTCCGGCAAGATCAGTTCGCCGGCGCCTGGAATCAACGACGCCATCTGGTCGGTGTTCTCGCGCTTGATCGCCTCGTCGCGGTCGGCGTCGACGATCCATACCGGTATCGCAATTCCCTTCAACTGTGCGGCCGTGAACTCGGGTTGGGTCGCCCACATGCGCTCGACGTCGGCGACGAACTGTTTGAATTGACCGGGAGTTGGAGAAAGTTGCGCGTATTCGCTGGCGGCGCGTGTGGTAAACTCGGTGAAGACCGGGCTGCGGCTGACCTCTTTCACCCCGGAAGGATTTGAATTCGCGGCAAATGCGTAGAGGCGCGTGACCCTCTCGGGATGGTGAATCGCGAGGTCGAGTCCGACAATCGCTCCATCACTCCATCCGACGATGGCCGCCTTCGCCAGGTGAAGATAGTCCATCACGGCGAGCACGTCCGACGCCATCGCATCGTAGCCAAGCGGCGTATCGTTCCGCGAGCTGCGTCCGTGACCGCGGCTGTCCAGCACGGTCACGTGATAGGCCGGCGCCAGCGCTCGCACCTGCTGTCCCCAGTAATTTGAATTGGCGAGACCCCCGTGGAGCAGGATGACCGGCGGACCCTGTCCAAACTCCGCATACCACAGACGGATTCCGTTAACCGGCGCGAAACCGCTGTGCGTAGCGCTGGGCAGTGCGGGGGTGGGTGGCAGCACCATCCAAGGATAGATTGCCCAACTCTGAACCGCGCTGACCAACGCGAACGTCAGGAGCAGGAAAGTGCGGCGCACGCGATAATCAGTTCGACGGCGTTGCCCACAGAAATTCGTCGTGACCGGGAGCATAGTTCAGGTTGCTTTCCGGGGTCGCGATTGACCAGCGTTCGCATAAATAGCGGATGCCTCATCCTGCAAACTTCGTGCATGATCATGAAGACGGTCGCGCCGCTGGCGGGATCCACGATGTTCTCGAAGCGGTATTGATGCTGGTCGCTTTCCTCTTTGATCAACGATCGTTCGTTGAGCTTGCGATGCGGCCCCGAGAAATCCGCCACGTAAACCTGCACGTGATGGCCGTCGTAGTCGGGAATCGGCTGGTCGGTTTCCCGGAAAATGAATTCCCGACCGATTCCACCTGGAACCCGCGCGAAAGTCGCGCTCGATTCCTCGTGGACCGTCGCCGCAACGCCCATGAGGTTGCGATAGAAGTGCGCGATCGGGTGGGCAGCCTGCCGGGAACATCGAACTCGATGTAAGCGATCCCGAGACGGATCGGTCCAACCCCTGGATCGGGTTGATGAACGCGAATCCGGTTGCCCCACGGACAGACCGCATCAACAAACCCCTTGTGCTCGGTGAGTGCGAATCTGGTCTGGGACAGACGCTTGGCGACCCGCGCCAATCGCCTCACCAACACCTCGCGATCCGGAACGACTAATCCGACCCGCCCGCGCAATACCTGCGGACGGTTACCCGGCAGATGGAATTGCGTGCGCCCCGCGTTGACCCACATGTTGGTCACGCTGGTCATCAGATAGGGGTCGCGGGTAAGTCCGAGCGCGACCACGTACAACAACGTCGCCGACTGCTGGTCGGGGACGGTGACATTAACGTGTTCGAGAGCAACGATGAGTTACCCAGATCCTCGGCCGCGCGGTCATGGGGCAGTCCATATGAGCCTCCTGCTGAGGTTCGACCTAGCGGGAGAACGTGCCCCCGTCAACGCTGGAAGGGAGCCGTCGCTATTTGCCTTGGACTTTCAGGCCGTTGAGCACCAGGTCGAGGTGCATGCGCGCGTATCCGTCCAAGTCGAGCGGGTGCTTTTTGCCAAGCAGCAAGTTCCAGATGAGTGCGGCGAGCGCAGGTGCAAATACGGTCTGCGGGAAATCGACCGCCCCGGTGCGCCGAAATTCATGGCGCGCGATGCCCCGTTCCAGCACGCGCGTGAGGATAGCCATCCCGCGCGAGATGATCTCGCCATAGTAGAATTCGACGAGTTCCGGAAACTGCGGACCCTCGGCGATTATCAGCCGCAGAATTTGTGCGGCGCGCGGATTTTTTACCAGCTTCAGGTAGATAGCGGTCAGATGGACTCGAAGCGATTCTTCGGCCGAGCCTTCGAAATGCGCGCCCAGCGCTTCGATCTGGTTCAGCGCCGGCGCCAGCGAACTTCGCGCCGCAGCCTTGAACAGATCCTCTTTGTCCTTGAAGTAAAAGTAGATGGTTCCCTTGGTTACGCCGGCGCGCTCGGCCACATCATCCAATCGAGTGGCGGCGAAGCCGCGGCGCGAGAACTCCTGGATGGCCGCTTCGATTATCTCGCCGGGACGCTGTTCTTTGCGACGCCGGCGAACTGGGGAACGGACTCGGTGCGCGGGCGCAGCCAGGGGATCGCTTGACACAATTCGGACCGTATTATTGACTGACTCGTAAGTCAATAAGTGATCCGCATTCTGGCCCATGAACGTGCCAACCACCGTCCGGAACCCGACCACCGCGTCTGACGACGAGCTAGCGCGGCGGTCCTTCAAAAAACGTGCGCTGCTGCTCGCGGTGGCGATCGCGGCCGGCGCCGGGGCAGCCATCTGGGGTTGGCAGATGCTCAGTGGCGCTCCGCCACCCAGCCAACTGATGGTCTCGGGTAACATAGAGGCCCATCTGAGCCTGGTGAGTTTCAAGGATGTTACCTCGCGAATCGTCGACTTGCCGTTCGACGAGGGGCAGTGGGTCGAGAAGGGACAATTGATCGCGCGGGTCGATGACTCGAACTATCGCCAGCAGGTCGCAGTCGACGAAGCTGCCGTCCAGGTTCAGCAACAGCAACTCGCTTCGGCGCGTCAGAATCTGGTCGCGACGCAAAACACCGTGGCCAACGACGAGGCCGACTTCGCGCAGAAGAACGCCGACTATCAGCGCTTCCAGGAGTTGTGGAACGAAAATGCCACCTCGGCGCAGAGCCGCGATCAGGCGCAGACTGCGATGAAACAGTCCGCGGCCGCGCTCAAGCGGGACCAGGCGATGGTGGGGGTCGCCGAGAAAAATATCGCGACGTCGGTGGCCAACATCAAGAATGCCCAGGAAACCCTGCGGCTTGCGAATATCACACTCGGGTATACGGTGCTGCGCGCGCCATTTTCGGGAGTGATCGTCGAACGTCAGACGGAGCTCGGCGAAGTGATGCAGCCCGGGACGCCGGTGGTGACGCTCGCCGACCTCGACCATGTCTGGCTGCGCGCCTATGTGGGCGAGACCGACCTGGGACGAATTCAGTGGGGACAGGCGGCCACGGTCACGACCGACACTTACCCGGGCAAGAAATACCCGGGCCAAATCTCTTTCATCTCGTCGAACGCGGAGTTCACGCCCAAGAGCGTGGAAACTCATCAGGAGCGCGTGACGCTCGTCTACCGAATCAAGATCGATATCGAGAACTCGAGTCATCAACTGAAGCCGGGCATGCCCGCGGATGCGGTAATCGAGCTCGGGCGGCCCAATACGGAACGCGCCGCGGATGGACAACCAATCATCCGACATTGAGGTTTTGGGGCTCGTCAAGAGCTTCGCCGGAATCGTCGCAGTCGATGATCTGACCTTTTCGGTTCGACGCGGCGAGATCTTCGGGTTGGTCGGTCCCGACGGCGCCGGCAAGACCACGACCATGCGGATGCTGGCGGGCATCCTCGTGCCGGACCGCGGCTCGGTAAGCGTCGCCGGGTGTGACGTCCTGGCCAATCCCGAGGCGGTCAAGACCCGCATCAGCTACATGCCGCAGCGGTTTGGGCTCTATGAAGACCTCACGGTCGACGAGAACCTTCGCTTTTACGCCGATCTGTTCGGGGTAACGCGCAAGGCACGCCAGGAGCGAGCCGAACCGCTGCTCGAGGCTTGCGGGATGAGCCAATTCCGGTCGCGTCTGGCGGGGAACCTGTCCGGCGGAATGAAGCAGAAACTTGGACTGGTGTGTGCGTTGATTCACACGCCGCGGGTGTTGTTGCTCGACGAACCGACCAATGGCGTCGATCCGGTTTCCCGCCGGGAATTCTGGGCGATGCTCTATGCGCTGCTCGGGCAGGGCGTCACCATCCTAAACTCGACCGCCTACCTCGACGAAGCCGAGCGCTGCCATCGTCTGGCGCTGCTGCACAATGGGCGCCTGTTGTTCTGTGATGAGCCGGAGCGACTCAAGGCGCGGATGCCGGGCGCCGTCCTGTCGATCACCTCACCCGCGGGTCGCCGCCTGCGCGACGAACTCCGCGGCGCGCCCGGCGTCACCGGCACCGTGCTGGTGGGCGATGCGATTCACGTATTTGTCGATGATGGTACGCGCCGGCTCAAGGAAATCCAGGCGCGCCTCGATGCCGACGGGGTGGAGTACGGCGAACTCGCGCAGGTACCACCCAGTATTGAGGATCTGTTCGTGACCGCGACCACCGGCGAGCGCGCGGCGGCATAGATGGAGAATTCGGTTATAGTGCGCAACCTGGTGAAGCGCTTCGGTACCTTTACCGCGGTCGACCGGGTGAGCTTTGCGACCCATCCCGGCGAAGTGTTCGGCTTTCTTGGTCCCAACGGTTCGGGCAAGTCGACCACGATTCGGATTCTGTGCGGCCTGCTTCGCCCTACTTCGGGAAGCGCACAGGTGGCGGGATTGGACGTGGTGCGCTTCGCCGAGCAGATTCGTCGCCGCATCGGTTACATGTCGCAGAAGTTCTCGCTCTACAACGATTTGAAGGTGATCGAGAACCTGCGCTTCTACGGAGGTCTCTACAACGTGGTCGGCGGCCAGCTCGAGGAGCGCATTGAGTGGGCGCTAGGCATGGCCGGCCTGAAAGGTCGCGAGGAAAGTATCACCGGCACGCTCTCCGGCGGGTGGAAACAGCGGCTGGCACTCGGCTGCGCGGTGCTGCATCGGCCACCAATCGTCTTCCTGGACGAGCCGACCTCAGGGGTGGACCCGGCGTCGCGCCGGCGCTTTTGGGAACTGATCCAGGAACTGAGCGGCCAGGGTGTGACTGTGTTTGTCACCACCCACTACATGGACGAAGCGGAATACTGCAATCGGCTTGCGCTGATCTTCCGAGGGCGTCTGATCGCGCTGGGGACGCCGAACCAGCTCAAGCTCAATTCGATGAATGGCGACCTTCTCGCGGTCGAGGCTGCTCCGCTGGGGCGCGCGCTGGACGTGATAAAGGCCGCGGAGGGAGTTAAGGACGCCGCGGTATTCGGCAACGCGTTGCATGTCGTGGTGGAGGGCGCCGATGAGACGATGGGGAAAATGCGAGCCGCGCTGGATGCGGGCGGAGTCGAGGTACGGCGCCTGGCTCGAATTCGGCCCAGTTTGGAGGACGCATTTGTCGCGCTGACCACCCGCGAAGGAAACGACAACTCTGAGCCCTCCGCTCCCAGGTCGCCGTCATGAAGTTCAAGCGGACCCTCGCGATCACGCGCAAGGAGATACTCCAGATTTGGCGCGATCCGCGAAGCCTGCTGGTCGTGTTTCTGATGCCCGCGATGCTGATGGTGCTGATGGGCTACGGGATAAGCCTCGATCAGAAGAATGTTCCGATTTGCGTTTTCGATCGCCAGGGCAGCCAGCAGAGCCAGGACCTCCTGAAGCACTTCCAGGCCTCGCAATATTTTCAGATCGTTGCCGTCAACGGCGACTATCCAAGCCTGGTCCACGCGGTCGACAAGGGCCAGTGCAAGCTGGGAGTGGTGATTCCCAATGATTTTTCCGAGCGGGTGCAAAAGGGCGGCCCGGTCGAAGTGCAAGGGATTGTCGATGCTACCGACGACAACACGGCCAACCTGATCTTCGGCTATGCCGATGCGGTGGTGGCCGGATATTCGGCCGACGTGCAGCTGTCGTATTTTCGCAACCACGGCCAGCTCACCCTCAAACCGCCCATCTCGATCGAAGCTCGAACCTGGTTTAACGAGGATCTGGACAGCAGCAATTTCATCGTCCCCGGCGTGGTGGTGCTGGTGATGGTGGTGATCGGCGCGTTTCTTACTTCTCTGACGGTTGCGCGCGAGTGGGAGCGCGGCACCATGGAGCAGTTGATCTCCACGCCAGTTACCGCGCTGGAAGTCAGCACGGGCAAGTTGATTCCCTATTTCGTGCTCGGACTTATCGATACCGCATTTTGCGCGGCAATTGCGGTGCTGTGGTTTGGGGTTCCGTTCCGGGGCGCGGTACTGACGATGCTGCTTGCCAGCACGCTGTTTCTGATGGTGGTGTTGGTGCTGGGCTACTGGATTTCCTCGACGACCAGGTCACAGCTCGCCGCCAGCCAGATCGCGCTGGTCACCAGCTTTCTGCCCGCGTTTCTGCTCTCCGGCTTCGTGTTTCCCATCGATCAGATGCCGATCGCCGTCCAGGCGATCACCTATCTGACCCCGGCGCGTTACTATCTGGCGCTGGTCAAAATCATCTTTCTGAAAGGTACCGGGCTCGGGCCGCTGCTGCCGCACCTGCTCGCGCTGACCGTGTTCAGCGTCGTTCTGGTAACGCTGGCCCTGCGCTCGTTCCGCAAGGTTCTGTAGCGAGCGAAACATGCTGACGCGGCTGCGACAGATGTTGATCAAGGAGCTAATCCAGCTATTTCGCGATCCGCGCGCGCGCTTCGGACTGATCGTGCCCACCATCTTGCAGGTTGTGATCTACGGCTACGCGGCGACTTTCGAATTGCATCACGTCCGGATGGCGGTGCTCGATCTCGATCACTCGTATGAGAGCCGCGAGCTGCTCAGCCGGTTTGAGTCCAACGGACATTTCGAGCTGGCCGCGACCCTTTCCAATCGCCGTCAGATTTCCGACTTGATCGACCGCGGCAAGGTGACGCTAGCCATTCAAATCCTGCCCGGTTTCGCGGAACTGGTACGCAAGGGGGAGACGGCGCCGGTGCAGGTGATTCTGGACGGTACCAACTCCAACACGGCCCTGATCGCCCTGGGTTACATCAACGAGATAGCCAACCGCTATGCGCAGGACTACGCGCGGGCAAACCTGCTGCGTCAAGCGCCCTCGGTCGCCGTCCATCTGCCAAGCGTCGAGCTGGCTCGGCGACCCTGGTACAACCCGAATCTCGAAAGCCAGTGGTTTTTCGTGCCCGGCACGATCGGAGGCGTCCTGCTCACCTCGTGCCTGACGCTCGCGGCGTTCGCGATCGTGCGCGAGCGCGAAGTTGGGACGCTGGAACAAGTAATGGTCAGTCCGATTTCGCGCGTCGAATTCATTCTGGGGAAAACCGTCCCCTTCTTCCTGATTGCCGTGGCCCAGATGATTCTGATCATGCTGATCGGAATCCTGTGGTTCCGAGTGCCCTTTCGCGGAAACTATCTGGTCTTCGGAATCGGCACCGCCGTCTTTCTGCTGAGCGTCCTGGGAGCCGCGCTGCTCATCTCGACCATCGCCGAAACCCAGCAGCAGGCGATGATCGTGGCGTTTTTCTTCATCACTCCCGCGATCACACTGTCGGGGTTTTCCTTTCCGATCTCTAGCATGCCCGCCGCCTTGCAATGGTTGACGCTTCTCGATCCGTTGCGCTTTTACCTGGTGATCATTCGCGACAGTTTTCTGAAGGGCAGCGATTGGCGCACGCTCGCACCGCAGATCGGTGCCCTCATGGTGCTCGCGACGGCACTATTAACGATCAGCGTGCAGCGGTTTCACAAATCACTGGACTAGCCGTGGGCAAGCCGGCCCCGCCGCGGGTCATTCCCGGGACCGGGAACCGCCAGAAAGCGAGAACCTCAAGAAAAAGAGAGGCGCCCGAAAAATTCCGGCGCCTCGTGGTGGGAGAGAGGTTCCCGGAGGCCGACGACTATTCCTGTCCGCTGCCCTGAGGAGAGCCGCCGTACTGCTGGAAGAGTTGCCACTGCTGTTGCTTGAGCGCGCGCCACTGCGTCATGAAATTCGACACCTGGGTGCGCTGCTGGGGAGTCAAGGTGGCAAGAATCTGCTGCGCAAGCTTGACCTTTTCGGCCATCAGGTTGTTCTGCGCGGTCTGGACCGCCTGCAGGTCGGCGGTGGTGTCCTTGCCCGCGATCAAATCGTTTTCGAGCTGTTCGTATGCGGATCTTGCCGCCGAATGCAGGCTCTTTAGATTGCCCTTATCTGCTTCGAAAATCGCGCGCATTTGATCGTGCGAAACCAGGTGACCGACAATCGGCGGGATAAGGCCATGGTGACCTCCGCCGAAACCGTGAGCATAAGCAGCACCCGAAACCAGCGCTACGGCGAGCACTCCGCCCGCTACGCTCAAAGCAAACCGACGTTTCATATGTTCTACTCCTTATCCTTATCAACTCTCGCTTCCGTGCGGAGTTATCAAAGTCCATCCGAATCCGTCTCCCAGACGTCCGCCACCGCCAGCTGCCCCGGGTCCGTCTCGTCCTGGCTGCCGATCAGGTTGTCAATGGAGAGCGCGTAGGTCGGCGCGTTACCCTTGACGCCGGCGATTGGGCGATCTGCCGATGCGACCCGGGTGCTTGACGCCGCGCGAGCATGGAAGCCGGAACCGCCCGGAACTCCCGCAGTGGTCATTCGCCCCAGCAGGAACGCTACTGCGACCAGCGCAGCGGCCAGCGACCATCGCACCCAGGAGTCCACCAGCGGCTTGCGCGATGCGCGCGTGGCTGGAGGCTGTTTCAGAATCGTGACGACTTCCTTGATATCGTCCACGAGCAGCCGGTAGCGGCGTGCGCAATTGAGACAGCTTTCCAGATGGGCGCGCTCGGCCAGCGAACCTTCGCCATCGTGCAGCAGCAACAGGGTTTTTTCACTGAGACAATTCTTCATTAGCGCTCCACCACCTTGCGGAGATGTCGGACCGCGCGAAACAAGTGCGTCTTTACGGCCGCGGCGGTCAAACCGAGGGTTTCTGCCACGTCGTTGGTCGACCATCCTTCTATGTACCGGAGAACGAACACGTTGCGTTGCCGGTTATTCAACCCGCGCAGTGCCTGCCAGACTCGCGATTGCCATTCCTTGCCTGTTCCTCGCTCGAAAGCGATAGCCAGGGAGCAAGCTCATCCAGATCGCCGGGCCTTCGGCGGCTCTTCCACCACGCCGAGCGCTGGCGGTCGCGGCAGGCGTTGACCGCGACCCGCACCAGCCACGCCTCCCACACCTTGGGGGTCTCCTGGGAGCCGATGCGCTCGAAGGCCCGCAGGAAAACTTCCTGCGCAACGTCTTCGGCCTGATCCGAATCACGGAGCAACAATCTGCACAGGTTAAGGATCCTGGCCTTATGCGCGCGGTAAATCCGTTCGTGGTCCACCGCCGGTGTACTGCCCGTGTGCAGGATGGTGGGTTTCATCGTCCTCACTATCTAAGACGTTGCTCGCGGATTTTGGTTAACGTCGGCCCGCCGGTGGACAAGGGTCAATGTAGCGGCGTTATTTCGTGAATTAACGTGACGGCATCGTGCGGCCGCCTTGCTGACAGAAAAGTAACGATTCGTTCATCTGGAAGGACTCGTTGCCCCGTTCGGACACCAGTTCGTCAAGAACCCCGGCCAGACTTACTTGCGCGGAAGCGTCGTACAATGGGAGCCAGCGCACGCGATAGAATTCCGCCAGGTCGGCGCAGGTTACCGTGAAATCAACTCTTTGCGGTTCCACGCACAATCCCGCCCGCTGTGCGGCGTCCTGATAGTCGCCCAAGCTGCGGCGAATCCTCACGTTGCGGGGCCGCGGCAGTTCGGCCCGGAATGTGGACCAGCGAGCATCGCCGAGCAGCATTTTCAGTCGCTCATGCACTCCCAGTTCGCTGCCGGCGATGATGAAGGTACCACCCGGCGCGAGGCATCGAGCGATCTCCGCGAGGCATCTCGCCAGGTCGGTGACAAACTGCAGCACATGACTACAGAAAATTGCGCGGAATGAAGCGGAGCGGAACGGCAAGACCGTGGCGTCGCAGACAACCATCGCTTTCGTCACCCTGCGCCGGGCAGCCTCCTGGACCATTCGGAGCGAAAGATCGGCGCCAACCAGGAATTTCGGATCGATTGCCTCTCGAAACCCTGCCAGGTGCGTGCCGTTGCCGCAGCCGAGGTCGAGCAAGCTCTCGATCCTCCCCAACCGTCGCCCGACCTCCGCCAGCGCCGCCGTCCGCCGCTTTCGATAGTACTCTCCAGCTCCGTAACTACACGCAAGGCGTGCGAAATATTCGGCTACGCTGAGATCATTTGCTGGGATCATAAGGCAACCGGCGTTCGCATTACCATTATTCGAACCAGGCTAGAATCGCGCGAGTGGAAGCCGCCCGCAATCTATCTCGTCATTCCCCTTATTCAGCGACGCCCGCGCCTAGTGTCGAGCACGTCGCGCGTCCCTCTATCTGCGTAGCTGAACATTTGATTTGGTTGAGCCACGGATCGTAAGCCGCGCAGCTAGGCTGATCCGAGGGCAAGGTGGAGAGGGTCTCCTTGCTTCCTAAACTAGAAGCATAATCAGCCCGGGCGCGAGGGACCGTCTGAAGGCGAACTGGTTATGAAAGTCTCAGAGGCCGAAGAGAGAGTCCGCGAGGCCATCCTCGAGATTCGCAAGGTCTTCACCAACAAGAAGTGGTGCAAATGGGCTGACGCATGGCTCTCAGGCGCCGATCGCAGTGCGGAGTCGGCGGTGTCAATTGCTGAGGATATGGCGCGCCGTGCTCCTACAAAGACAACTACCGGTCGACCTACTTCTCGTGGAGCTCTCCTATCGTTGCCCGCCGGAAATGCCGCCCTTGCGGCAGCAATCGTCGCCCGAGGCGGTGATGAGCTCGATCAATTCGCCGCCATGATGTTGGAGGAATATGTGAAGAGAAAGGTGCAACCACCAGCCCTGAAAGGTGGGCGATAGAGACAAGTTGGCCTCAGAGGCGCATCACCCGTGTCATCCACGAGCCCGTTTTACAGTGATAGTTGAGCGAAAATCTGGTGCAGCCACTACCCAGATTTGCGCCCCATCGTTACTCGTCCTGCAGGAAGTTCAGCAATCTTATACACAGCCATAGTCATTCGACAAAGCGGTGGTGATTCTATTCCAGCCGGGGATAGACGTCGCCGAACGTGGTTTGCTGTGGGAATTCGAAGAAGAGCTTGTAGCCGTCGGGATAAACCACGGTATGGAACAGTACCGCTCGACGGCGTTTGTCTCCCTTGAGCCAGGCGGCGACCGCATCGTGTTCTTCTTTGGTTTTCACCCGGATGCCCAGAACCCTGACACCCTCGGCGCGCGCGATGTCGACCACATTGGTAGCATGGCCGTATTCCTTCACTTCCACCGCTGAGATCTTCAGAGGCCTGCCAATATAATCCTGCAGCGCCTGAAAGTATCTCTGGGGCGTGTCGTAGTATTGAAGTGGGTAGCGCCCCTTGGCAGCAGAAACAACGATCGGTTCGTTGACATCGATCGAGATCGGTTGATCTCCCACGATCGCGCCCTCAGCACCCTCTTTAACTGGTGCTGAACCTATCACCAGCCCTTTGGTTCGCGTTCCGATCAGCATGCTGAGAAACCTGTCAGTGGGAACGTAAACATTGACGCCCCTCTCAGCGAGGTAGTACGCGGCCTCGAGCTTTCCAGGATGATCACCGCACCCAATCGCGAGGTCGGCATCGGTCGAATCCCAGGCGATCGCGCTGATCCCGTGAGTATCATTCACAATCGCGGTGCGATCGTCGATCAGTATTGTCGACGGAAAATTCTCGACCTTGTCCTCGGAGAACGGGAACCGGTAGATCCCTTCAGCGTCCGGCCCGTACCAGTCACCTCCGATCTTTTTGGCTTTGGTTCCCCACACCGGAATGACGGTCGCGTCGGTGAGTTTGACGATCTCTTCTGCCTTCTCGCCTTCGTGCGACCGTACCAGATATTTAGGCGAGTAATCCCAGGGAGCACTCTTGACGTGCTCCGATTGGATCCAGTCTCGAATCACCCTATCAACCTGGATCTTGATCCTCGCCCTCTTCTTCACCCTGATGGCGGTAGTACCGAGAACAATATGAGTGAACTCGCCCGGTGGGCGGGGATATTTCTTCAACTGAATCCGTTCCGCCTTTATCGAGGTCTCGGTGCTGGTCGGGCATTCGCCGGATAGGATCATGTCGGCGTATTTCACGGCGAGCCGCGCGGTTTCCTTTTCTCTCGGGTCTTTGGCCAGCTGGGCGTCGGCCGCAAACAGCGTCTTGGCCATTGTGATGTAGTAAGGGTCCTTGGCGACCAGTCCGAGTGTCAGGTTGGCCAGCGCCAGGCCGTAGCGACTGGTGGGCCCGGGCCCGGATACGTCGCTGCGAGTGTTGTCGAGAAACTGCGGGATCGGTTGCAGCTCCTCTTTGACCGGGGTAGTGAAATCGAAGCCGGGCGGCACATGGACGGAGGGAGGGTTGTCGTCCTCGAATGCAGCCCCGCGGCCGGGGAAAGCAACCCACGCGATCAGCAGCGCCATATATAGAAGTGACTTTACAACCGGCAAGCGCAGGCCGTAATCAACATAGCTTGCGGGACAGAATGGAAGCACGTCTCAAACTCCACTATTCGCCGGCGCAACTTCTGCATCCCTTGGATTGCGCCGCGCGTTCAGAGAGCCGGATATACTGATCAATACGCGGATCACATGTAAGACCAGGTAAAGCGCAACCAATGTAGTAACGGTCCAAGCGAGCGCGTGCGTAGTCAACGAACGCAAGATGACACTTCTGCCTTGCGGAAATAGTAACAGGATAAGTCCGACCACCTCTCCGGTCGCCCACATACCGCCGACGATTGAAAAAGTGAGTATCGTCTGCGTTCTCACGACCGTCCATCGTGACAGATCTTGACGGCGGCTGATTCTCGCATAGCACTCCCTCACCATCATCCATCCGGCAGCGAACAGATAGTACAATCCTCCAATTCCGGTTCCAGGCAGTCCTGCAATCATCGCTAATGTCCCTTCTGGTAAGTATGAAACCCTCTCTTCAGGATGACTTCCATGACAAAGGCTTCCAGCATGAACCAGCTGTTCACCATGCGAAGCACCAGGAAGCATGGAACGCTGACTATTGCTTTGAGAACCTCGCTCCTTTTTCGCGCTGCAAACGCTACCGGCATCAATATGACCGGGAGGTCGATCAGGTACGCGAGCAGGAGACTGGGCATACGAAGCAACACGGTGAGGAGCGGAATCAGCACAACGTATGCCAACGACGCTATTATCGCGTCCCACATCGCTACCATCACGAAGACCCGCAGGTGCGGGAGCCCCAGGAGATCACGCCAGTGCAGCAAATAGTTCTGGAGGAATCCGTGCGACCAGCGTCGCAGCTGGGCACGCATGAAGCCAAAATTGCACGGTTCGATCGGATAGCACACAGCTTCGGGAATGAACCGCACGCCGTGGGCGTTTTTGTGGAGCGTCCAGGTGAGGTCCGCGTCCTCGGCGAGGGTGCGAGTCTGCCATCCGCCGAACTGTTTGAGGATGGAGGTTCGATACATTGAGAAGCATCCCGATGAAATCAGCGGCCGGCGGTAATAGTCCTGAACCGGCTTGTACCAGGTAAACGCGAGCAGGTACTCGACGTAACGGCCACGCTCCCAGAGGCTCCTGACGAAGCGCGGAATCACGAATCCGCATGCCGCAGCGGCGTTGGGATCTTCGAAAGCAATCCGCAATTTCTCGATCGCGTCCGGCGCCAGCGTGGTATCGGCGTCGATAGTCATCGTTAACTCGGTATGCACGCGTCCGAGCACGGCAGTCTGCGCTCCCGCTTTGGATCCCGTATTGGTGGGCGGCCGGTACACGGTGACGTCGAGGGCGCGGGCGATGTCACCGGTTCCATCGGTCGAACAATCGTCAACCACGATGATTTCTGTTGGCGGCGTGGTCTGCTCGCGCAGGCTGCGCAAGGTATCGGCTATCGTCTCCCGCTCGTTGTATGCGGGTACAATGACCGTCAAATCGCTGCACTTCGGCAGCGTTTCGGGTTCGAACCGTTCTGTATCAGTGGCGGTGCTACCCAGGAGGACCATAATCAACCGCTAGTCGCTTATGATTCCAAACAATCCGCGCTCCGCTAGAAGTCATACCAGAGGCGGAATCCGAACCCGGTTGAACTCAGCCGGGACAACTCGTTGCTCCAGTAGGTTTCCATCCGGGACGACTTAGTGAACCAGTCCCAATCTCGCAACCTAAGATTCGCCCATTCCGCTCCCGGTTGCGCCTTGTCCGGAGGCGGCGCCTGCGACCAGTACGCGGCTCCCCGATGCCTCGAAATTGCCGTAGTAGTTTCCGCGGTCGAACTTCCCGGTAGCGGTGAGATCATTCGACAAGGGACGCCGGTGATCGTTGTAGCCGCGGTCGACAGTTTCTGCGAAAGACCGCTAGGTAAAGGCATAGCCCAAGGCGAGTTATGATCCCCTGAGCAAGATTTCGTATTGCGGAGAAAGCACCGCCCGGTCCGAGCGTTGCCGTCGCTATACATGTAGTGGTGAAAATTCGCCTCACCTAAAATATGGTCTGTGAAATCGTTATAAAGGTAGAGTCCGAAGTCGTCGCGCATGACGCGCTCGCGAATCGCCTCGGCGGTACCGCCAACCATTTCGCGCGCCGCGTTGAGGGTCACGGACAGGTCGCCCAAGGTTTGAGTGGCCCTCACTCCTCCCACCGCGGTTTGCCAGGCAAGTGCCGTGATGGTCCCCAGCGCGGCAGTCAACGTGAGTCTCTCAGACGGTTTTTCGGTGGCGGTCAGCACCTTGACCCAACGGGTTCGGTTCCGACTCCGTCGCGCGCCACCAGTTCGTCCTTGCTCATCTGCAGCAGAGCATCCCTGAGCAACGACGTAGCGACCCAACCGGCCGTTAATGTGAGGTTGCCATCCGTATCGCGGTAGTAGTCGAAAAGAGATTCGATGCCGGGGGCCGGTTTTGAACCCGAGTCTTTGACCTGCTTGGCATACGAATCATTGTCATAGTCGTCGTCATCTTCATCGTCGTCGTTCGCGGGAGTAGCATCCGAGGCCACCGTATTTTTTTTGTCGTGCCTGTCGCATTCGACTAAACGCAGGCCCCTTGAGTTATCCTCGCCTTCACTGTCTTCATCGTTGCTAGCCCGAGCTTCGGACCCCATCAGTCTTACCTCTCCGCATCGGGCATGGTTCGCGCGGTTTCCAGACGTGACCGCGTTTTGCGTCGAGGACGAAATTGACGGCGAACCAGCGTTATGATTTTCCTGGTTGTCCCGATTAGCAGTGACGGCGATACCATTGGGTTTCACTGAAGAGGCTGCGCGGTCCTGATCGCCGCGGTTGTCAGCATTTGGATTCAGCAGCGGCAAAGCAGAGTCGGCCAAGGGCTCTGGCTTGCTCGGCGCGGGATCCGGCGGCGGCCCCGCAAATGCGACCGTGGTGGCAATCAGAATCAGGAAGATCGCGTATGATACCAATTGAATTCACCCAGTTCGACCCAGGCGAAAATGCGATGTCACGAGCGTCAGCCAGGGCGTTCGCATGGAGGTCCAGTTGAAGCTTAGTCGAACCTTTCAGTCGTTCAACCAAAATTGCCATTTCCCCTCGAAGTTTTCGAGAGCTATGCAGACTCGATGCAGGACTTTGGGTTGGAGAATTTTCTGTGTGTTGCTAGAGAGTTATCGGCGCGTGACTGGCGACGGCGTTCTTCACAGAATTTCGTTCCGGGCCTTCAGCTCCGCACCTCGATCAGCGCATTGCACCCTAGCGGATGCTAGATCACGCTTGTGGGATGCGAGGGCGCAATGGCCAGGCTTGTCGAACTGCAACGCGCGCAAGACTGCCGGGACCTCGCAATCTCTGCCCCAACGGGAAGTAGTTTCGACTTTTACCGCTGTTTGATTTTGCGCCAAGGAGCGCTCTCAATTGTGTGTTTTCTGCTTCTAGATCAGAAAGACATACGTAAGGACGCATTTTCACGCGCTTACTAATGCGAAGAGAAGGGCTTCCCCTCTACAACCAATTCAAAAGTCACCGCGGTAAACGATCGAGGAGCTGCACAGCGGGCAGAATTAGACTTTATTCGCTCGGAAGTGTCGCTGATACGCGGTCGACCTCGGAACGTGTCCGAGGACCACCGTCCCGCTGAAGCGTTGCTACATCTTCCTGCGGAGCCTGCGATGGTGCATCGGTCGCTTCCTCGATCAGTTCGTCTTGCAGGCGCTGTGATCGCGGGAGGCGTAGGACTATTTCGCGTGCACTCTCGTCCTCGGCGCGAGCCAGAACGATATCGCGAAGCTGAAGTAGCGTGAAGGCGGAGTTAAGCGCAATATCTACGGGATCGAACGCGGGCGCCACATCCACGTCGTAACGGCTGCCTTCCGCGGTGAACAACTCGCGCCCGTCATGGGTGGACACCATACGGATACGCACGCCCACCTGGTAGGCGGACACCAGCGCGAAGTAGTACGCCTCGTAATGGATAACCTCGCCATAGACCACCGCATCGACGCCGAGTAGTTGGCCTAATGTCTGCGGCGAGATTCGCGCAAGGCTCGTTTCATCGCGGATCTTATGTTGCTTCATTATCTGGTCGACTTGGATCAGGTTTTCGACCAGGAATTCCCTCGAGGAAAGATAACCGTCCACGGAGCGGCGGAGCCGGTTCGAGTGAGTCCACGCCCAGTCGGCCTGCTGTTCCGGATTGCGGGCGGTCAGCGGAATCTTGTCGACTACGAACTGCGCGCTGCCCTTGTCCGTGAACGGCAATACTGCGATACGGGCCGGGGCGATCGACTCATACTCCGCCGCCACATGGATTTTAATGCCGCCCGGATCAGTTTCCACTAGATGATCGAACAAGGTCTTGCGTCCGTGAGTATCAACATCGTACTCGTTGCGAAAGAAAGTCCGATCGGTGAAGGCGGCTTGGCTGGCGCATGCGGTAAAGGTAAGGCAAAGGGCCAGCGCCACGACGGCTAGAGTGGCTCCTTGGTATGCAGGGCGTTTTGACACGGCCCAGTCCGGGCGTCCGGAGGGTACCATCAGTGCAATGACCGCCTCTCCCCGCTTACCAAGTTACCGCGTTCCGACCGCAACGGAGCAAGAGCCGAGCCGCACGAAGAGTCCCGCAAAATGCTCACTTTTTAGGATTCGCAGCTTGATGGATCTGAAGAAGTTACAAGAAGCGCTACATTCGACCCGATACAAGAGTTACCCGCGGACACGACCTTCGGTACCGAGTCCGGGTAAGGGGGTCTATCCGAACGGCTTCGAACAACATCTGAGGGGCTAACTCAAACCAACTGGCTGACTCCCCGAGCTCTGATACTGCTCACAATCAGCGCACGAAAGAGGTCGACACTTTGTCCGGCCTGCCTCCGTTGAACGCATACGGAGTCTAGCAGGATGCGGAAAAATTCGCATTACTCACTGGTCAAGTGTATCTTGATGGTCCTACCAACTGGCGGTGAGGTGGTGAGAGATGCGGGGTTGGGATCGTCAGCAGAGCGGGATGTTCAGCTACCTATCGGCCGAGCAGCGGGTCCCCAACGACCATCCGCTGCGGGCGATCCGCGCGATGGTGGACGTTGCGCTGCGCAACATGGGAGGGCAATTTGATGCGATGTACGCCAAAGTGGGACGGCCCTCGATTGCGCCCGAGAAGCTGCTGCGGGCGCTGTTGCTGCAGGTGCTGTACACGGTGCGCAGCGAGCGAATGCTGATGGAGCAGTTGAACTACAATTTGCTGTTTCGCTGGTTTGTGGGAATGAACATCGACGATCCGGTGTGGGACGTGACGGTGTTCACCAAGAATCGGGAGCGGCTGTTGGCCGCCGAGGTGGCCAAGACCTTCTTCGCGGAGGTGCTGGCGCAGGCCCGGGAGCGGCACCTGCTTTCCGGTGAGCATTTCACGGTGGACGGTACTCTGATTGAGGCCTGGGCCAGCCACAAAAGCTTCAAACCCAAGGATGGGCCTGACCGGCATACGCCCGATGACCCCGGCAATCCCTCGGTGGACTTCCACGGCGAGCAGCGCAGCAACGCCACGCACCAGTCCACCACTGATCCCGACCCGCGGCTGGCGCGCAAGGGACCCGGCAAGGAAGCCAAGCTCTGTTACGCTGGGCATGCGTTGATGGAGAACCGCAACGGTATCGCGGTCAACGGCTGCGTGACGCCGGCCGAAGGTCGCGCCGAACCCGAGGCCGCGCTGGCGATGGTGGAAGAGATTCCGGGCGAGCACCGCATCACCCTGGCGGGCGACAAAGGCTACGACCGCAAGGAGTTTGTTCTGGAGTTGCGCGACCACCGGGTGACTCCCCATGTGGCCTGCAAGCCAACCAGCATTATCGATGGGCGCACCACCCGTCATGCCGGCTACCTGCTCAGCCAGCAAAAACGTAAACGCATCGAGGAGATCTTCGGTTGGCTTAAAACTGTCGGCGGCCTGCGCAAGACTCGCCACCGGGGAGTGGTCAGGGTTGGATGGATGTTCACCTTCGCGCTCGCAGCTTACAACCTGGTCCGGATGCGCAACCTGGAGGCTGCGGCCGGATAGTTGCGTCCAGCGCGAAAAAAAGGTCGAAAAATGGTCTTCAGAGACCGCAAATTGGTCATTAGTCACAGCGAAACAGCCTTACCTAGAACTGATTAGAGTGCCGACGGTTGGCTGAATTCGGGCCGTCCGGGAGGAGTTCGCTCAAGGACCTCATTTTTCTGCAGCCTGCTAGTGCCGCCGCCGCATTAAGTGGGTGGGGGCACGCGCATGGTTGGAAGGGGAGGACGGGGCCGAGCCGCGACGCGGAGTTTATAGAGCTCTTGCAGAACGGCTCAAAGCCGAGAGCTGTGGGTGTCAGCGTTCTGTAGCATTCATGGGCGCCCGAAGCCGGAGGCCAGTCGACACTGCTCGCCAAGGTCTGCACTTGTTCACGGCGGAATAGAAGTCCACCCGACGATGAGCCCGTATCTCAGCCGATGTCCCGACGGTTAAACGCCGCGAGTCCTGCGGTCGCGAGCAGCGCGGCGACGACCACGAGCAGAATCAGAGACGAAGTGTGCACTTCGTCCGTCCAGTGAACGTGCGCGAAGGGAGATATGGCGAATACTCGGCTGCTCACCTGCCGCGTCTCCCATGCAAGTTCGAGGGCGAGGAAAGCTGCGCAGATCATCCAGCTGGCGAAGATGGCATAGCGGGGGAGAAGTCCAAAAGCCGCTAAGGCTATCGCCGCCATCACCCACACCGCCGGCAGCGTCCCCACCATCATTCCAATCATGCGCGGCAACTCGTCGATCAAGTTCCCGCTAGTGAGGCCATACGCAAGTCCGGCGGCGGCGCCCGCCGTGAGCATCACCGCCGCCGGGCCGCCGATTGCGAAGATGAAATGACTTAACGCCCATCGTGTCCGGCTGACCGGTGAAGCCAAGCTTAGCTCGGCGCGCATATCGGCTTCCTCCGTTCGCATTGTGAGTGATGCGAGAATCGCGAAGGCTGCGATCGTCTCGCCGAGCACATAGACCACGATCCTCAGGAACGCGGCGGTGGGATCGTGCGCCCCGACCTTTATCAACCAAGCCTGCGCCGCGGCGCTGTTCATTGTCGCGCTGAGGTTGGGCACGACCGCGCCCAACAGCAGACCGAGCATGGCAAAGGCTACGCACCATCCGATGAGCGGGCCACGATGAAGTCGCCACGCGAGGCCGGCCGGCGAACACAAGTCAGGCGGAGCGTTCGCGGGACCTGGCCGTGGAGCGATCAGGCCCGCGCCGAGATCGCGCCGCGACGCGACCACGGATGCCGTCGATGCGAGCACAGCAGTCAACCCGGCGACCGCCGCGAAGATCCACCATCGTTCGCTGGCGAATGGTCTCGCAAGGCGTGTCCATCCCAGCGGCGACGCCCACGAGATCCATTGCAAGGGTCCGTTTGCCCCGCCTGAATCGCCCGCGACGCACTCTATGAAGAAGAGCCCGAACACGCTGAACGAGAGATTTCTCGCGCTGGAGGCGCTCGTGCATAGCTCTGACGCGAGTGCTCCGACTCCCGCGAAGATCCATCCGGCGGCGGCCCACGAGAGTCCGAGCGCCAGGGAGCCGCCAAGCGGCAATCCTTGATGGGCAAGCCCGCCCGCGATGACCGCCGCGAGAATCAGGTTCCCTGAGAGTGTAACCAGGAGCGCCGCTGCCAAGGGTGCCGCACGCCCGACGCACGCGGTGGCGACAAGTTCGCGGCGACCGTTCTCCTCGTCGGGGCGCGTGTGACGAATCACGAAGAGCAGGCTCACCAGCCCGGTCGCAAACATCCCGGCTGCACTCGCCCGCCAGGCCGTCAGCGCACCGACGGTCGGTGAATAGATTGGCCCGAGCACGGCGACGATCAACGGATTGCTCATACATTCGGCCGCAAAAGCGCGAAGCGCATCGGCCGTCGGGTAGAGCTTCCGAAACGCGCTAGCGAGACCCATTGGGATCATAGCGGCGACCGCGATCCAGAGCGCGAAGAGGAGACGATCGCGGCGCACGATCAGGCCGGCCAGCGTTCCAGTTCCCGCCAGCGAGGTCATTCTGCTCACACTCCCGCACGGATGGGTGGGCGAGCATCATCCGGCGCCTTTGAGGACCCATCGCGGTAGTGCCGCATGAACAGTTCCTCGAGCGTGGCTGGCTGACTTGTCAGAGCGCACACGCCGACCTCGAGGAGTCGCCGCAGCAGAGTGTCGAGATGTTGGCCCTCAACCCGACATTGGATGCGCTGTCCGTCAACGCTCAGGCCGTCCAGGTGCGGCACATCGTCCAAGGCCGGAGGGGCGCCGACGAGTTCGGCTGAAATCGAAATGAGCGTCAGATGGCGAAGCTCTGCAAGCGACCCGCTTTCGACGGTGCGTCCGTTGCGGATGATGGTCACGCGATCGCACAGCGCTTCGACCTCGGAAAGAATGTGGCTCGAAAGCAGGACGGTGCGTCCGGCGCGGCGCTCCTCGGCGATGCAATCGCGAAACATGGCTTCCATGAGCGGGTCGAGGCCCGCTGTCGGTTCGTCGAGAATGAGTAATTCGGCCTCGGACGCGAGGGCGGCGATCAGAGCGACCTTCTGCCGGTTGCCTTTCGAATAAGCGCGGCACTTGCGCGTGGGATCGAGATCGAAGCGTTCGAGCAGCCGGGCACGGCGTTGCGGTGCGAGCCCACCCCGCAGCCGGCCGAGCAAATCGATCACCTCGCCCCCGCTGAGATCGGGCCACAGCGCTACCTCGCCAGGAACATAGGCGAGGCGGCGATGGAGCGCGACCGCGTCGACCCAGGGATTAGCTTGGAGGACTCGTGCGCTGCCGGCGTCGGCGCGAATCAGGCCGAGCAGAATGCGTAGGGTGGTCGTTTTGCCGGCGCCGTTGGGTCCGAGGAAGCCATGGACTTCGCCCGTGCCGACCACGAGGTTAAGCCGGTCCAGCGCGCGCACGGCTCCGAAGGACTTGACCAGGTCTGAGACTTCGATTGCCGTTGACATATTTCGCAGTATACATTATCTTCACAATATTGTGAAGTCAATAAACTGTAACAGCGACCGCCTCAGGTCACGGGTTCAGTTCCTCGAGCGGTTTGCCAGCGCGCTCAGCGAGTCGGGGTTTCCGCGGATGCCCGCACGGGTGTTCGCCGCATTGATGGCGACCGATTCCGGCGCGCTTACCGCTGCGGAACTGGCAAGTCTGCTCAGGGTCAGTCCGGCCGCCATCTCCGGCGCGGTCCGGTACCTGATTCAGGTCAATCTCGCCAGCCGCGAGCCGGAACCGGGCTCGCGCAGAGAACGTTATCGCGTCCACAACGAGGTCTGGTACGAGGCGGTGGCGGGCAAAGATCGGAGACTGGAGCGATGCGAGCGAAGTCTGCGCCACGGGCTGGACGTCGTAGGCCGCGACAGCCCGGCAGGGCAGCGCATCGCTGAGACGATTGCGTTCTTCGAATTCCTACAGACTGAGTTGCCGGCGCTGATGAAGGAATGGCAGCTGCGGCGAGCCAAGATTCGGTTCCCGGTGAGAGCTCGCGGCGCGCGCAATGTCGGCGCGCTGAGTCCGCGGGCAAGCGAACGCGCCGTGAGGGCAGGCCAGCGACATTCGATGCGCGAGCAAATTGAGTAATCAGACACTCAGGCTTTTGATCACCGATGGTAGCGACCCATCCAAGCGAGGTGTCGTGATGGCAGACCACGATCGCCGCGAGTTGCCGCGGCTTACGAGGGATATCGAGTTGGCGAAGCGCGATCTCAGCGAGTGGGGCTACTGCTTGCTGGTCGACGCGATTTCCGAGGAGCTCCGCCGACGATTATTCCATCGGCTAAGTGAGCAGGCGTTGCTTGAGGGCAGGAAGGGAGTGGCATACATGGCCGACGGCCACAGTCCACTGCGTCGAATCGGGTCGTTCGAGCCTGAGGTGAAACCGGTTTGGCAACAAGTGGTTGGGCTGCTCAATAAGGGACGGTCGTTCGTCGATCTGATGATGAATGAGAAGCTTCACTCCCTGTCCGCGCACGCATTTCGGAACAACCCCTTCGACCTCTGTTCGATTCGTGGACTCATCCAGCGTAAGGGCGCGGCCAACGGTCCGATACATGTGGATCAGGTCTTGATTCCCTTCCTTACACCGCTTCCGGTGGTGTGCAATCTGACCGTTACTTTGACGGACTACACGATCGCCAACGGCGCGACTAAAGTGGTGCCCGGCAGCCATCGGTTGCAGCCGCCTCATCTAGGGGGCGATCTCAATCCGATGCCTGAAGTAGCGCTCGAAGCCCCGGCTGGTACAGCGATCGTTTGGGAGGGTCGTACCTGGCATCGCGCAGCCGCCAGCACGAGCGACGCCGAGCGAGTCGGGGTGGTCGTGGTGACAAATATGATTTGGGTGCGTCAGCAGGACGTCTACGCCGCGGGCCTGCATGATGAGCTGTATCAGTCGCTCAGCGTCGAAGAGCGGAACTTCGTGGGATTCCTGCCCAGCGGATTCAACACGATCTATCCTCGCTTTCCGGGCGACCGAGGCAATGCGCTCGCCGGGACCACCGTGCCGCAGACATATGTCGGTGAGCTACGCCGCGAGTTTTGAGGTTCGCATTCGCCCTGCTCCCCGCAAGAAAGTGAAGCAGGACGGTCGATGGACTCCAGCATCGAATGAAGCGTACCAGCGCGAATAGTGCACCGGCGCCTCTTAGAGCAACGGGCTTCGCACCAAGCCAGGCGAGCAGAATGGCCGCCGCGGAATGCGAGCAACTCATCGCGTGGCTGGTACCGACCGGCTGTAACTGATTTTGCGCGATGAACGCTCGAGGCGCGGCAACAACCCTCAGGGTTGTGGCAATGGCCGATCGCTGGCCGGGTGCACGTTCACGCCAATGCTGAAGGTTCGCGCGGGTGCGGCTCCCTTTTCCGCAGGTCCGGCGTATGCGAGTTGCAAGGTTGAACTTCCCGGCGCGGTCGCCCGGAAGTTGAAGACCGTGTGCCCTTCGGCGCCGGGAATGCCCGGCGGTGGTGGCACAAAAACCGGCGCTGCCTGAAGCACGAGGATTGCACTGTTTACCTGGGTGACTTTCCACGAATACCCGGTTCCCGGCGTTGAATGGAGCCGCACCTGGACCGTATCGCCCGCGAACACCATCACCGTGCCTCCGGCCTGCGGATCGCTGATGTCCACGGTTTGCGGCGGCGCCTGTGCGAATGCGAAGAACCCGGCCGATGCGAGGACCGCGGTCAAAAAGAGCGCGGAGTATCCAACTCTGAACCGCATATGGTTCAAAGCGCATAGCACAGAAAGTCGGGGTTGCGCAGCCGCACGAGTGTGGCCGTCGCTGTCCTCGCGAGCTAATCCTGTGCCCATGAAATCTCAACCAAATCGGTGCAAACCTCGAGCCCGTGATCTCGGAATTTCCTTCGAGGGTCGCCCGGGGCGCAACAACGCCATCACCGACGTCGCCGGTATCGCGGTGGGGGATGTCACCATCATTCGGGGGCACGGAAAGCTGGTGGTCGGCCGGGGCCCGGTGCGTACCGGGGTAACCGCGATATTGCCCCGCGGAGCGCGCGACGCGTCACCGCTGTTTGCCGGTTACTTTTCGCTCAATGGAAACGGTGAGATGACGGGAACGGCGTGGATCGAGGAATCCGGCCTGCTCTCGTCGCCGATCATGATCACCAACACTCATAGCGTGGGTGTCGTGCGCGACGCGGTCATTCAGTGGCAGATCAAAGCCAAGCGCCGGCTGCAACCCTGGTCGTTACCGGTCGTGGCGGAGACCTGGGATGGCTACCTGAACGACACCGACGGCTTTCATGTAAAGCCCCGCCATGCATGGCAGGCGCTTAACTCAGCGCGGGGTGGTTTGGTCGCCGAGGGAAATGTCGGAGGCGGCACCGGCATGATCGGCTATGGCTGGAAAGGCGGAATTGGAACTGCGTCGCGAAAGCTGGCCCGCACAGAGGGCGGCTACACGCTCGGTGTGCTGGTCCAGCTCAACTGCGGGCGGGCGCACGAATTGATGGTTGCCGGCGTAGCGGTCGGAAAACACCTGCGTCCCGAGGACCACGCGCGCGATCGCGACCAGGGCTCGATAATCATCATCGCGGCCACCGATGCACCGCTGTTGCCGCATCAGCTGAAGCGAGTCGCACGGCGTCTGTCGATGGGGCTGGCGCGGACCGGCAGTGTGTCGGGCAACGGCTCAGGCGATCTCTTTCTCGCCTTCAGCACCGCAAATCTTGCGCGCTCGCGGGGGACCGGCGCCGTGACCCGCGCCGCGATGCTCGACAACTGGCGAATGGATCCAATATTCGCCGCCGCCGTGCAGGCGACCGAAGAGGCTATCGTGAATGCGCTGGTAGCGGGCGAGACGATGGTTGGCATCGATGGGCACCGGATTCCGGGGCTCGATCACGGTCAGCTGTGCGAAGTGATGGGTAACTATCAGCGGCTGGGTCAGCCGCGGCTCACTGCTGCTGCTGGCTTTGCTGCTGAACCTGGGCGTTGAGCTCGGTCTCGTTTTCGGTTTCGTCGATGTGCAGTTCGACGGTCATGCTCTGACGTTTGCCGGCGCTTCGGTACACGCCGCGCAGCGGGGGCACGTCGGCGTAGTCGCGCCCAAACGCGACCCGGATATGGCGTTCGGTAACGCGCCCGCGGTGGGTTGGATCAAAACCGATCCAGCCCGCGTTCGGCAGCAACGCCTCGACCCAGGCATGGCTCGCCATTTCGCTGACCGGTTCCTTGCGATTCTGCACCGGCTCCGGTGCCAGGTAGCCGGAGACGTAGCGCGCGGGCACGCCCGCGAGCCGGAGCACGCCGATGGTCAGATGCGCAAAGTCCTGGCACACGCCGCACCCCGCGCTCAGGATTTCGTCGAGGTTCGAATGCACGCTGGTGGCGCCCTTTTCATAGTGGAATTGATCCCGGATGTAGCCAACCGTGCGTCTTACATACTGTGCAACATCCTCGCGCTGATCGGGTCGCGTCGCCCAGAAGAATTTCCGCAATCTTTCGCTGAACGGTACATAGCGACTGGCGTGCAGAAAATCGTATTGCTCTCTGCTCCGAGCATCATCGTCGGTGAGATATTCGAAAAAGCGCACCCGCGGAAACTGGGTTTGCGGTTCGGGCAGGCGATCGACGAGCGACTCGACCACGATGGAGAGCTCCTGGTGAGGCGGGTAAACCGAAACCGAATGGACCGTGTTACCGAATCCGTCTTCGTACTCGAGCACCGAGGCCGGGGGGTCGCTGCTAAGGCGGAACTGAAGCAAACGCTGACTCTCGCACGAGAGCGGCTTCAGCCGCAGCTGGTTGTGCGACTCGTAGGCCGGCAGGTCATAGCTGAAGCGGGTGGTATGGATGGTCTTGAAACGCATGATTCATTACTCAAAGCGCAGGTACTCGGCCGAAAGCACCTCGCCGATATTCGTGCATTCGTCTTCAATCTGTAGAAGGTATTCGTGCAGCCCGCCTCCGATTACCTCCGCAACCCTGCTCGACTTAAGCAGGTTGGCCAACTTGGCACTGGCCAGGGCGCGCGCCTGCGGAACTTGGTGAGATCCGCTCGAAGACAGGGCGGCGATCCTCTGCAGCGAGGTTTCCAGCCGGCTCATCGAAAATCGTGCCGAGCGCGGAAATGACTCATCGAAGAGAAGCATTTCCACCACGCGCTCGACTTCGATCGCGTTGCCATAGACGCGGCGATACGCTTCCAGGGCCGAAGCGCTCCTGAGCAGCGCGGCCCACTGGAGCAGGTCCATTGAACCGCCGACGTCTTCCAGGCGCGGCAGGAGGAAGTGGTATTTCACATCAAGCAGGCGCGCCACACTTTCGGTCCGCTCCAACATTTTCCCAATCATGAAGAAGTCATAACCCGGGTCGCGCGTGAGCGTGTCGGAAGTGATGCCGGCGATACGATAGAAGCGCCCGCCGAGCTCCGTAAAAAACGTGTATAAACCGGAGGCTTCAAGGGTCACGGGCGCCCAACTCAGCGAGTCGAGATACAGAGTGTTCAGCTCGAGCCACAATTCCGAGGAGATCCGATGCCGCAACGCGCGCGCGCTTTCGCGCGCCGCGCGGATACAACTACGGATCGAAGAGGAGTTCTCATCATCGAAGGTGTAGAAGGTCAGAACCGAGGTTTCGTCGGCGCTGGTGTAGCGCCCCTCGAAGACCTCGCGTTCCCCGGTGATGGCCAGCAACGGAGCCCACGCTTGCGGGTTCTGGGGTGGACTTTCAACCAGCAAATGGTAGTTGACGTTGACCAGGCGCGCCCGCCACTCCGCGCGTTCGAGGTTGCGCGCGGCCCAGAACAGGTGGTTGGCGATTCGCCGCAACATCAGGCGTCGACAACCCAGGTGTCTTTGCTGCCGCCGCCTTGCGACGAATTCACGATCAGGGAACCCTCGCGCAGTGCCACCCGGGTCAGACCGCCCGGCAGCACCCGCGCTTTCGATCCCAGCAGCACGAACGGGCGCAAGTCCACGTGACGGGGCACCAGGGCCACGTTGGAACCCTGCCCGACGAACGTCGGATGCGCCGAAAGTTGCACCATCGGCTGCGCGATAAAGGCAGCAGGGTCCTTTTCGATTGCGTCCCGCATTTGAGCCAGCTCACGATAAGTAGCCTTCGGTCCGATCAGAACCCCGTAGCCGCCCGATGCGCCGGTCGGCTTGATGACGAACTGATCCAAATCGTGAATCACTCGCTTGCGCACGTCGGCATCGCGCAGCAGGTGGGTCTCGACTATCGGAAGCAGGGGCTCCTCCGCGAGATAGTAGCGAATCATTTCAGGGGTATAGGCGAACACCGCCTTGTCGTCCGCAACCCCAGTCCCGATCCCGTTGGCAACCGTCACCGTGCCCGCGCGCATGGCATCGGTGATGCCGGCGACGCCCAACAGCGAGTCCGAACGAAACACCAGGGGATCAAGAAAGTCGTCATCGATCCGCCGATACAGGACATGCACCTGCTGGAGGCCCGAGACGGTTTTCATGAACAGCTTGTGGTCGACGCACACCAGATCTTGCCCTTCCACCAGCTCGATCCCCATTTGCTGCGACAAAAACACGTGTTCGAAAAACGCTGAGTTGTAGGGACCCGGGGTGAGGAGGGCCGCCGTGGGGCGGACGACGCCGGGCGGCGCGATTTCGTGCAGCGATGCGAGCAGATCGGAGGGATAGGTTTCCACACTCCTGACACCGCACTTGCGAACCAGATCCGGCATCAGCCGGGTCATGACCTGGCGGTTTTCCAATACGTAGGAGACACCGGAAGGGGTGCGTACGTTGTCTTCGAGGACCATGAAGCGGCCCGCGTGATCCCGCACCAAATCGATTCCAGCCACCGTGACGAAAACCCCGTTCCGAGGCTTGATGCCTATGGCGGCGCGACGATATTGAGGCGAGCCGCAGACCAGGTCGCGCGGCACCACCTCATCGCGAAGAATTTTCCCTTCGCCATAGATGTCGGCAACGAACGCGTTCAGAGCGCGGACGCGCTGAGCTAGTCCGGCTTCCAGGTCTTTCCACGTGTTTGCATCAATGACGCGCGGCACCAGATCAAACGGGAAAATCCGCTCCGCGCCTGCGTTATCACCGTAGACGTTAAAAGTTACCCCCATGGTGAGGAACATCCGGTCAGCGCGGGTGCGGAGTTCATTGATGCGCGCGGGAGGCGCGGACAGCAGGCTCGTAGCAATTGGCCCGCACGCCGCTCGAGGGATCAGCTCGGCTTCGAACGTCTCGTCGTACGTATCTGGCAGGGGACTATATGCTGGCTTAACCAGCACAGGCCTGCTCATCTGGAGGGCACTCTGCGTCATACCCGTGCGGCTGCGCATTATCTGCGCATCTCGCCGCGTGAAATGAGCAAACGCGATGCCATCTATGCGGACCGCGTTGCCTTCACCATGGGCCGCGATCTGACCTTCAGTCCGCCCCAGTAAGGAAGATTGGGAATTCTCTGATTTACAGCTCGTGCAGGTCGATGGACGAACGCTCTCGACGGATCAGGTCAAGAACAAATTCGAATATTCCGATTTACCGCAGTTGCGGTCGCTGACGAGAGTTCTGGTCTAATGAAGGAAAAGTCGCGGTTCGCAGCGTCGCCACAGCTTGCGAGATCAGCGGTGGCTAGTGCTTGGTCTCGATTCGCCGTCCGTAGGTAACTTCGCCCTTGTCGACTCGCAAGCTGAAACCGCATTCGGGGTTGGTGCAGACCCAAGCCTTGAACAGAACCGAGGCACCCTCCTGCCCGTAGTCCGAGAGTGGGATCAGGCTTCCGTTGTTGCACTTTTGGCACTTCGGCCACTCCATCAGCCACCCTCCTTCGACACGACCCGAAATCCGCTACGTTCCAAGGCGAAAGCTAGCCGACCCCAATCCCTAAAGCAACGATGAGGGAAGCCAGCGTCCATCGCGCCGCCCCGGGGCAAATTTCGCACGGGCTGAAGAGGTGCTAAGCTTGCGACCGATGCGTTCTTCGGCCCAGATCGCCGCGCAGCTTTCGGTTGCGATCGGTTTCCTGGTCTCGGCGATTCCGGCATTCCCGCAGGGAAGCATCGAGGCGGCACCGCAGCCTTCTACCGCTTCCGGCCGATGGAGCCCGCCCTCGTCGCTGGTCGTCCCCGAAGCGAATGCCACTCCTCCAGCGGCGTTGGTTCCCCGGGGGCCTACGACCAGCAACGAGCTGACCTTGCCTTCTCTGGGAAATCAGCAGGCATCGGTGCCGCAACCTCCGAAATCAGGCAGCACCAAGGTCATCCCGGTTATCCCGCCGAATCAGGAAGTACTCGTTCTGCCGCAGGCGAGCCGCGACTTTCTGGGCTTTTGGGGTGGTCAGCTGACGCTGCTCAACAAGTATGGGGACACCGACCCACCCGAGCACCAGATGGTGAGCTTCACCTTTGGCGAACGGGAAGGGCAGGTGGTGCTGGCAACCACGGTCTATGGCAACGCGAACGCGCAGGTTCTCCGGACGACGGCCGAAGCGGAAGGTCCGAGCAAGGTGGTACTCACCCTTGCAGGGCTGGACCTGAGCACGCAACCGCCGCTTCGCCACATCGAAAAGCTCACCATCTCCCTGGTCGGCAACAACCAGGTGAAATGCAAAAAGCAGATGGACCTCTATGTGCCCGGGGTATCCGGACCGGCCGCCGAAGCCCTCTACGAAGGGATATTGGGCCCGATGAGCCGGCGCGAGGACCGCATGATCAGCGAGGAAATTATCCGCAACGGCGAGGTTCCCCGCGCGACGATCAACGAGGGGAACGCACCTCCACTCCCGCCGGAATAGAAGCGACTCAGAGCGCGAGGATCAGCAGCACGGGCGCGCGCTGTTATCCGTCCGCGCGGGAACACCCGCGCAAATATTTCGCTAGTTACCCGAACCCGCGAGTACTATCTCGACGCGCCGGTTCTGGGTTCGGCCCTCAGCCGTGTCATTGGAAGCAATCGGGTTGGCATCGCCAAAGCCCTGGGTTGAGACAAGGCTCGGGTTGACGCCCTGCGAAATCATGAACTGCGCGACGTTTTCGGCCCGCTTCTGGGACAGGATCAGGTTGCTGGTAACACCTTGCCGGACCAGGCCCGGACCGATCGGAACGTTGTCGGTGTAGCCGTTGACGACGATCTTGGTCTGCTGCATCGGGGCGAGGATTTTGGCGATCTTGCCGATACTCTGCTGTGCGTCGGCCGGCATCTGCCAGTCGCCTGAGGGGAACAGGAGCTGATCGTTGACTGTGACCCGGAGGGCGTTTTGCAGCCGCTCAATGTGCATTTCGTTGTGGGCGATCTCCGACGACATCTGCTGATTGAGCTGGTCGTACTTCTGCTGGAGCGCATCGGTCTTTTGCACTTGCGCTTCGTAGGTCTGCTGCGAGACGCAACTAGCCAATGCAAACACGGTCGCGATCGCGGTTGCGGTTAACGCGGGAATTCTCAATCGAGACACCTTTCGTCCTCCTCCTTTTTCGACCCCAACGGGACAGCAATGCGTTCTTCCGAGTACTCCATTGGCGGTTGCGAAGCAAAACACTTCAGGAACTTTTGTTGTAGCGACGGTCCTTAGGCTCGACGGATCCGTGTGGCTTTTGCCGCTTGGGAAATCTTAACCTCTCCGCCTCAAGCCCTCACGCGTGACCGAGGTATAGTCGGCGATCCTGGAGCAGTTCAAACGAAACCGGCAATTGCATGAGGCGCATATGACTAGACTCGCCGAGATGAGCATGCTGGAAAGAGCAGCACTCCTCGACGAAGCGGAGTCGTCCGAGGACTCACCCTTATGAGATCGGCTAGCGGCGCTTCGCTTTGAGCTTGGCCAGTTTGTCTTTGACAGTTCCGGTGTTGTGATGCATCAACCGGATTTCTTCGATGAGCTTGGCCGTTGCGGCCTCATCCTTCTGGTCGATGGCGTCACCCAGGTCTCCCACCAATTTCGCGATTGCTCCCCATCGCGCTCCACCTAAGTTTGGAACCCGGTGCCATCCGTCGCTGCCGAACAGGTTTGCGAGATCGGTGACGGAGCAGCCGAAGGTGTCCTTGAACACTTCTTGAGCCGCCCCCACCGACGTGGCGGTGGCGGCCTTTTGCTGGAGCGTGATCAAACGATCCCACGCCTTGGCCTCGTCGGGGGGCAGGCCGGCCAGATTGGTGAAGGTCTTTTTCGAGGCGGCGTTGTGCCGAAACAGGCGCGAGACATTGCGTCCTTCGTGGTAGAGAAGGGCAATAAACTCGACATATTCCGGCGGGATGGGAGGGGTTTCCATCAGGAATCGGATTCTCCAGGTGAGACGAAAAATTTACTTCAGTGCGCGGACAGAGAAGCCCCGATCGTTGCAGCACAGCAGCGATTTCTTGCCTTCCAGGGTCGTCTCGATGACGACTTCGCGCGCCCACAAGCGCTGCAGATACGCGATGGTCTTCTCCGCATACTCAAGATGCAGGTCGCGTCCATCGTGGTAGTGCTTAAGGTATAGCGTGCGATTCTGCCCGAAATCCGCGTCTTCGACCTTGATTACCGGGATCGAATTGGTGCCGACGTTTTTGATCAGGGTCTCCTTGACGTCGCGCCATCCGTCGTCGTCCGCGACCTTGGAGACCACGTAGTCCTCGCCGCGCGCCTCGTATTGGAAAATATCCATGTCGCGCAGCAGATCCTCGGTGAGATAGCGGCGCAGGAACGACGCATCGCGTTCGACCTCGCGGATTTCGAAAAGCTTTTCACGCGCCGGCTTGGTCGGCGCGCCATCGCGCTTGATTTCCTCGGCGGTGGGTTCGGTCCATCGGCGATAAACGTCTTCCCAGATTCTCAGTCCGAGATGGTACGGATTGAGCTGGCCGGGAATCGGCCGTGCGACCTGGTTGTGCCGGACGATGAATTCGAGGTGCAGGCCCTGGTCGAGGCGGAGCGACTCCAGGATTTTCTTGTGCCAGTAGGTCGCCCAGCCTTCGTTCATGATCTTGGTCTCCATCATCGCGATGAAGAACTTTGCCTCTTCATCGACCATGGTGAGCAGGTCTTTTTCCCAATCCGCCAGATACGGATTGTGATCGCGGATGAAGAGCAGGACGTCCTCGTCGGGCTCAGTGGGTACTCGACGCAGGTCGGGTTCGACTCGCTCCTGGCGCGCGTGGATCTTCTGGAACGGATCGTTGCGCGGTTGGGCATTTTCGACCGCCCGCTCGATCTGTTCTTCCCGGCTCAACTTGCGAATCGCGAGATTGCGCCGGCATTGTAACTGCAGCGAGTGCGCTGCATCCAGGATGCGCTCCACCTTTTCCATGCCGATGGATGGGTCTTCCACGTAACGGCGGACGCGCAGCGCGTGCGCTTTGAAGGTTTCGACGGTGAGTTCTGCGCGCGTCGATTTGAAGGTGAAATTGTTCTTGTTGAAGTCGTTGTGCCCGTAGACGTGCGCGATGGTGAGAATCTGGAGCAGCAGCGTGTTATCCCGCATCAGGTAAGCGATCGCGGGACTCGAGTTGATGACCATCTCGTATGGTATGCCCGTGACCCCGTGGTCGTAGAGCGTCTTCAGCTTCTCGAAGGCCTTGCCGTACGACCAATGCGGGTAGTGCGAGGGCATGCCGGCGTAGGCCATGTACCCCATCATCTGGTTGTGATCGCAGATTTCGAATTCCTGGGGGAAACAATCTAGTCCGAATTCGTCGACCTTCTCGCGAATTCGCCGATCCCACTCGACCAGGTCTTCGAGGTCGTAAGCGGACACCTTAGCGGGGGCATCTAGCGACAGGTCGCTCATTCTTTTATGCGATCCTTGGCGAGAAATGCCTTGAAGGAGGGCCAGATGTCTTCCTTGCGCTCGATCAGTACGGTGTGGAAGTTCGGCGCCTGAATCCGCCGAAATACATTCAGCATCGAGCTTTCATAGTAGCGCGAACCCAGCGGTTTAATCTCGCCGTAGCCGAACAGGTTGCAGATCTCCGCAAGCTCCTCGCCCGCTTTCAGCGCGGTGGGGTTGTCAGAGTCGAAATTGTCACCGTCCGAGCAATGAAACGCATAGACGTTCCACAGCGACGGATGGTAGCGCTCATGAATAATCTCGAGCGCCTTCACATACCCGGAGGAGATGAAGGTCCCGCCGGACTCGCCCTTGTGAAAAAACTCCTCTTCGGTGACCTCGCTCGCTTCGGTGTGATGGGCGATGAATACGATCTCCACGTTGCGATAGCGCGTCGAGATGAACTGGTACAGCAGGAAGAAAAAGCTGCGCGCCAGGTATTTCTTCATCGTGTCCATCGACCCCGAGGTATCCATGATGCAGATGACGGCCGCGTTGGACTCTTCGCGGGTGTCGACTTCGATATGCTTGTAACGCAGGTCGTCGTGATGGAACGGGAAGCGCCGCTTGCTCAATCCCGGTCCGGCGCCGGGGTGCAGCCCCGACAATCCTGCGGTATCGTCCTCCGCGGGCGGTTCGTCAGGCTCGGCAAGATCGCCGTCATCCGCGCCGTTCCCATTCATGCGCCGATCGCGTGCCAGCTTCCGCATGACGCGCTGCTTGGCGGTGCGTCGCTTGTCCAGCCGCACCCGGATCCCGACATGACGGTAGCCCTTGCGTTTGGTCGAATAGTCCGACTGGATTTCGCGCAGCGCGCGCCGTTCGAGGTTGGGCAGCTCGAGGTCCTCGAACATGATCTCGATGAGCTCCTCGAGGGTGACGTCGGTCTCGTAGTAGTCGACGCCGGGCCGGTCGCCGGCCATGTCGTCGCCCTTGCCGGGGCCTTCCTTGCCGGTCTTGCCGACCACCTGCCCGGGCCGCGAATCGCCATCGCCCTGCGATGCGCCCCCGGAGTTGTCGCCGTAGACGAAGCGATACTCTTTGATGCCCCGCAGGGGGACTTTGATCACGCGGTCCCTGTCTTTGCCAATGATCGATTCTTCGGCGATGATGTCGGCGATGTTTTCACGGATCGATTCGCGGACTTTCTGACGATGGCGCAACCGATCGCCCGCCGAGCGGTCCGAGCGCTCCGCGTCGGAGGGTCGATATTCCCGAAAGATCGTTTCGCCGGTGGCCAAGCTACGGTCCTCTAACCAGGACTATATGACGGACGCCTTCCGCAAACGAACTGCCGAAGGTGACCCGCTCTGAAAGGATGCCAAGGTCCGTGAAATCTGCTCAATTCGGGCTCCCCGGCTCAATCCTTCCAGAGATTGTTCGCGGCGTACTTCAGTACCACGTCCACGCACGATTCGCAGTAGCCGTTTTCCAGCAGGTTCTTTACCATCGCATTGTACTTGCCGCTCTGCTCTTCGTCGCGGGTGCGCGCCTTGGTGATGATACGCGAAATGTCGCGCACCGAGGTCATGAGCTTTTTTTCGATTGCTTCCTTGAGCGGTTCGTAGCTGCGGTAGCTGACCCGCTCTCCGCGGCGCGAGGTCGCCCACAAGTAGGCGATTACTTCCTGGCGGAAGCCGTCCGCCGCCGAACCGATGATCGCGATCTGCTCTTCGATGGATTTGAGGAAGCCTTCGTCGGGCGGGAGCTCTTCCTTGGTGTTGCGGTCGCGAACTTTGGTTTTGTTTACGTAGGCTTCGGCGTGATCGAGATAATTCTGAAACAGCGCTTCTGCCTGCTCCTGGTAGGAGTACACGAATGCACGGGTAATCTCCTTCTCCAGGAGTTCCAGGTACTCCTTGTGCAGGGTGTCCTGCAGGAACTCCAGATACTGCTTGCGCGTGTCGTCGGGCAGATCGGCTTCCTTGGTCATCTGGATCAGAGCCTCGCGCACGTTGATCGGGTTGATACAATTGCCCGCCACATTATCGGACAGCGCATTATCGAGCGCCTTCATGATGAAGCGCGTGGAAATACCCGACATGCCCTCGCGCTTGGAGTCTTCCTTCAGCTCCTGCACATCGATCTTTTTGGTGCGGCCCTTCTCGACCACCTCTTCGCCGTTGTAGAGGCTCAGCTTGGTCATCAGGTCGCACTTGGAAGTAGGCTCGAGCCGCGACAGGATCGCGTACATTGAAGCCAACTCGAGCGTGTGCGGGGCGACGTGCGCGCGGAAGTCGGAGTTGCGAATGATCTTCTGATAGATCTTCACCTCTTCAGAAAGCCGCAGGTTGTAAGGCACTTTGACCACCACGATGCGATCGAGGATCGCCTCGTTGGTGTGGTCGGCCCTGAACTTCTGCCATTCCGCTTCGTTGGAGTGCGCGAGGATGGTGGTGTCGACATAAACCATCCCGTGGCGTCCCGGCGCCGGAATCACCTTCTCCTGGGTCGCCGTGATCATCGCGTGCAGGTATTCGGTCTCATTCTTGAACACTTCGATAAACTCGACGATGCCGCGATTGCCGACGTTGAGGGCGCCGTTAAGTTCGAGCACCCGCGGATCGCCCTCGGAATACTGATCGAGTTTCGAAATATCTTCGCTGCCAATCAGGACCGAGGTGTCCTGATTGTTCGGGTCGACCGGCGGTACCACGCCGACTCCGACGCGGTTGCGCTTTGAAAAATTACGCGTTTCGACCGGGAACTCCTCGTAGCGCTGGTTGAACTCCACTTTCAGGCGGTAGCGGCATACCGGGCACAGGTCCCCCTCGATATGCACGCCGAGCATCTTCTCGAATTCGCGGCGCAGGTGCCGGGGAATCAGGTGCAGGGGCTCCTCGTTCATCGGGCACCCTTCAATGGTATGGACGGGCACCAGTTGCTCGAGTCCGCGCTGGATTCTCTCCACCAGCGAGCTTTTCCCGGAGCCGACCGGCCCCATCAAGTACAGCACCTGCCGACTTTCCTCGCCCTTCAGCGACGCGGAGTGAAAGTAGCGGACGATCTGCGCGATGGTGCGCTCGATGCCGAAAAACTCATCGGCAAAGAACTCGTAGACTTTTACCGGCTCGTCCTTGTAAAGCCGCTTGGTGCGAGGATCGTCGGTGTCCTGGATGCTCTTGGAGCCGACCGAGATGATCATGTCGTAGATCCGCGCGTGCGAGAGCTTGGTCATCATCGGCTCGGACTTGACCACTTCCAGGTATTGCAGCAGCGATCCACTCCACTGCTTCGATTCGCGAGCGGCACGGTCGTCTTTGATTACTTTTTCGAAGGTGCTGAGATCTACCATCGGCCAAACTCCGGGTTATTTCCGTTTAGGGGAGAGACTGCCAGAGGGCGCGGAAGGGGAAGGGAAGGGTTGTGCTATTTTTTAAGCGCATCCCAGAATGGAGTATAACGGACCGGAAATAGCGCAACAAGTAAACTTTCCGTGACGCCCAATTCAGCCATCCACAGTGCTGAGGGGACCCATGGTGTCTCAGGACACCTCGCGGAGGTGCCCTGGAACCGGCACTTTCTCGTCTAAAACGAGTTTATCGTGGTCTTTGTTCACTCGTGCCGCAAAGACCGCGTCGTCATGGGCGAAGGAAACCCAGGTGCGATCGCTGACCGCCAGCGCAAGGTACCGAGCCTTCTGTTCCATGGTGGTGAGGGCATCGAGGTCATAAGCCTGGTTCCAAGGGCCCCGGAGATGAGAGCGCGTCGGCACGATGTCGGCCAGATGGACAAAGGACGAGGCGCCATCGACCACCCGCGCTACCTGATGATTCCTGGTATGGCCACCAGTTGGCGTCGCATAAACGCCCGGAATGATTTCCAGGGGTCCCTCGATAGCTTCAAGGCGGCTCCGGTTTGGCGCGATAATTTCCTTCGCGTGGCGGTAGGCGGCATGCAGGCGTTCGTTGCGGGGATTCTCCGCGATCTCCAGCTCGCCCTTCTGCAGAAAAATCTTCGCCCGCGGAAATGCGGCTTCGAGCTGTCCCGATTCCTTCCTCCGCACCAGACCGCCGCAGTGGTCGAAGTGAAGATGCGATACGATCACTCCGGTGATGTCACCGAGTTCCAGGCCGAGTGCCCGCAGGTGGTCGGGGAGCCACCCGTCGCCATGGCTGAAAATTTTGCGTTCTACCGGGTCAAGGCGATTGCCGATTCCAGTATCGACGACGATCGCGTCGCCGCCCCGCAGGATTAGCGGACAACTCAGGTTCAGCCGGATGCGATTCAAGTCGTCTGGCGGATGCTCGCGCTTCCAGAGTTCACGCGGCACTACGCCGAACATGCATCCGCCGTCGTTACGCCAGAGCCCATCGGTGAGAAAGGCAACCTTGAACGAACCGATCTGGAGTGATGGAGGAGTCTCAGCCATCTAGCGAGTCCTGAAAGGAATACTGGAAGATGCTTGCCGACCAGAACTTTTGCCGACCGTAGACAACCGAAGAACTCGGCGGTTCCACACGGCCTCTGTCAGTGTGAAGCACTAGGTTCCCATTAACCACAAACCGAGTAACAGGGCGACTGCGCCCATCACCGCAATCGCGCCCTGCGCCCGTACCATTCCCGCCATTCTGTGCGCCAGAGCGTCGGATGGTGCGGAGGCTTGGTCCTCACCGGGCTGCGATGCTGCGACCTGCGTCCAGCGAAGCGCGAGAAACATCACTACGAAAAGGACAACTTTGAGGCCAAGGATGCTTCCAAACTCATGCGAGAACCGGAAGCCCCGCACGGTTCCTGCAAGCACGAGGTTGACTGCCCCGGTGAACAGGAGCACGAGCGCCGCCGCCAGGCTGAACCCGACGATCCTGGGCGCGGCACCCAACGCGAAATCGCGCTGCTCATCTTCGCCCGCGCTCAGCACCAGCCCCGCGACGACGAAGCACACACAAGCGGCGACCCATCCCGCGCCCGCCAGTGCATGAATCCACAAAATCGCAGTCCGCAGCGCCATCGACTCCCCGCGACCCGCCAAGAGTATCGTTCTCGTGGGTGGAGGCAAGTTCGCTTGGCGGTCCGGATGCTTTTGGGCTAACAAGCACGATTGACGGAATTGATTCGATCTCTGGAAGGCTAATTCCCCAATATCCGCGGTGGCCCCATCGGCAGCGGAACGGAGGATGCGCGAGAATGCTCAATCCATACATAGAAGCCTGGGAACTGCGCGAGATGGTGCTCAAGAAAGAGGTGCGACCGCGCGAGGTCGCCGAGTTTTTCATCGCTCGCACTGAGAAGCTTAACCCAAAGCTCGGCGCATTCATGACGCTTACCCCCGAGCGCGCGCTAGCGGATGCCGATCGAATAGAAAGGCTGGGCGACGGGGAACGACGACGTAGTCTCATGTTCGGCGTCCCGTACTCGATAAAGGATCTGAACTGGACCAAGGACATTCGAACGACGATGGGCTCTCGCAACTACGAGAACAACTTTGCGCCGGTCGACGAAGAGATCGTCGTAAGGATGCGCAACGCGGGCGGGATCCTGCTCGGCAAGACCACCACCCCGGAATTTGGCGCGCGGCCCACCACCGAAGGCGGGCTGTGCCCTCCGGCTCGCAACCCCTGGAACCTGGAACATACGGCCGGTGGATCGAGCGGTGGAGCAGGCAGCGCGCTTGCGGCCGGGCTGGGATGCCTTGCGCAGGGCAGCGACGGGGGAGGTTCCATTCGGATTCCCTCGGCCTGCTGCGGGGTAGTCGGACTGAAGCCTTCGCGCGGACGGGTTAGTATGGCGCCGGCGTTCGGTGAGGCGTGGGCGGGGTTTGCTACTTCAGGACCGATGGCTCGTTCGGTTCGCGATGTCGCTCTCTTCCTAGATGTGCTCGCCGGGCACGTGGTTGGCGATCCCTACTGGGCGCCAGACCCGGTCGCCGCGTTCAGGACCGCGGTGGATATTCCACCACGTCATTTGCGGATAGCCGTTCTTTCCAGAAGCGCGGTCACGAGCGGAGATTCGGAATCTGAAGCCGCACTCGCATCGGCGGCGAAAGTGTTCGAAGAACTGGGACATAGCGTGGAAGCGGTCAACAGTGACCCAGGGGCGCGACTGAGGGATTCCGTGATGTCGCTCATCACCGCGGGAATCGGCTCGGTTCCGGTCGAAAAGCCAGAATTGATGGATCCGGTGGTTCGTTTTGCCTGGGAGACCGGCCGTAAGATGAGGGCCCACGAGTACATCGCGACCGCTACGCAAATGCACAACACTGCACGCGAAATCGTGCAGGAGCTATCCGCCTACGATGCGATCGTTTCCCCGACGCTGGGCCGTCCTGCAGCGAAACTGGGCACCATGCCATCGTCACCCGAACGCTACCTCGACGAACTCCCGGAGTGGGTCGCGTATACGTTTGCATTCAACGCGACCGGGCAGCCCGCTTTCTCCCTGCCCAATGGCTTCAACCAAGCGGGTCTGCCGATCGGATTGCAGATCGTAGGACGGCAGACCGATGAGGTGACGATTATCGGTTTGGCCCGCCAGTTCGAGGAGGCGCGCCCATGGAAAGACCAGCATCCGCCAGTTGATTAGCCAACTGTTGCCAACCCTAACGAGCAAAGCGACGGCGAGGGGTAATAAGAAGGTGTTTGATCCCTATATAGAAGGATGGGAACTGCGCGAGCTGGTCCGCAAACGCAAAGTCCGTGCGCGCGAAGTTGCGGAGTTTTTTCTGTCACGTATCGAGCGCCTCAATTCGCGGCTCGGCGCTTTCTACACGATAACCGCCGATCGCGCGCTGGCCGATGCCGATCGGCTCGAGAAAATGAAGCCCGCCGATACGGCAAACCTGCCGTTGTTCGGTATCGCATATTCGCTGAAGGATCTGACTTGGACCAAGGACATTCGCACGACCTTGGGGTCCAAATCGTTCGAGAATTGGTACGCCCCCGCCGACGCCGAGGTGACGGTACGGCTCAAGAACGCGGGGGGAATACTGCTCGGCAAGACCACCACGCCGGAATTCGGGATGCGTCCGACCACCGAGGGCGGTTTGCATCCTCCCGCCCGCAACCCATGGAATCTGGCGCACACGGCCGGAGGATCCAGCGGCGGCGCCGCGGTCGCCGTCGCCACGGGTTTGAATCCGATCGCACAGGGAAGCGACGGTGGAGGTTCGATACGAATTCCCGCGGCCTGCTGCGGGTTGGTCGGACTGAAGACCTCGCGTGCCAGGATTACCGCGGCGCCGGAGAAGGCCGAAGGGTGGGGCGGGCTCGCCACCACCGGACCGATCACCCGCACGGTCCGCGACGCGGCACTGATGCTGGATGCGATGGCGGGGGGCGAACTGGGCGATCCCTATACCGCACCTGCACCCCAGCGTCCGTTCATGGATTCGGTTATGGCCCGCGCGCACAAACTGCGCCTTGCCGCTGTCAGGCAGACCGCGCTAAGTCCGATCGAGCCGGAGATGCTGGCGGCGTTCGATTCGGCGTGCGTAGCGTTCCGCGAACTGGGCCACGAGGTCGAGGCAATAGATCTCGACCCCGGCGCGCTGCTCAGGGAATTCCCGCCGATTGTTGTCTGCGCGTGTGTCGGGGCCATCGAAATCCAAAACCCCGACTTACTCGATCCTATGGTCAAGCCCAGCTGGGAATGGGGCCGGCGTATCTCAGCCACCGAATACCTCAACGCGCTGACTGCGCTTCACAACACCTCGCGCGAAATCATAAGAGCACTCGCGCCCTATGACGCGCTGCTTACACCTACGCTCACGAGGCCCGCTCCGAAGCTCGGAACCGTGGCTGCCGATCCGAAGAAAGTCGCCGACGACATCTACTCATGGATTTCCTTCACGTTCCCGTTCAACTCGACCGGGCAGCCCGCTATTTCGCTGCCCAACGGTTCTACCAAATCCGGACTGCCCCTGGCGCTTCAGATCGTCGGGCGCCCGAACGACGAAGCCGGAGTCATCGCTCTGGCCGCCCAGTTCGAAGAAGCGCGCCCATGGAAACATCACCGGCCGCCCGTCGGTTGAGCCCGTTCTTCTAAGAGAACATTGAGGCTCAAGCGGCGCAGCACAGACAGTCATTGAGGCGGTTCTGCCACCAGCAGTTCGGCTTCACGACTGGAAGCGCCGAAGGTCACGATCATGAGGCTTGAAAGTATCAGGAGCGCGCCCAACATGGTTG
>JBKPEA010000145.1:0-20488 GCA_046728175.1 Thermodesulfobacteriota bacterium | reverse complement strand
CTTCATCCAGCGATTTGGCGATCGTGCGGATGCCTGCCTTCTCGCCGGAGCCGACGTGCGAGCCGGGATGCGCCACCAGGTAGGGCACGCCGAGCGCTTCGCAGCGTTCGAGTTCATCGATGAAGCCCGCGACCGAGCGCTTGCGCAATCTCTTGTCCGGCGCGCCCAGGTTCAGGAGATAAGAGTCGTGTGCAATAACCACGGCAATGCCGGTTTCCCTCTGGTTGCGCCTGAACGCCGCGATCTCATCCTGCGAATAGGGCTTCGCTGCCCACTGACGCGATGATTTGGTGAAAATCTGGATGCACTCGCAGCCGGCGCGTTGACCGCGCATCAAGGCCTCGCCGACCGCGCCGGCGATCGACATGTGCGCCCCGAGCAATGGGCGATGGACGTCAGGCATTCGTACCGCCCGCTGCGCTCACGGTTTGCCAAGGATACGCGACGCGCGCGGACGCGGAAAGAAGCGACCCGTCCTTGCTCGGGCGGTGCTGCGGCAGTTATTCGTAACGTCATGCGAATGTTGGCTCGATGGGTCGCGATCACGGGAACGCTGGCGCTGGGAATCGCGGGATGCGGCAAGGCCATGCAGATTCCGCCGCAGGCCACCTATACAGAGATTCAAGCGTCAGGCGTCGCGGCCAAACCGCCGGATTGCGATATCAAGGTTTTAAGACACGAGCCCCTCACGGAATATCGGAAGGTCGGCATCGTCGAGGGCACGGGTAGCGTCTACGCGAGCGAGGCGGATGTCCTGCCGGTCGTTAAACGTAAGGCCTGTGAGACGGGCGCCGACGCGATCATCATCCTGGCCAGCAAGTCGCAGACGACCGAGAACCTGGTCGGCTATTACATCAACGCGGTCGCGATCGTATACGGCAAAAATCCCAACATTCCGATCGGCCCCCACATCTCGCACTAGGTTCGTAAATTGAGCGGCGGCTGGGCCCACGGGGTCGCGTTGCTGGCGTAATCCGCGCATGATAATGGCGTACGCGCGTGGCCAAGCGAACCATAAAGTCAATTGGGCTGGTAGTTAAACGCAATCAGTCCGAGGCCCTCGCCATCGCGCAAAAGCTCGCCCAGCACATCCATTCCAAGCGGATTCTGGCACTCGCGGAACCGGAAATCGCTGCTCGCATCGAGGCGGAGGCGGTGTCGCGCGAGGAGCTTGCCGAGCGCGCCGACTTTGTCGTGGTGCTCGGAGGCGATGGGACGCTGCTCGGCGTCGCGCGCCTTAGTGCTGCCCGAGGCACGCCGATTCTCGGTGTCAACCTTGGCGGACTGGGCTTTCTCACGCAGGTCGCCGTTGAAGAAGCGCAGCAGGCCATCGATCGGGTGCTCAAGGGAGATTACGAGGTTGATCACCGGATAACCCTGGAGGTCATTGTCCAGCGCGCAACCAAAGACCTGCGGCGCATGGATCGCTTCGTCGCGGTCAATGATGTGGCGCTCAACCGCGGTCCGCTAGGCCGGATGCTCCAACTCGAGGTGCGCGCGAACCAACAGCCGTTCTGCACCTATCGCGCCGATGGTTTGATCATCGCGACGCCGACCGGCTCCACCGCCTACGCGCTGAGCGCGGGCGGTCCCATCGTGTTCCCGACCCTGGGAGTCGTGGTCCTGGCGCCGATCTGCCCGCATACCCTGTCGAACCGTCCTATCGTGCTGCCTGATTCCACTGAACTCGAGGTCCGCGTGAATGTCTCCGATCACGATGCCACCCTGACCGTCGACGGGCAGGAGTCATCGATGGTGGGCGCCGAAGACTACATCCGCATCAAACGCGGCCCGCACGGTGTCTCGCTGGTGCGGTCCGAGCACGGATACTTCGAGGTGTGGCGGAACAAGCTGCGCTGGGGCTGAAGCGGCGATGCTGCACGAGCTGAGGATCCGCAATTTCGCGATCATCCAGGAAGCAACGCTCGAATTTGGTCCGGGGCTGAACATCCTGTCGGGAGAGACGGGTGCCGGTAAGACCATCATTCTTACCGCGCTCGGGTTGCTGCTGGGCGGACGCGGCTCCCCGGACATGATCCGGTCGGGCGAGACAGACGCGAGGGTCGAAGCGATGTTTGAGCTGGAAGGCGAGGCCGCGTCCGAGGGGTTTCCGGATCGCGACCGGGCGCAGCGTGAAGTCCTGGTGCGTAGACTTATCGCGGAAGGTGGACGTTCCCGGGTTACGATCGACGGCGAACTGGCCACCGTGCAGAACCTGGGACGCATCGGCGCGGCGCTCGTCCAGGTCTATGGTCAGCATGAACAGCAATCGCTGCTGCGCCCGGAGAGTCATCGCGACATCCTGGACCGGTATGCGCGGCTTGAACCGGAGCTTTCCGAATATCGGCAAGCGTGGGAAAAGGCGACCGGTTTGCGGGCGCGCGTAGACGAATTGAACCGGCGGGAGCGGGAGCGCGCCGATCTGCTCGATCTCGCGCGTTTTCGTATTTCGGAGCTGGAGAAGGCCCCGCTGGTGGCCGGAGAAGACGAGGCGCTCGCCGCGGAAAGAAGTGTGCTGGCGAATGCGAGCAAACTCGCGCGGGCGGCGAGCGAGGCCGAGGCAATGCTCTACGGTGCCGAAGGTGCCGCGGTGGACGCGGTCGCCAACGCTCAAGCGCGCGTGGCCGAAGCCGAGCAGCTCGATGCGAAGCTCAAGGAACCCCTCGAGATGATTCGTAGCGCGCGCATCAACCTCGAGGAGGCCGCGCGCGCACTGTCCGGATATGCGCAAAAGATCGAAGCGGATCCGGCCCGCCTCGAGCAGGTCGAAGCCCGAATCCAGGAACTCAACCAGCTAAAGCGCAAGTATGGTGGCTCGCTCGCCGGCGCGATCGCCACCCTGGAGCGCTCGCGCATAGAAATCGCCGAGCTGGAGATGGTTACCGAGTCGAAGGCACAGGCGCAACGCGAACTCACCGAGGCGCTGGACGCACTGGTCGAGCGCGCGGTCCAACTGACTGCGCGTCGCAAACAAGCTTCGGCGGATTTGAAACGCCGGATGGAAGCTGAATTGAAGACGCTGGGAATGCGCTCGCCCGTCTTCGAACCACGACTGGACGTGCTGAACGGGGAAGAGGGCACCTTCACCCATCGCGAAATCGCCCTCGGTCCGGCAGGCGCGGATACGGCGGAATACTATATCGCGCCTAATCTCGGGCAGCCTGCGATGCCGCTGGCGCGGATCGCTTCGGGCGGTGAGCTGTCACGCGTCATGCTCGCGTTGAAACGGTTGGAAGCGCAGCGGCGCGGAATCGCGACGATGATTTTTGACGAAGTTGACGCGGGCATCGGCGGTGCGGTTGCCACTGTGGTGGGGCGCAAGCTCAAGCAGCTCGCGAAATTTCATCAGATTTTGTGCGTAACCCATCTGCCGCAAATCGCCGCGTTTGCGGATCGCCATTTCGTGGTTGAAAAGGAGGAGCGCCGCCGCTCAACCAGGAGCAGGGTCACGCTGCTCGACGAAGAGCAGCGGGCGCATGAGATTGCGCGCATGCTGGGAGGCGAAGGGAACAGTGATAGATTCCTGCGCGCCGCCAAAGAACTGCTGGAACGCGCGCAAGAGTAGAAAGAGTCTCTGGCCCCGGGAAGGTAAGGCGCGCGACTAGCTCTTTGCGGATGAGCGTAGTTCGCGGCCCTGTTGCTTGAGCTTCTCGGTGCTGCCCTGCGTGTAGCCGGTGCCCGCGGGGAGTTCCGGGTGCACGATCTGGATTGGATCGAGGAGGTCGCCCACGTAACCCAGCGCGTATGCACCGCGTTGATAACCGATCAGTCGCAGCAGTTCCACGGGCAGGGTGCGCGCCACTTCGAGCGGAACGGCGAGATACTGATTCTCTTCCTGACGGAGCCAGGAGAGGTTGTAGGTGATGTTGATGCCGACGCGCGTGTCGCTGGAACGATTAGCGCCACCGCCGTGATAGACGCTGCCGCTGTAAAAGAGAACCGAGCCTTTCGTCATTTCGGCGGCAACGGTGTCTTCTTCCTTGAAGCGCAGCTTGTCATCGAATCGATTGCTCCCGGGAATAACCCGGGTGGCGCCGCTCAGCTCGGTAAAGTCGGTCATCGCCCAAATCGTATTGCACTGGACTTCGAAGCCTCGTGGAAACCGGAAGAAGTCAAACGCCCATTGGTCCCGGTGGATGGCCTGCGCCGGCTCGCCAGGACCGATCGCGATCACCTGGGTCAGATGCAGCTGAAAGCTGGTCGCGTGAGCGAGAAATTTCTGGCAGGCGTCGAGCGCCAGCGGATGCATGACCAATTCGCGGCATTTCTGCGAGCGCGCGACCAGCGCGCCGATACGCCGCGTATTTTTGCCGGAAAAGGAGTCAGGGCCGGGAGCGGCTCGGTCGATCCAGGGCTTCAGCTCCGCGTTCAGCTCATCGATGTAGCCGGGAGCGATGACCGAATCGACAATCACGGCGCCATCCGTGCTTAAAGCCGCGGCGACGTCATCGCCGGAGCATGATGCGGGCAGATGCTGTACTTTTTCTTGTTCCATCTCGAAGTAACCGCTCGCATTTAGTTTACGCCACCTGCGCACTAATAGCACAGGCTCGGGTCGGTGCTCGTCTCAGAGAAGAGCACGGACCGCCCGCCGACCGCTGGACGACAGAGGAGAAATTCTCAGCACAAGATTCAGATGGGGCTCGATACGATTTGAAAGCCGCGGTTTGGCGTCGTGCAGGATCACACCATCTCCGTGCTCGGAATCGAACCTCACCTCCCGCCAAGAGTGTGGCAACTCCCGGGTTTTTGCGCGAGCCTCGGAACGCACACGCGTAGCCAGTAGATTCGCTAAAGGCCCGCTACCGGCAATGTTTTGGCTTCTTATGAAACAGGCTCTTTTCCCGTCAACGAAGAGTCATTTTTCTTGCGGTTTTTTCTGAGACTCAGGGGAAAGGTTATTGGACCAAAGTGCGATATACCGAGCGCACCCGGATTGGCATCGTAGTGTGCGGGAAGCGGTGTTAAGCTGGTCCGCGACTATTTCGCGAAATAGTCCCAGTAGCTGTTATCAGTGCGAACGTGAGCAGATCCAACGAATTCTACAATCGACCAGTCGCCGACCGTTCTCTTGTAAGCTGCCACAATTGCGATCTTTTGCAGCGCCTTCCGCCTCTCGCGTCGGGTGGCTCGGCCCGCTGTCCGCGCTGCGATGAAGAAATTTGCCGCCGGCGCGAGGATTCGCTGCATCGCACTCTTGCGCTCGCGATTGCGGCCGCGCTGCTCTACGTCGTCGCCAACTCGGTCCCGATGCTCGGGCTTACCGTGGTCGGCAGGCAGGCCTCGACCACGGTTTTCGGTGGCGCCATGCAGCTGTGGGCGGACCGGCGCGACACCGTAGCCGCGCTGGTGCTCTTCACCGCGATAATCGCTCCGGCGCTGCAAATCGGTTTCATGCTGGCCATCGTAATGGGTGCCTTGCGAGAACCACCCCGCCGCTGGGTTGCGGTTCTGTTACGGCACCACCGTCTTACGAGGATCTGGAGCATGATCGAGGTGATGATGCTGGGCGTACTAGTTGCGCTGACCAAAATCGCAGACTACGCGACCGTGGTGCCCGGACTTGCCTTGTTTGTGCTGGGGAGCTTGGTGTTTGTGCTTGCGGCCATGCAGTCGGGGTTCGATCCGCATGAAGTATGGGAACGGATCGAGTGGGCCGATGCGGACGCGGATCGCGAGCCGGCAGGGTCGCTGTTGCCCGAGACTTAGTCATGGGCGCAACCCCTGCCACCGCGATGCAACATGGGCTGCAAAACTGCGGCTCGTGCGGACTGCTTTCGCTGCCCGCGCCGGGCGTGGAGGAAGGGCACTGCCCGCGATGTGCGGAACCGGTCGCTTTCCGCAAGCGTGACAGCATCCAACGGACCTGGGCCTTCGTGATCGCCGCGGCTATCTGCTACATCCCGGCCAACCTTCTCCCGGTATTGACCACTACCACCGCGACCGGTTCCGATTCCGACACGATCTTGCAGGGCGTGATATTGCTGTGGTCGCCGACCGGGTGGCCGTTGTCGCTGATCGTCCTGATCGCAAGCATCATCATACCGAGCGCGAAGATCGTCGTGATGGCGTATCTGCTGATCACCGTGCAACGCGGTTCGATCCAGAATAACGAGCAGCGCATTCGCCTCTTTCGGACCGTCGAGTTCATCGGGCGCTGGTCGATGGTAGATGTGTTCGTCGACACCTTCACTGCGGCCTTGGTGCAGCTCCAGCCGCTGATGTCGGTCGAGCCCGGGCCCGGGTTGTTTTTCTTCGCGATGGTGGTGGTGCTGACGATGCTGGCGGTCGAGTGTTTCGATCCGCGTTTGATTTGGGACGCGGCCAGCGAACAAGGAGTTCAATATGGCTGATGAGCGCACAACGCTCCCTAACGTACCGCAGTCGAGAGGTTTCTCGCGCAAGCGGACCCGGCTCTCGGTGGTTTGGATTATCCCGATTGTGGCGGCGGCGATTGGGGTCTGGGTGGCGGTGACGAGAATTCTCAGCCAGGGTCCGGAAATCACGATCACCTTCGCATCCGCCGAGGGACTCGAAGCAGGTAAAACCAAGATCAGCTACAAAGGCGTGGACGTCGGCACGATCACCAAGATTCGTCTCTCAGAAGACCACATGCGCGTCATCGCCAACGCCCAGATGGCGCCGAAGACCGAGGACTTTCTCACAGACGATACGCGGTTCTGGGTGGTCAGGCCGCGCATTTCGGGCGCAACCATCAGTGGACTTGGCACGCTGATCTCGGGCTCCTACATCGGGATGGAGATCGGAAACTCCAAGCAGAGCAAACGCGAGTTCATCGCACTGGAAACGCCGCCGGTCGTGAGCGAAGGCGTGCCAGGCCGATTCTTTGTGCTCAAAACGTCGAGCCTTGGTTCACTCGACATCGGCACGCCGCTGTTCTTTCGTCACTTGCAGGTCGGCCAAATCGCATCGTACCGCCTCGACAAAAGCGGCAGGAATTTCACCATCCGGGTCTTCGTCAAAGCTCCTTACGATCAATACGTCAATCCAAACACGCGATTCTGGCAGGCGAGCGGGATAGATTTGCAGCTATCGGCCAGTGGGCTCACCGTAAGGACGGAGTCGCTCCTCTCGATCCTGATAGGCGGGGTCGCGTTCGAGACTCCAGTGGATTCCGAGGTCTTGTCTCCGGCCGACGCCGAGACAGTTTTCACTCTCTACTCGAGCCGCGCGGAAGCGTATGAGCCTCCGCCCCAACACCCGCAAACCTATCAAGTGATCTTTAAGGAGTCGGTAAGGGGACTCCTTCCCGGAGCACCAGTCGAGCTTCGGGGCATCAAGATCGGCCAGGTGACCGACGTCCGCGCTCAGATCGATTTTAAAACGGCTCAATTCTCGGTCCCGGTAACGATCGAGCTTGATCCGATGCGCCTGGGCGTTCAGGTCATCGGCCAGGCGCCCCCGGCCGAACTGGAAGCTGCGCGGCGCAGGGTAATCGATAGCCTGGTTGCGCGCGGGGTGCGGGCGCAACTTCGAACCGGGAATCTACTGACCGGCGCCGCGCTGGTGGCATTCGATTTCTTCCCGAGCGCGAAGCCGGTGAGCGTGGACTGGTCGCAGAAACCAGTTCAGTTGCCGACCATACCCGGTGATCTGCAAACCACGGAGCGGAAGATCGAAGCCATCGTGGACAAGGTCGACCAGATGCCGTTTACCGAGATCGGAAATGAGCTCAAGAATGCCCTGGGTCAACTGAACCTAACTCTGGTCAGCGCGCGCGGGACGTTGACCACTGCTGACTCGATGATTTCGCCCGATTCAGCCCAAGGCCAGGAGCTGAGTAACACGCTGATAGAGATCAACCGCATGGCGCGGTCGCTGCGGGTGCTTGCGGACTACCTCGAGCAACATCCGGAAGCGCTCATTCGCGGCAAGCCGGGGGAGCCAAAGTGATGATGACTACGACCACCGTTAGGCCTGCCACAGTAACCGTCGCGCCCGCCACTTTACCGGAAAAGGTGGCGCGGGTCGCCGGGCTCTGTGTTCTGGCAATTGCTTTGGTAGCGCTGAGCGGATGCGCGTCAGCGCCGTCCAAATTCTATTCGCTAAGCTCGACCTCGACGCCCAGTGGGGCGTTGCCGGCAAACATCGCAGTGCTGGTCGGACCGATCTCGATCCCGGCTGCAGTGGACCGGCCGCAATTCGTCGTCCAGGACGGCACCAACAAGGTGGATATCGAAGAATTCAATCGCTGGTCGGCCCCGCTCAACGACAGCATCGCCAAGGTGGTCGCCAGAGATCTCTCGGCTTTGTTGGGCACGCCCGACGTGGCCACTGCGCCCCTGGCCAATTTCAACGCGGCCTATCGAGTCACGATCGATGTGCAGCGCTTCGACTCGATTCGCGGTCAAGGTGCGATGCTTGATGCGGTTTGGGTGGTGCGCAAGGCCAATGGCGATACGCGCCAGGGCCGCACCGTTGCGCACGAAACCGTGCAGGGAGACAGCTTCGACGCGCTCGCCGCGGCGCACAGCCGTGCGCTGGCGACGATGAGTTCCGACATCGCGACCGTGATCCGCGCCGAGGACTCGCAAACCGCGCAGTCCGGGCCGGGATCCGCGGAATCCACAGGTCTTAGGAAGAATCAGACGCGGATCTGAAGGGTTCTCAGGCTGCTTTCATTCCCCGGGCGTGAGGACACGCCTGGGCCTTGGGCGACTTTCAGCAGGCGGTGGACCGGGGATCCTTGGGTCTGGGGACCCGCCCAAGAGAGCGTCACACGCTAGCGTTTCTAGAAGATAGCGGAATCCCAGGGTCCAACCGAAAAAACGGCAGTCCCTCAACTTCGGATGGACCCGCGCCAAGCTCTCGCTGGCGCTGTCGATCGGTTGGGTAACCGGAGGCGCTGCCGGACCGGCGATCGGATGGCTCGCGGATCGCATCAATCCCAAGTGGATGATGCTCACAGGAGCGGTCGTCGTGGGACTGTTGTGGCTGGCTTTGAGCCGCGCCACTTCGTTCAGTCATTTCTTAGTGATCAAGGGCTTGTTTGGCATCTTCGTAGGAGCATCGACTGATATCCTCTGCTCGATAGTCATTGCGAGCTGGTTTGAGCGCTAGCGCAGCCTTGCGATCGGAATCGCAGCTGCGGGCGCGACGATCGGCGGGGCGGTGATGACGCCGCTGGCAAATCATATGATTGCGATGGCCGAGTGGCGCGCCGGCTATGTTGCGCTCGGCCTTCCGATTCTACTCATCGTCGCACCGTTGATTTTCTTCCTGGTTCGTCCTGGTTCCACCGAGCGCAAGGAAACCGCTCCGCCGACTCTTCTGATGAGCCGGCGCCACAGCCGGTTGCGCTCGGGCTTCCCGGTCTCGACGTGAATCAGGCCGCGAAGACTCGAAGCTTCTGGCTCATTTGCGCCACTCAGCTGCTGGGTGGTGCGGCGTCGGCAATGGGGCCGCATTTCGTCGCGTATCTGACTGGAGTTGGCTACAGTGCGGCGACCGCAGCATCGGTCGTGAGTATTCTTTTCTCATGACTACGGCCGGTACGTTGGTGGGCGGGCCGATGGCCGATCGGGCGGGCGCTCGCGCGCGGTGAGCACGACTAACGTGCTGGGAGCGTTGGGTTTTGTCGGCTTGATGACGGAGTCGCACCGTCCCGGAATGATGCTGAGTATTGTCGCCGGCGGATTCGCAGGCGGTGCGTGGGGATGCAGATGGCACTGGTGATCATCGAGTCACTCGGCGTAAGGCGGCTAGGCTCGCTGTTGGAAGTTACCGGGATTTTTTTCACCCTCGGAGCGGCGGTCGCGCCGATTATCGCCGGGCGCATCTTCGATGTCACCGGCAGCTACCTCCCTACGATAATCTCGTCCATCGCTATGCCCTTAGCGGCCTCGGTTGCATTGACCGGATGCCGATCGCTCTCAACCGAAGAATCGCGCTTGGCCGCTCCGAGGCCGTCGGTAGCTGCGTGAACCGGTACGCGTCTAGTGCGAATTCGCTTGGGACGCGTGCAACTGGGTAGGCGGTCCCTTCTTCTGCCTCGAAAAAGACCCTGCCGAGACGCTCCCGCGCCCGAACTGTTCTCCAGTCGCCGCGGAATGCGCCGCCCCAGACGGACAACGTCCTCGTCTTCCTCGAACGCGAAGCAAACCGCGTTTTTCAGTCCTTCGCACGGCTGTTCAATCCGATCGTCCTGGCGGTTTCGGGCGGCAAGCCGCTCGGGTCCATCAACATATTGAACAACTTCAAATTGTGGGTGTGGGCGAGCTGATGGAGGGCGAACGAGGTCTGCATCGCGTTGGTGCGCCCCTGCACGTCTTCCATCGCATTCACGGATTCCTTTGCCAGCTTCAAGGCGAACAGTGGCTTGGTCGCGATCTTCCTGGCCATTGCGAGCGCGGCTTCCTGGAGTTGCTCGAGTGGCACCACGTGGTTGATCATGCCCAATCGATGGGCCTCTGCCGCGCTCATCCATTCGCCGGTGAACAGAAACTCCTTGGCCTTGCGGGCGCCCATTTCCCACGGATGCGCAAAATACTCAACCCCTCCAACGCCGAAGCTGACCGCATGATCCACGAACTGCGCGTCCTCGCTCGCGATAATGATGTCGCAGGGCCAGATGAGCATCAGGCCGCCCATGATGCAGCGGCCCTGCACGGCCGCGATGGTGGGTTTGGGAATATTGCGCCAGCGCTCGCTAAGTCCGAGATACAGCTCCTTCTCGCGGGACATCTGCGCCTCGGCGCCTGCGCAGGCGAAGCCACACCAGGTGCCGACGGTCTTGTGGTTGCGCAACGCTTCGACTCCGTTGCGCTCGCGCAAATCATGTCCCGAAGAAAAATGCGGCCCATTCGCGGCGAGAAGAATCACCTTGATGTCGTCATCCTGTGCCGCAACGTCGAAGGCATTGTTGAGCTCATAGAGAAAGTGAGTGTCCTGCGAGTTCCGGGTCTGGACCCGGTTGAGGACGATGCGGGCAACATGCACGGCCGGGATTTCATAGATAATGTGATCGAAGGTCTTCATTGCTGGTCTCCTCGGTTCGACGGACGGTTCAATGTTTTCAAGTGACACACGAGGCAAGCTGGAGCAACTCACCACCAAGACCCAGAGAATCAGGTTTAAGGCGAAGCCTGATCCAGCGAAAGGTCAGCGACTGGTGTTGCGTTTGAATCTCGGCGTCATATTCGCTCGTTCGGTTAATCCTGTCTGAATTTGAGGATCTTAATTAAGATTGACTGCACCGGAAGGTTCGGATTAGGTAAAAAGTCCCTTCGATGCGCGGTGGGGCTGTAGCTCAGTTTGGGAGAGCGCCTGAATGGCATTCAGGAGGTCGCGCGTTCGATCCGCGTCAGCTCCACCAATAAAATCAAGCACTTAGACACATCACGTTTCTTGGATCGCTCGCGACTGTGCCCAATCTCGTGGTGCGCCAGGAAAGCTTGGGAAAGGAGGATGGGGGAAGATGAGGTAACCTGAAACCTTTCGAATGGACCCAGCAGATATGGAAGTCTGCCCGGAAAGGGATGGCCAACCATCCGGAAGCGAGTCTTGCGTGGCGGTGGAGCAATCCACCCTGCGAAGCGTAGACAGCGAGTGTACGGGCCGTGGGATTGAGCCCCGAAATTGGGCTAATCGCGGAGTCGACACCGTCACAAAGGTGGAAGACGACGCCGAAGCGCAGTAGTAGCCGAGCGCAGAGGTCCCGCCGGGGTCGTAGAGCACGGCACGTACATAATGGGGTCCTCCAGGAACCTGGGAGGTCCTGTCGTCTCCGTCGGGAAGCCGGTTTTGGGAGTCCGCTCCTTAGAATCAGGAGAAGCGCACCAAGTTTCGATCATCGGACACAGGAACGGTTATGCAACTTGCGCTTGGTTTGCTAAGCCAAGGACCGGCGGTGCTCAGTCATTGCGCTGTCGCTCCGCCCGAGGGTCGCGGCCCGCCCTTTGACCTCTGGGCGAGCTTGCCTCGGGATATGACACTCACAGAAGAAGTGTGGTCCAGCGTACAGACGCCCGGCGCCATGCTCCATATGATTCGTGCAACGGGTTTTTTTGAGGCGATAGGCAGCAGGGGTCTCGTTTTGATGCTCAAGGACAATCATCACGCTCCGCTAATTCTTGTCGTGGAGGACGTGGAGGAAACCCGCGACGGAATCGAAAAGCTCCTAATCTCTGACGGCTGCCGGGTGGATCCTGCCAGGGATGAAGAGGACGCTGTGCTAAGAGCCAGGCGCGAATATCCCAACCTAATCCTCGTCAGTCTAGGTGGACCAACCGTTGAGGTTATCGCAACAGCCTCGCGCATACGAGAACGCGCACAATTAAGTGAGCTCGTTCCCGTCGTAATCTTTTGCATTCAGACGCTGTCCGAGGGCGCTGAGGTGCGGATTGAAGGCAATGTTTATCTGACCCGTCCAGATAACTTTGACCAACTAAGAGCCCTGCTCAATCGTCTGTTATACCCTCCTACGAGCTGAAGTCGGACTTTCCGCCCTACCCCAGCAGTCGATCAAACTCGGTTTTTACGATCCGATAGCATTCGCAAACCGTCGCTTCCAGGCCCTTCCGGTCGACGATCCTGATGTGGCCCCGCGCATAATGGATCAGCCCGGCATCTTGAAGGTGGCCCGCCGCCACCGTGACACTCTCGCGGCGCCCTCCCAGCATGTTGGCGATGAATTCTTGTGTCATCAGCAGTTCATCGGACATCGCTCTGTCGCGGCATAACAGCAGCCAGCGGCAGAGGCGCTGTTCCACCGCATGAAGGCGGTTGCATACGGCAGTCTGTGAGATCTGTGTGATGAGCGCCTGTGTGTAGCGCAGCAAGGAGTATTGGAGTGCGCCGCCCCGCGCGAACTCCTCCTTAAGCGCCTTCGCTCTCATCCTGAACGCCCCACCGGCGATTTGCACGACTGCCCGATTGGGGGTTGTGTCGCCCCCGAGGAACAGAGCGACCCCCACCACTCCGTCATTTCCGGACAAGCCCATCTCGGCGATCGAGCCATCTTCCATGATGTACAGCAAAGAAACCACCGACGTGGTTGGAAAGTAGACGTAGTTCTCCCGTCCGCCAGACTCGTAGACGACTTTGCCCAAAGGGAAAGTGACTTGCTCAAGATTAGGAAGGAGACGTTGGTAGTCCTCAACGGGAAGCGCAGACAGCAGGCGGTTTGCAACCGGGCCTTGCATTCTGTTGGAGGAGGGCATTTGGGCGCCTACCTCCTCTATCGTGAATTGTCCGGATTATATGTGATGTAACGCACGGACGGCTACCCTCCGATCGTCGTAGACTCTAGAAGGTTTAATCAAAGGAGATGTTATATGAGCATATTGGCATGGGTAGTTGTCGGGCTTATTGCCGGCTTCATTGGCAGTAAACTTGTGAACCACAGCGGCGCAGGACTCGTGCGCGACCTCATCCTGGGAGTTGTCGGGGCGTTTGTCGGCGGCGCGATTCTTCAGGCGCTCGGCTATGCGGGAGTCACCGGCGTCAACCTTTGGACCATCTTGGTCTCGGTAATTGGCTCCGTAATCCTTCTCGTCTCTTACCATGCGGTGACGGGCCAGCATGCGAGAGCCTGAGAGTCGATAGGGCACACCACCGCTCGGCGAGTCTGTGGGTCTGAGAGACTTGCGTGCTTCACCCACAGACTTGGCGGTGTTTGGGCAACTACATCAAGACCACGCTGGCCGTTGCTCTTCAAACCGAGTGGAGGGCGTGACGATTCGGTGATCGTTGGACAGGAATCGGTCCGCTGTTTCTCAAGGGGTGGCCGGAGGGGATCTCCACCCGATTTTTTACCGTCTCGACCGGCATAATCGACCGCGGCCGGCGCAGACTGATCCAAGTTTTAGGTTCGAGGTGGGCACGATCCGATCGATGTTTGAGCAACTGATGGCGCACAGCTCTGGGAGCTTCGCCACTTAAGATCTTGCTTGTACGTCGACCTCTGGTCTCTGTCGCAGCAACGGAACGAAGTCGTCACTGAACTTAGTGCGAGCCCAGCCGACGCCGAAATTGTCATTGGGCCGCCTTTGATACCACTCCGTTTCCGCCGAATCCAGCGCTGTAAAAGTACTTGACCGGATTAGGGTTCCCGTCAGAGGCGCCAAGGTGAAGAAGATCCCGAAGCCTCGCTTCGGATCGCCATGAGGTTGCCACAGATACTGATCGAAGCTGTACCACATAGACCATGTGCTGCTCTCCATGTTTGGTGGGTGCACCGGGACGAGCAGGTGCGGAAAAAACCGGGACAAAATCAGGTGAAGAGTCGGACCCGGATTCGCCAGGCGCGGGAGACGCTCCGTCAAAAGAGCGCTAGCCAGGTTCGCCGGATCTTGAATGAGCGAGAAGCGCTCCTCGTTGCTCCAGGTGAATCCCAGTAGCTGATGACCGGCGAGCCCGAACGGGTGGATTCTCGCCACAGTTCATGAACACGGGAGTAGCTTTCCCCATGGTCGTGGACACGGTGCCATTGTCGGCATACGGCGCTGGCATCATCGTCCTGCCGTCGGAGAATCTCGCACTGTCGGGGATGGTGTTCGATCCCAACGGCACGCCAACCGATAGCAGCCTGAATAATGTATTCAACAATGGTGTGTTGTTGCTCACCAGCGCTGTACGGTAATTTCCATTGAACTCGGGTCGTCGAATCGAGTGGACTGATCTTGCCCGCGACTACGCCGAACTTCGGGCTGAGAAACTGGGTCAGCGTCGCGTTCATGAGCGCGCTTGTCTGGTCATTCGGGAAGGGTATCAACGCCGCGGTGTTGACCGGCACAATCGCGGCGGAATCCTTGAGCACATTTTGTCCCGGAGTCTGCCCAAACATGGAGAAAGCCGTCGGGCCAGGGACCCAACTTCCCGGTGTCCACGCTGAGCGTGTAATCGGCGTTACTCCAGAGATCGGCGCCGGTGTCGCGGCCGCCAGTATCGACGCCTTGTGGTGTCAGGAGCAGGTCGACGTCGAATACAATCCCCCTTTTCCCGAGCTCGTTACGTAGACCAAACCAGTCGCCAGTTACTCTCGGCCGGGACAAAAGGTCGCCGCCCCAGGTCGGAGGCATCGGTATGGCCTGCGCGCACGCTGGGGAATGCGCAGCCAGCAAAGCCAGGATGAGCGCGACCGCTGGGCCGTACCGAATGCTCGTGATCGATCGAATTCTCATCTTCTTGATCTCCTCTGAGATTCGGAACGACCTCGGGTCCCGCCAGGCAGTGGACCTCATTAGGCGCTTCTTAGCCCTGAGTAGCCTGATTGTATACAAAGTCGAAGCGTCCGTGGGCGCGGGCTACTGCATGCGGTGCTGATCCTCACTTGCGCGGCGCGTTGACGAACTTAGCTCGATGCGCTTGGATGCGAGGTCAGCCAGTCTTCCAGAGAGTCTGCATGACCCACGCGCCGGCGTTCGCGGCCAGTTGGGGCAAAAGAGGATCGATGAAGTCCATTGCGTCCCAAATTCATTTCATACTCTTGAGCATCTTGCTCGGGGCCACGACAACGCCTGCGCAGGTCCTGCCAAAGCCCGAGTCGCCGTTCAAGGGAAAGATCGGACGGACGGTGAAGGATTCAGTTCCAGATTTTCCAAAGCGAGTTGAAGCACCGAAGGGCGCACCGAACATTCTTTTGATCATGACAGATGACGTCGGTTTTGGTGCGAGCAGCACGTTCGGCGGTCCGATCCGGACACCGACCTTTCAGCAGCTCGCCGACGAAGGCCTTCGATACAACACCTTTCATACCACCGCGCTATGCTCGCCCACACGAGCGGCACTGATCACCGGACGTAATCATCACAGTTGCGCCAGCGGCGTGATTACAGAAATGGCGACCGGCTATCCCGGTTACAACTCGGTAGTGCCGAAAAGTTGTGGTTCCGTGGGTGAAGTCCTGAAAGAAAACGGCTACAACACTGCCTGGTTCGGCAAGATGCACAATGTGCCGGACTGGATGTCGAGCGAGGCCGGACCATTTGACTTGTGCCCTAACGGTTTGGGGTTTGAGTACTTCCATGGCTTCCTTGGTGGCGATACCGATCAGTGGCATCCGGCGCTGTACGAGAACACCAGGCGGATCGAGCCGTATTTTGGAAAGCCTGACTATATTCTCGATCACGATCTGGCCGACCAAGCCATCGCCTGGGTGCGAACGCAGCACTCACTTGCGCCGAACAAGCCGTGGTTTCTGTACTACGTCACCGGCACTGCCCCCGCGCCGCATCACGCACCCAAAGACTGGATCGCGAAGTACAAAGGAAAGTTCGATCAGGGCTGGGACCAAGTGTGCGAAGCGACTCTCGCGCGGCAGAAGAAGCTCGGCGTTGTTCCCGCGAACACTCAACTGACCAAGCGCCCGGAGCAGATTCCAGCGTGGGACTCGCTATCCTCCGATCAGAAGCGTCTGTACGCGCACATGATGGAAGTCTATGCGGGCGCACTCTCGTATGCAGACGCCCAGATTGGGCGTGTACTCGATGCGGTGCGAGAATCCGGCCAGATTGATAACACTCTCGTGTTTTTCCTGATGGGCGATAACGGGGCGAGCGCGGAGGGCACGCTTCAGGGCACGACCGACGAGATGGCCCCTAATTTCGGCGTTACCGAGACCCTGCCGTACCTGCTTTCGATGATCGATCAACTGGGCGGTCCCTTGACCTACAATCACTATCCTGTCGGATGGGCCCACGCGATGGACTCGCCGATGCAATGGACCAAGCAGGTCGCATCGCACTTTGGTGGCACCCGCAATTGAATGGTGATTTCGTGGCCTGCACGCATCGGGGATAAGGGAGGTCTGCGGTCTCAGTTTTGTCATGTCATCGATATAGCGCCGACGATCTACGAAGCTGCGGGAATCAAGCCTCCGACGATAGTGGATGGGGTGAAACAAAAGGAGCTGGATGGAGTCAGCCTCGTGTACACGTTCGATAACGCAAAAGCTCCCACGCGGCACCCTGTGCAGTATTTTGAGATGATCGGAAACCGCGCCATTTACAAGGACGGTTGGATGGCCAGTACAACCCCGTTGCGGCTGCCCTGGGTGGTATCCGGATATGAACCGAATCCCGACGACTTCAAGTGGGAGTTGTATAACGTGAACGAAGACTTCAGCCAAGCGAACAACCTCGCCGAAGCGAACCCCGACAAGCTGAAGGAGCTTCAAGCCACCTTCGACCTGGAGGCGAAGAAGTACAACGTTACCCACTCGAGTCGAGTGTAGTCTCGCGCGGCGATCCTGCGATTCGTCCCAGCCTTACCCGCGGCGCCAGGAGTTCATATACTATCCGGGAATGATCCGCATCCCCGAGGGATCGGCGCCGGACTTCAAAAACAAGTCGTGGGCTATAGGTGCCGAGGTGACAATCCCGGCTGAGGGTGCGAGTGGGGTGCTCGCGACGATTGGCGGCCGCTTTGGCGGGTGGGCATTGCTGTTGGTCGACAGCACAAGCCTCAGTTCGATTACGCGCTCTCCAACCAGCCAGAGCTCAAGTTCCGGATCGCGGCAGATCAGCCGCTTTCGGCGGGCAATCATGTAGTGCGCTTCAGCTTCAAGTACGACGGTGGCGGTATTGGTAAAGCCGCGACCGGGACTCTGTTCGTCGATGGCAAGCAGGTTGCGCAGGGCCGCATTCCGCGCAGTGCGATGTTCCGCTTTTCACTCGACGAGACGTTCGACATCAGCGAAGACACGTGCACGCCGGTTGTCGAAGACTACGCAGACAAGATGCCGTTTGCGTTTTCCGGCACGCTTAAGAAGTTCGTCGTCGTGTTGGAGCCGCAGAAACTGAGCCCCGAAGAGCTAAAACGGCTCCGGCAGGGAGAAGCCGAGGCCAGTATGACCGCTCAGTGAGAGTTGCGCGGGTCTGTCATGCAATGAGCTTTAGGAGGTCCTTGCCAATTTCGGACAGGGACATGACCGTCGTCAGCAACGGGAGCGCAGGAATGACGGCGGGAATCGCGAGTGCGACGAAGTCACTCGGTTCTACCGGGAACACTCTCATGGTGCGCGCCAATTCGAAGCTGTTGCCGAGATCCGCGAGCGATTGAATGTCGGACGTCCCGAGCACCGAGGCTTCGTCCTGTTTGGCCTCTCCAGGGGTCAGCCATTTCCCTTCGAAAAGTTGTGTGTAGCGATCCGCCAAGACCCATACTTGAGCGATCAAGCGCCTGCCGCCCCGCGCCGCTCGGTGAGCATCGACTTGTATGCGACTTTCTGGGTCAGCGCATGCTTGACGTGTATTTGACGTCGGGGAGTGTTGCCACCTCGTGGATAAACTCGGCCTGGTGTAACTCATCCAGCATGCCCTGCATTTCGCCGCGCGGCTTGGCCGCGACCGCCTGGACAAGCGACCGCGGAAATTCCTTACCGGGGGGCCGGCAGCCGATCGATACGCGAGTGCGACGGCGGCGCCGAACCGCGCGAGGATGCCGTCGCCGGTGGATGGGACAAGGTAGCCGTCGTAGCGATGGACGGCGTCAGGTCATCAGCCGCGGCGCGGGATCCGACAATGGCGCAGGTCTCCTCGGGGTCAAGGTCCTCCATCAACTCGGTCGATCCCTTGATCTCCGCGAAGAGTGCTGTCACCGTCTTGCGCTCACCGTCGATTCCTTCGGACGCCGTGCCATCGGCGGCGATTATGACTTGCGATTAGTCGAAGAAACGGTCGTGGAGGCAGCCGCTTTTCTGGGGCCAATTGCAGTCCCACATTTCTTGCAGAATCGCGCCCCCGGACTGACCGATGCTTTGCACGCTGGGCAAATCAACTCCAGCTTCACTCCGCATTTCTCGCAGAACGAGGCGTCGCCGCGGACGGCGGAAGGAGCAGGTGCTCTTAGAGCAAGCCGCGGAGTGGTCGATCAACGTTTGCTCGTGGCTCCTCCATCACACTTCGTGCCAGCTTGGCAGCCATACCCGGGTGGGGTTTGTCACCCAGTTACGCACTTCCTGGCATGCAGACGAACGAGCACGTCGGAACGGCTCCGCGCTCCACATTGTGTTCGGTAATCGATCCGTCGCACCCAGTTCCGGAAGTTGGTCGAGATCTTTCAGCGCGAAGACCTCGACGAGCCTTTCCTTGCGGCCTCCCGCTTTGACGCGGACGGCTAGTCTGCCCCCGATCTTCAGATTGGCTACCCATTAACCGACCGGCGCAGTTTGAACGATAGCGTCTTGAGCAGGCTGGTCTGCCCCACAGCAGGTGCAGCTTGCGCAGACTGTACTTCGCGCAGTACGCCAATCGGTAAAAGTTGGCGAGGCCGCGCATCTCGGCGTTGTAAGCGAGCACGATCTCCAGTACGCGCTGTCGACCAGGTACATGCTACGGCTTACGTCATCTCGGGATGCATCCGATCTGAGTGCGCCGAGAAGTTCGTATTCGTTGTGGTCTCCTCCTGGTTCTCGGCGATTATACATTCTGTAGTCAGGAGCAAGCCTGCCACCGATGCCGCGTTCTGCAGCGCGCTGCGCACCACCTTGGTCGGGTCCATAATGCCCGCCTTCATAAGGTCCTCGAACTCCTCAGTCGCCGCATTGAAGCCGAAAGACCCCTTGTTGTTCTTGATCTTGTCGACCACGACTGAGCCTTCCGAGCCAGCATTGCTCGCAATCCACCGGCACGGGTCCTCGAGCGCCTTGCGGATGATGCCGATGCCGGCCTTCTCGTCCTCGCTCGCTCGGAGGTTGTCGAGCGCCGACAAGGCCCGGAGCAGCGCGACCCCGCCGCCCGGCACGACGCCTTCTTCGATTGCCGCACGGGTGGCATGAAGTGCATCTTCAACACGCGCCTTCTTCTCCTTCATCTCCATTTCGGTCGCGGCGCCGACGCGAACTACTGCCACACCTCCGACGAGTTTCGCGAGGCGCTCCTGCAGCTTCTCGCGGTCATAGTCCGAAGTGGTTTCATCGATCTGCGCGCGGATCTGCTTGATGCGGCCCTCGATGTCGGCCTTCTTGCCCGCGCCGTCGATAAGCGTGGTGTTGTCCTTGTCGACCACGATCCGTTTGGCTCGGCCGAGATCCTGTAAAGTTACATTCTCGAGCTTGATGCCGAGTTCCTCGACGATCACCTTCCCGCCGGTCAAAACCGCGATGTCTTCGAGCATCGCCTTGCGCCGATCGCCAAAGCCCGGGGCCTTGACTGCTGTGCACGCCAGCGTGCCGCGAATCTTGTTGACGACCAGGGTCGCCAGCGCCTCGCCCTCAACCTCCTCGGATACGAGCAAGAACGGTTTGCCGGTTTTCGCAATTGACTCGAGAATGGGCAGGAGATCCTTCATCGACGAGATCTTCTTCTCATGGATCAGGACATAGGCATCTTCGAGTTTCGCCTCCATCCGCTCCGGATCGGTGACAAAATACGGCGACAGATAGCCGCGGTCGAACTGCATGCCCTCGACCACCTCGAGCGTGGTCTCCAGCCCTTTGGCCTCCTCGACCGTGATCACGCCTTCCTTGCCCACCTTCTCCATCGCCTCGGCGATGATAGCGCCTATGGTCGAGTCGTTGTTGGCCGAA
>JBKPEA010000144.1:0-32617 GCA_046728175.1 Thermodesulfobacteriota bacterium | reverse complement strand
GTTGATTTCGGTGTTGCGATCGCAGGTCTCGAAACCCCTGCTCTAGGAGGCTCAAATGAGCTTTCAACCTGTCGACTATCTGGTGCACTTCTCAAACGTCCTAATGCTCGTTTCGTATTCGGTGCGGGATATTTTGTGGCTGCGGTGGTTTGCCGTGGCCGCGGCCCTCACCAATATCCCGTACTTCCTGTTGCAACCGACCACACTGTGGCCACCGGTTATCTGGGCACTCGTGTTCACAACCATCAATCTGTATCAGATCCTTCGTATCTACCTGGAAAGGCGCCCGGTGATCCTTTCCGAAGACGAACAAAAGCTCTACAACATGGGCTTTTCCTCGCTGCGGCCGCGGGAATTCATCTCGCTTTTACTGGCAGGCGAATGGAAAACCGCGGCTGCTGGCGATGCAGTACTGACGGAAGGGAAGCCGGCCTCGACCATTTGCATTGCAATCTCAGGCAGCTTGGACGTACGCAAAGGGGGTAAAGAGGTGATGCCGCTGGAGCCGGGGCATCTAATCGGTACGGCCCTGGCCTTGACGGGCGAGCCCTCTCCCTTGGCTGCCACCTTCACAGAACCGGCGCGGTACTTTTGTTGGCCCCTGGGCAACATACGCATTTTCTTGGACAAGCGGCCGGATCTCCGCCTCACTCTTCAAAGCCTGGTAAATCGCGATCTCGCTGCAAAAATAGAAGCACTCTCGACCCGCCTGCCAGAAAAGGACAAAGCGGCAATACCTTTTGATTTTTTCGTTACCCAGCGCTCCGTTGCGCGGCTAACCTCTGCGCATTATGCAGAGCCCGACTCCCCCAAACGCATATGCGCACAAGAACTCCATGGATAGCCAGCAAACGCTGGAGTTCGTATTACTAAGGTGAAAACTCTACTATAGGTTGCTACATGAATGCCCAATGAGCTACTAGCGACTACAGCCTGGCTGCAACACCGCAAGATCGGAACCCTGCCTGGTTGGTGTGTATGGCTACCTCGGCTACCCGGTCGCGTGGATGGCCGATCGTTTGGGTCTCGATCCTGCGGCCTACGCCGCGTTCGTCAACGGTAGTGGGGAGAGCTTTGCCCAGACCCTCACACTGGGAATTCATTCAAAGCAATATTCAATGAACCGTTATGGGTTCCGGATTGAACCACTATTCGTACCGGTCGCCTGGAAATCTCGCCTCGTGATCCTCATCAGGTATTCTGCCGCACGCTCGCCGGGAATCTGAATCGTCTTCCAGTAACTGAAACCCGCCTTTCGGTATGAACGAATCGCGCGATGATTTTCGATCTCAGGTCCGATGATACATTCGGTCGGCCATTCATCGGCAAACACGACGGTGCGAAGAAATTCCATCAGTATCGCCGATCCGAAGCCCTGACCGACGAACTCGACCTCCCCGACAAACAGGTCCACTCCGGCGGCGCAGTCGTCGGCCCGCAGGTGTCGCGCATAGTCCGGATAGTCCGCGATGCGATAGCTCTGGATATAGCCGACCGGCCTGGAAACCGCCTCGACTATAAAAGAACGGGTCGGCTCCTTCCAGAGGATTTGTGGAGCGTACTTCGCAACGACCGCATCGAAGGTGGGCAGCGCATCCCACCATTCGCGGACGTGAGGCGTGTTCAGCCATCGATGCATTAGCAGCAGATCGTCGAGCTTCATTGGGCGAAAATGGAAGCGATTCAAGCTGACGACCATAGGATCTTCTCTAGGTCGGAATTCATCGTGTCCTTCAATGGCCAAGTTTAGCAGATCATCGCGGTGGCCGAGGCTGCTTGCGCAACGACGTTCAGGTCACTCCGACAGTCCGTTTTCGCGGATCTGATCACGTTCAATCTCATTCAGGCATCCTGCCCTGTACAGATTGAGGAACTCGTGCGAAACGCTCTGGCCAAACATTGCCATGTCATCGCTGTTGATGGTCACCCGAACTCCCGCATCGAAGAGTTTTCGAATCGGATGTGAGGCAAGAGTCTCGACCCTGCTAAGCATGAGGTTGGACGTAGGACAGATGTTGAGACGAATGCGATGATCGGCGAGAAAGCGCATCACAGCAGGTGAATCCGCAGTGGCGATGCCATGCTGCACCTCGTCGACTTCGAGTTCCTCTACTGCGCGCCATACCGAGTCGGCGTCACCCCACTCGCCCACATGGGCCTTGAGGCGTACCCATTCGCTTTTGAAAGGCCATAAAGCGGCTTGAAGTTCTCAATTGGCTGCGCGAACTCGTCCCCGGAGAGATCAGACGTCCGGTAAAAGCCGAGCGAGAGAAGGGCTCCATCCAACGGCGGATATCTTCGATTCGACAATGACGTGAGATCGCTAGCTGCGGAACCCACTCGATTTTGGGCGCGCCGCGCGCGTGAGCCTTCTTGAGTCTTTCGCTTACGTTTTCTGCGGACCGTGAACGGTTATCGACCATACATCATCGCCCAGTTCATAACGCACCAGGCCGTCCCAAGTCGCATGTGCAAACGCCGCCTCGAGTAAGCGCCGAGATTACGATCGAAATCTCCGAGGTTTTCGCTTGCCCAGGCGTGCATCTCGCGCATGGATGTCAGCTTGTGATCCAGGGGAGCAAACCTTCGACCGAGGATCGCCTCAACCGATGCCGGATCGGCGCCGGCCACGCCATGATTGTGAAGGTCGGTTTTCGGAACTTTCCGGATGCTCTCAAGATCTTCGGCCTTGATGGCCCGCTGAAACGCTTCGTTCATCGTGAGATGCCTTTTGTGTAGTGGTGCGCACGGTCTACTTCCACGAAGCCGCAGCAAGGATACAAAGCTCGTGCTCGGGCATTCACGCTCGCGGTGGCGACCAGCGCCGTATGCATCCCGCGCGCCTGCATCGTGCGCATACCCTCCGATCGTCACGGCGCGTGCATATCCACGTCCCGTGAAATTGGGACGGCAGCCGACGGTTCGAAGTGGCCGAAGCCATTCGCCACCTCCAGCCATCCGATGCAATAGGCGAGGAATCTGCCCTCCGCGTCTTCGAGGACCACGTGCAGTTTGGGATCGTAAACTGACGCGCCTCGAAGACGACGGTAGTTTTCGACGGTCATCGCGGACGGGCCCCCAGACCGACCAGGAATCACGATGGACATCGACTCGCGCGTCTAAATCAGCATCGGTGGAGTGCCTGAGAAGGAGACTGGGATCGAGCTTCGGCGCAACGATGGGTGTGTCAAGGCTGTGCCGGTAAAGGACGTCGAATCCTTCGGTCCGCTAATAGGCATGGTGCTTCAGGAGCGTGAGCCGCTGCACGTCGTCGTCGAGGGCCATCGTCACCAGGACCATCCCGTAACCGAGCATCGCGTGCGCCTTCGGGATGGTCTGCGTGCCGGCCTGCGCAAGCGTGCGCCGGCGATTCTCCGCCCATTTCAGGATTTCGCTGCCACCAAATCGTATTCCGTAAAACCGGACTGGATGTCGAACTCGATATTATGCGGAGGCCGAACCATCCGTAGGCGACAAGGTCGGCGCCGTCGAACCACAAGTTGATTAACAGGTTCAGGTCGGGCGTGCCGACATAGCTGCGTGAAACTAGCTGATTCATAAACAATCCCTCTGGCCGACAGTGGAAAGCTGCCGCCTCGAAGTACTCTCTTTCTAAGGACGAGAACGGGATTGCTTATCGAATCATCGGAAGTGCCTGATTGTCACAACGTATCATCCGCTGCTCGGAGAAGTAAAACTGCCATTCTGTCGAGTTGATCGGAAGTTTCTCCGACGACGTCTTTCCGCACACCAGGCGACATGTCGCCAACCACCACAAAGAAAAGGAGAACGGATTGTAGCTCAAGGGGTCAACACCATCACCCGATTTTTGGAGGGTGCTGAATTTTGACAGCCAAGACTGGCTATTACAGCAGATCACATTCCGTCATCGGTCTGCGGCGCCCGCCGGCTCGATCCGTATGTCGGTATACCAATCAGGTTGTTTCGAGCGCCGCCTGCCAGTGCGTGGTACCAGGCCCGAGAGGTCGACCATTTTCTGAGAGCCTAGACAACTTTCTTAAGCCCGATCGCCCGAGCGGTCCGGAGTGCTGCGGCCACTGGAATAGTCGCACTAACCAGGCCCACCAGGATCGCAACCATGAACGATGCAGTGGTGACCACGGGCGTTACCCGAACGAGGCCCAACCCCGACGTAATCGAACCTAGGTCGATACCGCTGGCAAAAAGTGCGTACGCCAACCCGGCGCCCAACAATCCGCCGAACAGCCCTATCAGCGCCGCCTCGGTGAAGAGCAGTAGCCCGACTCGCTGAGGTCCGAAGCCCAGCGTGCGCAACAGCGCCACCTCGGGAATTCGATCGCGCACAATCATCGCCATCGAGTTACCGGCGATCAGCAGCACAGTCAGGATTACCACGATGCAAAGGGTGGCGATGATCGCGCGCAGATCGCCGACGTTGGACAACCCGGCAACCAGATTGTTGGTCTCGGTCTGGGTGCGCGTTTCCGCGTCGGAATTGTGAAACGTCTCATCAATCGCGCGGGCCGCCGCCCCCATATTCGGGAGGCGGTCCACGCGTGCGATGAGAGCGTTGGCCAGGGTCAGCTCGGGACCGCCTGCGGCTTTGTTGGAGTCGCTCAGGTAATCCCACCGAATCAGGAACACCTCCGGATAGTGTTCAGAAGGGACAACGCTCACCAGAATGAAGGGCATCTTGAGCCGGTCATTGGCGTTGCGCAGAACGACCTGCTGCCCCAGCTTCCAGTGATATTTCTTGAGCAGGAGGGAGCCCACCGAGGCGGCACGTTTCTCCCTGATGAACCGGGTCGGATCGCCCGTCTCGGGCCGCGAAGCGATAGTCCGGGAACAGACTGAGTACCTCCGGGGTGGATGCAGTTACGCCTATCCAGTCGCTGTCGGTTCGATACCTCAGATAAAAGAAGACCTGCGGGACACATCCGGTAATATGCGGAATCTTTTTGATGTCGTTGCAGTAGCGCATTGGCAAGCCATACGGACCCGTGCGATTGGTGATGATCAGGCGTTGGCCGCGCGAGGCCGAATCGATGATGCGATTCATCGAGGATGGCACTGCCACCAGCATCGCGAAACACAGTGTGGCGGCGGCGATCGTAAGTGTCGTCAGGATGGTGCGCCGGGGGCGGCGTGCCAGGTGGCGAAGTGCGAGGATCAGGAGTTTCACGGGCTTAATCGCGCAACGCACGGACTATATCGAGACGCGAGGCGCGCCAGGCGGGCATCAGGCCCCCGAGCAGTCCGATAACCATCGCGACGACAATGCCGACACCAAAGGCCGTCGGCGTCAGGCGAAATGAGAAGAGTATCGTACCGACATGCATCAGGCGGCTAGTAAGTCCGGTTGCACTTGCGACCAGGACTCCCAAAGCTACGCCTGCCACGCCGCCCGCAAATCCCAAAATCACACTCTCGGCGACGAAGCTGGTGAGAACCGACCCCTGGCCGAAACCCAGCACTCTGAGCACACCCACTTCGCGCGAGCGCCGCGCGATGGCCGTGTACATAGTATTCATCCCGCCGAACACGGCCCCAATCGACAGGACGATCGCGATAACGAGGCCGAGATCTCGGATCTGGTCGGTGAAGTTTGCCTGCATCGCATAGAACTCCCGCTCACTCATCGCATGTGCGCGTAGCCGCGTATCGCTTTCCAGGGCACGCTCGAATTGTTCGCTGGTGCCGGGCTTGAGTACTACATGTGCCGAGTTGTAGCCGACCTGGCCGGCGTTGACGCGCGCGTCGTTGATGAGATCGTCCCGGTCCATCCACACCTCGGACTCGCGCGCGCTGCCTCCATCGCTGAACACACCGATGACGGTCCAATCGTGATGGCCGAAGCGAAACCTCCTGTCCAGGCTCAAGTTTGGAAACCGTGCTGCGAGGCGCTGCCCGACGACTATCTCACCCTGGCTCCGCCTGGGGGCTCGTCCGCTCACGAACTGAAGCCCACGATGTACTACGAAAGCCATCGGGGTAACACCGCGTAGGGTGGCATTGGTCGCGACGGCGGCATCGGGAGTTGGATCGAAACCCAATACAAGCTCTCCGGAGATGAGGGGCCGCCCGCCGCGTCGTTCTGGAGTTCGGGCAGTGCGCGCACAATCCCATACATTTCGTGGGTCATCCCGCCGCTTTCATTCGAGACGGCTTTTTCCAGGACGATCCAATTGTTGCCGTTGGCGGCCGCGGCCATCGTGTGTGCGGCACCCGCGACGAAACCGGACAGCAGCAAGAGCACCATCGCCACCAGCGCAACGCTGAACGCGGTCATTCCGGCGGTGACGCCACGTTCGGTAAGACTGCGGAGGTTGTAGCGAATCGGGATCAGATGGACAGCCCTTTTAGTGTGGAAATTAGAGCCGAAGAATTGACCGAAGGTCAACGCAGCTTGCGGGTTGCACGAGAGTGGAGCTGTCCAGCTGGTCCCCGACCGGGATCGCGATGGAGTCTCACTCTGATGCTGGCTCTGTCCGCCCGGAGGCATGCTTCGTGAGAGGATCGCGACTCAAGGCGCGAGCGTGTGGAGTCGCCAGCCATTGGCTCGAAGACCAGTGGCGGAGAAAACCAGGTGTTCGGGATTTTCCTCGTTGGCCGCCTGCGAGGAGCTTAGACGCTACCTTTGAAAAGAGGGGCCGGCGAAGCCGCTGGGCGGTAGCGCGTTGGTCGCCCCCTGCGCCAGGCGAAGTGACTCGCCCGCAATCGCTCCGCCGTCGACCACCATAGCCGCTCCGCTGATCCATTCCGATTCGTCCGACGCGAGAAACAACGCCATGTTCGCAATATCCAACGGACTGCCGGCGCGCTTGATCGGCTGCAGATTAGCCAGGACCTGCTCCATTACTTTCTCGCCGCCGGGCGTCGTGCCGTGCAAAATGGGCGTGTTAATCCCGCCGGGACAAATGCAATTGACACGAATCTTGTCAGGACCCAGCTGGATAGCGGCCGAGCGCGTAATGTTGACCACCGCTGCCTTGGCTCCGGAATACGCGTGGATCCCGTCATAGCCTTGAAGGCCCGCCAATGACGCCGTCGAAATGATCGACCCACCGCCCTGTTTACGCATGATCGGAACCGAGTGTTTGATACCGAGGAAAACGCCGCGTACCAGAACCGCAAAGGTCTTGTCCCAATCCGCAACCGTGATGTTTTCTATCGGTCCCATGGCGCCGCCAAGGCCCGCGTTGTTGTAGGTGATGTCGAGGCGGCCGAACTCTCTAACCGCCCGCTCGATCATCGCCTTGACTTGTTCCTCGGAGCTTACGTCTGCGTGCTGGAAGACCGCATTGCCACCGTTTTCCTTGCACTCACGGACTACCGATTCTCCGCCCGCGACATTGAGATCCGCTACCACTACCGAAGCCCCCTCTTGGGAGAATCGGATCGCGGTTGCACGTCCCATCCCGCTTGCCGCTCCCGTTATCACCGCCACTTTGTCTTCAAGTCTACGCATTTCTGCCGCTCCGCCCGGGTGTGTCTGCATGAGCCCGCGCCCCGGATCTTGCTTGCCATCATAAACCGATATCGAGCGGAGGGGTTAGCTGCCCAATCCGTCGAGCTGCGCCTCTGCATCAGGAAGGATGCTCGGAGTCCGCTGCCCAGCATCGCTCGCTGGTTCGGTCCATCAGCCCCTGCGAACGGCGCAACCGAGGTCGGGCCCACGCCCCATCACAGAACGGATCGATGAGCGTTTGATTCTTTATTTTTCTGGTCCCGGTTGTCCGCGCGCGAAATCGACAGGCGAAATGTGGCCTCATCGATGAGACCCGCGCGAAGGAAGGCGCCGTTGGTAACGCCACCACCCTCAAGCGGCAGACGCTTAATCCCCTGTTCCCGGTTCAGGATCTCGAGGGCCAGTCCAAGATCGAGATCCTGCTCGCCGGCGAAAATGTAGGACACACCATCCTGGCGTAGTCCCGCCAGATGGGCGTCTGAGACTTTTTGGTCAGCACGGCTACGATCGGATCATCTCCGATGTCCGAGCGTCCCCAGGCGATCTTGCCGTGAGCGTCGAGCACGACTCCGTAAGCAGTCGCGGCGTGACCGGCGAACCAAGGTTCCCTCGGATAGCTCTGACCCGCGTGAACGGGATATGCGTCACCCGTGGCATATTCCTGACCGGTTACGCGACCGACGAGCCAAGCATCGCCGCCAAGCAGTTCGTGCAAGCGATCGAACAAACCTATCTCGTGTGCGTTCACCGGCCGCCATCGGCTTATGAGGGTGCGGCCGTCCACACTTGCGACCATGGACAAATCACCTGAGGTTTCATGTAGCCCTCCTAATCGAAAGCCGTTCGTCTTTCGACCATGGACTCAGCCAGAGATCTCCCGCCGACGCCGATCTTCTATTTCTGATGGGAAACGTTTCCGAATCGACGGCCTTAGGACCCGGACCGCTTAGCATTCGCGTATCCAGCGCGTGGATTACCGCGACGTCGTCTTGGGTCAGCGCGAAATCAAAATATCAATGTTCCACCACTACCCGTTCCAGGCCGAACAGACCTCAGTATGGCGAAAAGCCCACGATCAATGAGCCGACCAAGCATCACCGGAACCGGATGACTACGGACTGATCCTACGCCAACTCGGCGAGGGTGAGACCGGGTTCATGGTGGCAGTACTGGTCCTCGCGTCCCTCGAAACTCACATCGCGCGGGGCTTTACCGGACACCTCCTCGCATGCTTTATCCCTTTCTACTTCAGGTTGCTCATCCACGAGTTCGTGCAGGCCAAGTTTGCGCGATTCGCCTCGTTGAACGGGCCAAGCGCCGGTTCGGCAAACTGCCGAGGTGGTGGGAGCATTGACCATGGTCTGGGTTAAGAAGCTGGCGTGACCTCTACAGGGAGTCCGTCGCCCCATCCATATTTGCGCTCGGCGATAGCGGCGACCTCGTCCCACAGTCTCCGATCGGTCTTGCGGTCGAGTACGTGCGCCGTCGCGTCAATTCGGCGTTCTCCAACCCTGATCGCCACGTTTGGATTGCGGCGGATGTTTTTGATCCATCCGGCCGCTTCACCCGTCTCGGCGAAGAGGTAGAAACGTTCTCGGCACACTACGAACCAAATCTCGATGTCGCGCGGCAAACCTGTCCTCCGCCCGATGGTCGTCAGACAAAGGACCTGCTGATCCTCGACACTCTGGAAAGGCACCACTGTCACGAGAAGCGTACTGTTAGCGGTAGCTCAACCGCTCAAGGTGCTCGGGATAGCGCGCGCCCTGCACCGTTATTCTGGAGGCCGCGCCCTCGATCTCTCGAAGATCGTCGCTAGTAAGTTCGACATTCACCGCTCCCAGGTCCTCCTCCAGGCGCTCCAGCTTCGTGGTACCCGGGATAGGGACGATCCAGTGCTTTTGTGCAAGCAACCATGCAAGCGCGACCTGAGCGAGGGTCGATTTCTTGCGGGCCGCTATCCGAGCGAGAAGATCGACCACGGCCTGATTCGCTTTGCGAGCCTCCGGCGTGAAGCGCGGAATGGTGTTGCGGATGTCATTGCCCTCGCTGAACGCGGTGTTCTCGTTGATCTTGCCGGTAAGGAATCCTTTACCCAGCGGGCTGTACGGGACGAATCCAATTCCGAGTTCTTCTATCGTCGGGAGTACATCCTCTTCAGGGCGTCTCCACCACGACGAATATTCACTCTGCACGGCGGCCACCGGTTGGACGGCGTGCGCGCGACGAATCGTTTGCGCCGCTGCCTCTGAAAGGCCGAAGTGCTTCACCTTGCCTTCCCGAATCAGATCTTTTATTGCTCCCGCCACATCTTCAATGGGCACGCTCGGGTCAACACGATGTTGGTAGAAAAGGTCGATGGCTTCGACGTTGAGTCGTCGGGCCGAGGCCTCGGCAACCTGCTTAATGTGCTCCGGGCGGCTGTTGAGTCCTCCCCGGCGCTCGCCGGTTTCAGGATCGATGTCCCACCCGAACTTGGTCGCGATTACTACTCCGCCATTGAACGGAGCCAGCGCCTCGCCTAACAACTTCTCGTTTACGAATGGGCCGTAGCCTTCGGCGGTATCAAAAAAAGTGACGCCGTGTTCGACGGCAGCCCGGACTAGTCTTATCGCCTGCTGTTTGTCGACCGCCGGGCCATAGCCAACGCTCAGGCCCATGCATCCGAGCCCAATTGCCGAGACTTCAAGATTCTTCCCGAGCCTGCGCTTCTCCATTTTTCGCTCCTTCGCCTCAATCAGTTTTGGCGTGGCGCCAGCTTGATCGTCGCCGATCGCGCTTTGGGACCAACCATCATGTTGACGTACTGCACTCCGTTGCGGCGGTATTTGCCGCGGTAGGCTGCGTCGATCTCTTCGTTGAGGTTCGTGTCGCCGTCTAGAAAAGTCACGTCTTTTCCGAAGCCCTTGGACAAGATTCGACCTTCGTGGTGCATCTGAGCGGCGCGAAACCACGCTGCACCGCGCCCGTACGCCGATCGCACGTAAAGATTATCGCCCAAGCAGACGATCCAGATCGTGACCGCCTTTCGCAACCTGCGGTCGCGTCCAAGTGGTGCGATTTCGATTTCTTCGGCAGCTCCGAACCTGTCGAGCTCGTCGCGAGTCCAGGTCTTCATTCGCGCGTCTCCTTCGATTCTCACTGGGGACCGATCAGGTTCGGTATTGCTGGTCGCTGACCTTTTCCATCCAGTCGACAGCCTTCCCGTCGAGCTTTTCCACGATGGCGATATGGGACATCGCGATAGTCGCCGTTGCGCCATGCCAGTGCTTGACGCCAGGCGGACACCAGATCACGTCACCGGGCCGGATTTCCTCCTTGGGTTCGCCCCAGCATTGCGTCCAGCCGCATCCCGAGGTGACGATTAACGTCTGGCCAAGGGGATGCGTGTGCCAGGCCGTACGCGCGCCGGGTTCGAACGTCACCAACGCGCCGAAAGTGCGGGCCGGCCCGGGCGGGTCGAATAAAGGATCGATCCTTACGGAGCCGGCGAAATTCTCGGCCGGACCCTTTAAGGAAGGCCGCGAGCCGCTTCGGTTGATCTCCACTGTTTCTTCCTAAGGCTGATTTATCGGTCTCGCCGATTGCCTGTGATTGCAAATCTAAGGGGCGTAACTCCCCGCGACTAGATGGTAGAATTCGCATGAAGTTATGAGAGGCCTTCATGAATGCGCAGCGACAATCTGCATGATCTGCGGGCTTTTCTCGCGGTCGCCCGCGAGCGCAGCTTTACCCAAGCAGCGGCGAAACTCGGTGTGTCTCAATCCGCGCTGAGCCACACCATTCGGGGACTTGAGGACCGGCTCGGTGTCAGGCTGCTAACTCGTACGACGCGTAGCGTGTCCCCGACCACAGCGGGCGAGCGCCTCCTTCACAATGCAGGCCCGCGGTTCGAAGAGATCGAGGCTGAGCTCACAGCGTTAAGTGAACTTCGGCAAAAGCCTGCGGGCACGGTACGGATCACGGCCACCGACTACGCCGCCGATTCGGTGCTCTGGCCAAGGCTGATGAAACTCCTAAGGGCCTATCCGGAGATCAAGATCGAGATCGTCGTTGACTATGGCCTGACCGACATTGTTGCCGAGCGCTATGACGCCGGCGTCCGTCTCGGCGAACAGGTCGCGAGAGATATGATCGCCGTACGCATCGGGCCCGATATGCGAATGGTGGTCGTGGGGGCTCCGTCGTACTTCGCAACGCACGCCGCTCCTCAAACGCCGCGGGAATTGGTCGATCATAACTGCATCAATCTCCGCCTGCCGACCCATGGCGGGTTGTACGCATGGGAGTTCGAGAAGGGCAAACGTCAACTGAGAGTACACGTCGAAGGGCAGCTAGTCTTTAATGCAACCGCCCAGATGCTTAACGCGGCCCTGGCCGGGTTCGGTTTGGCCTATGTGCCCGAAGACCTAGCGCGTCCTCACGTTGCGAAGCGACGCCTCAAGCTAGTGCTCGAGGATTGGTGCCCTCCGTTTTCGGGTTACCATCTCTATTACCCAAGCCGTCGGCAACCGACCTCTGCGTTCGCGTTACTCATCGAAGCGCTACGGTACCGAAAGCCCTGAGCAATTCGCTCAGTTCACCGCCGTCCCTGATGCAAAGCGCGTAGATGGACCCTAAGTGGCCTGCCCGGACTGCGGCGACTCTGAATTTGAGCACAATTTTTTAACCCATCGGGGGCATCTTCGGGAACTTTTGCAGGGAAGCGTTCATGTGATCCCAGGGCTGGGCGCTCGATGTATAGATATCCATTGCCGGCTTGAAGATACTTGGGTCATCGAGACTGCTGGCAGTTAGGACTATCAAATCCGGTGCGAAGGGCGGCATGCTGAACAGGCGCGAGCCACAGTTCGGGCAAAAGGCGCGCTTGCTCATATTTCCGGTGTCAGTTTTCGATTCGTAATATTTCACATCGCCTGTGATCTTAACCGCGCTCCGCGGCACGCCGATTGCGGGGTTATATGCTCCGCCACTGGCGCGCTGGCAATCGCGACAATGACAATTACCCATAAACAACGGAGTACCGGTGCACTCGTATCGCACTGCTCCGCACATGCATCCACCCTGGGCAGCAGCCATGGCTAATCCTCCTTCCTGGTCATTGCGTCGCTAGGGTTTGAGCGCCCTTAGCCGAGTCGTGTCGGTGACGGACTTATTGTGACCGAAGTCGGCTCACGCAGCAAATAGCAGGGGAAATTACGGAAACTGCTTCGCGTCTGGCACCAGCTCTGCTTCTGGCCGGGAGCTCAACGCTTCGCCTCTTCGTGGTCAATCACGACGTTCGCAGGTAGCGGATCACCAGGCGCGTTACGTCGTCGACAAACTGCCGTGCTTTATCGCCGGTGAGGATATCCGGGCGACGCAAGACTGCCGCATGTGTCAGCGCTTCCACTACTGTCACTAAGACGAAGGCCGCGAGATCGAGATCCGCGATATCGATCTCATCTCGATGTGCCTCGAGATAGCCCCGGACCAGCGCATAACCCTCGCGGACATTAGCCTCGATATTATCGAGCCGCCCGACACGTGGGATCTGTTCCGCGAGGACGCCGTGAAGCTTGGGATTAACGCGGTGAGCGTCGATTGCAACCGAAACGAATTCGCGCGCCGCGACCTCGATTGGACGCGCAGCCACTTTGAATAGGGCGTTGCGCGTGACCTGCGAAACTTCTTGCGTATGGCGGTCAATTACGGCCGCTACCAGCGCCTCCTTGCTCGGGAAGTACTGGTACAATGAACCGATGCTGACTCCCGCCACCTCAGCGATCCTGTTGGTGCTCGCTCTGTCATAGCCCTCTCTTACCAAAACGCGAGCTGTCGCTTCCAGAAGCGCATCAACCGTTAGACGCGATCGCTCTTGCGAGGCCGATTTTCTGGGGTTTGTTTGCAGTTTACCCGCCATATGCATGCACCGAGAATGCGAGTTTACAATTATGAGCGATAGCTTGTATTTTGTCCATAGGTGAAAACGCACGTCACAATGGCACGTACCCAAACACGAAGCAGAGACATGAGCAGGCAGGCGCCCGACTATGGTCTCGATGCCCCAGGAGCCGTTCGCGCGATGTTAATCATAGGCCTTGCGGCAATCGTTGGTTCCCTTCTCGTACGATGGACTTTGAGCCGGCATGCCGGGGCCGCCGTCGGCCTGGCTCACACGCTTCAAATTTTTGGCTTTTTCTGTTTGATCGTCGCTTCTCTCATGTTCGCCAGCAGTCGCTTCGGTAAATTCCACGCACGTGACCACCTCCTCGCGCGCTTGAAGCTCCGCGGAGATGAAGCCGTGCTCGATGTCGGTTGCGGTCACGGCCTGCTGCTCATTGCTGCCGCAAAGCTGCTGGCGCGAGGTCATGCGACAGGCATCGACCTGTGGTCACAGGTGGATCAGTCCGACAATTCGCGTGAAGCCACACTACGAAATGCCACACTGGAGGGAGTCGCGCAGCGAGTCAGCGTTCGTGACGGAGATATGCGCAAAATGCCCCTCGCCGACCGTAGTTTCGACGCCACCGTAGCCCACTTCGCCATCCACAATGTGCGCAGCCGCGAAGGCCGCCGTGAAGCCATCCATGAGATCGTGCGCACTCTTAAAAACGGTGGCCAGGTGGCAATTTCCGACCTACATGGCGTCGCGCTCTACGCCGATGAGTTGCGCAAGTCGGGCATGATTGATGTGGCAATCTCTGGTCTCAGCTTTTGGACGTTTCCTCCGGCCCGCACTGTGACTGCAAGGAAGCCTTCGCAACCGGTCTGATGGAAATGACCCTCGCGAGACGGCAAGTTCGCTATTACCTGGATCAGGAGAAAGAACATGGATCAAGTCAGCACGCTTGAACGGGTCTTCAGCTACAAGGCCAAGGCCAACGACGAGATTCTCGCAGCAATGCGACAATTTGACGAGGCCTCTGCAGCAAAGGAGATCGCTGTCAGAGTCCTCAGCCACACTTATGTGGTCGACCAGATCTTCGCCGCGAACTTGAGGCGAGCTGAGCACGGATACGCCTCGCCCAACACAAGCCACGCGCCATCGCTGGAAGAATTGTCCGCAGCGATCAAGACCAGCGATCACTGGTACATCGACTATGTATCACGTCTGGATGAAGCACAGTTGGCCGAGCGCATCGACTTTAGGTTTACCGATGGCTTGCCGGGCCGTATGTCACGCGAAGAAATGCTGATGCACCTGACAGTTCATGGCGAATACCACCGGGGGCAAATCAGTTTGATAATGATGGAAAATTCGATCACGCCGCCAGGCGATGGGTTCACGAGCTACTTGCATAAGGCAGAAGCCTCAGACCGGCGGCGGCCTGGTGGGTCAAGCGACACGGGTGAAAGCCATCTGACCGAAAACCAGGCAAATCCGCTGCCACGCGCCGAGCAGAGGCCGGCTGAAACACTCGCGAAGGAAGGGAAGGCGATATCGCGCCTCGACGAGCTGACCGAATCCATGAAGGCCGCAGTGGGCGCAGATTCCGCTCTCGGCAAAACCCTGAAATTCAATCTGAAGGGGGAGGGCTTCATCTACATCGACGGCGGTTCGGTAACCAATGAGGACCGGCCGGCAGATCTGACGCTGACTCTCACCATCGACGACCTGCAGGCCATAAGCCGGGGCAAGCTCGCTCCGATGACCGCAGTGATGAGCGGGCGACTCAACCTCTCCGACATGGGCGTCGCCGCAGGCCTTCAGGTCAAAATGCAGGCGCTGTTCTCCAAGATGCAATCGGCTTCTGACCACTGAGATCCGGAGTCCGGCGCTCCTTTCCACTAGAAGCGTGGTCGGCGTGTTGGAACGGAAAGATCCTTGTTTTTTGGAGCCACCCGGGATCTGGCGCTGATCTTCCTGCGCGACCGGCCCGAGTATATGACCGGTCTCATCATCATCGGCCTCGCACGGTGCATAGCGATGGTGATCGTGTGGAATGACCTGGCCGATGGCGACGCGGACTACTGCGCCGGATTGGTCGCCTTCAATTCCATCTTTCAGGTGCTCTTCTTTTCGCTCTACGCGTTCGTATTCGTAACACTAATGCCCCGATGGCTCGGTATGGGCGGCGTTATCGTTAGCGTGACTATAAGCAAAATCGCGGAGAGCGTGGGCATCTATCTCGGCATCCCGTTCGTCGCAGGCCTGACCACCTGGAAGGTCCTCACCCGACGAAAAGGAAAGAACTGGTATCGCGAGCACTTCATACCCAAGATAAGCCCCCTTACGCTGATATTCCTGCTCTTCACGATAGTCGTGATGTTTTCAATCAAGGGCTCGCGCATCATCGAGCTGCCCCTCGACGTGGTCCGCATCGCGATTCCACTGTTGCTCTATTTCGCTATCATGTTCGGCATCTCGTTTGCGTTGAGTCGGCGTCTCGAAGCGACCTACCCGCAATGTGCGACGCTTTCGTTCACGGCTGCTTCCAACAATTTCGAACTCGCCATTGCGGTTGCGGTCGCCACGTTCGGGATCGACAGCGATGCGGCCTTCGCAGCGGTCATCGGCCCGCTCATCGAGGTTCCAGTGATGATCGGCTTGGTAGAAGTGTCCCTCTGGGCTAGACGGACGCTGTTTCCAACGACCTCGCCTCTCGAAGGCGGCATGCGAAAGCTTGCCTAAACTATGTTCGGCTTCACGCCACTTCGGGCATTCTCGTGGCGGGGTCGATTACTACATGGTGCTTTGCAGTAACAGCACCCGAACGAGCGAGCCCGCCTCGCCGCCAGGCTAGCGACGCGACGAACTCATGAATGGAATTATACGGCTTGCGATTCCGGCTGACTGTGCGCGGATCGCTGCGATATACGCCCCATATGTTCTCCAGACCGCCATCTCCTTCGAAACAGAACCACCCAGCGATCACGAGATGCGACAACGGGTTCAGGACACCCTAGAATTTTTGCCATGGCTTGTTTGTACGTACGGCGATGCGGTTGTCGGCTACGCGTACGCTGATAGGTATCGAACACGGGCAGCGTACCAATGGTCATCGTGGGTTTCGGTATACGTCGATTCGGGAATGCATCGCTCTGGTGTCGGGCGTGGCTTGTATACATCTTTGTTCAAGATTTTGGAGCTGCAAGGGTTTTACAATCTGTTCGCCGGAATCACACTACCAAATGAGGCCAGCGTGGGACTTCATCGATCGGTTGGATTTCAGCAAATCGCCTCGAGCGCTCGGTAGGACATAAACTCGGTCACTGGCACGACGTCAGCATCTGGCAGCTGCACCTGCGAGAATGTTCCTCCACTCCAGAAAATGTAAAGCCTGTCGATAGCGTCGCGAAATCGGAGGTGTGGCTGCCAGCAATCTCAGCTGGTCTCCCATTTCTGCAGGCTCGAAGTTGAAGCGGCATCAGCATTTTAACTCGCGGACAGGCTGTTGATGCATTACGAGCGCGACCTAGCGATATGACCAAAAAAAATAGGCTTCCACAAATAACATACACGCACGGTAAGTGAATCTCGGCAAGCTTGTCGTTCCTAGCGGAGACAATTCCGCATCGTTCCCAGTCCTTCTCCTCAAACCACTGCATGAACAGGCAGTTAAACTTGTCCAGGTCGAACTGTGCGATAGCTGATGCTGCAAATGCGCAATTCCAGTCCGTAGGAGCCGCAACCCCACAAGATCAGCCCGTTGACACGTCTCACAAACGCTTTGAAGGCAGATCCGCGGTCAATTTCCCTCGAGCGATAAGTGGAACTGGATGATCGGTGTAGTGTCTTTCCGACCGCATGCCGCGGCTATAGAACGCAGCGCACGCCGTTGCGATTCATCTCGGCGACGCACTTGTTGCACGAGATGCATCGCGAGCGGCTCACCTCGCCGCGTGCCATGCGGTTGATCAAGTCGGGATCGGCGATCAAGGCACGACCCATCGCGACAAAATCGAAGCCCTCACGCATCGCGGTCTCCAGATTGTCGAGTGACAGGATGCCGCCGAGCAGCACCAGCGGCACCCTTACCGCACTCCGCACCACGCGCGCGTCATCAAGAAAGAACATTTCCTTGAATGGATACTCGCGAATGGCACGCCTGCCGAACAATCGCAGCGACAGCTTTTGCAGCGGATTGTGCTCGACCTCAATCATTTCCTTGAGCGGGCTGGCGCCGCGAAACAGATAGAACGGAGTCCGGCTGGTAAAGCCGCCGCTCAGCACGATCGCGTCTACCCCGCCGGCTTCCAGTCGCCGGGCGACCTCGACCGATTCGTTCAGCTCCAGGCCGCCGCGAAACCCGTCGCGCAGGTTGGTCTTGCATAGAATCGGAACGTCCGAGCCGACCCGTTCGCGCACGCGCCGCAACACGGCCAGCGGCAATCGCAGCCGATTGTCGAGACTGCCGCCCCATGCGTCGCGGCGGCGGTTGGTCGCAGGGCACAGAAACTGGCTCAGCAGATAACCATGTCCTAAATGAAGCTCGACCGCATCGAAGCCCGCCAACACCGCCTTCGCGGCGGCTGTCGCGAACTCTTCGGTCACTTGGGCGATGTCGGCCTCACCCATCGCGCGGGCGAAGGGCACGCCTGACATGAGTCCATATTCGTTCAGGCGGGGAAAGTCGGACCTAGCGAGCACCGTCGCGGCAGTTCCGGGTTACGGCTGAAGTAACCGCAATGGCCAAGCTGAATCGATGCGGCCGCGCCCTCCGCATGTACCGCATCGGTCAACTCACGCAGCTTAGGCAGGATCTGCTCCCGCATGTACATCTGTTGTTCAAAGGTACGGCCATTGGGCGAGACTGCGCAGTACGCGACTGTAGTCATGCCAACACCGCCAGCCGCCAAATCGCGATGGTGGCGAATCAGAGCGTCGGACGGCACGCCGCCGGGCGACATGCCTTCGTAGGTCGCGGTCTTGACGATCCGATTGCGCAGCTCGAGCCGGCCGAGCCGCGCTCGGCTGAACACTTTACGGCGAGCCGCGTCGTCCGACATCATTGCACCAAGATTTGCGCCTTCGGTCTCCAGCGGCAACCTCCGCATCCGGCGTGGATCAAAAGAACATTCTTCATTTTGCTATATCGATTCCCTTTGGTGGCTACGACCGCGATAACCGGCTTCGGAGACCGAGGGATCTCCGCGCAAACGTTCGCGTGCACCGTGTCCTACGCGACCCACCCCCAATTGTTTGAGCCGCGCCAAGGCTGCCACGCTCGATACTTGAAATGCGATCACCACGTGTTCCGCGAGATACATACTTGGCGGCGACCCGGCTGGAACCGGTAGCTTCCAGCGTTTTGTTTCCGCCAGTCTTTGCGCCAGCCGACCGACACGGGTCTTCGGCATCAGAAACCCTCCCGACATGTGACGTGCCTGCCATTCCATCCAGGCGTCCCACCGATCATAAAGTTCTTGCTCGTCGTACTCGCAGCGACACGACTGTGAGATCGGCCCGTAGCCTGGATTTTCAGGTCCCAGTGCGCGCCACAGAGGGGCGTGTTGGATCACGTGACCAAATTCATGGCAGAGGGTCGTTCGCCGCCGCGTTTCCCGCCAATGTTGCTGGGTCAGTCGCGCATCGATCTTCACGGTTGGCTTGCGGTCCCAATAATACTCAGTGAGCCCGTTGATGCCGTCCGGCAGGTCGGCCGTTTGATCGACGTCGTGGGCGTCTTCTTCGAGCAACTGCAGGAGGGCTTCGGTAGGAATCGGATTCAACTCCTGCCCGTAGCGCGCCATGCAGAAGCCGACGATGATCTTCTCACACAGTTCATCGAGCTGGTCGCGCGTGTAATAAACCGGCCGCGGCTGACGCTTCGCCGCAATGCGCTCTTTCATGGTCACCTCCGCTTTTTGTCTATCTTGTGCCTGCTGAAAATTCCGAAAGTAGCGAGAAGCCTGGCGGTTTTCCTCGACGGTCCGTAATGTCGCCGGCATGCTCGCACTCATCTCGACGCTGTTTTCCTGGCTGGCTTGTCGGTTTCGCAGCCGGGGGGAATTGGAACTGGAGCTCATCGCCCTTCGTCATCAGGTTGCGGTCCTCAATCGGCAACGTCCTGGCCGTCTGCGGTTATGCTCCGTCGATCGGATGTTCTGGGTGTGGCTCTACCAGGTGTGGCCGCGTTGCCTCGAAGCGATGCTGCTGGTGAAGCCAGCCACTGTGGTCCAGTGGCATCGCCAAGGCTTTCGGCTCTATGGCGTTGGCGATCCCGATCTGGGCGCAAACCTATGAATACGGAGACACGCAAATTGATTCGTCAGATGTGCCTTGCCAACCCCCTCTGGGGTGCGCCGCGCATCCACGGTGAGTTGCTCAAGCTCAGCATCGAGATCAGTCAGGCGACCGTATCCAAGTACATGCTACGGCGGCCACACCTACCTTCGCCGACTTGGCGCAGCTTCCTGCGCAATCAGGCGCTCGGCATCGCTGCCATCGATACGTTCATCGTACCTTCGGCGACCTTCCGGCTGCTGTTCGTGATGCTCATCATCGCCCACGACCGCCGGAAGATTGTCCGCTTCGATGTCACGCAGCATCCGACCGCTGGTTGGCTGTCCCGTCAGGTGACCGAAGCGTTCCCCTGGGATACCGCTCCTTGGTTTCTGTTGCGCGATCGAGACGCTTCTTACGGCGAGGTATTCAGCAAGCGGGTCAAAGCGATGGGTATCGCCGAGGTCATAACGGCGGCGCGTTCACCCTGGCAGAATCCTTATGTCGAGAGACTCATCGGGTCGATCCGACGCGAGTGTCTCGACCATTTCATTGTCTTCAACGAGCGACATTTGCGTCGAGTCCTCTCCTCCTACGAATACTACTACCACCGAACACGGACGCATCTATCCTCGAGAAAAGACTGTCCTGAGCCTCGCCCGGTCCATCCGCCCAAACGAGGAAACGTGATGGCCATCCCTGAGGTGGGTGGTTTGCATCATCGCTACGAACGCCTCGCGGCCTAACCAGCCCGACTACAAAACCGTTGCTTGCGCGGTGGCTCGTGGCGCAGCTCTTCCGACGATTATCTTATGCGAGGATCTCGATCACGGGGGCAATTGTTGAGCCTTTCATACGTCCTTCGCTGTCACCTCTGGTCTTCGTGGCTCTCAACTTCCTCATCACGGTCTCGACTCTCGTTTGCGATGGATTTCAGTAGGGACAGTGCCTTCTAGCCTCGGACACTGCCCGAAAGTGGACATGCTCAATGTCGGCAATGTGGGAAAGCGGAAGTCCGATGCCGCTCACTTCGGAGGCCGCGTCCCGCATTCCGCGTGCAATAGCCGCTTGGTAGTCCTCGGTCTGGTAGCCTGGACACTGTTCCGGCAATGCATGCCGTGCTTCACCTGGTTAGCGATCAGGACCACCAAGTCCAAGCGAGCATATGTGCGCCGGCATCGGCGAACAGCTCGATCTGACCTGCGGTACGGCAAGTCGCCGCGAGCCGCGACGCCGCGGTAGTGCTCCGCACTGCGCCTACATACCCACCGAACGCCATGTCGCTTCGCCGGCGATCAGCGCTCGCACCGAACCATCGCTGCCGGTCGCGAACAGCCACGCCGTATCGGCGCCAGGCTCGGCCCAGCCGAGATCGGTCCCGAGCGTGGGACGCCAGGCATCATCGGCCGACGCTACCCGCCAGACGACGGAGCCGCTCGGCGTCCCGGCGCCGACCGCGATCTCGCCGGCCGGCCCCTGCGCCGCCAGCCAAAACGACGCATCGCTGCCGGTCGCGGAAAACGCGTGCACCGGAAATCCGGGACTGTCGAGCTGTGTCCAGCCGATACCGAACAGCGCCGGCAGGTCGGAATTGCGGATCCACAAACTGCCCTGCGCCGAGCGGGCGATGATCTGGCGGCCAACGATACCCAGCCGCGACGCGGCGACACCGCCAAGATCCTCGGTACCGAGCCGTTGCCAGCTTTCCGCATCGCCCGGGCCCCAGCCGCGGCGCAGATAGACTGCGCCGTCCGCACCCAGGACATAGAGGTCCGCGAAATTGCCGAACGAGCTGGCCGCCGGGATCGCCGTTATCCTGGATGATGGATCGAGGGGTACTGCGACGGGGAAAATCAGGCCCACAGTCGTCGGCTGCAGATCGACCCAGGGCTGCGACCAGCCGCCGCCGATGTCGCCAAACCGCACAAGGCTCAGTCCAGTCGGTTGCCAACACTTTTGCGGATCATCCGACAGTTACTCGAACCTGATGCTTGTTGCCATCGTCGACTAGGGAAACCTTCGGTTGGTCGCATGGTAACGTTATGCCGTCGAGTATCATCTGAGACACTCCTCGGCCGGCACCTCGCGGATTCTCTACCGTGATTTCATAGGAAGCTGAACCGTACCGGAGGACGATATCGAAGCGCGGCCAGCTCTTGGGTATGGAAGGATCGACGTGCAGCATCGCACCGTGCAGCCGAATTCCCAGTATCCATTCGAGGCCGGCCCTGTACATCCACCCGGCCGAACCGGTGTACCAGGTCCACCCTCCGCGGCCGACGTGCTGCGGGTTGGAATAAACATCCGCGCTCATCACGTACGGTTCCACTTTGTAGCGATGGATGTCGGCGCGCTTGCTTGAGTGATTGATGGGATTCAGAAACGAGAAAAGATCGTACGCCCGATCGCCGTCGCCGAGCATCGCCGAGGCAATCACCGACCACACGGCGGCGTGCGTGTACTGGCCGCCATTCTCGCGCAAGCCCCGAGGATATCCCTTGATGTAGCCGGGGTCGGGCAACGACTGATCGAAGGGAGGTGCGAACAGCAGCATCATTTGATGGTCGCGGCGCACAAGGTTGTGTTGCGCGGCGGCCATCGAAGTCGCCGCACGAGTCGGATCCGCCGCTCCTGAAATCACCGCCCATGACTGCGCGATCGAATCGATGCGACATTCGGCGTTCGCTTTCGAACCGAGCGGAGCTCCGTCATCGAAGTAGCCGCGCCGATACCATCCGCCATCCCATCCGTCGCACTCAAGAGACTCGCGCACGGAAGCCGCGTGCTTCTGCCATGCGGATGCGCGGACTTGCGCTCCTCGTACGATTGCTATTTCTGAAAACGCCGCGATGGTCGCGATAAGGAACCAGCCCAGCCAAATACTTTCGCCCTTGCCGAGTTCTCCCACCCGATTCAGGCCGTCGTTCCAGTCGCCCGTGCCGATCAATGGGAGCCCATGCTCGCCCACTGAAAGACTCGTATCGAGGGCCCGCGCGCAGTGTTCGAACAGCGTATCGCGATCATCCGATGCCATCGGCTGGAAGAAGGATTCACTTTCGCCCAGATGCAGGACCGGCCCGTCGAGAAAAGCAACCTTCTCGTCGAGGATTCCAAAATCACCCGTGACTGCCACGTAATGCGACGCGACATATGGCAGCCAGATCCGATCATCGGAAATTCGCGTGCGAACTCCCTGGCCGGAGGGTGGAAGCCACCAATGCTGAACATCGCCCTCTACGAACTGCTGCGCCGCGGCCCGCAGCAGATGCTCTCGCACAAGTTCCGGTGTCGAAATGGTGAGCGCCATCACGTCCTGAAGCTGGTCACGAAAACCATAGGCGCCGCTTGCCTGGTAGAACGCCGACCGGGCCCAGAGCCGGCACGCGAGCGTCTGATAAAGAAGCCAGCGGTTGAGCAAGAGATCCACGGACCGATCGGGAGTTTTCACTTGGACCGCGCCGAGAACCTTATCCCAATGCTGAGTAACTGCGCGGAACACCGAATCAAGGTCAGTGGCTCGGTAGCGTGCGACGAGTGAAAGCGCCTCGGGCTTGGTCTCCGCTTGCCCCAGAAAACATACGACCTGCGCGACCGCGTGCGGCTTCACCTCAACGCGGGTTTGGAGCGCGCCGCAGGGATCGAGGCCGGCACCGACTCGATTAGACAGGGGCTTGCCAGTGGCGAGTGCGGCAGGATCTTCCAAACCTCCATTCCGGCCGAGAAACTCGGTGCGGTCGCCCGTGTTGCTAACCTGCCGTCCGGCAAGATCGAGGAAGGCGATGCGCTGACCGAAGTCACGGCTCCAGGAATTGCGGGCGAGCAAGGCCCCGGTAGGAGAATCGATCTCCGTGACAACGTGCGGGGCTGAAGCGCCGCGCTGAGTTCCGAGTACCCATTCCACATAAGCGGTGATCGAGAGGCTGCGGGTTCGTCCGGAGCGATTTCTGATTTTCAATCGCGAAATCTTGATCGGATCTTCCAATGCTACGAACTGCTCGAGCTCGAGATCGATACCGTGCGCGGCGTGCTCGAAGCGGCTATACCCCGGGCCGTGCCGCGCCACGTACGGTGATTGCTCGCGAATAGGAAGCGCGGTCGGACCCCATAGCACGCCGCTGTTTTCGTCGCGAACGTAGATCACCTCGCCCGGAGAATCGCTGACCGGATCGTTGGACCACTGAGTGAGCTGATTTTCGCGGCTGTTGATGGACCATGTGTAGCCGGAGCCGATCGCGGAGACCTGAAAGCCGAGGGTTCGATTGGCGATCACATTGATCCACGGCGCAGGCGTCCACTGTCTTTCGCTGAGAACGGTTACATATTCGCGTCCATCGGCTGCAAAACCGCCAAGGCCGTTGAAGAACTCCAGTTCTGATCGAATCGAGAGAGGTGGCTCAATTTCATTGTCTTTCACTGGAAACTCGGGGCGCCATGGGGCCGCTATGGGTTTGGGCACTTCCAGGCGCTTGAGTTGCTCGGAGAGACTGCCGCGACGGCTGAACAAGACAACACGAGCGGCCGATTGCAGCAAAATGCGCGCCTCTACCGAGATCAAATCGGCTTGAAGAACGAAAACCGCTCCTCTTATGTGTTCGCCGGCCGAAGGTGTCCGCGACTGATTCGACCGAACCATCGTCTCAAGCGCTTTCTGCAAGTCCTCGAGGTATGATGATGGCCGCTCGTTAAGAATCACAAGATCCACGGCGAGCAGTTTCATTCGCCAATATTCGTGGGCGCGAACGAGTTGCCGGACGATTTCCAGATCTTCTATTTCGTCGGTTCGTACCAGGACTATCGGAAGGTCGCCGGAGATGGAGTAGGGCCAGAGGGTCGGCTGCGGGCTCTCGCACCTTTTGAGTGCATCAGAGGGAGGCCGAAGCGTGGGATCCGAGTAGAGGACGTGATTGGCCAGGCGCTGGAACAGATGCGCCTCTTCGGGACCGACGCTCAGATGCAACAACTGGACCTGCGCCTGGGTCCAGGCGCGGGTCGCCGCGCGATCGAAAGCCGAGGCGTCCTGATGCTTGTCCGCGAGGTCGAGCGCTTCGCCGCGCGAGGGCGCGATCAGGGTCCAGAACGCAACCCGCGCCGTAGCGCCCGGGGCGACGTGAACTCTGATCCGCAGGCTGAATATCGGATCGAGCACGTCGCCGACGGTATTGGATAAAGGCCGGCCATCTACGACTGAAACGGGCTCCCGAGTTGTGCGCCCCTGCCCCAGGAACCGTGCGCGATCGGTTTCGAATTGCAGATCGCCGACGGTGTCGCCCTCGACCACCGAGAGATGCGCCGCCCAGATCGGAGATTCGCCCGGAGATCGCAGCCGGCGCGTCGCGAGTAACGCGCCAGCCTCCGCAACGAATTCGGTTTGAACAAAAAGCTTGGAGAACGCGGGGTGCGCATTGTCAGCCGCGGGCGGCGCCAACACCAGCTCGGCATATGAAGTAAGCTCGATCTCTCGTGGTCGTGTTCCGAGGTTTGCGATGGATAATCGGCGGACTTCCGCGTCGAACTCCGGCGACACCGCCACTTCGAGAGTGGTCGTGATCGTTCCATCCTGTCTGATGATCTCGGCACGATCCTCGGAAAACGCGACTTCGTAGCTGTCCGGTTCAACACAAGTCGGCTGATAGCCTGCTGACCAGACCTCGCCGTTGCTCACATCGCGCAGAAACACGTAACTGCCCGATGAATCGCGAGTAACATCCTCGTGCCATCGCGTGACGGCGAGGTCGCGCCAATGGCTGTAGCCGGAACCGGCCGCAGTCATCATCACTACATATCTACCGTTCGAGAGGAGATGGGTGCGCGGGATCAGATCGTGCGGCGAATGAAACCGGCGCAACGTCGCCGTGGCGATCTCGCGAGTCTTTTCCGCTTCCGCGACTTCCTCGGCACGCGGATACGCCATCGGGACGTCGCGCGGAATCCGCTCCTGGAGCAACAGTTCGGTTGCTCGAATGATCGGCTCAGCGTGAAAGCGTGCGCGCATCGCGCCGTCGCAAAGCGCATTGCCGATCGCGACCAGGGTCATACCCTGATGATGCGCCATATAGGCGCGAACGATCGCTACCGTCTCCCCTTCAGGAATTCGCAGAGGAGTATAATCGAGCGCTTCGTACCATCCGTAGCGGCCGCGGCCCCCAGCGGCAGCGATTTGTGAGAAGTTTTGCACGGCAGCGCCGGCGTCGATCATAGTTGCCAGTCCGGTCGCGTAAGAAGAGATAACAATGTCCTGGCTGAGACCTCGCTTGAGACCAAGACCCGGAACACCGAAACTCGAGTACTGATAGGTGAAGTTCAAATCGCGCGCGTGGAAGGCCGATTCGGAGACGCCCCATGGGACGCGGAGTTCGCGTCCATATTCGATCTGGCGGCGCACGACCAGCCGCGTGGTGTTCTGCAGCAAGCTGCCGGCCGGCTCGTGCATTACAAGCAGCGGCATCAGATATTCGAACATCGATCCCGACCAGGAAATGAGTGCCGAGCCGCCATCGATCATCGTCACATCCCGCCCAAGCCGGAACCAGTGCTTTACCGGCAGATCGCCCTTGGCGATTGCGACAAGACTCGCAAGCCGGGCCTCCGATGCGAGAAGGTCGTAACAATTTTCATCCGGAGTGCCCTCGGCGACACGATATCCGATCGCAAGCAATTGCCGCGACGGATTGTAGAGGAACCCGAAGTCCATCGCCGAGATCATTTTGCCGGTGAGATCAATCAGGGACTGGAGGCGTCCGGAGAATGATCGAGCCGGGCACGCGAAGTCGTCGATGTCGCTCTGATGGCTGCGAATTGTGGATTTGATCGCCTCCGTCCAGACCAGCACGTTCTCAAGGGCGCTATCTCCCGGTTCCGCTGCGAGTGTGCGAGCGACGTCACCAACGGTCTCGGCTTGAACAGCAAGGTTGGTTAGCGTCGTTTGAACATGCTCGTGATCCGGCAGGGAGGACCGGACGATCGAGGAAAGCGATTCGTCCAAAGTATCGAGGGCCGCTTCGAGGTCCTTGCGCGATACGGTGTCGGTTTGCCGCTGGCCGAGCACACGAGCCGCCTCATGCGCGAGATTGAGGTTGTCTTCGATTCCAGACAGCCATCCTGGAACGACGATGGGCGCGTCCAACATTTCGCGGCAGGCGTTCCTTACCGCGATCAGGTGTCCCGCGAGGTTACCGCTATCGACAGACGAGACGTATTTAGGCTCGAGTGGATGCAGATCGCAGGTGTCGTACCAGTTGTAGAAGTGGCCGCGAAATCGCTCGAGTCCGGATAGCGTGGCCATCGTCGCTTCCAATCGACCGAGGGCATCGACCGTGCCTATCCATCCAAGATCGCGCGCTGCGATGATCGACAAAAGATAAAGGCCGATATTGGTCGGCGACGTCCGATGCGCAACTATGGGCTCTGGATCTTCCTGGAAATTGTCGGGCGGCAGCATGTGATCCTCCGCCGACACGAAAGTTTCGAAGAACCGCCAGGTCCGCCGAGCGATCAGCCTCAGTGCACGAGGGTCCGTTGTCGAGACTGGATTGGTTCCCTCATCGGCAGGCGGAAGGCTCACCCATCGCGCGATGGCGGGAGACAGCAGCCATAGAACGATAAATGGCGCAGCTACGGGCCACGAACGATGCCCGGAGTATGCGACGACTACGAGCGCTGCAAACGCAAGCGTGACCGCTCCACCCATCCGCCGGTAAAATTCCGGGAGATCAAGCCGGGTGCGAAGGCTCGCCTGCGCGGCAGTGATCCATTCGAGCATTCTCCCGCGGGTCACGAGCATTCGGAACAGAGTTCGACCGATCGCATCCGCCATCAGCCACGCCTGATGCGCAAGAAAGATGACTCGAAGTACGGACTGCGAGAAGGCGAGTTGAATGTCGGAGCCGACCGTACGCCAGTGATTTCGTGCTGAGATGTTTCGATTGCGCGGCACGATTCCGGCGAAAACCGGCAGCAGTGCAGGTATCGCAACACTCAGCAGAACAAACGCGGTCCAGGCGACGGCGGCTCGCGGTGAAACAGTCCATCCCGCGATCATCGCTATCAGCGCGGCAGGCGCCGAAACGGATCGGCGCAAGTTATCGATCATTTTCCAGCGGCCGACAAGCGGAATTGACGCCGATCTGGAGTCGCCTGCGCTCCGGTGGAAACCTAGAACCCACGGAAGTAACTGCCAGTCGCCGCGAGCCCATCGATGTTCCCGGGCAGCGGCCACGTCATATCGCGACGGAAACTCCTCGACCACCTCGATGTCTGCCGCCAGTCCCGCACGGGCGAAGATTCCTTCGAAAAGATCGTGACTCAGAAGAGTGTTTTCCGGAACCCGCCCTGCAAGTACAGATTCGAAGGCATCGACGTCGTAAATTCCTTTTCCGCTGTAAGATCCTTCATCCAAAAGATCCTGGTACACGTCCGAGGCGGCGAATGCATACGGATCGATTCCGCTCGGTCCCGAAAAAAGCCGTTGGAAGATCGATCCGTCCTGATCGGTCGGCAGTGCAGGAGTCACTCGCGGTTGCATGACCGCGTGTCCATCGACCACGCGAAGGCTGCTGTGATCCAATGAAGGTCGGTTGAGTGGATGTGCCATCTTTCCGATCAACCGCTTGGCGGTTCCGCGCGGCAGCCGGGTATCCGCGTCGAGTGTAATCACGTAGCGGACGTTGGAAGGCACCGCGGGTGCACCCACGTCGGTCACGAAGCTGGTGCACCGCGCTCCCCGCAAGAGTTGATTCAGCTCGTGGAGCTTTCCGCGCTTGCGCTCCCATCCCATCCACTTTGCTTCCCGCTCATTCCACTGCCGCCTGCGATGAAGCAGGAAGAACCGCGCTTCGCCTCGTCCTCTAGTATGAGTGTTATTCAACCTCGCGACTGCGCGGGACGCCGCAGCCAGTAGTTCGTCATCTCCCTTGAACTTTTCCGTCGGCGAATCCGCCCAATCTGAAAGCAGAGCAAAGTAGAGATCGCCGCCTTCGCTCGCCAGGTAGTGCACTTCCAGACGCTCGATCTGCGCCTCGAGGTCTTCAAGCGCGGTGAGCATGGTGGGGACGACCACCATTGTACGAAGTTCGGGTGGCACCCCGTCGCGCAACTCGAGAGACGGCAAAGGACGCACGGGTATCCAGCTCGTGAACTGTCGGTTCGAAACAGCGACCGCTAGATCCAGTGCCGGCAACACCGCTATTAGGGCGAAAAAAATCAGGGTGGCGCCGCCGACGCCCAGAGTCGCAATAATAAACAACGGCAAGGCAACCGCCAGGACACTGAACATGGCTATGGTGGCAAGATAGCCGGAAATTCCCGCCGCCAAGCTCGCTCGAATCAGCCAATCCTTGACCGGCGCGCGGAACCCGATCTGTTTCTCGATCTGCTTGCGGCCTTTGCCAATGAGGTAATAGCCAGGATCCTGCTTGCGACTCGCTGTAACTTGGTCGCAGCCGGCGCGACCGAGCCCTGCCCGTTCGGCGGCCGTGATAGCAAACTCAACAATCTCCAGCTCGGAAGCGCTCGAGCCGCGAGCAAGCTCCTCGATCACGTGCCGATAGCCATCCTGGGTAGGGAAGTCCATCTCCGCGAAATTGCTCCTAGCGCGAAGCGCCTGGTCAACGAGGCTGATGCTCTCGAACAGCTCCTGCCAATTCGCGGCGGAGATCAGGCGCATGCTCATGATCGCGTTGCGGACCGTAACGTTCACGGCCCCCTGGCGGCGATGCTCCTCCTGAACGATTTCGTCCGCGCTTGTGCCCTGGACGGCAAGCCGTTCGTCCAACCAACGAAGCGCGGGCGTGGCGATCGGATCCTGCTCGCGCAGGCGCTGCACTAGTTGCACGGCAAATGGGGTGGCGAGCCGGTTCTGCTCAACCCCACGCAATGGTGCGTCGGAGCTGTCGCTCTGCGCGTCGGCAGACTTCAGAATCCGATCAGCAAGGGCATCAGCTTCCTGTCGAGCGATACCGCTTTTGACGATTCGTTCGGCACAGCGACGCAAATTCTCAATCAGAACGATTCGCAGCGTGATGGGAACCGCCCACAGCTCGCCGATCGTCAAAGGCTGTACGCGCTGATATGCGCGCACGAATCGGCACAGCATCTCATCCTCGAAGCGGCTGTCGGTGTGCGCAACAAAAGCCCACGCCAGCCCGTACACGCGCGGATACCCTTCGAGCGGACCGTCGGCGAGTTTTGGCAGTTGCCGATAGTAACCGCCCGGCAAATCGTAGCCGATGTCGAGAATCTGCTCTTCGACGGCGTGAAAGTTATCGACCAGCCAATCCGCCGCTGGCGTGATAATCCGCTCGTTTCGGATCGCCAACACGATCGCACGATATGCAGCGTGCAGAACCCTACCGTTGTCGGCCATGCGGTCGGCCAAGCGTTTTTTGGTGGTCGGTCTTCGGGTGATGCGTTGCGCGGCTGCGAGACTCTCCGCATGTAGCTCCAGCCGTTCGATACCGAAGAGTTCTGAGCGTATCGGCTCTTCCGCATCGGAAACAAACGCCGGGGAAAGCGTCCGAAACATGCGGAGAATTGAATTCTTCAATATGACACGTCGCTGAGAGCTGGTCCGCGCGGAACCGCGCGTGAAAGTAGTAGTTTCTAGTTCGACGAGGAAGGAAGAAGCGGGCCGAAGCCCGCCCCACTTGAAAGGGCCTTAATGACGGTTACGGCCACTATTGTTGCCACCGCCGAAACTCGATTCCCGAGGTTTGGCCTCGTTCACCTTTATGTTTCTGCCCTTGAGCTCAGTATCGTTGAAGCGCTGAATTGCTGCGGAAGCTTCTTCAGCAGATGACATTTCGACGAAGCCGAAGCCTTTTGACTGGCCGGAAAACTTGTCCATGATGACAGCGGCACTCTGCACCGTTCCGGCCTCGGAAAAGAGATTCTCGAGATCGCCGTTGGCGACCGAGTAGGCGAGATTACCTACGTACAATCTACTGGGCATTTGTGCCCTCCGTGAGTTTTAGCTGGGAAGCTCTCAAACAGAAAACCCGGGCTAATTCCCGAGTCAGATGAAAGGAACAATCCGAGCGTGCATCTCAACCCTACTCCTTCGTACCGCAGAATGATAGCGACCATGTTTTCACTCGTGCATACATGGGCAATTGATACCGGCTGCTCGAATCGGAAAGATCATATATGAAAAGGCGATAAACTAAGTGTATGCAACAACCCTTATCACAGATTTGTGAATCTGAATCGCGCTCGACGGCCGGTATCCTGCGTCACTTCTCAGATTATTTCGATTACTCCGCGAGAACCGCGTATCGATGTGTGGCTGTGCGAAGATGACTACATCGAGTTGGCGAATCAGGAACCCGTACTGACGTCTTGGTTCAAGAACATTCTGTCAAGGAAGCAGGCGTCGGATTAATGAGATCGCGAATCGGTCAACTCATTCCCGACATCGGTCCTAAGCAAGCGGTTGCCGTGAGGCGAAAACGTTGGCGGACGACGACGGCCAGGTTCACCGAATCAGCGCAACTCCCGCGCCGCGGCCTTTTTTTCAAATTTTAGCGGGTACTGGAGAAAGCTGATCGTCAGTCTTCGATCCGCCGCTGAGGAGATTCCCGATGCCGGCCACCGCCATGATCACGGCAGAGAGGAGCGCGAACGATCCAAATACGAATACGACCGTGAAGACCAATGCCGCGATTATGCAAACCAACAATGTGAGCATGGTCGCCTTCTCCTCGCTATAAAGTCGTTGACATCTTCGCGGGTTGGTCGCAGGCAAACCCCGTCTGCGAGTGAGAGTGTTCGAATCATTCCTGCGCGTCTTTGCGAGCCCGCACGATCCGAGCCGCCTGATGCGCTGAATCCATCAGGGACCGGAACTGCGACAGGTGTCGGGCCCACCATTTGATCGACTTCGAGCGCCAACGAATTAGGACGGTCCGACGCGGGCATTTTGGCTTCCGCGCGCCATCGCTGCCAATCGCTGTACAACGAATCGAGATTGCTGGTCATCAAGCCCCCTTTGATGAGAGCCTCACGAATGGTGCGATACTCCCGTTCAAGGTCAGTTTCGCCAGTTGTCATCAATTCTGAAATTACTCCTCAGCTGGTGTGGTCCGCACGCTCGGCGCACCCGGCGGCCGTGAAGTCGGCTGCATATTCAACTCTATTTTGATATCCACAATTCTGAATTTCTGTCCGAGTTGTTTGATTCAACAGCCCTCTTCGACGCCTTGCTAAAACGGGTCTTATTAATTTCAGCCCATGAGACAGTGCGCAATCCGCGCACAAATTTCGCAAAACGCTTCAGTTCCTGTGATTCGTCACGAGCTTCGCACTCTGCCGATTGCTGCATGTTTATAGGTATAGCACGGTTGAGAAGAGCTTGCTTGAAACGTGAGATAGGATCTGTGGAGAGCAGAATTATCAACCAAACTCGGCAGGAAAACCCTCAAAACGAGCGATTTTCCTATCCACAGGAGTGATAAGGGCATACGCTGAGGATGTTCTAGTCACGCGACTGGCGCCTTCCGGCCAGTGATGGGCCGCTGACCCAATGTCTCAATACCATTACCGTTCTGCAGCCACGCGATCGATAGAAACGTCGAAGACAAATATGCATTCGCTTAAGCGCATCCATATTAGGTAGCGAGAAAATTGCCCAGTACTTTTTCGGCACGAGAGAATAAGGCCCTGACGGCGATCTGCGTGAGCTGTCTGAAGCCAACCCCGACCGCATTGATGGTCAGTCTGGCAGGCTCCGAGAATGGCAGCGGACCTAGACAGTATTCCGTCTGTTTCGCGTGCGCCAACAAAGGCTGGCGTTCGCCTGGATTCAGCGGCGTATATTCATCTCGACACGAATAACAAGCTGTTCGCAAAATAGTATTGGTTCGTAGGAAGCGTCGACCCTTTGGTGAGACTGACTGCCGCAGCCCCAGACGCGAAAGGAATCCGCGTTTAACCCCGTCCTTGTGCGCACAGATCGAAACGACCTTGAACAGCGCCTCCCTTCCTGGCTTCGCTCCTGACCGCTTCGAATAAGAAGCTGTCTCTTATAC
>JBKPEA010000143.1:0-55649 GCA_046728175.1 Thermodesulfobacteriota bacterium | reverse complement strand
GCCAGATGACACGTGACTAGTTGCATATGATCTGCGCGCACCCTCACCAATGAAGAGTGCTAAGCAGTGTGTAGCCTGCCAACCAACTAGTTTTTCGGTTGCCGCGGCTGCTGCAAAAAACTTCTGGATGGTTCGCTGGCGGGTTAGGCATCGTCAGAAAGCGAAACTCAAGTTAGCGGAGACCAGAACTGTAACTTTTGGAATTCCCGAGGTTCCGCGACCTCTGCCCATCATCACTCCAAGTCATTCTTTAACCGCCGCGACCGCCCACGGAGGTTTGAAAAATGAAAGCGCCTCGAAGGACTCGAGGCGCTTTGCCCAAGATCTCGGGGAACCCAGGTTCGTTGCCGGACGCCCAGCAAGCTACCCATCAGGGGCCGCGAACACCGAGCCATGCTGCCCATGTGCGTAACCGCGGTGGGGAGCTATCGAAGCCATTCCCCAGCGGCGATTTCCAGCTACCCGCATCTGACGCGCCACGTTATTGGGTGCCAAAGGATGACCGGTCGCTCGGTTACGGCGGCACACATTCTGAAGGCGGGTAAGATTGGCGCACGGTCCGTACTCTGTTCCATACGCTCCGGCCCCATACGGGGTCGAGTATGCCGGCACGGTGGCGGCGCCGTACGCCGGTGCTGCGGGAATCACCGCCTGCGGCGCGTATCCGTCAACGGGAACGTTAGCCGGCGCAGCCGTATGAAAATGATGCCAGCCGCCAAACCAGTTCCCGTGTCGAGCCAGCGACACCCGGGGGGATTTGGTCATGATGATTCACGTCGCCAGCCGACGCGCTCATGGGTATCACCATCACCAGTGCCGCCGCACCAGCCAGCGCGATTGGAACAATCTTCCTGAAAAACCTAACTCCAGCCATCTTGATTCAGCTCCTGCGGTCGGTTTTTCGAAGTGCACTTGCGGTGCCAATACGTAGCATCTCAAACCGCAAGCAAATGCGAGAGTGTCGTACGTTACCGGTGATTATCCGTGCGGTTTTCGGGGCATCGCATTCTGGAAGGATGCGAAAAGCCCGAAGGTCTCGCAATTCTTAAGAAACCTTAAGCCGGACAGGTTTAGTCGTCGGCTTGAGGCCAGGTCGGCTGCGTTTTACGACCCGCGCGCCTCGGGTTCATTCGTCACCCGAGGAAGTGTTCGAATAGGACAGGTTGGTCACCAAAAACGCCAACGGCACCGTCCATCGCGAGATTCGCTGGATGTGGATCCCCAGGTCGGTGGACCTCTCGCGCCGATGCGAGAGGTGAACCAGCATCAGCTCTACGATCGCCACGAACACGAACACGTAGCAGGCAAGAAAGAACCCATCTATGTAGGTCAGGTAAGGTACTCGCGGCATGGTCGCGGAAATCGCAAACGCGAATGTGATCACGGTCAGGATAGTAGTGATCGCGATTGGCCTCCTGGTTGGACAGGTCGCGCGCTTCGATCAAGAACACCGCCCATGACAGCACCACCATCAGGAACAGTGGCAGAAACACTTCCAGAGGTAGAAGGCGTAGCGGCGCTCGACGTTGATCGTAAAGCGTGCTTCCGGAATCCGCCTACCGCCATACAGGTCCGAAATGCCGATCGATGGTTCCCCGGTTTGCAGGTTCCATTGCGTAAGCGAGCTGTATTGGGTGAACTCATGCGTAGCCCACACCTCGCGGTTGTACGCGGTGAACTCCACCTGCAGCTCCTGCCGCAGGTACGGGTGCACGATGATCAACAGCGATTGTGAATCGAACGGAAACCGCTTCGGCATGAATTTCGACGACAGCACCGCATGAAAGCGCCCGACGTAGCTGACCGAGCCATCAGAGTCGCTCTCTGCTGAGGTGTCGTAGCGTTCGCGCGGCGCGACCGCATTGACCATCGCAAAGGACGGGATCCAGATCTGGGTTCGATTGTACTGGCGATGGAGCTCGGTCGGTCGGGTCGGCACAAACGCAAGCCTCGCATCGATCCAGCGCGCCATCAGGTAGCCTCAGGTAGCCATCGATCTCGAATTGCTTTTCACCTCATCGATGGAGGCGATGTTGATGATGTGCAGGCTCGCCGCGACCTTGATCGGCTTTCCGTCCTGAGATGGCGGCGTCAGCAGGTCGCCGGCCGCAGGCGCGGCGGCCCGGCAGCATGGCGAGGCGCCAATCAGCAGGAAGGCTGCGGCGACCAGTCCGCCAGCCATGCGCGCGCTGGGGCGGGTCCGGACCGGTGTCATTCGTCGGGGCTGAGCATCTTCTCTGCCCGCACCAGCCGGTCGAATTCCTCGCCGGTGAGCAGCCCCAACGCGATACAGGCCTCCCGCAGCGTGGAGCCGTCGGCGTGCGCCTTCTTGGCCACCTTGGCGGCATTGTCGTAGCCGATTTGGGGGTTCAGCGCGGTGACCAGCATCAGCGAGTCGCTGACATAGTGCGCCAGTCGCTCGCGGTGCGCCTCAATTCCCTCGACGCAATACTTGGTGAACGAGGTGCAGGAGTTCGCCAGCAGCGTCACCGAGTGCAGGAAGTTGTGAATGATGAGCGGCTTGAAAACGTTGAGCTCGAAATTTCCCTGCGTACCGGCCATCGCGATCGCCGCGTCGTTGCCGATCACCTGGATGCATACCATCGTCATCGCCTCACTCTGGGTCGGGTTCACCTTGCCCGGCATGATTGAACTGCCCGGTTCATTCTCGGGCAGCGTGAGCTCGCCGAGCCCGCAGCGCGGACCCGAACCCATCCAGCGGATGTCGTTGGCTATCTTCATCAAAGAGCATGCGAGCGTGCGCAAGGCACCTGACCCCATTACCAGCGCATCATGTGCGGCGAGCGCCGCGAACTTGCTGGGCGCGCTGGTGAAAGGCAGCTTCGTGTAGGCGGCGATCTTGTCGGCCATGCGCTGGGCAAACTCGCGATGGGTATTCAAACCGGTACCGACCGCGGTCCCGCCGATTGCCAGCTCGTAGATGTCCGGAAGCACGGCCTCAATGCGGCGGGTATCGGCATCGAGCTGCGCCACGTAACCGGAAAATTCCTGCCCCAGCGTGAGCGGCACCGCATCCATCAGGTGAGTGCGCCCGATCTTGACGATATCGGCGAAGTCGCGCGCTTTGGCCTCGAGTCCGTCGCGCAAACGTTTGACCGCCGGCAGCAGCGTGTGCACCAGTTCTTCAGCGGCGGCGATATGCATGGCGGTGGGGAAGGTATCGTTCGACGACTGGGACATGTTGACGTCGTCGTTGGGATGAATCGGTTTCTTGCTGCCGAGCACGCCGCCAGCCCGTTCAATGGCCCGGTTGGAAATTACCTCGTTGGCATTCATGTTGGTCTGGGTGCCGCTGCCTGTCTGCCAGATGCGCAGCGGAAAGTGATCGTCGAGTTGGCCGGCGACGACCTCATCCGCCGCCTCGATGATGAGACGGGCTTTTTCGGCGGGCAGCTTCTTGAGATCGCGGTTGACCTCCGCGGCGGCCTTCTTGAGCAGACCAAAGGCGCGCACCACCGACCGCGACATCCGGTCATTGCCGATGGAAAAGTGCAGCAGCGAGCGTTCCGTTTGCGCGCCCCAGTATCGATCGGAGCGGACCTCGATCGCGCCCATGGAATCGGTTTCAGTGCGGGACCCTGCTCGTGAAGCTTTCTCGCTAGCCATGTTTATACCTCCGCGCCAACTCTCCGCGGCGCTACGATCATACTCCGCTGCGTGTCGTCGGGCTTTCCTGCCTACGCGCTCTGCCGATATAGTTTATGGTGGATAGCTTGCTCAATAGGAGAGGAATGATCGATGCCCTGGACGATTACCCGCCTTTGCCGCGATTGTCTCGACACCGGATGCGTGAGTGTGTGCCCGGTCGATTGCATCTATGAATACACCGGTTCGGACACCGAGAAATTTCCCAACCAGCTTTACATCCATCCCGACGAATGCATCGATTGCGGCGCCTGCGAGCCCGAATGTCCGTGGCAGGCGATTTTCGAAGAGCCCGCGGTTCCCGACCCGCTCAAGGACGATATCGATCTGAATCACGCGATGGTCGACATCATGGACCAGTTCAAGGTGAAAGCCTTCGAGCAGAAAGAGCATCCAAACCCCGAGCAAATCGCCGAGAACAAAAAGAAATGGGGGCTAGACCCTAACTCCTGAGGCTGGTTTTCGGTGCGCGCAGAAAAGCGGAGCCCGGCGCGGCTCCGCTTTTTTTTGTGCGCCCGGTCGAAGAACTTCTCCGGGTCCACGTCACCGCAGTTCCTCCACCGTCATCCCATCGACCCCGGGACTGCCCCGGTTCTCACGTACCCGCGCCAACGCCGCGCTGACTCTAGCTCCTTATCTACTTCGCTACCTTGCTCTTCTCGAGGGCTCGCTACGACCAACCTCGCTCTGCCCTCGGTGGACGCGCTTCTTCGATGCGCCGAGGGCGGCACCTGAGATTAGCTGGCCGTCCGCACCGGACCGAAACCAGCTTTGAGCCCGCGGGACAAGCCCACACCCGCTCGGAATTCATAAGCTAAACTGCACGAATGAACTGCCGTCCATCAGCAATTCTGGAAGAAACTGTCTGAATTTTCTTGTTTTCCGGGTAATTTTCATTTGCAGCTGGGTTGCCTGGTTTGGCGCAAGCCCATACGCTGGGGGGATCTTTACGGCGGTCTACGACCGCCCACAGTCTCTTGGAGGTTCGAAAGCATGCATAGCGACAAGACAGGACCGTCGTGGTTCAAGACGGTCGCTGCCGCTCTGACGGTGTGCGCGCTCGGCGCCATCAACACCCCGAGCTTTGCGGCAGTCAAACCTGGCGACTTCATTACCCCGGACAACGCCAGCAAGGTTCAGGACCTGGTTTCGCCGGGAGTCTACTACAAGGTGACTCACGGGATGACCATGAAGATCGTGGCGACCGAGCGGGTCGATTGGCCGCCTCCATATAAGGATGCGACCGAGAAGTACTCCGCACAGGTCCGGCTTTCCCAGGACAAGCGCAGCGTCGTCGGCTACGTCGCCGGCCAGCCGTTCCCCCTGATCGACGCAAACGATCCGGACGTTGCCAACAAGATCGTGTGGAACAACGTGTTCCGTCCCATCACCACGGACGACTACGATCTGCGCTTCTACGATTGCGACTCGAGCTACGAGCGCACGGGCGCGCAGCAGCAGCAGATCGAGTATTTCCAGATCGGTCACTACATGGGCTACGATCTGGTGGGCCGCACCGAAGTCGAGCCGACTCCGATCGATCCGGATTTCAAAGCCACCGGTCGCTACTGGCTGTTTGGCCTGTATCCAATTCTGGCGCCCAACGAGATTCGCGGCTCCGGTTTCATCCGCTGGCGTTACGCGGATCCGAAGCGCGGCGACGATATCTGGGACGTGGCTGCCGGTTCACGGCGGGTCCGCCGCGTGGATGAGTCGATCATGAGCTCCTCCACCACGACCAACGGGACCTCGGCACATGCCTGGGATCCCGATCACTACTCGGGTTTCAATCCCAAGACCGAGCAGTACTACTACAAGTTCCTGGGCGAGAGGAACATGCTCGCCACCATCCACGCGCTGCACTCCCCGGAGGTGCGATGCCCAACTGACGGTGGCACCAGCGCCTGCCCGGAAGCGTGGGAGATGCGCCACATCTACGTGGTCGAGGCTACCCCTGATCGCAAGCGCGTGAACGCGCTCGACTCCAAGACCATCGTGTACCTGGATGGCGAGATGTGGTTCGAACCGTACATCGACACCTACGACCAGGCCGGCACCCTGTTCCGCGCCCACATCTACTGGCTGGCCACTCGCGATCGCCCGGTGCCCGATGCGAAGGTCGCGATCTATCCGTTCAAGCGATCGTTCGTGGTCGGTGCGGTCTCGACCGACGTTCAATCAGGTTTGGCGACCATGTGCTACCTGCCGGGAATGGAAACTCCCGAGCGCGAGTGCTGGTACATCAACATGGGCGCGGTCGACAAGGCGAGCTTCACGACCGATGCGATGGTGCGCGCGGCTAGTTTCTAGCCGAACGCTTTTTAGGCAAGCTCGGAACGGGCACGGTTAATGGCCGTGCCCGTTTTTTTTCGGATTTGGCCCGCTTCACGGTTCCTCCCTTGAATCGCTGAGCGCCCTACCAAGCGTTAGGATGGCGACCCGATTAAGGTTTTGGCCCGCGGTCGCTAATCGCCTCAGCAGCAACCCGCGCAGCGCACGCAAGTCGAATTACTGAGCGGCGTGCCGAGTACGCGATTAAAACTGCCCGCTCAAAAAAATATCTCTCTTTACGCGAAAAAAAGCGGATTTTTGGAAGATCGCGATGCCGACGCACGAAACTGCGCGGTCACATTAGAGACGCAAATGCGATGAATAAGAAGCGGGTTCGTGCGTCTCCAAATTGCGACAAAATGCGTTGACAGTAGTAGAAGATTGGCTCTAATGTTCGCACTAACGGACGTTAGAATGTCTGTGCGTGCAGGAGTTTTGCTGGTCGCGATGGTGAGTGGTGAGTCGACCCAGAAGTAGTCCGAAGTGCAAGTCTTTCAGGTTTGGGGATTTAAAAAGCCGCGGAACCCGAGTTCCGCCGCGAAATGTTTTCACGAGGAGGCCGCGTAATGTTTAGTTGGAGTGCGAGTGAGTGGTTCAAGCGCGCACCTGTCGCGGGCTTGGCGATGCTGGCCGTTTTGGCCCTGAGCGCGCCGAGCCAAGCACAGGTCAAACCGGGAGATTTCATCACTCCCGATAACGCCGACAAGGTGCAAAACCTGGTCGGCCCGGGAGTCTTCTACAAGGTGCAGCATGGCATGACGATGAAGATCGTCCCGAGTGAGCGAGTCGATTGGCCGCCACCTTACAAGGATGCGACCGAGAAGTATTCCGCGCAGGTCCGCCTCACGCAGGACCATAAGAGCCTGGTGGGTTATGTCGCCGGGCAACCCTTCCCGCTGATCGATGTCAATGACCCGCAGGTCGCGACCAAGATCATCTGGAACAACGTATTCCGTCCAATCACGACGGACGACTACGATCTGCGTTTTTACGATTGCGACTCGAGCTACGAGCACCGGGGCCCGCAGCAACAGCAGATCGAATACTTCCAGATCGGTCACTATGCCGGATACGACCTGGTGGGCCGCACCGAAGTCGAGCCGATGCCGATCGATCCGGATTTCAAGGCGACCGGCCGCTACTGGCTGTTCGGGCTCTATCCGATCCTGGCGCCCAATGAGATTCGCGGAACCGGCTTTATCCGGTGGCGCTACGCCGATCCTCGCAAAGGCGACGATACCTGGAGTCTCAACGCAGGCAGCCGTCGCGTGCGGCGGGTCGACGAATCGATCCTGAGCTCGTCGACGGCCAGCGGGACCTCGGCTCACGCGTGGGATCCGGATCATTATTCGGGCTTCAATCCCAAGACCGAGCAGTACAGCTACAAGTTCCTAGGCGAGAAGAACATGTTGGCGACCATCCACGCGCTGCACTCGCCGGAGGTGCGCTGTCCGACCGATGGCGGTGCAAGCGCCTGCCCGGAGGCGTGGGAAATGCGTCACATGTATGTCGTAGAGGCGCTGCCGGATCGTTCGAAGATCAACGCGCTTGATTCGCGCACCGTCATCTACCTGGACAGCGAGATGTGGTTCGAACCGTACATCGACACCTATGATCGTGCCGGCCGCCTGTTCCGCAGTCACATCTACTGGCTGGCCACTCGCGATCGCCCGGTGCCGGATGCGAAGGTCGCGATCTATCCGTTCAAGCGATCGTTTGTGGTCGGTGCGGTCTCGACCGACGTTCAATCAGGTTTGGCGACCATGTGCTACCTGCCGGGGATGGAAACCCCCGAGCGCGAATGCTGGTACATCAATATGGGCGCGGTGGACAAGAGCTTCTTCACCACTGACGCGATGGTGCGCGCGGCTAACTTCTAGGCGACGTCCGCGCAGCGTCCCTAACCACAGCAGGCACGGCCCCCTGACGGGGTCGTGCCTGCTTTTCATATTCCACTTCTTTTTCGTTCGTCATGCGACGAAACTTAAGCCAGACTTCATTCAGCATAAGAGAACCTCGCGTTCAGTAGGCAACTGAATTCATAGATTCATTAGAAAACCACGCGGTCAGCATTATTGATTGACCTCAGAGTGCAGGCGGACTAAATGTCCAATTCTGGGGACAGAACGGCGGAAAGCATCCGCCAAAAGCTCGACAGGAGGCCGCGTATGCGCACAACGAGATTTTCGCAGTGGTCTAAAGCCGCATCCATTGTAAGCGTGGCGATGCTAATGCTTCTCGCTCTGAGCCCGTGCAGCTCTGCAGAGGTGAAGCCGGGGGACTTCATTACGCAGGATAATGCAACGAAGGTGAAGGATCTCTTATCGCCGGGCGTCTACTACAAGGTTCTCAATGGCATGTCGATGAAAATCGCTCCTACCGAGCGGGTCGATTGGCCACCTCCATACAAAGACGCGACCGAAAAATATTCGGGGCAGGTGCGTCTCAGCGATGATCATCGAAGCCTGGTCGGGTATGTCGCCGGCCAACCATTTCCGCTGATCGATCCAAACGATCCGTACGCCGGCACCAAGATTGTGTGGAACCTGGTGTACAAGCCCTTCTACTCCGACGACTACGACCTGCGCTTTTACGACGGAGATACGGAATACACGGCCAAGGGGCCACAAAAGGGACAGATCGCATACTTCCAGATTGGCCACTACATGGGTTACGACCTCGTCGGACGCACCGAAGTCGAGCCGATGCCGATCGATCCGGATTTCAGGGTAACCAGTCGCCTTTGGATTTTCGGCTTGTATCCGGTGCTGGCACCAATGGAGATTCGTGGCGCTGGCTTCATTCGATGGCGGTACGCGTCACCCACTAGGGCTGACGATACCTGGAGCATCGGTGCAGGCTCACGCCGCGTTCGCCGCCTAGACGAGTCTATCTTGAGCTCTTCAGCAGCCTCAGGCACGGCGGCTTTTTCGTGGGACCCGGACCACTACTCGGGATTCAATGCGAAGACAGAAGAGTATGACTACAAAATGCTTGGCGAGAAAAACATGCTTGCCACTGTCCATGCCGAGCACTCGCCTGAGGTCCGATGTGCGACGGATGGCGGCGCGAGTGTGTGTCCGGAGGCATGGGAGATGCGGCACATGTACATAGTTGAGGCCACGCCGCGTCCTCGCATCGTGCATCCGATCGACTCACGCACCGTTCTCTACGAAGACTCCGAGATCTGGTTCAACCCATACATCGACACCTACGATCAGAGCGGTCGACTCTTCCGCACCCACATCTACTGGGTGGCCTATCGCGATCGTCCCGTCCCCGATGCGCGCGTGGCGATTTATCCGTTCAAACGGCTGTTCGTGGTGGCCGCAGTATCAACCGACGTCCAGTCCGGACAGGCAACCGTCGCTTATCTGCCGGGCATGGAGACGCCGGAGCGCGAGTGCTGGTACATCAACATGGGTGCGGTGGACAAGAGCTTCTTTACCACCGATGCCCTGGTGCGGTCGGCAATTCGCTGAAGAGCTGAACCGAGACCGGCGCGGCGCATCGCCGCGCCGGTCTGAAACGCGTTCTTTCGCGGATTGATAGCGGCGCCGTCGTTGAGTTGCGCAGATTGCCCGGTGAAATTCCCAGACAATACGGCCGAATCGTGCTTTGGAGCCGTTTATTAGTCTGCCTGTTCTACAGTCATTTTGCGTCAGGGTGTGTCTCTTGAGACTTAAGTTGCGCTTCTTAGTTTCATAAGAAAACCACACGTTCAGCAGCTTGGGCAATTCATGTAATCATTAGAAAACAGCGAATTTGAAATTAGCATTTGACGGCGGGACCGCTGGCGGATTAATGTCCTCAATCTCGGGCGACAGAAGGGAAAGTACCGGAAAACCCACAGGAGGCCGCGTATGCGCAAAACCAGGTTTTGGCATCGGTCAATGACCGTGCCCGCCGTAGCAGTCGCGATGCTAATGGCTCTCGCAATCAGCCCGTGCAGCTACGCCGAGGTAAAACCAGGAGACTTCATCACGCGCGACAATGCGACCAAGGTGAAGGATCTCTTATCGCCGGGCGTGTACTACAAGGTCGAGCGTGGAATGAGCATGAAAATCGTCCCGACCGAGCGCATCGATTGGCCCCCGCCATACAAGGACGCAACCGAGAAGTACTCCGGCCAGGTACGGCTGACAGACGATCATCGAAGCCTGGTGGGCTACGTCGCGGGCCAGCCGTTCCCGTTGATCGATCCGAACGACCCCTACGCCGGAACCAAGATCGTATGGAACCTGGTCTACAAGCCGTTCTACTCCGACGACTACGACTTGCGCTTTTACGACGCTGATACAGAGTATCAGGCCGAAGGTGCGCAGAAGAGCCAAATCGAATATTTCCAGATCGGTCACTACATGGGTTATGACCTGGTGGGGCGCACGGAGGTCGAGCCGATGCCGATCGATCCGGATTTCAAGGTGACGAACCGCCTCTGGATCTTCGGCTTGTACCCCGTGCTCGCCCCGATGGAAATTCGCGGGGTCGGGTTCATCCGCTGGCGATACGCGGGCGCCAACCGCGGCGATGACACCTGGAGCATCGGGTCAGGAAGCCGGCGCGTGCGTCGCGTCGACGAGTCGATCTTGAGTTCGTCCGCGACCTCGGGAACCGCCGCGTTCTCCTGGGATCCGGATCACTACTCTGGATTCAACGCGAAGACCGAGGAGTACAACTACAAGCTGCTGGGCGAGAAGAACATGCTGGCGACGGTTCACGCGGAGCATTCGCCTGAAGTCCGCTGCGCAACCGACGGTGGTGCGAGCGCGTGTCCCGAAGCTTGGGAGATGCGGCACATGTATATAGTTGAGGCAACGCCGCGGCCCGGCAAGATCAACCCGATCGACTCCCGGACCGTGCTTTACGAAGACTCGGAAGTCTGGTTCAACCCGTACATCGACACCTACGATCGCAGTGGCCGCCTCTTCCGCAGCCACATCTACTGGGTGGCCTATCGCGACCGTCCGGTGCCGGACGCGCGGGTGGCGATCTATCCGTTCAAACGGCTGTTCGTCGTAGCCGCAGTGTCAACTGACGTGCAGTCAGGTCAGGCTACGATGGCCTACTTGCCGGGGATGGAGACCCCGGAGCGCGAGTGCTGGTACATCAACATGGGCGCGGTGGACAAGAGCTTCTTTACCACCGATGCCCTGGTGCGGTCGGCAATTCGCTGAGGTGCTGAAACCTGGGGGCGATTGGCGCGGCGGGCTCATGCGCCGCGCCAATCAGAATCGCGGCAAACCGCCAGGCTTACTGCCGCACTAAGAGCGCGCCGGTGCGACCCACAAGTTGGGCCGCTTCGCTGCGTTCTCATGGTCCGATTCACGTTCCGGACTCGCGCGAAGAACTGTCCATTGTCCATTAGTCCCGCCTGCTGTATGGCGAAAGTCATACTTCTTCCGAAATTAGAGAACTTTTCCATTCATTATCGCGTAGTTGCGCACCGAGATTAGCAAACGACGCGGTCAATATTAGTGTGTTGACGCCGGAAGGTTTTCCGGACTAAGAATAGGGCACGCTTGGGGAACCGAATGTCGCGGTTTTAAGCCGCAAATTGCCTAGAGGAGGCTGCGTATGCACAGGAGCCCGCGTAGTTGGTTGAGTGCCGGAACAGTCGGAGTTCTGGCAACATTAACACTGTTAGTCTTTAGTCCGACGAGTTATGCAGAGGTAAAACCGGGAGATTTCATCACGCCGGCCAATGCGAGCAAGGTCCAGGACCTGCTGTCGCCCGGCGTCTATTACAAGGTCGAGCGCGGGATGACTATGAAGATAGTCCCGACCGAGCGCGTCGACTGGCCCCCGCCTTACAAGGATGCGACGGAGAAGTATTCTGGCCAGGTCAGGCTTACGGATGATCACCGCAGCCTGCTCGGATACGTGGCAGGCCAGCCGTTTCCATTGATCGATCCAAACGACCCGAACGCCGGGGTTAAGATCGTGTGGAACCTGGTGTACAAGCCCTTCTATTCGGACGACTACGATCTGCGTTTTTACGACTGCGACACGGAGTACCAGGCCAAAGGCGCGCAGCAACAGCAGATCGAGTACTTCCAGATCGGTCACTACATGGGCTACGACCTGGTGGGCCGCACCGAAGTCGAGCCGATGCCGATCGATCCCGACTACAAGATGACCAAGCGGCTGTGGATCTTCGGCCTGTATCCGGTGCTGGCGCCGATGGAAATTCGTGGCGTTGGGTTTATTCGATGGCGCTATGAAGGTGGAAACCGCGGCGATGACACCTGGAGCATCGGCTCCGGCAGTCGTCGCGTTCGTCGCGTCGACGAATCAATCCTGAGCTCGGCGTCCACCTCGGGGACCGCCGCGTTCTCGTGGGATCCGGATCACTACTCGGGATTCAACGCGAAGACCGAAGAGTACAACTACAAGCTGCTCGGCGAGAAGAACATGCTCGCGACGGTGCACGCGGAGCATTCACCCGAAGTGCGCTGCGCAACGGACGGTGGTGCGAGCGCGTGCCCGGAAGCCTGGGAGATGCGCCACATGTACGTGGTCGAGGCGACCCCTCGCCCGGGTAAGATCAACCCGATCGATTCCCGCACCGTTCTGTACGAGGACTCGGAAGTCTGGTTCAACCCGTACATCGACACCTACGATCGCAGTGGCCGCCTCTTCCGCTCGCACATCTACTGGGTCGCGTATCGCGATCGCCCGGTGCCGGATGCGCGCGTGGCGATCTATCCGTTCAAGCGGCTGTTCGTGGTCGGTGCGGTCTCGACCGACGTGCAATCCGGACAGGCGACGATGTGCTATCTGCCGGGCATCGAGACGCCGGAGCGCGAGTGCTGGTACATCAACATGGGTGCGGTGGACAAGAGCTTCTTTACCACCGATGCTCTAGTCCGGTCCGCGATCCGCTAGACGCCAAGCATCATCGGTAAGCAAAAACCGGCACGGTCCGAAAGGGTCGCGCCGGTTTTTCTTATCCTGCGGTACTGCATCCCGAAGGTGATGACGGGCGCCAGTCTCGACCAGGAGGGCACCCTGCACCGCAGGCCATCATTGTAAAGCTGCGCGATGATTCTTCTTATGATCGCGGCGGCGTATCTGATCGCGCGAAAGGAAGCCGTTCACACCTCAGCGCGCGGACGACCAGGCGCCGGCTGGAGATGTCTCGCGTCTCCTTACTTCCAGAGAGGTGGGAAAGCGACGGAGCGCCTTACACAATGCGTTTCTGACCGTGCTTGAAGCCACCCTGTTCCCCGATAGGTTCTGGGCGCTCGGGGCGTTCCCGTCTACGTCCGCGACTTTCGCCTCCTCCACCACCAGCGCCGCCACGTTCGCGGTCGCGACGCTGACCAGCGCCGGCAGGCACGATCTCAATTGAGCGCAGGAACCCGTCACCGCTCGATCGGGTGGACAGCATCGGATCGTCTTTCAGCGCCAGATGCACCACCCGCCGATCTCGCGGCGGCATCGGGTCCAGCGTCATCGGTCGATGATCGCGCTTGGCCCGCTCCCCCATCGACAGCGCCATGCGATGCAATTGCTGGCGGCGGCGGGCCCGGTAGGATTCGGTCTCGAGCACCACTGGAGCGGCGTCGCGAATTCGCCGAGCCACGATTCGATTGACCAGGTATTCGAGTGCATCGAGAGTCTGGCCGTGGCGGCCGATTAAAATCCCGGACCCATCGCCCTTGATCTCAAGCTCGACTGACTCCGGATCACCGTGGGTCCTGAGCACCTCGGCCCGCTCGTCCATCAACTCGAGTACCTTGACCAGGACCTCGCGCGCCTCTTGCGCCAGCTGGTCAAGATCGACGGCTGCGCCGCGCTGGCCCTGCGAACGCGCCTCACCGTCGCGCGCCGCACCTGCATCAGGCTCACGCGGGCGGCGATCGACGGCGGGAGCCGGCGGCGGCGACTGAACGCCCGAGGTGGCGACATTCGAAGTGCGCCGCGTCACGCGAACGCGTGCCTGGCGCGCACCGAGTCCAAGCACTCCGGCGCGGGGCGTGGCGAGAACTTCGATAACCACGTCATCTTCCTGCGCGTCGAGCTGCTCGAGTGCCTGCTTGATAGCTTCGTCTACGGTGGTGGCTGCGATTTCGATTGGTTCGTTGGTGCTCATGCGGTCACAGGGCTGTTTTTGAATTCTCGGTTAAGAAACACCTGCTGGACAACGCCCAGCACGTTTGACGCGAAGTAGTATAGCGAAAGCCCGGCCGGAAAATTGACGAACATGACGGTGAAAATCAGGGGTGTCAACATCATCATGCGCTGCTGATTGGGGTCCGGCGAAGTCGGCGTCATCCACTGCTGAAAGAAGGTACTGGCGCCCATTGCGAGCACCAGCACCGGAATCCCATGGCAGTGCATGAACGGTATCTGCGGCATCCACAACACCGGCAGGCAATCGGGGGCCGAGAGGTCCTTGATCCACCAGATGAACGGCGCGTGGCGCAGCTCCACCGAGTTCAGGAGGGCTTCGTAGAGGCCAATAAAGATCGGCAGTTGCAGCAGCATCGGCAGACATCCACCCACCGGGTTCACGTGGTTGCGCTTGTAAAGATCCACCATCTCGCGCTGCAGCCGTTCCTGGTCGTCCTTGAAACGCTCGCGCATCCGCTCCATCTGCGGCTGCAGCCGCTGCATCTTCATCATCGAGCGCTGACTCTTGATGGAGATCGGCAACATCAGCAGCCGCAACATCACGGTCACCAGGATGATGGCCCATCCGTAGTTGGGGACGATTTGATGAAACAGCTTGAGGGCGCGCAAAAAGATAATCGCAAGCAAGCCGGTCCAGCCGAAGTTGATTGACTTCTCCAACGCGGGGTCGACGGCTTCCAGAGCATCCAGCAGCTTGGGACCCATGTAAACCCGGGTGCTCAGCTGATCGACTCCTGGAAACAGCATCCGCGCGAGTGCCTGCTCGTCAGCAAAGGTCATCATCAGGGTCCCCGCGCTCGCCGTCGCGGGCAGATAGGCGGTGAGGAAGTAACGATCGCCGAATCCGGCGTAGGTGATGTTACCGGTTATGGGGGCGACCCCTTTGCGCAAGGCTTTTTCGGCTTCCGTTATCGCCTTCCCGGTCACGTACGCCTGCAACTCCGGAATATCGTAGTACCCGGCGTGAGGGTTGAGGGGTTGGCTCAACGCGAGCCCGATCGCATCATTTTTCGGGCCACCGGAAACCTTCAGATCGGTCGTGAAGGCGTAGGAGTCGCCGTGAAAGCTGAGCGTCTTCTCGATCGTGGTCCCGTCCGCTGCCTGCGCGTTCAGAACCAATTTGGTACCTTCGTCCGCCGCTATGCGGATGTCCTGCGACGGCGAAATGGAGTAGTCCAGCGCGGAGTCGGTCAGCACCTGGTCCCCGCGCGCCAGGATGGCGCCCAGCGGCAGCACGTACTCACCGGTCTGTGGGACCAACTCGTACCATCCGCTGTCCGGCGAAGCGGTCTCCAGATAGTGCTTGAGCCGAAAGCTCTTGATCCTCCCGCCGCGGCTCGTGATCTGCGCGACATACTGATCGGTCTCGATTGTCACGAGCCGTTCGGGTCCCGGGGGCCTGGCAGGCTCAAGTGCCGTGACACCCGAAATCGGTGCAGAGAGCGGCTGTGCGGCGTTTTGCTCGGTGGTCGCCGCCGTCGAAGCGGAGGTGGGGATGACCTCAGTTGCGCGTTGCTGCGCCAACCGCTCCTGCGGGCCGGGGGCCGGACTGATCCGCTTCAAGACCAGCTCCTGGTAGATAAAAATAAGGCCCAACGACAGGACTACGGCGAGAATCAGGCGGCTGGTATCCAAAATTATTTCTTCCTGCTGTGACCCTTGGCCGGGACAGGATCGTAGCCATGGCCGCCTAACGGATGGCATCGCGCGAGTCGCTTGAGAGTCATTGCTGCCCCGCGACCTAGTCCGTGCTCACGAATCGCATCTGCAGCAAACCGAGAACAGGAAGGCTCAAACCGGCACGCAGGACCGTAAAGAGTGTGAAGCAGCGGGGAAAGAGCGAAGCGGTAAAGCCACAGCAATCCCAGCGCGAGTAGTATAAGTCCGCGGCTGGGAACGTTCGGCTCGGCCGGCGTTGGCGCAGACCAGGCCTTAAGCGCCCGTCCCGTCCGCGAAAAGGCGAGTGAAGGTTTCCCGGTTGGGTTTGGTTCCACTTCCGGTCCAGGAAAAGGGTGAGAGGAGGTGGTTAGGTTCGCTGCCATGTGAGGGTCACCCATCACGGGCCTCTAGCCGCTCGACGACACTCAAGGTAGCAGCCGCAAGCTCGTGATTGATAGCCGGTGTGTCGAGCACGCCCGCTCCGGAGAGCGCAACGATCACCGTGGCGACCCCTTCGGGAATCGCTTTGCACAGCTGGGTGCGAAAGCATTCCCGAATCCGGCGCTTTAGGCGGTTTCTCACGATAGCGTTTCCTATTCGGTGCGACACGGTGATTCCCAGCCGCCGCTCGGCTTCATCTCCCAACCTTCCCGCGTAGAGCACGAAGTGTTTGCTTTGAGCGCGGAAGCCCTTGCGTTGCAGGCGCAGGAACTCGGCGCTCCGGTGCAACCGGTTGGCTTTGCTGAAGCCCTGAGGCGAGCGGTGCCCAGCTACCCGGGCTGTTTGTGCGGGATCGAGATGCTCAGGCGTCTGCGTCCTTTGGCGCGCCGGCGTTTCAGTACCTTGCGTCCGCCGGGCGTTGCCATGCGAGCCATGAACCCGTGGGTCCGTTTGCGTCGACGATTGTGAGGCTGGTAGGTCCTTTTCATCGGGGGCCAATTTTATTCTGCCCGGGCCGAGGCCTCGGGGAGTTAGATTCCAAAAGAGCGCGATTTTACGTCAGAATTTCCCTCAGGGATAGGCGCGATCGAACCACACTAACGTGATTCGGGCAAGGGACTCGCACAGCAGCCGGGCCTTTGGCTTAACAAGGCTCATCGAGCGAATCTTGGCGACGGGGCCCGTGAAGTCCGCCCAAGTGGCATTGGTTTAGGCGCCAGTCTGCCACCCAAGGACCAAACACGGTATTCTGCCTGGTGACTTTCTGCGGCCTGGCGGAGAGACGCCGGTGGGGGCTCGGTCGCGAAGGAGTTACTTGTTCACCCGTGCGAACTCGCAAGAGCGATATTCCGGACTGGCTTGAACTCACTCACAGTCCCGACCCGCGGGAGCGCCGCAAAGCACTCCAGGCGCTCTGCCCGTGCGAACTGAAATCCAGAGTTTCTGCAGTATGGGAGCGCGTCCTGGAGATGGCCGTCGACCCCGATGCTGCGGTTCGTCGCTGTACGCTACATGTGCTCTGCGATGGATCGCCGGCTCTCTATCATGGGCAAATTGTGCGGGTGCTGGAGAGTCTCTACCAGGACCCCGACCACCGGGTTCGGCGCGCGGTGCGCAAGGTGCTCGCAAACCACCGCCACACGGGCAACCTGAATATTCTGTGACACTCCGGCGGCGGACAAGGCCGCAAGTTGCTCTTCGCATCCGCTCGGAGTCCCGAAAAACGCAACGTGGCATCACAACCAATTGGTTTTCTATTGCGAGGAAGCCATCAACAACCGTTGAACCTCTGATTGGCGGCGTGTAAGCGCCCAGAATGTATATCCGCGATACGATCGTGGCACCCGCGACTGCTCCTGGAGCGGGCGCGGTAGCAATCATCCGGCTTTCCGGGCCACTCGCGCCTGCCATCCTGCATGCTATCTGGAAGCCAGTGCATGCCGGCGAACTCAAACCGCGGCGGGTTTATTTCGGTCACGTGATCGATCCGGACAATGGCGCGCTGCTGGACCGCGCGCTTGCCTTCCTCATGCGAGCGCCGGCGAGCCTTACCGGCGAAGATGTCGCCGAGCTTCAGATTCACGGTGGTGCCTTCCTGGTGCGGCGGATTGTGGGTCTCGCGGTCTCGCGCGGAGCCCGCCTGGCCGAACCCGGCGAATTCACACGTCGCGGATTCTTAAACGGCCGGATGGATCTTACCGAAGCCGAGGCGGTGGACGACCTCGTCAACGCACGAGGAGAGGCTGGGCTGCGGCAAGCACTTGCGCAGCTCTCCGGCGCGCTTGCGCAAAAGGTTCGTGGGCTGAGAGATAAAATCGTTGGCATCCGCGCGCATCTGGAGGCCGAGATCGATTTCTCGGACGAGGACATACGGCTGCCCTCGCGCCGCCAACTCGCTGGCGAGATGGAGCGGATCGTCGGCGACGTTACAGTTCTGCACGATAGTTTCGCACGCGGGCGCCTGGCCCGGGACGGGGCGCGTGCCGCGATTATCGGTAAGCCCAATGTCGGCAAGTCGAGCTTGCTCAATCTTCTCCTCGGCACCGATCGGGCGATTGTTACCGAGGTTCCAGGCACCACGCGCGACGTTATCGAAGACACCATCCAGCTGGGGCCCTTTCCGCTTACCATCCTCGACACCGCCGGTCTGCGCGAGGGCGGCGACGAGGTCGAGCGGCTCGGAATCGAACGCACCCGCCGGTCGGTCGCGGAAGCAGACCTGCTCATCGCGGTGTTCGATTCGTCGCGCGCGCTTGATTCCGAAGATGCGGCAATCGTCGCGTTATGCGACCATCGCTGCGGCGTAGCGGTGCTGAACAAGAGCGACCTGCCGGCAAGCTTTAGCATTTCAGCATTACATGAGGCCGGCCTCTCGATGCCGGCGCTGGCGATGTCGGCGCTCACCGCCGATGGTCTCGAGCGGCTGTGCCGGGAGCTGGCGAGCACCATTGATGCGTTGGCGGGTCCGGGCGCCGAAAGCGAGATTGCGATTTCTCGCGGACGCCATCGCGATGCGCTCGCGCAGGCGTTGCGCGCTCTGAAGGCCGGCCGCGAAAGCGCGCTGCGTGGTTTGCCCCCGGAAATCGTCGCGGTCGACATCGCCGCCGCCGCCGATGCACTCGGTGCGATCACTGGCGAGGTCACCAACGAAGACGTGCTCGACAGGATTTTCAGCGAGTTCTGTATCGGAAAGTAGCTGCCGTAGCGATAGATCGCCGGCGAACGAAGCCATCCACGGCAGGAGTCCGATCCAAAAACTCCTGTGTGGTTAGGTTACCCCCTTGCTTTGCTTCACCCTTTCCCGGCGCGATAATCTCGCTCTCAGCCATGAAGTACGACGTTATCGTGGTCGGCGCCGGGCACGCCGGAATCGAGGCCTCTCTGGCCGCGGCGCGGATGGGCGCCAAGACCCTGATGCTGACGCTCAATCTCGACCACGTCGGACAGATGTCCTGCAATCCCGCAATCGGTGGCATCGGCAAGGGCCACCTGGTGCGCGAGATGGATGCGCTGGGCGGTGAGATGGGCCTGGCGATTGATGAGACTGGAATCCAGTTCCGGTTTCTTAACACGCGCAAGGGGCCCGCGGTTCGCGCCCGCCGCGCGCAAGCCGACAAGGCCGCATATCGTTCGCGCAGCAAGCGCGTGCTCGAGACTTGCGCGAACCTGGCAGTGCGTCAGGGCAGCGTCGAGCGTGTCATCGTCGAGAACGGGCACGTCTGCGGCGTTGAAACCCAAATCGGGGAAATTTTCGAAGCGCGGACGGTTATCCTGACTACCGGAACATTTCTTAAAGGGCTCGTCCATATCGGGCTCAAGAACTATGCGGCGGGCCGTGCGGGCGACTTTGCCGCGATGGGATTGAGCGAAGATTTAGCGAAACTGGGCTTCCGAATTGGTCGCCTCAAGACCGGAACCTGCCCACGTCTCGATTCGCGAACCATCGACTACGGCGAACTGGAAGTCCAGAATGGCGACGAACCGCCGCCGGCGTTTTCGTTTCGCACGAAACAAATCTCACAGTCGCAGATTCCTTGTCACCTCACACATACCAACCAACGCACCCACCAGATCATCCGCAGGGGCATCGATCGCTCGCCGATGTATTCCGGAGTGATTCAAAGCCGTGGACCCCGCTACTGCCCCTCCGTCGAGGACAAGGTGATGCGCTTCAGCGACAAGGCGAGCCATCAGATTTTCCTTGAACCGGAAGGGCGCGACACCGTCGAAGTTTACCCCAACGGACTCTCGACGAGCCTGCCGCTTGATGTCCAGGTCGCGATGGTACGGTCCATCCGGGGACTCGAGCGGGCAGAGATCATGCGGCCTGGGTATGCTATCGAATACGATTTCTCGGATCCGACGCAGCTCTTTCCGAGTCTGGAAACTCGACTGGCTAAGGGGCTGTTCTTTGCCGGTCAGCTAAACGGAACGACCGGCTACGAAGAGGCGGGCGCACAGGGCTTGATTGCCGGCATCAACGCCGCTCTTCAGGTGGGGGGCGAACCCGCGCTGATTCTCCGCCGCGATGAGGCGTACATCGGCGTGATGATCGATGACCTCGTTACACGTGGAATCGGCGGCGAGCCGTACCGGATGTTCACATCGCGCGCGGAATATCGGCTCGTCTTGCGCGAGGACAACGCCGATCGCCGGCTGGCGCCGATTGGTGAACGGCTCGGTCTGCTCGATGCCCGGGCCGGGCAACGAGTTCGAAGCAAGACGACCCGGGTTGCGGCCGAAATCGCGCGACTGCGCGCCACACTGATTCCCGCCAACGAGACCGTGAACGCTCAGCTTGCCGGGCTCGAGTCGGCACCGATTTCTCAGTCCACGCGGGCGCTGGACGTGCTGAAGCGTCCGGAGCTGTCCTATTGTGACGTGGTTAAGATGGGGTTGCTTGCGGAGCCGCTCGATCTCGACGAGGCGGCGGAGCTTGAAATCGACATCAAATACCATGGCTATGTGCAGCGGCAGAGCGAAGCGATCGAGCGGTTTCGGCGGCTGGAGGAGACCACCATTCCCGACTGGGTAGACTTCCATCGTGTACGCGGACTTTCCACGGAGGTGCGCGAGCGCCTGTCAGCATCGCGACCTCACTCGCTCGGCCAGGCCGCCCGGATGCCCGGAATTACTCCGGCAGCGGTAGCGATTCTGGCGGTCCATATTAAAGCGGGACGCGCTCAAGCCACCGCCGATTGAGCTTCGCCGCCTGTCACGTTCCACGTGAAACGTCGCGAGACGTCCAGTCCTCTGCCGGCCCAAGTACGTCAGATCCTGGAGCACTCTCCTGAGGTTGCACAAAGCGGCCTCGGCAGCGACTTCCTCGAACGCATCGAACACTTCGCCAACGCGCTGCATCTCTGGGGGGCTCGGACCAATCTGACGGCTCATCCCGGGGATCCGGCCGAGGTCGCATTCCACATCGTCGACAGTCTGGCGCCGCTTACTCTGAATCTCTGCCCAGCGGCCCTGTGGGAGCAGGCTAAAATTCTGGATCTCGGCAGTGGAGCGGGCTTTCCGGGACTGATCCTGGCCGCCGCTTTTGCGGGCGACTTCACCCTGGCCGAGGCTCGTCGCAAGCGTGCAACGTTCCTGTCGATGGCGGCGGCCGCCATGGGTCTCGGCAACGTCAAGGTAAGGGCGGGCCGCCTGTCCGCTGAAACGATCGACTCCGGATTTGACGCAATCACGGCGCGTGCCGTCGGGGAGGCTGGTCTCAAGATCATCGCACGAGCGTTACGCCCGCAGGGGTGTGCGATCCTTTGGCTCGGTCCCGACCAGACGATCAGCGTGGACCTGGTTCGCAAAGCGGACCTGCGCAACCTCGTGCGCCACGACTATGTCGTGCGTCGCGGAGCCAAAGCGGTGCGCCGCTCTCTAGTGACCCTCCAACGGAAATCTCTTTAGACGAGCCCGCCGTCGGCCTCCGCCTTCTTTCTTTCGAGACTGGTTAATTAAATTTTCCGGTCTGTGTATAGAAACCTCCACACCGCTTTGATTTCTGTCCTCGCGCGGAGTTTAATATCGAAGGTTAGCTGCGTTTCACGTGAAACGAGCGCGTCTCCCCAGAGACGCTGATGAGGTGTTGGTTGGTGTGGGGCGGGTCATCGCAATAGCCAATCAGAAGGGCGGTGTCGGTAAAACTACGACCGCAGTTAATCTCGCGGTCGCGCTGGCCGCGGCGGGGCGCCGGGTTCTCCTGGTCGATCTCGATCCGCAGGGCAACGCCACCTCCGGCCTAACGATCGTTAGGGACGGTGATCAGAGCGCGGTCCACCTGAAGACCGTCTATGATGCGCTGGTGGTTGGGGTTCCGTTTCATGAGATCGTTCGCGAAGTACGCGCCGGTCTGTTCTTGGCGGCCGGTGGCGGCGATCTGGTCGGTGCCGAGATCGAGCTGGCGACCAGAGAAGGGCGCGAGCAGCGCCTGCGCACACTCCTGGAGTCGCTGGTACTGGAATATAACTATGTTCTAATTGATACGCCGCCGTCGCTCGGCATTCTCACGCTCAATGGGCTGGTGGCCGCCGACACGGTGCTGGTCCCGATGCAGTGTGAGTACTATGCGCTCGAGGGCCTCAGCTCGCTGCTGGCGACCATCCGCAAAGTGAAGAATGCGCTTAGACCGTCGCTCGAGATCGAGGGGCTGGTGCTCACGATGTTTGATCCGCGCAACCGGCTCTCGCATGAAATTGCGGGCGAGGTGCGACGGCATTTTCCAGACAAGGTTTTCGCCAGTGTTATTCCGCGCAGCGTGCGGTTGTCGGAAAGTCCCAGTCACGGCCTGTCGGTACTCGAATACGAGGGCAAGTCGGCGGGCGCCGAGAAATATCGGAGCCTGGCGAGCGAAATAATGGCGCGCGATGGTACGGCTGCCTTGCCGGGATGACCGGCGGGGGTGGAGGAGGACGAGGCGGATGCTGCGACGACCGTTAGGACGAGGGCTCGATGCGCTGATCGAAAACACGCTTGCGGAACCGCCGGTAAGCCAGGTGAGTTTGATACGCCTGGACGAAATTGCACCGGGACCGTATCAGCCGCGCACCCACTTCGATCCGGAGCGCCTTGCGGAACTGGCCCAGGCGATCAAAAGCCAGGGGATCATCGAACCGCTGATCGTGCGGTTCACCGGCGCCGACGGCTCCAGCCGGCAGCCCTACCAGCTGATCGCCGGCGAGCGGCGGTTGCGCGCCGCGCGGCTGGTCGGATTGGAGCGCGTACCGGCCCTGCTGCGCGAACTCGACGATCGCGGTGCGCTCGAGATGGCGCTGGTCGAAAACCTGGCCCGCGAGGAACTCAATCCGGTCGAAGAAGGTCGTGCACTCAAGCGCCTTAACCAGGATTTCGGTCAGACCCACGACGATATCGCGGCGCGCATCGGCAAGAGTCGGCCCTACGTGAGCAACGCGATCCGGCTGCTGGAGCTGCCCGAGCCAGTGCTCGATCTGATCGCGCTGAGTAAGTTGACCGTCGGTCAAGCGCGTCCCCTGCTCGCGCTCGCTTCCGCCAACGCACAAATCGCCGCGGCCCGCGGAATCGTGGAGCGCGGGCTGACCGCGCGCAGCGCGGAGGCGCTGGCCCAAGAACAACGACGCAGGCGCAACACCGGCACGCCGCGCCCCGCGCATGATGATCCCAATCTGAATGCGCTCGTGGAGGGATTGCAGCGCGCCCTCAAGCGCAAGGTCCGAATCATAAGGAAGCGGGGAAAGTGCCCCGGGCGCATCGAGCTCGACTATTACGACGAAAGCGACCTGACCGCGCTCGCGTCGGCGCTGATGGGCGAATCGCACGGGGTCGCCACCCACGCGTGAAACCGCCTGTGCTCCGCTGATTTTTGCGGTGGGGCGGTGGCCATTTGCCATCCGGATCTCGGAGTACGGCGACGGACGCCCTGTCCCGCGCCCGGCCTTCCTCTTGCTGAAATCCCCGCGCCACCGGGTCCCAAGCCGGGGTGTATTTGTTTTGGCAAACCGCTAGATTGTGCTTCGCGTGAAGACCGCCACTCGGTGTTTCTGGGCCAACAATGACCTTGAGATCGCCCACCATGATCGCGAGTGGGGTGTCCCGCTTCACGATGACGATAAGCTGTTCGAGTTTCTGATTCTCGAGGGTGCGCAGGCCGGCCTAAGCTGGGACACAATTCTCCGCAAGCGCGAACACTATCGCGCCGCCTATGATGGGTTTGACCCGCACAAAATCGCAAAGTATGGCAAACGCGAAATCGCCCGGCTGCTCAACAACGAGGGCATCGTCCGCAATCGCCTGAAGATCGATTCCTCGATTGCCAACGCGAAAGCGTTCCTCGCGGTGCAGGAGGAATTCGGCAGCTTCGATGCCTACGTATGGCAGTTTGTGGGCGGTAAACCCAAGCGCAACGCGGTGCGCACGCGCAGCGACCTGCCCGCCTCGACCGCCGAATCCGACGCGCTGAGCAAGGACCTGCGCAAACGGGGCTTCAGCTTCGTCGGCACCACTATCTGTTACGCGTTTATGCAGGCGGTCGGGATGGTCAACGACCACATGACCAACTGCTTCCGCTACAAGCAAGTCTGAGCGACCCGACATCTGTCGCGTGCGCTGGCGCGGCACATTCATCCGTGCGATCCGTGCAGTTGCGGTTAGCGTACGTTTTCCCGCGGCGGAGCAGGACGATCTTGCGCTGGCCGTGCTCGCTGGTGAGGACCGGCGTCAAGTCGAGCGCTTCAGACTGATGCGCCTTCCACGCCGTAAACGGCAGGATCACGTAGCCCGGCGGCGCATCGCCGAGCTTGTCCTTCAAGGCAGGTGCGTTGCGATCAAGATAAAAGAGCAGCGGTGCCAGTTCCTCGTCGAAGCCGAACGTGTAGAGCGGATCGTTTCTGCCCACCACCTGGAGAATTTCCTCGGCCGCAGGTCGATAACTGCTGTCCGCGCAGTCACGCATCTCCCGGCGCGGAGTGTAGACGAAATTGAATACGATCAACCCGGCACAGGTCGCGACGTAGGCCCATTTCGCAATGACTCCCCACCGAAAGCGTGCGATCTCGAGAAGCAGCCAGGCGATCAGAATCGCATTGGCTGGCCACAGGGGGAGCAGATAGGCGCGCCGCTTATACGCGGCGAGATTAAAGAACAAGACCGTGACGATCCAGAAGATCGCGAACAGCCGCACCGCAGAGGCGGCTCGATCGCTTCCCGGGGTCACCGGCGGGAGGCCGGTCAAGTCTTCTCCCTCCGCCGGAGAGTGGTGCGGCCACAGTGCGGCCCCGACTGCGATGGGAGCCAACAGGCTTAGCGGAGCAGAATTCAGGAAGACGGGTTTGAGGTAGTACAGCAGCGACATTGCGCCAAGCGATCCGAAAAACCGTCCGAAATTCTCGCCGCTGATTTGACGGCTGAGGAATCCGAACCGGCCGCCCACGTAGCAGGCCGCGTACCAGCTCAAGGCGACCATCGCGCCGATCAGAAGCGGTCCCGGCTCCAGCAGCGCGAGCAGCTGTCGAAACCGCCGCTCGTGCAACATGAAAACCACCATCGCGGCGCCCGGCACCAGCGCTCCGACCGGACCCTTGGAAAGCACCGCCAATCCCATTACGACCCCGAGCACGTACAGACGCAGCCGCCGCTCAAGCGCATCCTCCGTGCCCGCGGCCATCCGCTCCGGAAGCCACCACACGAACACGAACAGCGCCAGCGCTTCAAAGAAGCACAGCGTCATGTCCACCCGCGCGATACGGCCCTGGCTGATGTATTGATACGATCCCGCCAGCGCGAGCCCGGCTAAAACCGCACCCTCGGGGCCTAGCAGTGCGCCGGCCGCAACCATCGTAAGGATTGCTCCTGCGATCGCGTAGCTTGCCGAGACCGAGCGCACCCCGCGCACCGTCACGTGATCGATGCCCCCGAGCCGGTCGAACGCAGCGGCCGTCCAGTGAAACAGGGGTGGCTTGTACATCGGCTGCTTGCCGTTCTCGAGCGGGAACAGCAACTCGTGATGCCCGACCATCTGCTGAACGAACACCGCCTCCACCGCTTCATCGCCGCTGCAGAGGTCGCTGGCGCCCAGCCGGTGCAGGGTCAGGATCGCAACCATCAGCGCGATTGCCGCGCACAAGACCAGCGCGCGGCGACGCGACCACCACGACGAAGAAGTCATGGTCCTGCCCCCACGGGAAGCGCGTGGCGGGCCAGGCGCTCGATGAGGGTTGCAGCACCGGCAAACAGGTGGCCGACCTGCACCGGTCGCGCTTCGCAAGCCACCGTCAGCCGCAGGGAGGGAGACGAGAAACGCGCACGTGCAACCCGTGACACGTTATCCACACGAAGCGGCTGCGGCGAGCACATCCTCGACATTTCCGTCAGATGGAACACCCAGCACGTGACTGCTGTGCCACAGCGCGTAGAACAGCAGGCTCCACGCGGCCTGATGGTTTTTTTCGGGATCGACGAACACGCGCTGAACATCCGCCTTGGCAAAGGCTTCGGCAATCCCGGGCTGCGCTGCGACCAGTTCTTTGACCACCGATCTGCGGGCTGCGATCCATTCGCCCACCGGCGGATTAAAACCCAGCTTCTTCGCGTATGGCTGCGCTGCGGGAACGTTGCGCGCCAGCCAATCGCGCAGGATGCGCTTGCTCGTCCGGGGCGTGGCTTTGGCCTCGTCGGGCAGCCGCAACGCGAAATCGGCGACCATCGAATCCAGAAACGGAGTGCGTCCTTCGAGGCTGTTTGCCATCAGGCATCGATCCAGCTTGATGAGCAAGTCGTTGGGCAGCCATTCGGCGCAATCCACCGCCTGCAATTTCTGAATGAAGGTCCGCTCGCTGGTCGCCTCGCGACGTTCCGTTTCGTTGAGACCATCGCGCCACCCGTCAAGCGCGCCATTCATGGTTCCGAATGCGGCGAATTCGCCGCGCGTTCGAGCATGCCTGGTGAGCGCCCCGCCGAGCCAGCGCGCCCGCCGGTAGCGACTGTACCCGCAAAACATCTCATCGCCGCCCTCGCCGCTCAGCACCACCGTGACGTGATTCCTCGCCGCCTGTGCCAGTGCGAAGGTAGGAATCGTCGCGGCGTCGGTGGTGGGATCATCGAGCGCATCCGCGATGCGCGGCGCGCATCTCCAGAAGTAGTCGGCGCTCATTTCCACGACGCGGTGATCGGCGCCGACCGCACGCGCGACCCGGCGCGCATCGCCGCTTTCGTCGGGTACCGTGCTGTCGGGAAAACTCGCGCTGATCGCGACTACCGGATTGGGCGAGAGCTGCGCCATCAATCCGACCAGCGTCGACGAGTCGATTCCGCCGGACAGGAACAGGCCATAGGGAACGTCCGAGCGAAGATGATGTGCGACGCTGTCGCGCAAGACCTGGTCGAGCTGTCGCAGGGCGTCCGGGTAGTCGATGACCCGCGGCGCGCCTGCGGGCAAGGCCGCGCGCCGGCGGCGCTCCACGATTTTTCCATCGGCAATCACCAGCGTTTCGCCGGGAAGCACGCGATGGATGTGCGAGAAGATGGTATCGGCGCCGGTGGTGAACTTGAGCTGCAGGAGTTCGGCGCGAGCGCGCGGCCGGATCCGCCGCTCGGCCAGCCCCGCCGCCAGCAGTGCCCTGGGCTCGGAAGCGAATGCGCAAAATGGAGCTCTCTCCACATAGTAAAGCGGTTTGATCCCAAATGGGTCGCGGGTCAGGACCAGCTTGCCAGCAGCTGGATCGTAGATCGCGATGGCATACATGCCACGGAGTTCGTCGACAAACTCAAGACCTTTGCGCCGATAGAGATGCAGAGGAGACTCGCAATCCGATCCGGTGCGAAAGCGCACCTCGCTAAGCTGCTTGCGCAGCTCGGGATCGTTGTAAATCTCGCCATTGGCGACCAGCATCGCGCCCTGGTCTTCGTATAGCGGCTGGCGGCCGGTCTTGAGATCGATGATGGCCAGGCGGGTGCTCAACAGACCCACGCAACCCGCGACATGGCGCCCGCTGCCGTCCGGCCCGCGATGAGCGAGCGCGGCCTGTAGCACGTCCAGGGTCTCCGGATGGACCGGCCGCCCGCCCGACATCATCACTCCTGCTATGCCGCACATGAGCTATCCAGCGCTCGGACTTGCGGTCGACCGCGTTTCCTTGCCATCCAGCGCACTGCAGCCTGACCCCGGCCCCCTGTGGTAATCGGGACCCGGGTAGATTTGTTGCGTGGTTTTATGCCGAGCTTCGGCGGGCAACTGCGCTGGCAGGAAAAGAAAGGGGTCGCGAGCGGAATTCCGCTCCTCGCACCCGGGAACTCCCTGGTGCCGATTGCCCCGCCGCTTTAGTCGAGGGGTCAGGTTGGCTCGCTCTTCCACCGTCAGTCCAACTTGTAGTGGAAGATGCTCAGTCTCGCGATCCGCGTCCGGTCGTAACCGCGCCACTTTGATGCGGGAACTTCCTTGGCCCCGACCCGGCGGAACTTGAGGCGGCTGAAAAACCTTGCCGCACGCTCCTCGCTGGTGCACGCAAACACATACCGCAGCATCCGCGCCCTCGCCTCGCTCACCACCTCCTTGACCAGCTCCACGGCTACTCCTTCGCCCTGGAAGCGGGTGAGCGTGTACAGGGCGGTAATCTCGCCCGCGCGTTCCCGCCGATAAGGATCGGTCAGCAGCGCGCAAATCCCGGCCAGGTGTTCATCGCCGATTCGGTAGCCGAAGCACGAGGGAAGGATTTTGGCGATCTGCTCCTCGCTGCGGGACAGCAGAGACCCTTCACTCTGCCCGCGCATAATCAGCGCTTCGACTTCTTCGAAGTCATCGATGGAAATCGGCTGCACGTGTCCGTAGGGTGTCTCGGTGAACAACGTCCCTGCCCCGATGAAGCTGAACAGTTCTTCGTACACGTCGCGCGGGGCGACCAGGTTCACGGAGCCGACCCCGTCCTTGAGGGCGCGCGCGGCCGAGCGAATTATCGCCCGTCGTACCCGCGAGCGGATTCCCCGGGTCGTGCGCGGAATCCGTTTGCTTTCGACGAAGGACAGCCGATTGCCTTTGCGATCGACGAGCCCATCCTGGCGATCGAGAAAGATAAGTTTGAAAACGCACAGCCGGCTGGCCAGCTCCTGCGCGAAGACCACCAGATCGTCCTCCTCCTCATCGTTGGTCGAGGCGACCACGATCGAGCCCGCGCGCAACCCTTCCCAGATTTGGGTGACGGCGCCATCGGGCGGATACGGGCGCGAGCGCACGCCGAGCGACGGATTGAACACCGGCACCGGTCCGCTCGGCGCGAGCCGGCCCATCCGCCGCAGGAGCTTGGGCAGCGCGCTCGGAGACACGATGACGATGCAGCGGGTCTGGTTCTTCTTGAGCTGACGCAGCGTGTGTAACAGCGAGTTGAAGTCGCTGGTGCGAGTGCCGGCCGGCGGAACCATCGCGAAGAGCAGACTCTTGCCGTAGAACTCCTCGAGATAAAAGCTTTCCTCAGAAAAGCTGCGAGTGCGCGACCGCTCGCTGGCAGGCTGTGGGGAAAACGATGATATGTCGCTCACCGCTAGATGTCCGGTTCACGGCGGGCTGGACCCGGCAAGGATGGAGAGTTCCGCAGAGAACACTGGTTATTGTTTGCCGACCGATTCGGACCGGGGACCGCCACCGGTGAGGGGACTACCCGGAACCTTAGTCGACGCGACTTCAGACAGCGAGGTGTCAGAGAAAACTTCCAGCAGTACGCGCTGCCCTTTCTCCCAGACCCGATACATCCGGCAGCTCGGCTGCAACGCACAAGAACTGGATCCGTCGGTGCAGATGTTGAGCGTGATCGGACCTTCGACCGCCTCGATTATGTCGCGGAAGGTGATTTGCGCGGCGGAGCGCGCGAGCTGATATCCGCCACCGGGGCCGCGCCGCGCCTGGACCAGTCCACGGCGCATCAGGTCGCGAATCACTTTTTCCAGGTAGTACTTGGGAATCTGCTCGTGCTGGGCGATTTCGGTTCCGCGCGCGACTCCCGCCGGACGATCCGCCAGGTAGATCATTGCACGCAACGCGTACTCGATCTTGCGCGGTATCTGCATCAGGCTCATCGCTCTCCCGCCTAGGCCTGCGCCGACGCGAGGGGGACGAACCCCCGCTCGGCCAGCATCTTCTCGACGTACTTGACCAACATGTCGCTTTCGAAGTTTACCTTGTCGCCCGCTTTTCGGTCGCCAAGCGTGGTGACCTTGAGGGTATGCGGAATCAGCGCAACCGAAAATTGACGGCCTTTGATCCCGAAACAGGTCAGGCTGATTCCGTCGAGCGCCACGGATCCTTTCTCCACCAGGTACCGAACCTCGCTGGCCGGCGCCTCGAAGGTGAACAGCCGCGAGCCTCCCTCGGGCTTGACTGCAACGATGCGCGCCATGCCATCCACGTGCCCGGCCACCAGATGGCCGCTGAGCAGCTTGTCCATCGTGAGGCATCGCTCGAGGTTAATCAGATCTCCCGCTTTGAGCGTGCCCAGGGTCGAGCGGCGCAGGGTCTCGGCGGAAAGGTCGGCGGAGATTTTTCCGCGCCCTTTCGCCACGACCGTAACGCAGACTCCGTTGAAGCAAATCGAATCGCCAATATGGATCTTACTTAAGGACAGCGCGGTCTTGACCGTCATCACCGCGCCCTGCGGAACGCGCTTAACGTTAGCGATGGTGCCCAGGTCTTCGATTATTCCGGTGTACATTGCGCCTTCCACTCATGACCCACTGTGCGAGTCGGGGGAGCTAAAAACCCAGAAAAATCTTATCTTTTCGGCAGGCGGTGAGGCAACCGGGAGCCGTCTTCCCCAATCGCCGGCTATAACCGGATGGTCGCGCTAACTCGCGCCGGCCTGCGCCGTATCGGAGGGCGCGGTCGGAAAGCCAGCGATTCCTTGGGCGATTTGGGTCCGAGACGCTTTGTCTGGAGCTGGAGAGCGCGGCTTGTGATATAGCGCTCGTCACCTCGGACCTCTAAGCTCTCCCCAATGGCAGCGCAGGGAAAATCACGCTCTTCCAGCTCGCGGGCGGTCAAAGCCCTTCTCTTCGACTTTGGTGGAACGCTGGTGTTCCTCGATTACGAATTACTCGCGCGCGAGTTCAGCCGTGCGGGGCGCAAACTCGATGCACTCGCGCTTGAGTATGCGGAATACCAGGGGCGTGCGATGCTCGACCGGTTCATGATGGGCGCGCGTACCGGCGACGTTAACGACGGCTACCAACAATTTTTCCGAGGATGGATGCGCGCGGCGGGAATTTCCGACGAGGAAGTGCTCGAGCACGCCACGCGCTTCCAGGAGATTCATCGCGAGCGGAACCTGTGGCGCGTGGTGAGGCCTGGAACCCGTGAAGCGCTGGAGCGACTCAAGTCGCAGGGGCTCAAACTGGCGGTCGTCTCCAACGCGGAGGGCCGGGTCGAGAGCGATGCGAAAGAGTTTGGGCTTGCGCCCTTTTTCGACACCATCGTGGACTCACATGTGGTCGGCGTGGCGAAGCCCGATCCGCGAATCTTTCAGATCGCTCTTGAACGCCTGGGCGTGACGCCCGAGGAGGCGCGCTTCGCCGGCGATATCTACTCGATCGATATGGTTGGTGCGCGCGCGGCAGGAATCGAAGCGGCGCTTATCGACCAGCATGATCGCTATCACTGGGTAGAACATCGCAAGATTCGCCACGTCGGCCAGCTGCATCCCTTGACCTAGGAAACACCGCTCTAACGGAATTCGGTCACCCTCGGAGGGTGTGCATTTGGCATCGAGCGGGCCAACGCGCGCTTGCAAGTTGACGGCGGTTGCGCGGCCGCGAGTACGGGGCGGATAATCCGCCCCGGTCGAAAGACTATGGGAGTAGTCAGGGAGACCTCCGAAAAACTGATCCGTGGCGAAATTTCTACGCGCCAGCTTCACCCGCTCATGCCGACCGGCGAAAGCGAGGAAGTCGGCGACGGCGTCATGTTTTACCGCTGGTTTGCGAACGTCACGGCGATTAAGACCCGCGAAGGGCTGGTGCTGGTCGATACCGGGGCCTACTTCAATCAGTCCGCTACGCTCGAGCTGCTGCGCAAGTTTTCCCCGGAGCGGGTGAACACCGCGATCTATACCCATGGACACGTGGACCATGCGTGCGGCACTCCGGCGCTGCTGGCCGAGGCGCGCAAGAACAACCTCGCACGTCCACGTGTGGTCGGGCACCGCGCGGTGGCGGCACGCTTCGACCGCTACAAGCGGACCCTCGGTTACAACCGCGCGGTCAACACGCGTCAGTTCAGCCGCCCGTCGGAATGGCCGACCGAGTACGTATACCCTGACACCTATTTCGACAATCAGCTCAATGTGGTGGCTGGTGATCACAAGTTCGAATGTCATCACGCGCGTGGCGAGACTGACGACCACTGCTGGGTCTACATCCCGCAGCGCAAGGTGCTGTGCACCGGAGATTTCATCATCTGGGCGGTACCCAACGCGGGCAATCCACAGAAGGTCCAGCGCTACGCACGCGAATGGGCCGAGGCACTCCGCGCGATGAGCAAGCTGGGCGCGGAAGTGCTGGTGCCCGGCCACGGCTACCCGGTTTTCGGCACGCTGACCGTCAGGCGGATGCTCACCGACACCGCCGAGTTTCTTCAGGACCTCTACGACAAGACCGTCGCGATGATGAACGCGGACGCGACGGTTGACGAGATAGTCCATGCGGTCAAGCCCCGACCCGATCTGGCCGAGAAGCCCTATCTCCTACCGGTCTATGACGATCCCGAGTTCATCGTGCGCAACATCTGGCGACTGGAAGGCGGATGGTACGATGGGGTTCCCTCAAACCTGCAGCCCGCAACTGACGCAGAGCGGGGCCGCGAGGTCGCGGCGCTGGCTGGAGGGGTTGATAAAATTGTCGCGCGGGCATTGGAAAAACTCTTGGCAGGCGAGCTGGCTCTTGCCGCGCACCTGATCGATTGGGCCGTCGCTGCGGCTCCGGATGATCGTCCGGCGCACGAGGCGCGGGTCAGCATTTACGAAGCTCGCTCCGACAAAGCGGTCTCCACCATGGCGCACGGTATCTTCAGGTCGGCGGCCCTGGCCTCGGCGAAAAAGCTGGGACAGGAGCCACCGCCCGACAAGCGCAGTTTCTGAAATTCAGTCGCCCGAGTATCCGCGCGAGACTAACTTTCAATTGGTCAAATCAGGACGCTTTTGACCCATCCAGGAAAGGCTTGGTCAATAAATCTCGCACCAGGTGAACGATTTTCACAAAGTCCATCGCCGCTCGAGTTGATCGAGGAGAACATAACCGACATCGCGCCAATCATGCGCAGCGCTCCGCCCGCGAAACCTAATTTCCATCCAGTTCATAGCCATCACTCCCGTTCCGTTTGTCGCGGCGCCCTAACCCGAAGATCTCCGCGCCGGCCTCAAGGAGGCGCCATCCGGTGGAAAACTGGCTCGATCCGCGATCGTTGAGCGGGTGAGGCTCGATCGGTACCTTGCGGCCCTTGTGCCACTGCACGGTCAGCATGTGATGTGCGACCTGGCGGCCGGTTGCGGAATCGATTTCAAAGCGACCGAAGAGGGTTCCGGTTCTAAGCGTCGAAAATTGTTCGCGCATCCTCACCTGGTCGCAAGCGCCAAGCTTCCCGACCACCGCCGCGGCCAGAACCCCCGCGGCATAAGCCTGGGCCGCCACGTAGTCGCACTGGCCGCTCCGGGTCCGGGTGCTCATTCGATGGACGAACGCGTGCGCATCCGGTCCCAGCTCGGGAACTGCCTGCGAACCGGGCTCCCACTGACTGGTTCCCACGATTCCCTCCGCGTGGTCGCCAAGGTCGGTACCGAAGCTGCTCCGTCCGGCCGCGACGCACGCCAGCACCGGGATATCAAGTTCTGAATCGAGGACCGCGCGAATCACCGCGAGATCGTGGTCGTAGCCGCCGGCACTCACGAGCGAATTGATTCGGCCCCGGCGCAGCGCGGTCACCAGCAACTCGGTCGCCTGCCCAGGATCAAACCGCTCCTCCCATTTGACGCGCAGTCGCACACCTTTGCGCCGTACCGGACGCTCGCGCACGAAAGTCTGCGCGCCAGCGGTGAGCGCGCGTGCAAAGTCCGTCGGTTCGGTGATAACCGCCAGACGCTTGCGCCAGAACTTGAGCGACGCCAGCAGGCGGATGAATTCGTCGAGGTATTGGCTGGCGGGAGTTGGCAGCCCCACCATCATCTTGTATCCGCGCTGATAGAGATCGTCCGCGGCGCCGGCATGATTGATGAGCAGGCGGCCGCGTTCCTCCGCTATCGGCGCCGCGATGGCGGTGAGTTCGCTGGAGTAAGGTCCCAACAAGAGGTCGCTGCCGGTGGCCCCGCACAGCTCGCGATAGATCTCAGCGCAGCGGGTTTGCTCGCTGCGATCGTCATAGCAGCGCAGCGCAAAGTAGCCGCGTTCCGCGCCAATCGTTACTCCCCCGGCGGCGTTGATGTCAGCGACGAAGAGGCCCAGCGCATCTTCGATTTGACGTCCGAGGGGCGCGAATTTGCCGCTCAGCGAAAGCGAAAGCCCCACGGTTATTTCCACCGCTGCTTCCTCAGCGCGACGAAGCTGGAGCCAAACTCCGCCCCTCAACAACGACAGCTGCGGATTTCATCGCAGCCGGCCCCACCACTCAATACGACACTTCGGCGATCCCGCCGCGGATCACGGCCTGACCATCGCTCGCACTGGTCTCGTAGGCGAAAACGCGACAGTTCTCCCGCTCCCCCTGGGGCCATACGCGCGTCGTGATCGTTTCGCCTGGGCGGACCGGACGCGAAAATCGCACGCGCAGCCGCTTGAGACGGGTCGGATCGCCATCGCAGAGATCGTCGATCATGACTTTGGAGGTGAAAGCCATGGTGCAAAGGCCGTGCACGATGATTCCGGGGAGCCCCGCCATTCGCGCCACGCTTTCATCGACGTGAATCGGATTGCGGTCGCCCGAAGCCTCCGCGTAACGGAACGTCTGATCCGCGTCGATACTTTGTGCGATGGTCAGGGTCGGTTCGCCGCGCGGCCGCTCATCACCGCCTGTCTCTTGCAGGCGTGCGCGCCGGCCACCACCCCGAATGAAAGCACCGAAGATCGAATGATTGACCGACACACCATTCTGATTCACCGCGCTCAGCTCGACGGTCATCGTTTCGCCGGTGGCCTTGGTATCGATCGCGGTGATTTTTGCGCGCGAGGTAATCCGATCCCCGGGGCGGATTGGAGCCGGGAACCACATGTCCTGTTCGCCGTGGACCAGGCGCAGTAGATCTGCCCCAACCTCGGGATCCATCACAGCGTTCAGGGTCGAGCTCCAGGTTACAACCACGGCGAACATCGGCGGCGCAACCAGGCCGCCCGGGTGCGCCGCATCAAAGAATGCGGGATTGTCTTCGTTGTAAGCGCGCGCATATTCCTGCATCGCGGCGGCCGTCACCTCGATGGTAACCGGCGCAAATTCTTTGCCGATGCACGACTTGTTGAGAGGCATTTGCTTAACCTCGTCTCAGGTGATTAATCAACTCAGTTCGCGGCCGCCGACGAATACCGCCCGCAATTCGAGCGCACGGTTCAGTACTATCAGGTCGGCCCAGCAGCGCGGCACCAGTTGCCCCCGATCGCGAAGCTCGAGCACCGCGGCCGGGTTGGTGGCCGCCATAACCGCCGCCTCCGCCAACGGCACCCCGACTTCGCGCTGCATCAAGCGCACGCCGTCGAGCATCGAAATGATGCTTCCCGCAAGGGTGCCATCCGCCAGTCGTGCAGCGCCGTTATCGATTCGGGCCAGGGCGGAGCCCACATCCCAACTCTCCTCGCCCCCGGTTCCCGCGAGCGGGACCACGTCCGTGGTGAGGACGATTCCCGGAGTTCCGCGCGCCCGCCAGGCCAGCCGCAGCACCTCGGGATGCACATGGACGCCGTCCGCAATGAAGGCGGAACGGGCGGCGGAAGGCGCCAGCGCCACGGCGACCACTCCGGGGTCGCGATGATTCAGCGGGCGCATGGCGTTGCACACGTGGGTGAACATCCGTGCGCCGGCAGCCACTCCCGCGCGCGCCTCCTCCAATGTCGCGTCGGTATGTCCGAGGGAAACCGCGATGCCGCGTCCGGTGAGCTGCTTGATGGCATCCAGCGCCCCCGGCAGCTCGGGCGCAAGCGTTACCAGTTTCAAGGCGGGAAGTGCGTACAGCCGCTCGAACGCTTCGCCGCGCGGCTCAAGATTCAATGGCGGATGCGCCCCCAGCCGCCTTGAGGAAATGAACGGCCCCTCCAGATGCATACCGAGAATTTTTGCGGCTTCGGCCGGACGTTCCTGCTCAGCGGCTTGGGCGATAGCAGCGTGCACCTTCTCGATGCGCTCGATGGTGGCGGTGACCGCGGTCGGCAGCCACGCCGTGGTGCCTTCACGCGCCAGCTTTCGGCCGATCCCAACTAACGCGTCGGGTGAGGCCGTCATCACGGCGGCGCCGTGCGATCCATTGACCTGCAGGTCGACGAATCCGGGCAGGATGTAATCGTCGCTCGAGGTCGGTGCCGGGTGAACCTCGACGATGCGATCGGAAAACGTGATTTGCCCGCGGGTCAGGGTCCCGTCCGGCTGTGCGATTTCGCCGCTCAGCGTTCTCAAGCCGTGACGAGCCATGGTCCCGTCGTCGCGCGCGGACTGCGCTTGCTAGTTCGCGCCAAAACGCTCCTGGAGCAGCCGCGAAAATCGCGGCAGATAGATAAGGTCGAAGGTTGCTTCCTTGCCCGGAAACATCGAGACCGCCGCGCCCTTGAGCGCCAACACGTGCTGCCAGGCCTGCTCGAGAGTCATGTCGCAGTCCTGCACGATAGTTGCGAAGGTCAGGTCGACCAGGAACCGCAGCCGGCGGATCATCTTGTTCTCTTGTTCAATTGCGGCTTTGAGGTCGGAATCTGTCATGGCTTTACTCCTTGCGACCGAGGGGTGAGCCCGAGCAATTATCTTCACGCCATCGGGAGCTGGCGGTCAAATGAAGAGGAAAAGCGCAAAAATTTGGGCCGGTCCCGCCCCCACACAGGTAACGCACTTTCCCGCCCCCACACAGGTAACGCACTTGTCTTCGATCGGACAGGATGACAACCTCTAGCCGCGTGGCGCAGACCCGGCTCAAGAGCAGCTTCATCTATCTTGCCAATGCGGTAAACGATCTGCGCGGCAACTGGAGTGTTCTTGCGCTCATCGGCGCCCCGCTTGCGCTTGCCGCCGCGCTCTGTCTGCTGCCCGATGCGCTGAACCTGCAGCATCGCGTGGTCCAGACCTTCGAGGCGGCGGCTGGCCAGAGCGTTTCCTTCATACCCGCGCAGGTTCATCCAGATACCCCGCCACCGCCCGATACCTCACCGCCGCTCTATCCGGTCTGGCTTACGCGCATCCTCCACCTGCTTTCAATCGCGATTACGATATCACTGAAGCTGGTTATCCTGTGCGCGCTGCAAAGGATGTGGGAAAAGACACGCGCGCCCGATCTCATCACAGAATGCATCGCGATCTATCAGCGCGCCCTGCAACTGGTTCCCGGTTTCGCGCTCGTCGTTCTGCTGCAATGGCTCGCTACCATCGTTGGTTTCGCTTTGCTGGTGGTGCCGGGGCTGGTGGTCTACGTCTGGCTGTATTTTGCCGAGTACTCCCTGGTGTTCGATGGCCGGCGCAGCTGGCTTGCGTTGCTCTTCAGTCGCGATCTGATGCGCGGCCGGTTCTTCAAGGTCGCTCTCCGGGTGGTCGTGTTCCTCGCGGTCTGGTCAGGTTACAACTCGTGGGCGGCGACCGTGTTTGTGGCGGCCAGTTTGCTGTTGGGGCCGGTAAGCGTAATGACGAACTCCGTCGCGGCGTCGATTTTTGTGCTCGATCTGTTCGCGGTCGCGGTTACTTATGCGACCATCGCCTTCTTCACCGCAGCCGGCGTGCGCCTGTATCAGGACCTCGGCGCAATCGCGGAGGAACCCGCTGCCGATGCAGTCGCGATGCAACCAACCGTGCCGCTCGGCAGCGCACCGGCGTGATTTGCCGTCAGCGGACGGCTCAGTAAGACACCGACGATACCCCCGCGGAAATGCTTCCTCGTCCCGCAAGACGAGGAGCGAGCGCTCGGAGATCAGACTTACTGATTAACCAGCGGCAGCACCTCGTGCACGAGGCGCTGTAACTGTCCCGCCTGATCCCACGACGTGATACGGAGGGTTATGGTCTTGGCGCCGCTGCGTGCGATCGCGCGCAAGTCTTCTGCGCACTGCTTCGGGGTGCCGGCCGCCGTCCACCCTTCCACCATCGGGGGCGCGAACACCGGTCCGTAGTATTCGTCGAGGAAGCGTTTCGATTCCTCGAGCGCCGCAGCGCGGTCGGGATTAATGTTGACGTTGTGATACGCGATGGTCGGGTAGGTCGCGGGATCCTTGCCGGCCTCTTTCAGATACACCTCGAGCTTCTCCCAGTTTGCGGCGAAGAGTCCCGGAAACGCATTGGCTGACATCCATCCGTCGGCAATCCGCACCACGCGCCGCAGCGGCTTCTCCGCCTCGTGCGGCTGGGGGTTGGCCGCGATCCAGATGGGACACGGCTGCTGAATCGGCCGCGGCGTTACCGTGACGTCGTCGAAGGAGTGATACTTGCCGTGGAAACTGACGCGGTCCTCGCTCCAGAGCCGCCGGCAGATCTCGATATTTTCCGCCATGCGGTTGCCCCGCGCGGTATCCTTGATTCCCCACGCGCTGCCCTCCCGCGCACTCACTCCGCCCGCGACAATTCCAGTGCATACCGCCAGCACCATCCGGCCGCCGGAAATCAGATCCAGCGTCGCCCACTGAAGAGCAAATACGATCGGATCGCGAATCGGAAAGCTGGCCATGCATCCGACCCCGAGCTTCACGCGGGTGGTGGCCGCGGAGAGCGCGCCGAGCAGGGAAATCGAATCGGGGCGCGGCTTGGCCATCACGCTGTCGCCGACCCACACCGAATCGAACAGCGCAATCCGATCGGCTTCGCGCGCCAGCGCGATCATCTGGGACCAGGTAGCGACTCCAAAGAGAACCCCGCGCTGCGGAATCGTGAACCCGAAACTTACTTGGCTGGCCATCGTTGTTCCTCCGCTCGCTTAACCTATCGACAAACGCGCGCCTTGCAGCAGCGCGGGGTCGAGCCGGGTGCCGGGCCCGCCGGCCAGCACTACGCCATAAGGAGATTGCCCGCGCAGCTTGATCCAACCGACCAGCGGGCCCTCTCCGCTTTTCGGTGCGACCAGCTCGATCGCGTGCGGCCCGATGGTGAATCGCACACCGGCGCCATCGAGGTCCGGCCGCTGGATCGGTGCCGCGGGACGGCCAAGCACGCGCGCATACGGGACGCTGGTCGCGCCGGGATCCGCGACGGCGACCGTCATAGTCTTCAGGCCGGTTACCCCGTTGCGATGTGATCGTTGCCGCGGCACGCGTTCCTCGCGCGGAGTTTCATCTTTGATCAGAAATGGCGCTCGCCCGTTGAACGGCGTGCCGGGAATGGACAGCACCCAACTGACGCGAAAGCCGTCCGGCCGGTCGCGCGTCATCGGGTTGGCGGGGCTCATTGGAACGCCGGCCTGGCGCATCGCTTCCGCGTCGGCTTCCAGATCGTCGGTCTGCATGCAGAAATCGACCACGCCGCCGCCTTTCTCCAGGGCGGCGTACCAGGGATGTCCGCCGACTGAGTCTAGGAACGCGATCAATTCGATATAGGCGCCATCGGCCAGCGCGATGAGCGCGTTATGCGAGCCGATATTGTGGCGTCCGCCCCGCACTACCGAGAACCCGGCCGCGGTGTAGTCGCGGATCGCCGCTTCCAATTCGGGGACGACAACCACGAAGTGATCGATACCGTTGAACATGCGCCCCTCCTTCTATTTTTGAGCTTGCGGCCTGTGAGGTCACGGCGAAGAGCGACGAGCGAGATTTACTAGAGATGCGCGCGCCGCATCAACTGCAAGGTTGGGGTGCGCTCCCGTTCGCAGAGGGAGAGGAGCAGAACTAGTTGGCCGGCCGCCGCGGCGGGCGCGAGGCGAGCGGAATGGCGGAAGCTTAATCCGGTCCGAGCGGCACGGGCTGCAAGCGGGGCCCTCCGCGCCCCGCCTCTTCATGAGAAAAGCTCTTACAGCGGGAAGCGCGGTTCCCTTCTGCATAACGCCGTCCAAGGTTAAACCAGTGGAGGCCCGGCAGCGCGCGGATTCTGGAATCCATCCTGCCCAGCGCGCTCAGCCCCGCGTCATCGGGGAACATGAACGCGCAGACGCGTCGCATCGACTCGTCGCCGCGCACGGTTACCCCCACCGGGGTCCAGAAACGTCGCAGCAGAAACGAGGTCAGGCGCTGTGCGGCGATGGGCCTGAGCCGGGCCCGCGCCTGGTTGAAATAGAACGCGAAGTGTCGGCGCTCATCTTTGATAATCCGCTCCAGAATGGTGGTGAGCAGTGACGGCTCGAGTCCTGCCGCGCCCGGATCGGTCTGGCGAATGACCGCTTCGTAGCCGGTCAGGGTCGAGAATTCGTTGATCGCGCCCCAGGTCATATGCACTGCCGGAAAATGACGCGTCACCCGCGACACCAGGCGCGCGATCGGAACGATCACCTGGTCCGCGAGACTGCGGCGGCGGCGCAACTCGGAAAACCGGCGATCGTGAATTTCAACTCCCTGCCGCCCGAGGAAGCGCCGCAGCAGGAGCGAATGAAAAAACTCCTCGTACGCCCAGCACGAGAGAAAAGCGGTGACATCGACTTCGTGTACTATTTGGGTCGACAACAATTCCCGCAAATAGACAATGGTGTGCGATTCGATGTCCATCATGTAGGCGAGGCAAAATAGCGCCTCGTTATTGAGCCGCGGTTGCGGCCGTTCCCAATCGAACGCGGCGGGCTTGCTGGCACCGGACACGCGTAGATAGCGATCGAGGTCGAAGCGGTCGGTGGCCATCACACCCCATATACGCGGCGCAACCGCGAGTGGATTGGATTGGCGGCGCGGTCAGGGGCATGGCGCCCGACGCACCACTCTCTGAGACATCCCTTGCGTGGCATGCGCGAGAGGCGCTACTCAAGAGGCGGCAGGTTCGCTAGCATCTACCTCGGTCCGCGCAAAGCATCGCGCAATAAAGCAGGAGCGTTCCGTTCCTATGGATTTCAACTGGTCGCCCGAACAGGAAAAGTATCGTGCCGAGGTCCGCTGGTGGCTTGAAGCCAATCGGCCCAGCCCGCTTGGCAAGAACGACGATCCGGAGTTTGCCGGCGACGATGCGCAATGGCAGCGCCTCAAGCAGTGGCACAAACGGCTGTATGAAGCCGGCTGGGCGGGACTCACCTGGCCCAAGGAATTCGGCGGCCGCGGCGCCACGTTCATCGAACAGGTCATTTTTCAGCAGGAACTCGGTCGACTGGGACTGCCGATGGGTTGCAACACGCTGGGCGTCATTATGACCGGGCCGGCCTTGATGCAGTGGGGGACCGAAGAACAAAAAAAGCGCTACCTGCAGCCGATCCTCGCCGGCGACGAGATCTGGTGCGAGGGCATGTCGGAACCCGGAGCCGGTTCTGACCTGGCCGCCCTGCAGATGCGTGCGGAGCTCAAGGGCGACTACTTTGTCGTCAACGGCCAGAAAGTGTGGACCACGATCGCGCATCGCTCCCACTTCTGCCAGCTGTTCGTGCGTACCGATCCCGAGGCGCCCAAGCACAAGGGGTTGAGCGCACTGCTGGTTGATATGAAATCGCCGGGCGTGACGGTCCGACCGCTCAAGCAAATCACCGGCGACTCCGAGTTCAACGAGATCTTTTTCGAGGAGGTAAAGGTTCCCAAGCAGAATTTGCTCGGACCGCTCAACCAGGGGTGGCAGGTGCTGGTCTCCACCCTGATGCACGAGCGGTTCGGAATCGGCGAGACCTTGGGCGGCACCGAACAGATCCTCGCGCAGCTCGTCGAGATGGCCAAGCGAATTCAGCTCGATGGTCATCCCGCGATCGAGGAAGACGACATCCGTCAGCAACTCGCCCAGTTCGCGATCGAAGTGACGGCCAAGAAGTACAACGGGCTGCGTACGCTCTCACGCCGTCTGAAGGGATTGCTGCCTGGGCCGGAGGCATCGGTTTCGAAGCTGATCTCGACCGAGCTGGGTCAGCGGATGACCAAGTTCTCGGCACGGCTGCTCGGCGAGTATGCGATGCTCGAGCCGCACTCGCCGTTTGCCCCGCATGGCGACTGGATGAAGCGAATCCTGCAGTCAGAATCGATGACGATCGCGGGCGGGACCTCACCGGTCCAGAAGAACATGATCGGCGAGCGCGTGCTAGGTCTGCCCAAGGGCTGAGAGCCGTTACCGGAGTGCCGGGACGATGCACCCGGCGGGCATCGCCGACGGTGTCCGCGGGGTCATTTGAACTCAAGACCGCGCGTGCAGCGACTGACTTCGATCCCGCTCCCCACCGGCAGCAATACCGATTGGAGGTCACTCTTCGCGGGCACGTGCCTGCGGTAGTGCTCGGCGTCCCTGCGGGAAAATTCCGAGAAGATCATGTTGTCCGCGACTACCATCGCGCCGCTACCCAGGTTCGGATGGAAAAGGTCGAAGCATGGAATGTAGAGGTCCTTCCACAAATCCACCAGCACGAAGTCGATGGGCCCCGAAAGCGCCGCGATCGATTCGCGCGCATCCCCCGAGTTTGAATTCCGCGAAATCAGCCAAGCCCGGGCTACTCAGTGCTGCGCGGGCGTATTCCTGTTTGCCGGCGTGAACATCCAGCGAGATGACCTAGCCGCCGGTCACGCGCGCGGCCTCAGCCAGCCACACCGTCGAATAGCCGTGTGAGGTGCCCAGCTCGAGGGATGGTGCGCGCCTTTGCCTCCTTGATGAGCAGGTTCATCAACTGACCGGTCGCCGGTCCGACCGCCAGCAGAAACGCGTCGATGCCTCTGGTGAACTCGGCCGGCGGTAGCTCCCGCATCCGTCTCATCTCGTCGGCCGCGCGTTGCTCGTATCGGCGCAGAACGGCTTCGACCGCACTATCGACCCGGAAATCCCTGGGAGAAGGAAATCAGACCACAGCGCTTAGCGCTGCATCGCCTGGAACAGGAGCGGACCCGCTTCGGTCATAATCTCGCCGACGATTTCGGACAGCGGCTTGCTTGGCATGGCCAGCTTGTCCGTGAGCGAGGTTATCACCGCCAGGTAACGCTGCTTGGTTTCGGCACTGATGGTTTCCAGCCGAACCGTTTCCATTACTTCGACGTAGCGGCGGTGAACTTCACAGATCGCGATGTCGGTCGGGTCGGTGAACTTTTTTGTGCGCGCCATGATAGAAACCCCGGGTTCCGCAAATCCGCGGTCGAGCATGACTATAGCAGGGTCGTTTCGCGCCAGGCAGCCGCAGAGCCGGATTGCGCTTGCTAGAAGAAGTACCGGCGGATGTTGATGCTGATCAGCAGGCCCATCGCTATCATCATCGCGATCACCGACGAGCCGCCATAGCTGACCAGCGGGAGCGTGATACCGACCACCGGCAGCAGCCCGGTTGCCATCCCGATGTTGATCGCAACCTGCCAAAACACGATCGCGACCAGACCGATCGCGAGCAGCGCCCCGAATCGATCCCGTGTGTGCCGCGCGATCCACGCGCCACGCCCGATGAGGATCGTGTAAAGCCCGATCAGCAGAAGCGATCCGGCCAGCCCGAACTCCTCCGCAAAAACCGCGAAGATGAAATCGGTGCTCTGCTCGGGAAGGAAGTTGAGCCGCGCCTGAGTGCCCTTCAGGAACCCCTTGCCCCAGGGTCCGCCCGAGCCGATGGCGATTTCGGATTGGATGATGTGATAGCCGGAGCCGAGCGGATCGGCCTGCGGATTAACGAAGCTCACCAGCCGCTGGCGCTGATAGGGCTTCATGTAGTGCCAGCCGAGCGGCATGACGCACAGCGCCGCCAGTGCCAGCGCGATCATGGTGCGCGAATTGAGACCGCTGACGAACACCAGCGTGACCGTGATTAGAATCAGGATCAGGGCGGTGCCGAGGTCCGGCTGCTTTAGTACCAACGCCACCGGAATGCCGAGCAGCACGGCGGGAATAATCATCTGGCGGAGACTCCACCCACCCTTGGGCGGTTCCTCCCGAAAATAACGAACCATCACCAACACCACCGCGAGCTTGGCGAGCTCGGACGGTTCCAGATGGAAAAACCCGAGATTGATCCAGCGTCGCGAACCGCCGGTCGAGTGTCCGATCACTTCCACCGCGATCAGCAGCGCGACCGCGATCGCGTAGGACGGGTACGCATAGGTCGCCAGCGCCCGATAGTCGAACAGCATCACGGCCAGCATTGTGACCACTCCCGCCGCGATCCAGATGAGCTGGCGGATGACGAGTGGATCGATGGGTTTGCGGGGACCCCGGTACGAGGCGCTCATGACACTCAGCAGTCCAATGCCTGCGAGCACCAGCACGATCCAGAAGATCGTCCAATCGAAGCGAACAACGAGTCTGCGATCTAACGCCACTGCGGTCTGGTGCGGCTCCCTGGCGCTCGCGGGCCCGTGGCGGGAGGACGGGCGGCGCTCGCGAATAGTTCCTTCATTCCCAACCACCAGCGCGGCGTGGAAAATCTTCGCCCACCGCCGCCGGCGAAGCGGGAGGAGCGGACTTTGCCGGCCTGGGACTCTTCGGGGCCGATTCAGCGTGGCACAAGCGCACGTCGCTTTAGCGTTCCTCTGCGGCGTCGGTGGGGTCGTCTTCGAGCACGTGCGCGATTGCGGGGCGCGGGGTCTCGTCGTCTTCCGTCAATTCCGGCGTGGGTGGCGTGGCAGGATGAAGCTCAAAAAAACGCTGCATCACATCGTGCACGATGGGTGCAGATGCCGCGCCGCCATGGCCGCCGTGCTCGACCAGGCACGCGATCGCGATTTGCGGATGCTCCTTGGGTGCAAAGGCTATCAGCCAGGCGTGATCGCGATACTTCTCGGGCATTTTGTCTTCGTCCTCACCGGCGACCCGGCTGCCCTTGTTGCCCACGACCTGGGCCGTGCCGGTCTTAGCGCACACCGTGATTCCCGGCAGTTGCGCCTTGTGCGCCGTGCCTCCCGCCCCATTAACCACATCCGCCATCGCGTTGCGGACGAACGCCAGCGTGTCGGGGGCGATATCCACCCGTTGCTCGACGATCGGCGGATACGCTCTGGCGACCCCGCCATCAAGCCCTTCCACTTCCTTGACGAACTGTGGCCGATAGCGAATGCCGCCGTTTGCGACCATCGCCGCGAATTGCGCAAGCTGCAGCGGGGTGACCGCGACATAACCCTGCCCGATCGCGACCGACAGTGTCTCCGCCGCGTACCAGCGTTGGTGGTAGCGTTTCTGTTTCCAGGCGGAGGACGGCATCACGCCGCCTTTTTCGTTGTCGAGGTCGACCCCGGTTTTGTTGCCGAATCCGAACAGGTTTCCCCAATGCGCGAGCCGGTCGATTCCCAGGTGCTGGCCCACGTCATAGAAGTACACGTCGCAGGAGCGCACGATCGCGTTGTGGAGGGCGATGCTGCCGTGGCCGAACTTGCGCCAGCAGTGGTATTCGCGTCCTCCGTACCAGATGCCGCCCCCACAGGTGTAGACCGTGTCTTCATTCAAGGTGCCTTCCTGCAAGCCCGCAATGGAATCGAGAACTTTGAAGGTCGAGCCGGGCGGGTAGGTTCCCTGAATAACGCGATTTTGCAGCGGGTGGTCCGGGTCACTCATCAGAGTGCGCCAATCCGCCGACTTGACGCCCGCTCCAAATACATCCGGATCAAACGCCGGATGTGAGACCATCGCCAGGATGTCGCCGTTGTTGGGATCGAGCGCGACCAGGGCACCATTCTTACCCTGCAGCGCCCGCTCAGCGGCCTCCTGCACGTCCAGATCAATGGTCAGCACCAGGCTCTCCCCTGGCGTGTCGGGCATTTCCTTCAACACCCGCAGTCGCCGCCCGACCGCATCGACTTCGACTTCCTGTCCGCCGGGCTGGCCACGCAGAAAGAGTTCCCATCCGCGTTCGAGACCGAATTTTCCAATCTCGTCGCCCATGTGATAGGCGGTCTGTTTGATCAGATCTTCACGGCTGACCTCACCGACATAACCGAGTAGATGTGCCGCCAGTTTGCCGTACAGGTAGTGCCGGCCAGGCGTGATTTCGAGGCTGACTCCGGCAAGTTCCAGCTGATGCGCCTCGAGCGCCACGACCTTGGCCCAATCAAGCCGCTCCGCAACCAGTACCGGCTCGTAGGGCGGACGTCCTACTTCATCGGCGGCAGCGATTTTGTCCGCGACGTGATCGTCACCGCCGAGATAGCCCTCGAGGCGCTCGATGGTTTCGGACAGATTGGGAGAGTCTTCGGGGACGATCTCGGCATCGAAGGTTGGCTGAGTGTCGACCAGGGGACGATGCCTGAGGTCGAAGACCAGACCACGGGGCGCAGGCACGCGATGCAAGCGGATGCGATTGCGATCGGCCAGCTGGCTCATCTCGTGATGCTGCATCACCTGCAGGTAGTAGAGACGCAGCGAGACCAGCCCGAGCACCGTGATAATCGCAGCAGTCAGAATCGCGATTCTCGGCTCGAGCTTCGGGACTGGACGGTTTTGTGGTTTGGCGTGAAATTTCGCCACGGAACGTTCCCGTCTAATATCTACTCACGCACCGGACCTACAGGCAATCCGGTCAGTCGCTTTAGCCCGCCTAGAAGCGCGAAAACGACCGGCGCGAATACGGCGGATATCGCCCCCTCCGCCGCGAATCGTGGCAACAGATCGGCTGCGTTGGGCAGGGCCGCGAGACCCGATTCCAAGATCACAGCGCCCAGCGTGGCCAGCAGCGTGCCGATGAAAACCATCATCGCGCCAATAAACGCTGTGGTGACCATCAGGCGCGTCGAAACCTCATACGCGAGCAGGTACACGACGGTTATCAGCAAGGCATTCAGCCCCAAGGTGGTACCCGCAAAAGCATCCGTCGCATAGCCCATCCCGAACGCAAGTGCGACCGGGAGCGCCCCGTGATGGCGCAAGCCCAAATCGACCGCGAGGATCACGACCAGGTTGGGTACCAAAATCCGCAGGGAAAACCAGTACGGTACGGCGGTCTCTATCGCGAGCGCGAGGAACCCCAGCAAGGCGAACAGGATGGTTAATCTCACTGACCCTCGGCTCTTTGGTCGGCGGCCAGCGGCGGTTTCTGCTGCCGCACCACCAGCACCTGCTCCAACTCGCGAAAGCGCACCGCAGGTGAGAGCTGCACTGCCAGGAACAGTCCGGGGCCCTCGCGATGCACGCCGCTTACGGTGCCGACCAGAAGCCCGCGTGGAAAGATACCGTCGAGACCGGAGGTGACGATCGTGTCATGGGCCTTGATGTCTTGGGAGCGGTCTACGTACTTCATGATGACTCCGTCATCAACCAGCCCGGCGACGATGCCGCGGGCGCGCGAACGCTGGTCGAACCCATCGAGCGCGGAGTTATGATCGTCGATCAGCAGGACCCGCGCGGCGTGGGGACTGGTCTCTATGATCCTGCCCACCACACCCTGGTTTGACAGCACGGCCATCCCGGGTCTGAGTCCGCTGGCCGAGCCCTGCCCCAGAATGAGCGTGTGCGAGATTCCGATTGCGTCGCTCCCGATCACGTTGGCCGCGATCGCGTCCGCTCCCAGCGCATCCCGCAGTTCTAGCAGTTCGGTAAGGTGGCGATTTTCGGCCTCCAGTTCGGCCATCCGCGCCTGTTCCGCCTTGACGCGGGCAAGCTCGGCGATCAGGCGCTCGTTTTCCTCCCGCACGTGCACCAGGTTCAAGTAATCGTGATAGATGGAACGCAGGCCAGCGCCGAAATTGGCAGTTCCCGACTGGACCGGGCGCAGGACCTCGAGCATTCCGCGGGCGGGCGCACCCACGCGGTCACCTTGCCGCACGCCTGCCGTCATCAGATAGAGGGAGAGGACGATCAACGCACCGCCGGTCAGAACCACGCGGTTGCGCCACAGAAAGGAACCCTTCACTTAAATGCGACCCCGGGGTACGGGCACGGAGCCTGCCTGCATCCGCCCCACGCGTCAGTCAACCGTGACGCCCCGCAGCAACGACAATTCATCGAGCGCCTTGCCCGCGCCCATGACCACCGCCGTCAGCGGATCTTCCGCGAGCGTGACCGGCAATCCGGTTTCTTCGCGCAGCAGCACATCCAGGTTGCGCAGCAGGGCGCCGCCGCCCGCCAGCATTATGCCCTTGTCCATGATGTCTGAAGCGAGTTCCGGAGGAGTGCGCTCGAGCGCAATACGGACCGATTCAATAATCTGCCGCACCGGCTCCTGGAGCGCTTCGCGAATCTCTTCATCGGTGATCTCGATTTCCTTCGGCACCCCGGCGACCAGATCGCGGCCGCGAATTTCCATGGTTTGAATTTCGTTGCCCGGGTACGCCGAGCCGATGGTTATCTTTATCAGCTCCGCCGTTCGTTCGCCGATGAGCAGGTTGTACTTGCGCTTGATGTGCTGGATGATAGCCTCGTCCATCTTGTCGCCTGCCACCCGCACGGAGCGCGGAAACACGATACTGCCCAGCGAGATCACGGCGACCTCGGTGGTGCCCCCGCCGATGTCGACGATCATGTTGCCGGCCGGCTCGGTGATGGGAAGACCGGCGCCAATCGCCGCCGCCATCGGCTCTTCGATCAAATAGACTTCGCGCGCCCCGGCCGATTCTGCCGATTCGCGCACCGCACGCTTTTCGACCGCGGTAATTCCGAATGGCACACCGATCACAACGCGCGGCCGCGGCCGTACCAGAGTCTTCCCCAGGTGCGCCTTCTGGATGAAGTAACGCAGCATGTTTTCCGTGATTTCGAAATCGGCGATCACGCCGTCGCGCAGCGGACGAATCGCGGTGATGGAACCTGGCGTGCGCCCGACCATCCGTTTCGCTTCCGCGCCTATAGCAAGGATGCGGCGCGAGCCGCGAGTGTCACGCTGTACCGCCACCACCGAGGGCTCGTTACAGATAATCCCTTCGCCCTTCACGTAGACCAGGGTGTTGGCGGTGCCGAGATCGATTGCCAGATCGTTAGAGAACCAACCGAAGACCGAATTGAGAACCACCGGAGTTTTGCCCCTTGCCGACCCGCTCGGGCGCGGCCTTTTTTGCGGATGAGCCCAGCCCGAATTTTCCCCGGAAGAGGTCTGCCAAGCCCTGAAAAACGGCGGGAAAATCGGCTTGCCGGTCCCTTTACCGCCTGCCGAGCAAGGTAACAGATGGATTGCGGCACATTCAAGTAAGCCCCCGAATTTGCGCCGCGAAAACCCGCTTGGATATGATTGCGGAACCATGCTCGAGCTGATGCGCCGCCATGCCTATTCCTGGACGACGCGGGTGCTGCTGGGACTCATTACGGTGGTCTTCATCTTCTGGGGTCTCGGTTCCGGACTTTTCAAGCAGGTCCACCCGGTTGCCACCGTCGATGGTCAGCGCATCCTGAGCGACCAGGTCGATCACGAGGCCGAACGCCTCCGGCAGAACCTGCAAAACATGTACGGCACGAAGGCGGCCGCGCTTTTGAAGAACGTCAACCTGCGGGAGGAGGCGCTCGACCAGATCATCGAGAGACAGCTCGTCACACGCGAGGCGCAGCGCCTCGGTCTGAACGTCAGCACCGAAGCGCTGGAACAGAAAATCGCCGGTGAGCGGGTCTTCCAGTCCGATGGCCAGTTCGATTTCAAGACCTATCAGGAAGTGCTGCGCCAGAACGGCCTGAGTCCGGCCGACTACGAGAGCGCGATGCGGGTGGCGATGGTCGCCGACACCCTGCAGCGCATGATCCAAGAAGGCGTCAGCGTCAGTGAGGATGAGGCTCGCCACGCCCACGACCTGCGCAATCAGCGCATCGGACTGGCCTACCTCCAGGTCCCGTGGCAGCAGTTCAGCGCGCAGATCAATCCGACCGCGCAACAAATCGCCGACTATTACAAGCAGCACGCCGAGGAATTTCGCGAACCCGAGCGGGCGAAGATTGCGTTCATCCACTACGAGCCGCTCGCGCTGGCGGCGCTGGCGGCACCCAGTCAGAAGGAAGTTGAGGACTACTACCAGGCCAATCTCAAGAGCCGCTTCACCCATCCGGATCTGGTACACGCGCAGCACATCCTGATTACCGTCCCGCCCGGGGCGAGCGCCGCTGAAAAGGCCGCCGCCAAGGCCAAGGCCGAGGACATTCCGAAACAGCTGAAGGCGGGCGCCGATTTCAAAGCGCTTGCCGAGAAGTATTCCGACGATACTTCCAACAAGCACTCTGGCGGCGACCTCGGGTTCTTTTCCCGCGGGCAAATGATCAAGTCGTTTGAAGACGCGGCCTTCAAGATGAAGCCGGGCGACATCGAGATCGTCGAAACCAGTTTTGGCTATCACGTTGTCAAGGTCGACGAGCTAAAACCCGCTCACGTCGACACTCTCCAGGAAGCTCAGCCCCGAATCGTCGAGGGCATGCGTAGCCAGGCCGGAGCGCGGCTGGCTCGGCAGGCGATCGACGAGGATCTGAGCGCCGCGCTCAACGGCGCCAAGCTCGAGGACCTCGCGAAGAAGCGAGGCCTCGACGTCGTCGAGCCGCCGAGCTTCGCCAAGGGCGAGCCGATTCAGGGGCTCAAGGAAGACCCCGGAGTCGCGCAAAAGGCATTTTCGATGGATGCAGGGCAAGTGGGCACGGTCCCGGGTCCCGCGCCGTTTCTGGTGCAGGTGATCGAAAGAACCGCTTCGCGAATTCCACCGCTAAAGGAGATAGAAGCCAGGGTACGCGACGCTTACGTACGCGTGATGGCCGAGGCTGCCGCGCGCACCCAGGCGCGCAAGCTCATCGGGCAGATGAAAACTCCCGCCGACTTCAAGCGGGTTGCGGAAACCAACAACCTTGCGATTCACAACGTCGATGCGTTCGACCGATCGACCTCTAGCATTCCCGGTCTTGGCGACTTTCCCGAGGTTACCGACGAGATCGGCACGGTGGCTACCGTGCCGGGACTGATCGAGCGGGTGATGGAACGCGACGGCAACTCATATATTTTCCAAGTCACCGCGCGGTCGAAACCGTCGGAAGAAGCATGGAAAAGCGCGAAGGATTCGTTCATGCAGGAGTACCTTGCCGGGCGGCGCGCCCAGGCTTGGACCAGGTATCTGGAGGAGCTCAAGGCGAAGGCCAAAATCAGCATCGACGCCGACCAGTTTGCCAATAATACAGCAGACTCGTCGATGTAGTCGTTCGCGCAGAGGAATATGACTGCACCTGCGGAAGAAGAACCACCATCGCCGGAAATTCCGGTCGTCGACAAAAGCGAATTTTTCTTTCCCGGCGAGGGAGTCAGTGCCCTCCTGGTACACGGCCTCAGCGGCACGCCGTACGAGATGCGATTTCTGGGGGAGCAGCTCGCCGCGGTGGGAATTCGCGTGCGCGGTGTCCGCTTGAACGGTCACGCGGGTAGCTCGGAGGATCTGGGCGCATCGACCTATGACAACTGGTACGAGAGCGTGGTGCAGGGATTGGAAGACCTGCGCGGCTATGGAGATCCGAACGTGGTAGTTGGCCTGTCGGCGGGGGCGGTCCTGGCCGCGCGACTGGCGGTGGATCAGCGTGAAGCAGTCGCTGGAGTTGCGATGCTGGCGCCGGCGTTCTTTCTCCCGTGGACGGTCACCGTCGCGCTACGCGCGGTCGGGAAGTTCGGGTCGCTCGCGAATCATCTTTATCTGCACAACGACAGCGGTTCCGACATCCACGACGCGGCGGCGCGCGGAGTTCATCCGACCATGCGCCTGTTGCCACTTTCGGCACCCATCAACCTGCTCGATCTTTCTAAGATGGTGCGTCGGCGGCTTGAGCGGGTGACCCAACCGGCCCTGATGATTTACTCGCGGCAGGATCATACCTGTCCCATAGGGCGCAATCGGAGTTTTGTTACGCGGCACCTTGGCAGCGCGGAGCGTCGCGAGGTGGTTCTGGAAGAGAGCTACCACGTGATCACGGTGGACAATGAAAAACCGCAGGTCGCCGCGGAAGTGCGGACCTTTGTCGAGCAGTTCCGTGTGCAAAGCAAGCGGCGCGCGTTTGGCTAGTGACCGTCGCCCAAAGTTTCGCTCGATCCTCTGAAATGTAAGGAAGGGTGTTGGTCGCTACGATAGACGGCACCGGGTTGCCGAAAGCCGGAGATCCTGGAACTTGGCGGGACCTGTGGGAAGCTTGACTCGCCGCGTCAGGACGGCGGCGAGTCGTAATATTCTTCAAGCAGATACTTTACATCCGGGCGGCCCAGCACCTCGATGAAGCAAACCTGGTCTTCGGCATTCAGATCGATAATCAGCTGGCCTTCCATCGATCGCAGCTCCACGAAGTTGGCGACCTTGACCACCGGAGCGGTCGCGAAGCTGGCGCAATTCTCATCGCCGCAGTCGCAAACCGATTCTATTTTCAGTGCGCGCAGCTGACCCTCGAGCGGATCAGCCCCGGCCTGCTTTGCGAGATACACGATCTCCTCGAGCAGATCGGGCAACACGTCACTGAGCAGAGGCGCGGCCATCGGGCTCAAGGGTAGTCGAATCGCACCGGCGGTCAAGGCAAAGCGCGGAATACGCTGAGTCCGGGGGAGTTTCGGGTCGGCGTTGCTAAACGCCGCGAGTGTCGGGCGGCCAGATGTGTTTGTGAATCTGGATTTGCAAACGCACGGGAATGCGATCTTCCAGTATCCATTTGGCGAGTTCCGCGGGGTCCAGCGCTCCGAACACCGGGCTCATCAGGATGGCGTTCACGCGGCCGTCGAGGTTGTGCGCGCGAATCGTGGCGCGTGCCCATTCATAGTCCTCGCGATCGGCCAGCACGAACTTGACTTCGTCATGCGCGCCCAGGTGCCCGAGGTTGCTCCACAGATTGCGATCGCATTCCCCGCTCCCCGGGCATTTGAGGTCCATGATTTTGATGACGCGAGGGTCGAGCCGGCTCACATCGACGGCGCCCGAGGTTTCGATCATCACCATGTGTTGCGATTTGAGCAGGGTATCGGTTAACGGATAGATCCCTTCCTGGAGGAGGGGCTCACCGCCGGTTATTTCGACCAGATTGCACTGGTGGCTGGTGACGATCGCCGCAACCTCGGCGATGGTCAGTTTGCGTCCTTCGTAGAAGGCGTACTCGGTATCACACCAGCGGCAGCGCAGGTTGCATCCCGTTAGACGCACGAACACGCACGGGCGCCCCGCATGAGTCGATTCGCCCTGGATGCTGTAGAAGATTTCGTTGATGTGCAGCCGCTCGGAGGCCATCTCAACTCAGACGCCTGCGGGCGGCTTCGCGCGCCTCGTCCATAACGATTCGCAGCGGGACGCCGTGCTCCAGCGCTGCCCGCCTGCAATCATCATACTCGGGCGAGATCTGAGAAGCTCGATCTCCATCCGCGTTGTGATGGTGGTCGTCCCGATGCGCGCGCGAAACCTTGACCCGAATCCTGCCGAACGAGGTTTCAATTTCTTGGATCTCGCGAGGCAACTTGAGGCGCGACACGTGATGAAACCGCAGTCCTATGGTCGAAGTCTCCGTGAAGATTATCCGCGCCAGGACGTCGCGGTGTTGCGCTTCGGCAAGGACCCCAAGCACGACCCCTGGCCGCCCCTTCTTCATCATGGTCGGGGTCAGCGTTACGTCGCGTGCCGCGGCCGCGAACAGGCGTTCCACCACGTGATCGTAGACCTGCGGGTTAAGGTCATCTATATTGGCCTGGATTTCAATCATCTCGTCGGCATCGAACGCGCCCTGCTGATGCCCGATCATCACGCGCAGAACGTTGGGTCGGTCTTCCAGCGTACGCGAACCGGCGCCATAGCCTACGCGTTCGATTTCGAAGGAGAGTGGCACCGGAGCCGGTCGGGCAAGCGCCTTGAGCACCGCGGCACCGGTGGGAGTGACCATCTCGGCAGGGCCATCGCCCAGGCGCAGGGGGAATCCGGCCAGCAACTCGGCGGTGGCGGGTGCCGGCACCGGAATGATTCCATGCTGTGAGCGTGCGAAACCCCGGCCACCGGGCAGCGCGGAGACCAGGACCTCGCCGATTCCCAGTGCGTCGAGTGCCCACGCGACGCCGATTACGTCGATGATCGAGTCGACCGCTCCGACTTCATGGAAATGCACGTGATCGGGTGGGGTGTTATGAATTTTGCCTTCCGCCTCCGCCAGCACCTCGAACACTGCCTTCGCGCGTCGCTTGACCGTTTGTGAAAGCGCGGCGGCCCGGTCGATCAGCGTGGTAATTTCACCCAGGTGCCGTTCCGGCTGGGGTTCGTTGACTTCTACCTCGAATTTAACCGCGGAGATCCCGCTCATCACGCGACGGTTCTGCGTGAGGCGATAGCCGGTCAGCGGCAGAGAGGCCAGAGCGCGGGAGAGGCTCGCGAAATCGAGTCCGCAATCGATCAGCGCGCCGACCATCATGTCGCCGGCAAGCCCCGAGAACGCATCGAGATATGCGGTTTTCATGACTGCGAGCTTTACATGGTATCAGGGCGCCGATAGAATCAAAAACTCGGCTCAACGCCGAGCCTAAAGTAATGAGGCAACGAGACCTCAAACTCTTCCGCAAAATTCTGGAAGACCGAAAACAGGAAATTCTGAGCGAGGCGGATCGCGCCGTCGGCGAGATGAATAACGGGACCGAGGACGGATACGCCGACCCCACGGATCGTGCCTCGCTGGAGAGCGATCGCAATTTTTTGCTGCGCCTGCGCGATCGAGAGCGCAAATTGCTCGGCAAGATCGAAGAAGCCGTCGCGCGGATCGATGAAGGCAGCTATGGGCGCTGCGATGAGTGCGGCGGCGACATCGGGATCGAGCGACTAAAAGCACGCCCGGTCACCACCTTTTGCATATCATGTAAGTCGGCACAGGAAGCGCGCGAGCGCCAAAGCTGAACGCCGGACTTGCGTGCCGAGTTGCGGGGCAGTCGTGGTCACCCGCCAGACGGCTTGTGCGGCGCTTTCCTGAAATGTTGATTCGGGCAATAATTCCCGTCTCGCCCGCGGTGGGGCAGTAGCTCAGCTGGGAGAGCACCACGTTCGCAACGTGGGGGTCGAGGGTTCAAATCCCTTCTGCTCCACCAAATTTCGGCCGTAATTCAAAGCCTTTTTTCGGGCGATCGCCCCTTCGTGGGGCAATCGTGGGGCAAACTCTCCCATTTTGGCCCCTGAAGGGTCGATTTTCGTGAGTTCAAGCGCGTCGGCCTGGCTCGCATCAATGAACCTTCCGTAATGGGTTCGAAGCGTGCTCTCCATCACCCCGGTCTGCTCGGAAAGCCAAGTCAGATTTACGCCCTTGGTGAGCGCCACTGAGACGTAGGTGTCTTTGGTCGCGTACAGATCTCGGAGCCTGATACTCAGCGCACGCTGAGCGGCACAGAAGATCTTGTAGAAGCTCCGCTGATCGATAGGGTCGCCAAGCGAATTCTTGAAAACGTAGTCGCCCCGCTCCGCACGCACCTCGATCACCTGTCTTAGGACTTGGACATTGCGCGCTGTCAGCCTTACGACCCGCGCAGCCGCAGAGGTCTTGGGAGCTGACTCGCTCTTCAGTGAGCGCGACCGCTCGACGAAGAGAGTCCCAGCAGCAAGGTCGAGTGAACGGACGCGCAGAGCAACAGCTTCAGAGGGACGGAGTCCCGTGTAGAAGAGCGTGAAAAGAAACGCGTAGTACGGGAAGTATAGCGCCTCACGGTAGCCTCCCAGATTTCGGCCCAGGCGCCACCGCTTGCGAAGAAGGAATTCAAGCAGTCGGTCGCGCTCTTCCTCGGTGAAAGGATCCGGACCGGGCACCACGCGTCGAGGCCATTCGAGATCAGCGAAGGGAAATCCTGCCTCGACGCCGGTCTTCCGGGCGTCGCGCACCATGGCCC